>NZ_CP009459.1:1996847-2662463 GCF_000758325.1 Cedecea neteri | reverse complement strand
TGTACAAAAAGCAATTGCCGATATTGAAGCCGCCAGAGCCCAGTACGGCGTGCAGCGTGCTTCACTGTTTCCAACACTCAACGCGGAGTTAAGCTCCACTCGCAGCCGCACCACAGAAAGCGGGCTGACCTCCAGCGCCCAGGCCGACGGCGCGGTGACCAGCTTTGAGCTTGATTTGTTTGGCCGTAACCAAAGCCTTTCCCGCGCGGCCAGAGAAACCTGGCTTGCCAGCGAATTTACCGCCCAAAATACTCGCCTGACGCTGGTGGCCGAGCTAACGACAGCGTGGATCACATTAGCAGCCGATAACAGCTGTCTTGAGCTGGCACAGCAAACAATGTCCAGTGCGGAAGCCTCGCTGAAGATAGTGCAAAAACAGCAGCAGATTGGTACCGCGGCTGCAACGGACGTGTCATCGGCCCTCAGCGTTTATCAACAGGCGCGAGCCAGCGTGGCCAATTATCAAACGCTGGTCATGCAGGACAAAAACGCCATCAATCTGCTGGCGGGCAGCAGCGTGCCACAGTCATTACTGCCCGGGACGCTGGAAAGCCTGAATGACAACACCATCACGTTAGTGCCCGCGGGAGTTTCGTCCTCCGTGCTGCTTACACGGCCTGATATTCAGGAAGCCGAGCACAATCTGAAGGTCGCCTACGCCAACATCGGTGCCGCCAGGGCCAGCTTCTTCCCCTCAATCTCACTCACCGCCAGTGCAGGAGTGGGTAGCGACTCACTCTCCTCGCTGTTTAACCACGGGATGCAGGTCTGGTCATTTTCACCGTCGATCTCACTGCCGCTGTTTACCGGCGGCAGCAATCTGTCGCAGCTGCGCTATGCCGAAGCAGAGAAGAAGAGATTGATTGCGAGTTACGAAAAAACCATTCAGAGCGCGTTTAAAGACGTTTCGGATGCTTTAGCCCGTCGCTCAACGCTAAACGAAGAGCTGGATGCCCAGCGTCAGTATGTGGCAGCCGAGCAGCAAACCTTTGATCTGGCGATGAAACGCTACCAGGCAGGCATCGGCGATTATCTGACGGCCTTAACGGCGCAGCGCACGCTGTGGAGCGCACGCCAGTCGCTTATTTCGCTGCAGCAAACGGAGCTCGAGAACCGCATTACGCTCTGGCAATCGCTGGGAGGCAATGCCAGCTAGCGCGATGATTAACCCTCTCCCGCCCACAGGGATTTACCGGGCGGGAGATTTTTTCGACTAATTTGCCTTAAAACCACCCCAACCGCTCATACCTTAACCGAACGCGGCATAATCCATAAATTAGGCTTGACCGAAGAGGGCTGACTCCCTATAGTAGCGCCCCGTTGCCCACCTAAGGTGTGCAGCAAAACAATATGGTGAGGTGTCCGAGTGGCTGAAGGAGCACGCCTGGAAAGTGTGTATACGGCAACGTATCGAGGGTTCGAATCCCTCCCTCACCGCCATATTTGAAGAAGAGCTCGCATGCAAATGCGGGCTTTTTTTTCGCATGTTGCACGGCGAGGGAGTGGATGAGAACCCTCGATAGGGTTCGCCAAAACGGCAGGACAGCCGTTTTGCATTGCCTCCGGCAACCCGCAGGGCGAGCGCCACGGACGGCGCGAGTAATATCCCTCCCTCACCGCCATATTTGAAGAAGAGCTCGCATGAAAATGCGGGCTTTTTTTTCGCATGTTGCACGGCGAGGGAGTGGATGAGAACCCTCGACAGGGTTCGCCAAAACGGCAGGACAGCCGTTTTGCATTGCCTCCGGCAACCCGCAGGGCGAACGCCACGGATGGCACGAGTGATATCCCTCCCTCACCGCCATATTTGAAGAAGAGCTCGCATGCAAATGCGGGCTTTTTTTTCGCATGTTGCACCATGAGGGACGGGTTCGAATACAGCCTGCGATTACTTTTTAGCAACTCTTTGCGCCAGGTAATGGTTTATATAGCCCCTGTATTCATCCTTTGTTTCTGCCGGGATCTCGCTCTCAGCAAAGAAGGTGAGCGCCAGACCTTCTGTAGGATCATTAATCATACTGCCTGACCAGCTTGTCACTTTGAAAAGTGAAGTAATGACGTTAATCCTGTCTTTATTCTCGAGCGTAAACGTATAGTCCGAGCCCGAAAAAGTGCCGAGTAAAGTCAGGTCGTGAACATCAAGATTCGTCTCTTCTTTCACTTCACGAATCGCCGTTTCTTCAAAACTTTCACCGGGCTCAAGCAAACCGCCGGGCAATCCCCAGCCGCCATCGCGCCTCAGTTGCAGCAGAATGCGCTGCTGATCATCAGTGATAATGACATTCGCCCCGGCCAGTAATAAAAGCCGGTGGCCTACCAGCGCCCTCATTTCTTCCACGTATCCCATCGCCTACCCTCCTGGCATAACGCCGCGTTATTGTCAGCGTTTATACACGTTTAAGATGAAACCGGCATGACTGACTCCGTCACTATTTCTTACGCTGATATTTCTCCGGCAGCGGCGGAACCGGACGGCGATCGTCCATCAAATGAAGCACAGTCAGAATCGGATGATGAAAGAGCATTCGGGGACCACTCCAGCGCATCACCTGCTTCATTTCTTCACGTTTTGCGGGCTGATAGCAGTGGATGGGGCATTGCTTGCAGGCAGGTTTTTCTTCGCCAAAAGCACAGCGATCCAGCCTTTTGGCAGCGTAGTCATATAGCCGTGAGTAGTGGTCTGGATCGGGATTGGCAGCAGGGTTTTTGCGCTCGTACAAAGCGAGCATTTTAGCGATGGTTTGCTTTTCGCGCTGGATACGTTTTCCGGACATGACAGTACCTGGTCGACCGGTCAAACATCCGGCCAATGATTGTCGATAAGATGCAATTATAATACACCTTACCGACAATGGACCGAAGCACGAATAAGGGTTAGAGGTCGCGGAAAGTGCCTAACCGGTAGCCTCTTTCGGCGATAGCATACTTCAGCGCGGCGGAAGTCAGCACTTCCAGCTCCGCCAGGCGCGGGTAGCAGTAGTTGCTTTTCAGTATTGTGTTATCCACAAACGAAGGGTGGCACATCACTTCCAACGAGGCTTCCTCTCGCTGCGCCGAGGTATCCAGGCACTCCAGCAGCAGGCTTTCAGAAATCGAATCGCCGTAAAACTCGCTGCTAAATCCTTGCGTACTTCTCACGCCGGCCAGTGAGATGTTGTCCCGGGCTACGGCATCACGATCGACACGCAGCGGGATCCCTTTCTCGCTGGCAAACGCCGCAACGACGGGGAAAATTTCCGGGATCATATGTACGTGATGGTGGCTATCGAGATGGGTCGGCTCAATACCAAAAATCTCGATAAAGCGCTGATACTGGCTTTCAAGCTCGCGCTTGATCTCGTCCAGGTCCAGTTGCCCCTGCTCCGCCATTTCCCAAATCCACTTGCCCAGCACGCCCGTTTCGCGAGTCAGCACCGGCATGTTGGTCAGCGGCTGCCCCAGCGTCAGCACGAAGTGCATGCCGACTCCCAGCCCAGGATAGCGCGCGCACAGCCCGGCGGCGTGTTTAATAGCTTCAGCGTTAACCATCGCGGTGGTTGAAGTCACCACGCCGTGGTGAAACGCTTCGATGATGCCGTAGTTTTGCGCCTTACTCAGGCCAAAGTCATCGGCGTTGATAATCAGTAAGCGGTCCATAGCATCCCTCTTGAGTGGCCCTCCCCGTCCAGGGAGGGCAAGGCATTAAGCCAGTTTTTCGATAGCTTTCGCAAAGTTTGGCAGATGGGCTTTATGGGCAAGCAGCATCTCTTTGGCAATCACTTCCGCATCCTTGTCAGAGTGGATAAGCGGGCTCAGGTTCAGCGCCAGCAGCACATCGTTGAATTCACCGCTCAGCGCGGCCTGGCTCGCCGCCACTTCGAAACCTTTGATGGTATGAATCAGGCCCATCACTTTCTCGTCGAAGTGAGTCACGCGTGGGTGTGGCCTTGCGCCATCACGGCCAATGATACTGGTTGTTTCGATAGCCCAGTCAGCCGGGATGTTGTCCACGTGGCCATGGTGCGGAATGTTCACGTAGTGCTCGGTCTGCTTATCATTGTAGATAGCGCTGATCACTTCGCATGCGGCGTCAGAGTAGTAAGCCCCGCCGCGCAGCTCCAGCTCTTTCGGCTTCACGTCCAGGTTAGGATCTTTATACAGTTCGAACAGCTGTTTTTCGACCTTCTGCACCACAGAAGCTCGCGCGCCGCCTTTGTAGAACTCGCCCATTTCGATGGCCAGCATCTCTTTCTGCTTGAAGTAGTACAGCAGGTAAGAGCACGGCAGCAGGTTCAGGGAACGAATCAGCCCTTCGCTAAATGGCATATCGAAGATGTTTTTCACCGAGTTAGCGCTCAGTTTACCGCTGGCTACGCCATCCAGCAGTTCGGCAAAGCGGGATTCGCCGTTCACCAGCACATCTTTGATGAACACCATGTGGTTCAGGCCGAAGAGATCGATGCCCAGATCATCTTCCGGGGTCAGCTTCAGCACGTCGGTAATAAACATTTTCATGCCAACAGGAATGTTGCACACGCCGATGAATTTTTTGAAGTTGGTGTGGCGGAATACCGCCTCAGTCACCATCCCGGCCGGGTTAGTGAAGTTGATAACCCACGCATCCGGGCAGATTTCCTGCACGTCTTTGATGATGTCGAAAATCACTGGAATGGTGCGCAGCCCTTTAAACAAGCCACCGGCACCGTTGGTTTCCTGGCCAAGATAGCCGTGGCTAAGCGGAATACGTTCATCCAGCTCGCGCGCTTTCAGCTGGCCCACGCGCAGCTGGGTGGTCACGAAGTCCGCGTCTTTCAGCGCTTCACGGCGGTCGAGGCTCTTGTGTACCGTCATCGGCACACCGGCATGCTCAATCATGCGCTGGCAAAGATTGAAAATAATATCCTGCTTTTCTTTACCGGCTTCGACATCCACCAGCCAAAGTTCGGTAATCGGTAATTCATGGTAGCGTTTAATAAAACCTTCAAGTAATTCTGGGGTATAGCTGCTGCCGCCACCGATAGTAACAACTTTTAATTTCTTAGTCATATAGGCTCCCGTACAGCGCCACGCGCCGTATTTAGAAAATTGAATAAGTTAATAAAAACGCAATATTGACCGTGGTCGTTAACCAGCAAATTAATTAATGCTGTACAATTTCTTCCGATAACTATTTGGCGTAAAAGAGGTGACCTTCTTAAAGTTCTTAATAAACATGCTGGGGCTACTATAGCCGGACTCAAAGGCAATATCGGTCACCGATGAGTTAGTAATCTCCAGCTGTTTCTTGGCAAAATTAATGCGGATTTCATTAATAATCTGCATCGGCGTTTTGCCATAATAACGCTGAGTGGCGCGCGTTAAATATTCCTGCGACTTACCCGAAAGCGCGACCATGTTTAATAAGGCTTTATCACCAAAACGCATTTTGTCGTGCATCCCTTCAACGGTGGATTTTAACCACAATGGAATATCATCCTGATTTTCCGACTCCCGATAATGGCGCAGTCGATTGACGACATAAAAGCTCACCATTTCGAGGAACTCGTTAAACTCCCCTTCGCGGAAATTAAACGAGGCAATCACCGACTCCATAAACGCCAGGAACTCATCCTTGATCTGGTAAACCTGTGAAGCCACCAGATGGGACGGCAGCAGCGGCATATAATGCTGTTCAAAGAACTGCTGGCTGATACCCACGTTAAACAACCGAGTCGCGCCAAACTCGTAGAAACTCTGATGATGAGAACCGACCGGTATAAAAACAAAATCGCCTCGTTCCATCAGTACGCGCTTACCGTTAATTTCCTGGTAGTAGCGCCCGGTCAACACGATAGTGAATTCGTAGTAGTCATGCTGGTGCAGCCCGCTCACGCTCTCTTCTTTGGTGTAGATAAACGCATGGAAACACTTGCCGTTAAACAGCTGGCTTTCACGAACAATGTTGATTTCCATATTGTCTATCTCTGGCTGCATATGCTGACCTGCTACTTGTCCATTTTCTCGTGCAATTCAATCAACTCGGTGACCAGCTCACGAGCCAGCATCGAGGTCATCAGGTGGTCCTGCGCGTGTACCAGCACCAGGCTCACCTTGGTTTTACCTTCGCCCTGGTCGCCTTCAATCAGCTTAGTCTGCACCAGGTGCGCTTCGTTCAGGGCCGTGCGGGACTGGTCCATCATCTCTTTGGCCCCGGCGAAGTCGCCCTGCTTGGCCTTTTTGAGCGCGCCGTAGGCAAGGCTGCGCGCCTGGCCTGAATTGATGATTAAGCCCATCACCACTTCTTCGAGATCGTCCACTTCTACTTCAGTTTCAACAACATTATCTAAATCAAACATAAGCGTGCTCCCCGGATTCTGAAAACGGGGGAGGCATTCCCTCCCCCGGCTGAACTTAGAATTTCAGTGCGTTAGCGATATCTTCTTCGCTTTCTTCTTCTTCAATAACCGCCTGTGCCTTGTTGGACAGGATAACGAACGGCATGTATACCAGCGTTGCAACACCCAGGTTGAACAGCGCCACCAGCAGTGCAGCGACGCTGCCGTTACTGTTGAAGAAGGCGCCCAGGCCGGTAGGCATGGTCCACGGTGCCAGGTTGGTGACCGGCGGGATAATGCCCATGGAGTACGCAATCAGCGTGATTGCAGCCAGAATCGGCTGTACCGCCACGAACGGGATGAACATGACCGGGTTCATGATGATCGGCAGACCAAACAGAATCGGTTCGTTAATCTGGAAGATGCCTGACGGCAGCGCCAGCTTAGCCACCTGACGGTGATCCGCACGGCGAGAGGCGATGAAGATAGCGATAATCAGACCCAGCGTCGCACCAGAACCACCCAACAGGATGTAGGAGTCGAGCATTGGTTTCGCCCAGAAGTGGAACTGTTTGCCCGCTTCGATAGCGGCTTCAACAGAACCGTACTGCTGGTACAGCGCCACGTTTTCCAGCGCCCATGGGGTCATAATGCCGTTATCCAGAGCGGTAAGCGCCAGAGAACCGTGAACACCGAAGAACCACAGCAGGGAGTTGAAAATCACGTATGCCCAGCCAACCACGCTACCCATTGACGCCAGCGGAGTCGAAATGGAGTCCATGATGATCTGGTGGAAGTTGCTGCCGTAGTGAGACAGCGCCCAGGAGATGATCCCGAAGATAGACAGAATCAGGAAGCCGGGAATTAACGCCGAGAACGAGCGGGATACTGAGGCTGGTACACTGTCTGGCAGGGTAATGACCCAGTTCCGACGCACCACAAAGGTAAACAGCTCCGCGACAACCAGACCGATAATCATACCGGAAATAATGTTCTGGCCGCCTAACCAGTTAGCACCCACGGCATAGGCTTCGCCCACGCTGTATGGCGTAACGGTCATAAAGGCTGCTACGGATAATAAGCCCGCTGCCAAAGGATCGACCTTTCTTTCTTCAGCTAATGCCATGCCAATGAAAAAAGGCGCCATCAGCGACATTATGCCCAACGTACCGTTGTACACATTGCCGCCGATAGCTTTAAACCCATTCAGGGTTTCAATGGTCTCGGGGTCTAAACGGATGCCTAACGAGTAGAAGAATGACCCTGCGCCGAAGCTCAGGAATACGTTATTAATCAGAACAAACATTGCCCCTGTGAGGGTTAATGGCATTAATTTAATAAAACCATTTTTGATGGCATTAACGTGAGGCTGCTTTCCTATTTTTACAGCAAAAGGCAGGAGAACCTTCTCAAGTGAATCAATGACTTTACTCATATTATAAATATCCTTGAAAGCCGTAATTACTTACGGCTGTAGGTGTAAGTCGCTCTTTGACGGAAAATTAAACAAAACAAGAATAAAAAATTAACTCTCGGCCGCTGCTTTCTTAATTGCTGCCACAGCCGCTTTCAACACACCCAGCCCATCGACTTTACCGTACAGAGCAGAATCGATAACTTCTACAGGCTTGGTGGGCAACAATTTCTTGATATCTGCCTGCATGTAGGCAATTTGTGGCCCGAGTAATACCAGATCCGCGTGCTTCCCTTTCTCGCTGGCCAAAGACTCAGAGAAAGCTTCAATTTCTACCGGAACTTCATACTTTTCGGCCTGCGCTCGCATTTTGGTCACTAACAGCGAGGTTGACATCCCAGCGGAGCAGAACAGGTAAATTTTTTTCTTTTGCATAAGTTCTTCCTCAAGTCTCAATACGCTGTAACGGACTTCCGTTGCGTATTGTTGCTGTTCCAAAGCGGGTTTGTGGAGAGAGACTATTGTCTCTGCTTGAGGAAAGTATACGGCATGCATTCCGAAGAGAGATAATTCCCAGGTCTCATAAATTGTCTCTCCTTGACCTGGCGTTATGACCCCCTTCACAGTTTGGTCAAATAATTCGCGCAAATAAAAAAGCCCAAACCGAAGTTTGGGCTTTTGTCTAAATCGTTGAAGACCGTCAGTCGTAGGCGTTCAGCGTGCGCTGGCAGAGGGCCGAACGCACACAATCCTGCTTACCAAAGCGAACAACGCCGACCATGTCATCCTCTTCAAAACGGTTCAGCGCATCGCTTAAACCGGACGGTACGCCCGCAGGTAAATCGCACTGCGTAATATCGCCATTGACGATAACCGTCACGTTTTCCCCGAGGCGGGTGAGGAACATCTTCATTTGCGCTGCGGTGACATTCTGCGCCTCATCCAGAATAACCACGGCATTTTCAAAAGTGCGTCCGCGCATATAGGCGAACGGCGCAATCTCAACCTTACCAATTTCAGGCCGTAGGCAATACTGCATAAAAGACGACCCTAAACGTCGCACCAGGATGTCATACACCGGGCGGAAATACGGGGCGAACTTCTCTGAGATATCACCGGGAAGGAAGCCGAGATCTTCATCGGCCTGCAGCACCGGACGGGTAACAATAATCCTGTCGACATCCTTATGTATCAGGGCCTCAGCGGCTTTTGCCGCGCTGATGAACGTCTTGCCACAGCCGGCTTCGCCGGTAGCAAATATCAGCTGCTTTTTCTCGATGGCATTAAGATAGTGCGCCTGAGCTTCATTTCGCGCTTCGATAGGTGAATGGTCGCGGCTGTCGCGCGCCATGCCTATAGATTCTACGCCGCTCATCTGCACAAGCGTGGTGACCGATTCCTCTTCACGCTGCCGGTGGCTACGCGAATCCCGTCTCAGCACACGTTTTGCTTCGCGACGAGCTTTGATCACAGCTTTCTGTCTTCCCATGGATGGCACCTTACAGTTGGTTTCATTTCCCGCGCCGTCTGGACAGGCGCGATTATGGCCACTAACGGATGAGGTTTGGCTTCCTTGTAAGCCATTAACTGCCGGTTGAGAGGGTGCGTAAAGCGAACGTGAAACGTTGCCTGACGCACCGTTAGGACGCTGATTTGACTCTGAATGGGGAAATTTAGCGGTGAAGATAGCGAAGCCGGAGGAGAGGCCTCCGCGCTGGGTAGTGCGGGTAAAGTGTTTAAGTAACCGTCCAGTACAGGACCCAACCATTCGCGATCTCCGTAGTGATTAAACGTCACAGCAGGGAACTACCGCTCATGCTTTAAGTACAACAAACATCACCTAAAATGCAACATAAATTTCACTTTTAAGTAACGTTTAATCGCAATCCGCTGCTGTGTACCGTTTTCGCACATCAATATTACAGAAATATATCAGCGGGATAGTCATAGGGAATTGTAATGAATATAAGGGCAGTGAATTGTTAGCAAATGAAAATTGAGGGGCGGCAGGGCCCGGTAGTTTTCGTCTACTATTCGATGAGATATCTGTCATACCGCAAATCGTCCCCTCACCCCGGCCCTCTCCCCAAAGGGGATAGGGGGAAAACAGCTTAAGGCTGCTTCATTTATCCCCTCTCCCTTCCAGGGAGAGGGTTAGGGTGAGGGTAAAAGGCACGATTCCAGCATTACGCCTCAATCATCCCCTGCCCCAGATAATGCTGCTTATCCGGCACGCCAGGGAGCGCGAAGAAATACCCACCGCCGATCGGCTTGATATACTCTTCCAGAGCCTCGCCGTTCAGCCTGCCCTGCACCGTCAGGAAGCCCTTTTCAAGGTCATGCTGGTAGCAGACAAACAGCAGCCCCATGTCGAGCTGGCCGGATTTGGTGGCGCCCAGCGAATAGCTATAGCCCCGCCGCATCATCAGCCCCGACTGCGTATCTTTGGTTCTCGGGTTGGCCAGACGGATATGAGCATCCAGTGCGATCACATCGCCGTCAGGATCGGCGGCATAGTCCGGCACATCGTGCTCATTCTTCATGCCCAGCGGCGCGCCACTGTGTTTCTCGCGCCCGAAGATAGTCTGCTGCTCTTTCAGCGGCGTGCGATCCCAGGACTCGACGTGGAACTGGATAATGCGCACGGCCTGATAGCTGCCGCCGGTAGCCCAGGCAGGCTCCGGCTGTTGCTTCGTCACCCACACCACGTCATCCATCAGCGGCTTATCATGGCTGTCCGGGTTGGCCGTACCGTCTTTGAAGCCCAGCAGGTTGATCGGCGTCTCTTTCCCCCGACTGCGCGCCGCATGGTTGGAGATAAACCCCTCCCGCTTCCAGCGCACGCTGAGGAGATCCGGCGTGTGCTTGATAATATCGCGCAGCGCGTGGATCACCGTGTCGTTGGTGTTGGCGCAAATCTGCAGCAGCAAATCGCCGTGACACAGGCTGGCATCCAGCGAATCATTCGGGAAGCTGGTCATTGCCTGCAGCTTTTTCGGCATCTGCTTTTGCAGACCAAAACGCTCATCAAACAGCGAGCTGCCAACGGAAACCGTGATTGTCAGGTTATCCGGGTATATTTCCGCCCCAAGAATGCCGGAGTCCATCGGCGGTAGCCGTGGATTTGGCGTTTCCGGTGCCGGACCGCCGCTGGTCAGAAAGTCAAAGCGGGCGGTCAGCAGGCGGAACAGACGTTCGAGGTCAGCTTTGTCGCTGGCCAGCACGTCAAACGCCACCAGCATCATGGCGGCCTGCTGAGGAGTCAGAATCCCGGCCTGGTGTTCGCCATACAGCGGCTGGCTTTCGAGGCGACCATCCGGCGGCAGCGTACCCGGTGAAGAGGCCGGATTCGCCGCATGGGCCGCCATCGGGCACCCGCCGCCCACGGCAAAAGCGCCCCCAAGGGCGCCCAGTGTTTTCAGCAGTTGGCGGCGCGCCGGTTGGTGCGCGCCGGTGTTGTCCTTATCACTCATGATGCTTAGTCCAGGCCCATCACGCCACGCAGCTGAGACAGGTCTTCCGCAAGCGTAGTGATTGGCCCTTTCAGCGCCTTGCGATCGTTATCCGTCAGCTTGTCGTAGGTTTCAAACCCGTCTTTGGTGCGGTACTTCGCCAGAATGGCGTCAACTTTCTTAAAGTTGGCATCCACTTTCGCCAGCAGCGCCGGGTTCTCTTTGGTCAGCTGAGGACGCAGCAGGTCAACAATTTTCTGCGCGCCGTCGACGTTCGCCTGGAAGTCCCACAGGTCAGTGTGGCTGTAACGATCTTCTTCCCCGCTGATTTTGGTCGCCGCCACTTCTTCAATCAGGCCAGCTGCGCCGCCAACCACTTTGCTCGGTGGGAAGGCCAGCTCGGAAACGCGAGTCTGCAGATCCAGCACATCGGCGTTCAGCTTGTCGGCAAACTGCGCGGCGTCTTTGGTGGTGTTGTCGCCAAAGAGAATTTTCTCCAGACGGTGGAAGCCGGTGAATTTCGGGTCATCCGCTTTTTTCTCGAAATCGTCTTCACGGGCATCAATGCTGCTGTCGAGGTCAGAGAACAGCTCGGCGATCGGCTCAATACGCTCGTAATGCTGGCGAGTTGGTGCATACAGGGCTTTGGCTTTCTCTAAATCGCCGGCTTTCACCGCGTCGGTAAAGGCTTTGGTGCCTTTCACCAGCTCAGCAACTTCGGCGGTCACATAGGCTTTGTATTCGGTGATTGGGCCGGTCAGCGCCAGCAGATCTGATTTAGGTGCTTCCTGTTTGCCGGTCGCTTTCACCACCAGCTTGCCTTTCGGGTTGGTCAGCAGGCCGCAGGTCATGTCGTATTCACCCGGCTGCAGGTTGGCGGTCAGCTTCTGTGAGAAGCCCGGCGCGATGTTCTCACGCTCTTCCACCACCATCACCCCTTTCAGGATCTCCCACTCCAGCGCTTTCTGGCTGTTATTCTGGATAATGAACTGGGTCTTCCCGGCGTTCACGGTCACATTCATCGGCTCACATTGTTTATCCGTGACGGTGACTTTTACCTGGGGAATATCCGCCGCCTGCGCGGCAAACGTGGAAGAGACAAGCGCGAGCAGCGCAACGTGCAGTGCCTTCAGACGAAAATGTTTGGTCATGACCTATCCCTATTAAGCAATGAGTAGTTATCACTGAACGGCGGGTCGCCCCGCCGGATATCAATTAACGAGCCGTATTGGTCGCCTGGTTGTTCACGCGCGGCGGCATAAAGAACAGCACCAGCGCCGGAATCAGATAGATGAAGTACATCGCCACTTCGCTCACGGTTGGGGTTTCCTGATAACCAAAAATCCCCTCCAGCAAGGTGCCGGTAAGCGAATGGGTGGAGAGCGTGTTGCTCATATCAAACGCGATATCCTGGAAGTGGTTCCACAGCCCGGCTTCGTGGAATGCGCGCACGGCACCGGCGGCAAGACCTGCAGCGACCAGCAGAATAAACAGACTGGTCCATTTAAAGAATGCGCCCAGGTTGAGGCGAATCCCGCCCCAGTAAATAAGGAAGCCTAAAACGATGGCGGTGGCCAGGCCAAGCATAGCCCCTAGCGGCGGCCAAATGCCCACGTCCTGCTGGAAAGCCGCCAGCAGGAAGAACACAGACTCCAGGCCTTCGCGCGCGACGGCGAAAAAGACCATCATGATCAGCGCCCAGCCGTGGTTGCCTTTACTATGCAGCGCGTTATCCACCGCCTGCTCCAGCTGCACCTTGACGTTGCGGGACACTTTACGCATCCAGAACACCATCCAGGTCAGAATAAACACGGCGATAACCGCCACGATCCCCTCAAACAGCTCCTGCTCTTTCTGCGGGAACTCGCCGGTGGTTTCATTGATGAAGATCCCCAGGCCCAGGCAAAGCGCGGCGGCGGCAAAAACGCCAATCCACATCACGGCTATCCACTGGCCGCGCTGGGTACGCTTCAGGTAGCTGGCGATCAGGCTGACGATAAGCGCTGCCTCCAGCCCTTCACGTAACATGATGAGAAATGGAACAAACATGCCTGACACCTCAGATGTGAATACAAGTCAATTGACGTAAAGAAAAGTAAACCATAACGATTGTGATTATCATTAGCGCTGAAAAGAAAAACAAGAGACGGGGATTACATATTTATGACCAGATGTAAAAAGGGCCGGATTAACCGGCCCCTGTAAAATGTTACTTGTTACTTGTTACTTGTTACTTGTTACTTGCTACTTGCTACTTGCTACTTGCTACTCAGGCTGCAGCTTGCTCGGCGGCGCGGTGTGATAAACCGCATCGGCGTCGGCGAAACGCTTCTGCATGGACGTTGAAGGTGCTTTGCCCAGCAGGCTCACCGCCACAATCGCCAGGCTGGCGAAAGCGAAGCCAGGAATAATTTCGTACAGCCCCAGCCAGCCAAACTGCTTCCAGACCAGGACGGTTGCCGCCCCGACAATCATCCCTACCAGCGCCCCGTTGCGGGTCATGCGCGACCACATCACCGAGAACAGCACCACCGGGCCAAACGCCGCGCCAAAACCAGCCCAGGCGTAGCTGACCAGGCCCAGTACGCGGTTTTCCGGGTTGGCGGCAAGGGCAATCGCCACCAGCGCCACCACCAGCACCATCATACGCCCTACCCACACCAGCTCTTTCTGGCTCGCGCCTTTACGCAGGAACGCTTTGTACAGATCTTCGGTAATCGCGCTGGAGCACACCAGCAGCTGGCAGCTCAGCGTAGACATCACCGCCGCCAGAATCGCGGAGAGCAGTATCCCGGCAATCCACGGGTTGAACAGGATTTGCGCCAGCTCGATAAACACCCGCTCACCGTTTTGCGTCACCGCCCCGGCCTGCCCTGGGTTGTTGTTAAAGTAAGCAATCCCGAAGAAGCCCACCGCACAGGCACCCGCCAGGCAGAGGATCATCCAGGTCATACTGATGCGGCGTGCGTTCACTATGGTGTGGTGTGAATCCGCCGCCATAAAGCGCGCCAGAATATGCGGCTGGCCAAAGTAGCCCAGGCCCCAGCCCATCAGTGAAACGATAGCCACAAAATTCAGCCCTTTCAGCATATCGACGTTTTCGATGCTCTTCTGCTTAATCACCATCAGGGAATCATCGAGGCCGCCGACGGCAATGATCACCATCACCGGCGTCAGAATCAGGGCAAAGATCATCAGGCTGGCCTGCACGGTATCCGTCCAGCTCACCGCCAGGAATCCACCGACGAAGGTGTAGAGGATGGTTGCGGCCGCTCCGGCCCACAGCGCCGTTTCGTAGCTCATACCAAAGGTGCTTTCAAACAGGCGCGCCCCGGCCACAATGCCGGAAGCACAATAGATGGTGAAGAACAGCAGGATCACCAGCGCCGAGATAATACGCAGCAGGCGGCTGGAGTCTTCAAAACGCCCGGTAAAGTAATCCGGCAGCGTCAGCGCATTGTTGTTTACTTCGGTGTGAACGCGCAGGCGCCCCGCCACTAATTTCCAGTTGATCCACGCCCCCAGGGTCAGGCCGATGGCGATCCAGCTTTCTGAAATACCGGAGATAAAGATCGCGCCCGGCAGCCCCATTAACAGCCAGCCGCTCATATCCGAGGCGCCCGCCGACAGCGCGGTCACCACGCTCCCGAGGCTGCGGCCACCAAGAATATAGTCGTCAAAGCTGCGGGTTGAACGCCAGGCGATAAAGCCGATGAGAATCATGCCAAAGATATAAACGAGGAAGGTCACCAGCATCGGTGTGCTAATTGTCATTCAGACTTCTCCATAGCTATTACGCCCAATCTCTCTGATCGGGCTGCTTCGCGCCGGAACGAGGCGCTGTGTTGTTATCGTGATGTAATGGGGAATGCATCCTGCCGGAACCCTTTATTTTTCACAAATGATTTAACACGGCATTTACATCGTTTGCATCCGGGTTAGGTAAGCATTTTTCACCAGGTTGCACTCACTCACACTTTTGGCGGTTGCACCTTCTAAAAATGTTAACTTCATCAATAAATCTAGCGTTCCGCTGACTACCCCGTCAGACGAATTTCTTATCTTACTGGTAACAAATCACCTTTTTTGCGAGCCCGTCATCGGCTTTTATTTAACAAGGTTGCACAAAGTTGCAACTTCATAGATATTGCTGGCTAACAAAGCACAACCCCAAATAATCCTTAACCTGGAGACTGTCGTATGGGCACCACCACGATGGGCGTAAAACTGGATGAAGCGACGCGCGACCGCATTAAAGAAGCCGCCTCGCGCATTGACCGCACCCCACACTGGCTGATTAAGCAGGCGATTTTTAATTATCTCGAGCGCCTGGAAAGCAGCGATGAGTTGCCTGAGCTGCCAGCCCTGCTGGCCGGGGCGGCCAATGAGAGCGAAGAATCTCCGGTGCAGCCTGAAGAAGTGGCGCAGCCGTTCCTCGACTTTGCCGAGCAAATCCTGCCGCAGTCCGTCAGCCGGGCCGCGATTACCGCCGCGTGGCGTCGCCCTGAAACCGACGCAGTCCCGATGATCCTTGAGCAGGCGCGCCTGGCCCCGGCAATCGCCGAGCAGACGCAGAAGCTGGCTTATCAGTTGGCCGACAAGTTGCGTAACCAGAAAACGGCTTCAGGCCGCGCGGGCATGGTTCAGAGCCTGCTGCAGGAGTTCTCGTTGTCTTCCCTGGAGGGCGTGGCGCTGATGTGCCTCGCCGAAGCGCTGCTGCGTATCCCGGATAAAGCCACCCGCGACGCGCTGATCCGCGACAAAATCAGCAACGGCAACTGGCACTCGCACATTGGCCGCAGCCCGTCGCTGTTCGTGAACGCTGCAACCTGGGGCCTGCTGTTTACCGGCCGCCTGGTGTCCACCCATAACGAAGCGAGTCTTTCCCGCTCCCTGAACCGCATCATCAGCAAAAGCGGTGAGCCGCTGGTGCGTAAAGGCGTGGACATGGCGATGCGCCTGATGGGCGAGCAGTTCGTGACCGGGGAAACCATCGCCGAAGCGCTGGCTAACGCCCGCAAGCTGGAAGAAAAAGGTTTCCGTTATTCCTACGACATGCTGGGTGAAGCTGCGCTGACCGCCGCCGACGCACAGGCCTATATGGTTTCCTACCAGCAGGCGATTCACGCCATCGGTAAAGCGTCCAACGGCCGCGGTATTTATGAAGGCCCGGGTATTTCCATCAAGCTTTCCGCCCTGCACCCACGTTACAGCCGTGCGCAGTACGACCGCGTGATGGAAGAGCTGTACCCACGCCTGAAGTCCCTCACGTTACTGGCTCGCCAGTATGACGTTGGCATTAACATTGACGCCGAAGAGGCCGACCGCCTGGAGATCTCCCTCGATCTGCTGGAAAAACTCTGTTTTGAACCTGAGCTGGCGGGCTGGAACGGCATCGGCTTTGTTATTCAGGCCTATCAAAAACGCTGCCCGTTTGTAATTGATTACCTGGTTGATCTGGCCACCCGCAGCCGTCGCCGCCTGATGATTCGCCTGGTCAAAGGCGCCTACTGGGACAGCGAAATCAAACGCGCCCAGGTCGACGGCCTGGAAGGTTACCCGGTCTACACCCGCAAGGTGTACACCGACATCTCCTACCTCGCCTGCGCCAAAAAACTGCTGGCCGTGCCGAACCTGATCTACCCACAGTTTGCGACCCACAACGCCCACACGCTGGCCGCGATTTATAACCTGGCCGGGCAGAACTATTACCCGGGCCAGTACGAGTTCCAGTGTCTGCACGGCATGGGCGAACCGCTGTATGAGCAGGTGGTAGGGAAAATTGCCGACGGCAAACTGAACCGTCCTTGCCGTATCTATGCGCCGGTGGGTACGCACGAAACGCTGCTGGCTTACCTGGTGCGTCGCCTGCTGGAAAACGGCGCCAACACCTCTTTCGTCAACCGGATTGCCGACGCCACCCTGCCGCTGGACGACCTGGTTGCCGACCCGGTGAGCGCGGTGGAAGCCATGGCCGCCAAAGAAGGCCAGCCAGGATTACCGCATCCTAAAATCGCCCTGCCAAAAGCGCTTTACGGAGCGGAACGCACCAACTCCAGTGGCCTTGATTTAGCCAACGAACATCGCCTGGCGTCTCTTTCTTCCGCCCTGCTGAACAGCGCCGCGCAGAAATGGCAGGCCACGCCTGTGCTGGAGCAGCCGGTTGTTGAAGGCGAATTAACGCCGGTGAAAAACCCGGCTGAGCCAACCGACGTTGTGGGTTACACCCGCGAAGCCACGAGCGAAGAGGTTTCCCTCGCGCTTGAGAATGCCGTCAACCACGCGCCAATCTGGTTTGCCACCCCGCCGCAGGAGCGTGCCGCTATTCTCGAACGCGCCGCCGTGATGATGGATAGCCGAATGCAGCAGCTGATCGGCATCCTCGTGCGCGAAGCGGGTAAAACCTTCAGCAACGCGATTGCCGAAGTGCGTGAAGCGGTGGACTTCCTGCACTATTACGCCGGCCAGGTGCGTGACGACTTCGATAATGAAACGCATCGTCCTCTTGGCCCGGTGGTCTGTATCAGCCCGTGGAACTTCCCGCTGGCTATCTTTACCGGCCAGATTGCTGCCGCACTTGCCGCCGGGAACAGCGTCCTGGCCAAACCTGCGGAACAAACCCCGCTAATTGCCGCTCAGGGCGTGGCTATCCTGCTTGAAGCTGGCGTGCCTGCTGGCGTACTCCAGCTATTGCCTGGCCGCGGTGAAACCGTCGGGGCCCAGCTCACGGGCGACCCGAGCGTGCGCGGCGTGATGTTCACCGGCTCAACCGAAGTCGCGTCTCTGCTGCAGCGTAATATCGCAGACCGCCTCGATCCTCAGGGCCGCCCAACGCCGCTGATTGCGGAAACCGGCGGCCTCAACGCGATGATCGTGGACTCCTCCGCGCTAACCGAGCAGGTTGTGGTGGACGTGGTTTCTTCCGCCTTCGACAGCGCCGGGCAGCGCTGCTCTGCCCTGCGCGTACTCTGCCTGCAGGAAGACGTGGCTGACCACACGCTGCAAATGCTGCGTGGTGCCATGGCGGAATGCCGCATGGGTAACCCTGGCCGTCTCACCACCGACATCGGGCCGGTGATTGACGCTGAAGCGCAGCAGAATATTGAAAAGCACATCCAGGCGATGCGCGCCAAAGGCCGCACCGTGTTCCAGGCCGTGCGTGAAAACAGCGTGGACGCGCGCGAATGGCAGTCCGGCACGTTTGTCGCGCCAACCCTTATCGAGCTGGAAAGCTTCGACGAGATGAAGAAAGAAGTGTTCGGCCCGGTGCTGCATGTAGTGCGTTACAGCCGCAACAATCTTGAATCGCTAATTAAGCAGATCAATGCCGCAGGCTATGGCCTGACGCTCGGCGTGCATACCCGTATCGACGAGACGATTGCCCAGGTCACCGGCTCCGCTCACGTCGGCAACATGTATGTTAACCGCAACATGGTCGGTGCCGTGGTTGGCGTTCAGCCATTCGGCGGCGAAGGCCTGTCCGGAACCGGTCCTAAAGCAGGTGGTCCGCTGTACCTGTACCGCCTGCTGGCGAGCCGCCCGGAAAATGCGCTGCAAACCACCTTCAACCGCCACGATGCGGAAACCCCGGTGGATGCTTCCCTGAAGAGCGATCTGCAGATTGCCCATCAGGCACTCAGCGAGTGGGCGGCCAACCGCGAAGAGCTGAAAGCCGTTTGCCAGCAGTTTGGCGAGCTGGCGCAAAGCGGGACGCTGCGTGTGCTGCCTGGCCCAACCGGGGAGCGCAACACCTACGCCCTGCTGCCGCGTGAACGCATCCTTTGCGTCGCCGACGATGAGCGCGATGCGCTAGTGCAGCTGGCGGCGGTCACCAGCGTGGGCAGCCGTGCGCTGTGGGCGGATGACAGCCTGCATCGCGACCTGGCGAAGCAGTTGCCTAAAGCCGTGCAGCAGCAGGTTGATTTTGCCAAGCCGGAAGATCTGCTGAAGCAGCCGTTTGAGGCGGTGATTTACCACGGCGACTCCGACCAGCTACGCAAACTTTGCGAAGCCGTCGCGGCTCGCTCCGGGGCAATTGTTTCGGTTCAGGGCTTCGCGCGCGGGGAAAGTAACATCCTGCTCGAGCGTCTCTACGTGGAGCGTTCGCTGAGCGTGAACACCGCTGCCGCGGGCGGCAACGCCAGTCTGATGACAATCGGTTAACACTCCGCTACCCTACGAGGGCTCTCATTTGAGAGCCCTTTTTATTTGAGGACACCAGAATGAAACGCGTGTGTTTACTTGCTGTTGGGCTGCTGCTGAGCGGAGCCGCTATGGCCGATGGCTGTGATTCCGCCGCCACCCAGGCCGATATGAACCAGTGCTATGCCGCAGAGTATAAAAAGCAGGACGAGCGGCTGAATAAAACCTATAAAGAAGTGATGTCCCGGGCAACCGACAAGCAAAAAGATCTGCTCAGGAAAGCGCAGAACGCATGGATAGCCTTCCGCGATGCAGACTGTGATTTTATGAGTTCAGGCGCGGAACAAGGTTCAGTCTACCCGATGGTGCGCGCCAACTGCCTGGCGGATAAAACGCTGGAACGTACCGAACTGCTGAAAGGCACGCTGGAGTGCGAAGAGGGCGACGTGAGTTGCGTCCTGCCCCCTAAGTAAGTGCGATTAACGCACCCGAATCCCCTCAATAATCATCCGCTGCACGTTTTCCACCGTGCGGCGGAAAAAGTCTTCATCCTGCAGCGTATTGCCAGTGACGGCCTCAACCTGGCTGGCAAAATCCGCATAGTGCTGAGTGGTCGCCCAGAGCATAAAAATCAGGTGGTGCGGATCGATCGCCGCCAGTTTGCCGCTGGCGACCCAGCCGGCAATGATCGCCGACTTCTCGTTCACCAGCGCTTTCAGGTCGCCCGTCAGCTCGCCTTTCAGCAAAGGCGCGCCCTGCAGCATCTCCAGGCAAAACAGCTTAGAGGCCTGCGGGTAATCCCTTGAAACTTCAAGCTTGAGGCGAATGTATTCCCCAATCGCCACCAGCGGCTGCAAATCTTCCCTAAAGGCGCGCAGCGGTGCCAGCCAGATATCCAGGATCTGCTTCAGCACCGCGATGTAGAGCGCTTCTTTGGAAGGGTAGTAATAAAGCAGGTTGGTTTTTGACACTTCGGCCCGCTCGGCCACCTGCTCAAGGCTGGTGCCGTGAATGCCGTATTGCGAAAAAAACGCCAGTGCAGCGTCAAGAATGGCCTGTTTTTTGGCGGCGACGGCTTTCGAGCGGCGTCCAGGGGTTTTGATATCAGTGGCGGCGGCCATGCGAGCTCTCCTTTTTTTCGCTGGCCTGAAGTATAGCTCAGACGCCCTCACCTTCGGTATCTTCCTGCCAGTCGCGCTCCGCGTTTGCCGCTTTCTTGCGCTTGAGCTTCAGCTCACTCACCAGCACCCCGAGCACGATCAACGCCCCGCCCACCAGCGCAAGCATCGGGAGGCGCTCACCCGCCATGCGGCCAAAGATCCCCGCCCAAACCGGCTCACCGGTATAAATTACCGTGGCGCGGGTCGGCGACACGCTGCGCTGCGCCCAGTTCATCGTCACCTGAATGATGGCGCTGAAAATCCCCAGCCCCAGGGCAATCACCACCAGCCCTGGGCTGAAATGCGGCACGCTTTCC
Source organism: Cedecea neteri (assembly GCF_000758325.1). NCBI lineage: Bacteria > Pseudomonadati > Pseudomonadota > Gammaproteobacteria > Enterobacterales > Enterobacteriaceae > Cedecea > Cedecea neteri. The sequence goes on along the minus strand of NZ_CP009459.1, from coordinate 2,641,685 downwards.
CCGGCGGGGACCATCGCTGCAAACGACACCAGCGAAGCCGTTGCCAGCTGCACCACGGTCACACGTTTGATATCCACTTTCCCCGCCCAGGCGCTTATAAGGATTATCTCGGCGGCAATCGCCACGGCACCGATTAGCGTAATGATTTCCCCTGCCCCAAGCGAAAGGCTGGTGCCCTCCGGCCCGGCAAGAAAAATCAGGCCAACAAACGCCAGCGCGACGCCAATCCATGACATCAGGCCCGGCATACGACCAAGGCAGATCCACTGCAGGAGCGGCACAACGGGCACGTACATCGCGGTAATAAAGGCGGATTTGCTGCTGGGAATCGTCTGGAGTCCCCAGGTCTGCATGCTGTAGCCGATGGCAATCGCCACGCCGATCATCACCCCCGCTTTGATTTCAAGCCAGGTTAACCCGCGCAGCGATTTCAGCGACAGCAGCCCCACGGCAATGGCGGCGGTGGCAAAGCGCAGACCAACAAAGAAAAACGGGTCGCTCATCGTCATGGCGTACTGCACGGCCAGGAACGTACCGCCCCAGAACATGGTAATGAGGATAAGCAGCGCTTCCTGCGGCTTAACGGAGAATTTATAACGGCTTAATGACGCAGACATGAGGCGGACCGGAAAAATCAGGGTGAAAGTCGAGGGTCTATAGTGCTTCCAGTCACATTTTGTTGCAATGGGAAAATAAAAAACCGCCGGCTAACCGGCGGTTGGGGTAATTTCGGCGCAAGCGTCAATCCGCCGTGCGCTTCACAAAGTCACGGCTATTTATTTTTGCTGCCGTGGCTGTTTTTACCCCCTTTTTGACCAGCTTCTGAGGCGCGCTGCGGATCGTTTTTGAAGTTACCGCCGCTGTGCTGGCCACCTTTACGACCTGCTTCTGATGCTCTTTCACGGTCTTCAGCGAAATTACCTGAACCACCACGATGGTTTGCCATTTCTAACCTCCGGATTTAGGACATCATATTGCATTCAATAAAAGAGAACGCTTTTGCACGCGGCCAGGCGGGCTTGCCGCCAACGTTACCGCGTGGGTCTAAGCTTAGTGCACCGGCGCGGTCGAGCTTCTGTTCAGACATATCCAGAAACATGCCGGTGAGCTTATCTTTTTATCCTGCCAATGCGGCGCTATAAGCTCCTCTTCCACATGGTCAAAAAACAGCCAATAAAATGTTAGCTAATGCTACAGGGTCAAAATTTCATCTGTGCTTGTGATGTATCAAGGAAAGGTCACTCAGGTTTGCACTCTGCGCCACAGGTCATATCTTTAAAGGAGCGCAGTCAAACTGCAGTTCAACTGAGGAGTGAAGCAAGATGGCTAAAGTACTGGTGCTTTATTATTCAATGTATGGACACATCGAAACCATGGCTAAAGCCGTGGCGGAAGGTGCACAGAAAGTCGATGGGGCGGAAGTGACGATAAAGCGCGTGCCCGAAACCATGGCCCCGGAAGCCTTTGCTAAAGCCGGGGGCAAAACCCACACCGCGCCGGTGGCCACGCCGCAGGAACTGGCCGACTACGACGCTATCATCTTCGGTACCCCTACCCGCTTCGGCAATATGGCCGGGCAGATGCGAACCTTCCTCGATCAAACGGGCGGCCTTTGGGCTTCCGGCGCGCTTTACGGCAAACTGGGCAGCGTATTCAGCTCCACTGGCACCGGCGGCGGCCAGGAGCAGACCATCACCTCCACCTGGACCACGCTCGCCCACCACGGGATGGTGATTGTGCCTATCGGCTATGCGGCGCAGGAGCTGTTTGATGTTTCTCAGGTTCGCGGCGGCACGCCTTACGGTGCCACAACTATTGCCGGCGGCGACGGCACACGCCAGCCAAGCCAGGAAGAGCTGGCGATTGCCCGCTACCAGGGCGAGCACGTCGCAGGCCTGGCGGTCAAACTGAAAGGTTAACGGAGGAGTGATGACCACATCACAAGCAAAAGCCCACCACGTTGGCGAGTGGGCAAGTCTACGCCAGACCTCACCAGAAATTGCAGAAGCCATTTTTGAGCTAGCGAAGTATGACGAAAAGCTGGCCGAAAAAATTTGGGAAGAAGGGAGCGATGAAGTGCTGGCGCTCGCCTTTGCTAAAACCGATAAGGATTCGCTCTTCTGGGGTGAACAAACCATCGAGCGTAAAAACGTTTAATCTCTCCGCTGCCCCCTTTCGGGGGCAGCCTCTTCTTACTTCACGGCGTCATTCAGCACTTCGCTAAATTTATCCCATGAGCAGTAGCCGTTGGCGTCCGTCGGGCATCCTTCCAGCTGCAGCGTGACACGCTTTGGCGGGTGCTTCAGGGTTAAGACATCGCCATTACGCAGCTGCTCGGCGCTCTGGTAAACGTATTCCACTTTCAACAGGTCGCGATTTTGGGTCTTATCGTGCCAGCGCTGGAACAGAATATTGCCACCAATCGGGGTGCGCTCGTACTGGCCCGGCAGCTGATAAGGCTTGAACTGCAGCGCGGTCAGCAGCGACGCGATGTTCGAATCATGCCCCACCATCAGCGTCACTTTCGGCCCGGAAGCGGCTTCTTTTGACGTTAACGCATTCTGAATGTATTTCACCAGCGGAGCCGCGACGTTGCGGGCCACTTCCGGGGAAGTAAACAGCGTGTCCTGGTAGCTGTTTTTAAGCTGGGAAAGCACGCGCCACTGTTCCGCCGTTTTGATTTTTCCCCACGCGACCTGGTCCATCGGGAAACCTTCGTAATATTGCAGCGTGAACGCATCGACCAGGGCATTGCCCACCTTCAGAGAACCATTAACGCCAGGCTCCTGAGTCGCATTGGCGCTAAAGACGTCTTTGGGCCCGTTCAGTTCACACTGCTGCTTCTCTTTGCAGGTTGGCGAGTTTTTATAGCCGACAATTTGCTCCAGCAGTTTATAGCTGTCTGCCAGCTTGTATTCGGTGCGCTGTTTTTCCATCGCCTGAACGGCTTTGGCTTTAAACTCCGGCGAGTCGTTGGTGATCACCGGGTTGAACACAGGGTCCATGGTGCCCATTTTTTCCTGGTGATGTACCGGCACATCACAGCCAGGGAAAGCTCCGGTAATGAAGAATTGCGCGGTAGCGACGGTGCGCTGGAGGCTGTTGGCGTAGGCATAAACGCTGTCCGGCGCCGGGCATTCGCCGCTGGTCACCAGATTCTGGCTCGCCAGCCATTCACGCATGTAATGCCCCATATACACTTCCAGCACCCCGCCTTTGGTGGTGAGCTGCCCGCCGGGCACATCCCACTCCGGCCATGCCTGAGCGGTAGACTGCTCAAGCACGCTGCCGTTGTTGGCCAGCGGCGCGCGCAGGTTATGACGGCTCATCAGCAAGACCTGCTGCAGCTGGTAGCCATCCGGCACGGTGTCCGCTTTCGCCAGGCCTGGGGCAAGACAGGCGGCGGCCAGCAATGAGGCAACAATTTTCTTCTTCATTACTTATTCCTCAGGGAGTGATTAATAAAATGTGAAGAATATATTGTGACAGAAAAATGACAGCCGACCTGCCTGGCGGATCGCAAAAGCCCTATTATTCCGTTTGTTGTTTCAGCTGCGCTTCAAAGCGCTGCCGCGAGAGTTCCACATAGCGTTGTAACCCGTCTCTGTCGATAAAGGCGTTGCTATCTCCGGCGGCAAGCCGGGCCTGTTTCTCCGCAAGATCAAAGCGCTCCCCTTTATTCGCCACAAAAATGTCCACTTTGTGCGTGGCAAGCGTAGCGAAGCTTTGGCGAATGTCGTTCACCAGCGTTGGATAGTTTTTATTCGCCACCAGATAATAGTCCGGCGTGGCGAGACTGTCGGCATAGATAAGCGTGTGCCCGCCGGGCAGCGCAAACAGCCATGACGTACTGCCCGGCAGGTGGCCCGGCGTCAGCAGCGCTGTCGCGGTCACGCCGCCCAGTTTTAGCGTCTCGCGGTCATGAATGATTTTATCCGTGGTAACCGCCGGGAAGGGCAGAGCGTCTCCCAGCGCAAAATCCTCTTTGCCTCCCCGCGCCATTTGGTCGGCATTCGCCCTGCTGGCAACCAGCTTCGCCCCGCTCCACTTTTTCAGTTTGGCTATGCCTCCGGCCTGATCGAGCCGGGCATGGCTGTTGAGGATGAAACGTACGTCGCGTATGTCAAAACCCAGAGAAGCAATGTTCTCTTTGATGCCCCCGGCGCTGGCGTCCAGCGCGCCGTCGACGAGAATATGTCCCTCGGGCGTGATAATCAGAATGGACGAGAGATTTTCGGTGCCGACATACCAGACATTGTCTGCCATGCGGAACGGTTTAACCGGTTTGGCCCAGCCTTCAAAAAGCGAATAAGGCGGCGCGGCAGACAGAGGCTGGGCTGGATTTAATGCCGCAGAACTGCTGGCAGAGAAGAGTGAAATCATACAGGTAAACAACAGGCTATAACGGTTCACAGGTGGCTCCTTTTTGTCAGGAGGCGCAGTATACTGCCGGGCAATTTAGCCCGATGCAATTGAGAAATGATATCGTGAATATCCTGCAATTAGACATGAACCTGCTGAAGGTGCTGTACGTGATGTTAATCACCGGCTCAACCAGCCGAACGGCGCAGAAGCTGACGCTCAGCGCGTCTGCCGTCAGCCATGCCCTCTCCCGTCTGCGTGACGCGCTGGGCGATCCGCTTTTTCGTCGGGAAGGCAATGCCCAGGTGCCCACACCTTTCGCCCTCGGCATTAAAGAGCGCCTGATCCCGCTTTTTGTCTCCCTGAATGAAGAATTATTTGGTGAAGAGCACGCCGAAGAGCGCCGCTTCCGTCTGGTTCTGCCCCCGGCGCTAAATGTGTTACTCACGCCGGAACTCGCCCGCAAAGGGCATCAGGCCGGGGCGATCATTGAATGCCTGACGTTTGAACGGCGTGCGTGGCGGGACGAGCTGCTGGAGGGCAGAATAGATTTGCTGATTGCGATTGGCGATCATCAAAAACGCGTCAGCGCCCTGCATTATGAACGCGTAGGCAGCACGCGCCTGATTGCGGTTTTCGGCCAGCCGCTGTCCACCAGACTGAGCGGGCGTAAAGCTCTGGCCTTTGACGAACTGACCCAGTTTGATCATTTCTACTGCCACCCCTGGCCGCAGGACATTAACGAGCTCGATCGCCAACAGGCACGTGCCGGATTAGGACGTCGCCTGGCCTTTACCTGTAGCGACTACGCCCAGCTTGCTCCCGCCCTGCGCAATGCCCCGCTGATGGCAATAGTGCCGGCCCCGTGGTTTGATACCCTGAATGATAAAGCCCAGCTTTTTACGCTGCCGCTGTCGGGCGACCAGGCCATTGGCAACCTTTTTTTTCAGTACCGGACGTCTACCGTGGAATGGAAGCACCGCCTGATAGACAGCCTGCGCCGCACGCTGGCCGCCTGGTATCACTGAAATTACCGCCCAGTCTGCCAGCAAAAAGTTTTATAATAGAACCCGGCAAGCCCATCAGGAGGAATAATGAAACGTAAAAGCCTTGAAGACAGCGTCTGTTCGGTTGCCCGCACGCTGGACGTGATCGGCGACTGGTGGTCGTTGCTGATCGTGCGCGATGCGCTAAACGGCATGTCTCGCTTCGGTGAATTCCAAAAAAATCTCGGCATCGCCAAAAATATGCTGACCGTTCGCCTGAAACAGCTCGTCGATAACGGCATTTTTGAGCTTCGTCCAGCGTCGGACGGCAGCGCCTGGCACGAGTACGTGTTGACGGAAAAAGGCCGGGCGCTACAGACCGTTTTAGCGGCTCTTTCACAATGGGGCTGCGAAAACCTCTACGCTAAAGATGAGACGCGCAGCGTCCTCGTCGACAACCAACAGCATCGCCCTATCCGCAAGCTAACCTTACAGGCTGAAGATGGCCGTGAGCTAAAACCGGAAGAAATCATCACCCAGGCACGCCCTTCCTCCTGACCAATAAGCATCTGTTATTCAGGTGCTTATTAATATCCCCTTTAGCAATTCCTGCGCATAACGAAAAAACACCCTTCACACTGGTTGCATAATAAAACCAATAAATCTACATTCACCTAAAGGTTTCATTATGAAACCAAATTAACGTTAATCTACTTCTTGTGAGGTGTTTTATGGCTAGCTCTCGTTCTATTGCAGTCATTACCGGCGCATCTTCCGGTATTGGTGCGGTTTATGCCGATCGTTTTGCGGCCCGAGGATTTGATCTGCTGCTGGTTGCCCGGCGCGAAGATCGCCTGCGCGATCTCGCTGCGAAGCTGGAAGCACGCCACGGCATAACCGTGACGACGCTAAAAGCCGATCTGGTTAACGACCAGGACATTGCCGTCGTTGAGGAGGCCCTGAAAGATCCGCGCATCAGCGTGCTGGTTAACAACGCGGGCACCGCCCACAGCGCAGCGTTTACTGCCGCCAGAGTGGAGCAGCATCAGGCGCTTATCACGCTGAACATTACGGCGTTAACTCGCCTGAGCCATGCCGCCCTGCTTAATTTCCAGCAAAAGAACAGCGGCACGCTGATCAACATATCGTCGATTCTGGCGGTGGAAAGCTGGGTGGGCAGCGCCGTATACAGCGGCACAAAGGGCTATGTATTGAACCTGACGAAAGTTCTGCAGGCTGAAGCGGCTGGCACCGGCATTCGTATTCAGGTGGTGCTGCCCGCGGCTACGGCGACGGAGATTTGGGATCGCGCGGGCGTGTCGGTGGACTCGCTGCCGGAAGGTGCGGTCATGAAAGTGGATGATTTAGTCGATTCCGCTCTGACCGGGCTGGACAGCGGGGAAGCGGTCACCATCCCGCCATTGCACGATCTAAGCCTGTGGGAAACCTACGCCAGTACGGCGCAGGCGATGTTTGATGCGGCGGGCGTCGGCCAACCTGCCCCACGCTACGGGCGTTAATTGACCAGGGCAGATGTCCATGGCATCTGCCCATCATTTACTGACAGGCCGTCATCTCTAGCTATAATGAGGCAAATTTCTGCCAATATGATGCTGTGATGAAACTGTTTTACTATTCAGCCGCCGGCATGGTTGCCGCGCTGATTGTGCTCTGGGGAGCGCTGATTGTGGACAGCGCCAATATCCTGCAACAAATGTCTGAGCTGATGCATTACATCGAAGATTTGTTCCAACCTCGCGAGCGCTAGCGGTTAAACGCCAGCGCCTGGCCGTAAATCCCCTCGGCAACTGACTCTCCGTCCCAGACGAGGCGCCCGTTCACTAACGTGCTTTCAACCACGCCGCCCTGTAAGGTGTGCCCTTCGAAGGGTGACCAGCCGCATTTGTAGGCAACATTGCGGCTCTCAATGCTGGCGCGTTTCCAGGGGTTGATCACCGCCAGATCGGCCCAGTAACCTTCCCGGATATAGCCGCGATCCTTAATCTGAAAACGCTCGGCTACCGCGTGGCTGGTTTTTCTGACGATAAGTTCAGGCGTGAAAATCCCTCTGGCACACATATCCAGCAACGCAGGCAGCGCGTGTTGTACCAGCGGCAATCCCGACGGAGCCGAGAAATAATCATTCTGCTTTTCTGTCAGCAAATGCGGCGCATGGTCGGTCGCAATAATATCAATCACGCCTGTCTTAACCGCCTGCCATAGCGCCCGCTGGTGTTCCGGGCCCTTCACTGACGGGTTGCACTTCAGCCTGTGCCCCAGCGCAGCGTAATCATCCTGATTGAAATAGAGGTGATGAATACAGGCTTCCGCCGTAATTGTTTTTCTGCGTAAGGCCTCAAGAGTGGGCGCAGGTTCAAACAGCGCCAGCTCATCAGCCGTGGTGATATGCAGCACATGCAGCCGCGTGCCGTGTTTTTTCGCCAGCGCAACCGCCTGGGAAGATGAAAGCAGGCAGGCCTCTACCGAGCGAATGGCCGCGTGTTCTGCAGCCGGGATCTGCTCCCAATGTCGCTCTAACCACAGCGCCTCATTACGTTTGATCGTCGGCGTGTCTTCGCAATGCGTGGCCACCAGCCCCGGCGCATGCTGGAAAATCGCCTCCAGGGTGCGTTCATCATCCACCAGCATGTTGCCGGTGGAGGCCCCCATAAACACTTTTACACCGCAGGCCGCATCGGCTGGCAGCGCCTTAAGTTCTTCCAGATTGTCGTTGGTGGCACCGAAATAGAAACTGTAATTCGCCAGTGAACATTCGGCGGCCCGTTGAAATTTGCCTGCCAGCGCCTGTCTGGTTGTGGTTGGTGGCGAAACGTTGGGCATTTCCATATAGCTGGTGATGCCGCCCATCACCGCCGCGCGCGACTCGCTGGCTATCGTGCCCTTGTGCATCAACCCCGGTTCGCGAAAGTGCACCTGATCGTCAATCATGCCCGGCAGCAGCCATTTCCCGCCAAGATCGAGCACGCTCCACGTTGCACGAGCCGGGATCGCAGCGGCTATTTTTTCAATTCGCCCGTCCACGATGAGCAGGTCGCCCTGGTAACGCCGATCCTCATTCATCATCAGCGCGTTGGTCAGTAACAGCGGTTTCATCAGTCGTTTTCTCCGGCTTAAAAAGGCTGCGCTAGCGTCGGGCAACCATCACAACAATAAACAGCCCGCCAATTCCGGCGGTAATAATGCCGATGGGCAGCTCCTGCGGCGCAACCAGTACCCGGCTGACGAGATCGCCGCCGCACAATAAACAGGCTCCAGCCAGAGCGCACAAAGGCAGCAGCCTGGCGTGCTTAATGGCGGAAAAATGGCGGCAAAGATGCGGTACCATCAGCCCGACAAAGCCAATCACGCCGGTCAGCGATACAAAAATGGCGGTCGAAAAAGCGCAGCACAGAAAAATTTCGGTGCGCAGGCGGTTGACGTTAATGCCCAGTGAAAATGCGGTGCGATCGCCCGCGAGTAATCCGTCCAGCGATCGCCATCTCAGCAGGCAAAACGCGGCCAGCAGCAGCACACCACCCAGCGCAAATTCCAGGTTATCCCACCGCGCCAGCCCCAGGCCGCCGAGCGACCAGAACAAAACCGAGCTGGCTGTGCGCTGGTCACCGGCGAATATCAGGTAGCTGGTTAACGCCCCGAACAAGAAAGAGATAGCCAGCCCGCAAATAATCAGCGTTTCGGCACCCCGCTCGCGCTTGAGCTGGAATAAAGACAGCACCGCAACCGAGGAAAGTAGCCCGCCGCCAAAAGCCGCCGCCGGGAGCGTCCAGCCGCCGAAGAAGTCACCGAAGCGGGTAAAAACCAGCACCGCTCCGGCAGACGCTCCCGAAGAAAGTCCGAACAGAAAAGGATCCGCCAGCTCGTTGCGCGTGGCCGTTTGCAGCAGCGCGCCCACAACCGCCAGCCCCGCGCCGGTCATCAGGGCCAGCAGCGTTCTGGGCAACCGGATGTCCAGCACGATCCCACGAATCATCGGCGAAATATCCGTTACCGTGGGGTGAAGCGCGCTGACCACCTGATGCAGACTGAGCCGGACCGAGCCTTCCGTTAAGCTAAGCGCCGCAAAAAGCAGGGTCAGAAACACCGTCAGGCTTGCGGCCCGGCCATAGCGGGAAGCAATCAACATCACTGTGCCGCGAACAGAACGTGAGCGAGCTTCTCAACCGCGGCGATATTTGCCGGACCCGGCGTCAATTCGGCATACTGCAACTTGAGGTAGCGATGCTGTTTCACCGCCGGAGTAAGCTTCATCAACGGGTGACGCTCAAGGAACTGGCGCAACGAATCCGCGCCCCCGCCGGTCTGGTAATCCAGCAGGATGATGACATCCGGCTCGGTGGCCGCCACGCTTTCCCAGGAGGTGGTACCCCAGCTGGTGTCCAGCCCTTCCATGGCGTTTTTACCGCCAGCGGCCTCGATAATGGCCTGCGGCATGGCGTATTTTCCGCTGGTAAACGGTTTGTCTTCCCCGGAGTCATACACAAAGACTTTCAGCGGCCGTGCGCCCGGCTGCGCTTTGGGGAGGGCCGCCAGCCGCGCTTTCCAGCCATCAACCAGCTTCTGAGCAGCCTCTGCCTTACCAAAAATTTTGCCAAGCGTAAGCTCATCGTTATAGAGCAGATCCAGGGTCGCTTTAGTTTTACTTTCGCCGGAAATCGCGCAGCTTTCGCTGAGCACAAAGGTTTTGATGCCGTATCTGGCAAGGCTTTGGGGGGTGACGTCGCCCCCCACTTTCATGCCGTAATTCCAGCCCGCAAAGAAGAAATCTGGCTCAGCGGCCAGCAGCGTTTCAAGCGAGGGATACTTGGGCGCAAGTTCGGGGATCGTCCCCATTTGCCGCTTAAATTCGGGCGTCATTTTGTACCAGCCGGAGATGCCGGTCAGGCCCACAATCTGCGGTTGCAAATCCAGAGCAAAAGCCATCTCCGACATATTCAGGTCGTTGATTACCGCCCGCTTTGGTGCTTCGGTAAAGACAATGGGTTTACCGCAGCTCTCAATGGTCACCGGGAAGCCGGAGGCAAACGCAGCAGAAGAAACAAAGGCCAGCCAGAAGCCGGTAGCGATTTTTAACATCATAGCGATCCCTGAAAATTTACCGTGGGCGTGAAGGTTCAAAGAAACGGACTCGCCTGCCTTGCTGACCTGGATGGTCAACGGTAAAGCTGTCGAGGCCGAAAACGGGGCGGAGGGTTTCAGTATTCAGCGCGGCATCGGGCACGTTAAAAGCCTGCTGTTGCCCCGCCGACAAAATAAGGACTTTGTTGGCAAACCCTTCGATTAAGTTGAGATCGTGCAGGACGGCGATAACCGTTGTGCCACGAGCTTTCACCAGCGCCAGCAGCTCTTCCCGTGCCGCCAGGTCCAGATGGTTAGTCGGCTCATCCAGCAACAGCAGCCGGGAAGTCTGCGCCAGCGTTCGCGCCAGAATCGCCCGCTGCCTTTCCCCGCCGGACAGACAGGCCAGCGATTTATGCCGCAGCCCGAGCACCCCTACCTCTTTCATCGCCCCACAAACAATGCAGCGGTGTTCTGGCTCGGGCATATCACGGGCAAACGGGAGCCTGCCTAACGCGACATAATCCTCAATGGAGAGACGCAAATCTGGGAGATCGTTTTGCGACATGACCGCCACGAGCTTTGCCCGCAGCAGTGGGTTGAGCTTATTTAAAGGGCGGCCCGCAAGCGTTATCTCCCCTTCGGCCCTTAGCTCCTGGCTCAGCGCCCGCAACAGCGACGTTTTGCCGCTGCCGTTTGGCCCAATCACGCTGAGCCGCTCGCCTTTTCGCAGCTGAAAATTAATCGCCACCGGCCAGGATGTGCCCTGCGGACGGACAATCGCCCGCAGGGAAACGCTAAGCTCGGGTGCTGGCTCTGCGGAGGAAAAAAGCATACTCAGAACTCGTTGCGCAGCAGCTGGTAGCCTTCCACCAGCTTGACGTTGGTGTTGGCCACCTCTTCAGAAAACTGCACCGAAGCGGGGTCAACCCGGGAATATTGGGTTAAATCAGAGTCTGGCCCCACGCGCTCGGTGGACGGAATATAGGTTTGCTTCGGCAGTGTCACCCCATCCACCACCGCGTTGTAGCGAATGACGCAGCCGGTTTGTACGTGGCAGTTAAACAGCACGCTGTTAAAGCCGATAAACACCCGCTCGTCGACCCGGCAAGGGCCGTGCACGATAGCCCGGTGCGCAATCGACGTGCCGCTGCCAATGGTCACCGGCGCCCCGCTTTTGGAGTGAATAACCACCCCGTCCTGAATATTCGAATGGGAATGGATCACGATAGGATCCATGTCCCCTTCGGCGTTCAGCTCATCGGCGCGGATCACCGCATAAGGCCCGACATAAACATAGTCATGAATAATGACCCGGCCACAAATGACCGCCGTGGGGTCGATGTACGCTTTGGGAGAGACCTGCGGCAGATGGCCTGAAGGGTTTTTACGCAACATGGTGATTTCCTGTCCAGTGAATACGGGCCACCGCGTTGTGCGCATGGAGGCTTTCCTGATGCTCAACGCGGAGGGCAAAAGCGGCGCTAAAAGGCGCGTCCAGCATCGCCTTGTTCAGGCGGCGGGCAGCGTCTTCGCAAAACATCAAATTTTGGCCGTTGGCATGGGCAAAGGCCTGCTCGTCGCTGCGTTTGACCACCGTCTGCACCGCCGTCCCAAGCGCGGCCTCACAGCGATCGATAACCGCCAGAAACGGCAGCGTGGCAACATCCGGCTTCAGCTGGCAGCTAACCCACGCCCAGCTTCTCTGGCTGTGGGGCGTGCCCGGCATGCCCTTCTCGCCCAGCCAGGCCAGCATTTCTTCGACGGACACGCCACCATGTCGCGAGCCAAAGTCCCGCTGAAACTGCTGCTGTGCGAGGTTACGGCTAAGTGCCGCCGAGGCCGGACAGGTAGAGGAATATGGGATTCCCACCCGGACCGTGACGGCAAAAGCCTTCCCCAGCTCAGCCAGAATACGGATGGGGTAAGCCTTCCAGCCAAAGTGGTTTGAGGTTAAAGATTTGCGGGACAGTAGAAGTTCGCCGGTGATTTCCACGCTGGCGCGGTCGCTACTGCGTTGATGAGAAACCAAAAACTCTCCCAGTAAATGGCGCAATACCGCAGGCGTAATTTCGCCCTGAGTTAGCGCATCCAGCAGCAGATACAGCCGGGACATATGAATGCCCTTTTCCGTTTCCGGCGTACTGAGAAGGTTGATGCCGGCGCTGACTTTCGCCGTCAGAGGGCGACCCGCCACTTCCACCGGAAGATCGATTTGCTCCATGCCGACCCAGGACAGGGCCGTATCGAATTCGGAGCTTGTGAGTGATTGAATATCAGGCAGCTTTTTGGGGCATAACATTGGGGTGACTGTCATATCGCGCATCGTCTAACTTTGGATTTGTTACGTTATAACATAACAAATTCAGTTTATGCAAAGCGACGTTTCACCCAAAAGCGAAACAGCCTGGTCACAGGAGAAAACTCGGTGAAAAACCGCGGATTGACTCGATATATTTTATAGCCCGGCAAGTGTTGCCCGTGTATTCACACAATGATAGCATCATGTAAACAGCCATTTAGACGGCTAGACCGTTAAACTAAAAAGCATTGAGGAATACCGTATGTGGCAAGAAAGGCTCGCGCAGTTGGTCACCACCTGTCATTGGATTGGCGCTAAAGGCTGGGCTCCGGCTACCGGCGGCAATATGTCCATTCGCCAGGATGCTGAGTGGTGCTGGCTAAGTGAATCCGGGCGCGACAAAGGCAGCCTCACCAGCGAGGATTTCCTGCAGGTAGACATTGCCACTAATCAGGCCCCGTCGGGGCGTAAATCCTCCGCCGAAACCGGGCTGCACACGCTGGTTTATCGTCTCTTCCCTGAGGCTAACGTCGTGCTTCACGTCCACACCGTGAACGCCACCGTGCTGTCACGAATTGAGAAAGGCCCGGCGCTAAACATCAGCGGCTATGAAATGCAAAAAACCCTGACCGGCCAGCAGACGCACCTTGATACGGTGCCCATTGCCATTTTTGATAACGATCAGGACATCGATGCGCTGGCAAAACGCATTGAACAGCATGCCGAACAGACTCCGCTTAATTATGGTTTCCTGCTGCGTGGTCACGGCCTGACCTGCTGGGGCAAAGACGTCGCCGAAGCGCGCCGCCAGCTTGAAGGGCTCGAATTCCTGTTTGAATGCGAAATGCAGCGTCGCCTTTACGAGCGCGATTAATTCTAAAGTTTCCTTTTAGCTGGCCGTTAACTTTACGGCAAATAATCTCATTTCACTCCGTGTAACAAAGCTTAAAACATTGTATTCGTCCCACGGAGTGGAGCCAGCTATAGAAAAAGGAATCTCTTTGAGTATTAAAACAATAACCACCGGCGTACTTTCTATTACTTTATTAGCCGGATGCGCTTCCCCAAAAAAACCGGATACAGTAAAAGCTAATAATGGCAGCACACTCGATGTTTCCTCTACTTTTGCGCAGGTGGAAATAAATAATAATCATTATCCGGACACTACCCTGCGCTTAGTTTCCCCGGCGCATTCTGGCGCTGGTATGGGACTCGCTGTTTTAGGCGCGGTATTAGGCGGTGGTGTCAGCACCAATTCCTTTGACAAAGATAGCTATAAGGGAAACTCGATAGACGCGATGCCGGAGCCTACAGCGCGATATTTGACGCCGAAGGCAGAAGGCAAAATTCGTGAGTGGCTTGATAAGCAAAGTGGAAACTACAGCTATAAAGAACCTTTAGTGATAGCGGCCTCGCGCTGGTCGCTGGTGTATACCGACATGTCCGCCAGCAACAGCAACTATGACTTAACGTATCGCGTGTTGTTCTACAAACGTCCTGAAGGGGGAAGTATGTTTAGCTCATTTGTCACTGCTGAATGTTCGCCATCAATTAAAACAGCCCCTCTGGCCGACTGGCAGGCAAATAATTATCAGAAAGTCACCGAAGAAACACAGAAAATGATGGATGCATGCGTGCTTGAACTGGAAAACCAACTCCCTCGCCTGTTAAAAAAATAGTCCCTTAGTTTAGATAAAAATAGCGTCGTTCATATTTTTGGGTGACGCGTTCTATTCTACCTTCATACTGTTTATCTGAGAATTTACACCACAATCTCTTGTAAAGCTTCTGCGAGTGTCCCTTTCAAAAAAGCAACGCAGGCGCTGACTTCGCGGGAGGCTTTATTGATCGGTGGATACAGCAAAAATGCGCTAAACGGCGGTACGGTGTATTCCGGCAGCAGCGCGACAAGCTGGTCGTTTTTCAGCGCTGGTTGACACACTTGGTACTGCAACACGCCGAGCGCTTCACCTGCCATCAGAAACGTGTAGAGCGGCCGCCAGTGATTGGCGCTGAACACCACGTTCAGCCGGGTGCTAACAATCTGGTTATGTTGCGAAATAAGCGGCAGTCGGTTGTCGTTAAACAGGCCGGATACCCGCGCAAAAGCATGGTGAATCAGGTCGTCGGGGGAAGCTGGCGTACCGTTTCGCGCCAGATAATCTGGTGAAGCCACCAGCACCCGCCGCACATTACCCAGTGGATACGCCACAAAATCGCCCTCACCCGGATCACCAAGCCTGAACGAAATATCAACGCCTTCCGTCACTGGATCGACAACACGATCGTTCAGTACCAGTTCAATATTCAGATCGGGATGGTTTGCTCTCAGCCTTAACAAGGCTGGCATCAGGACTTCTTCACCCGCACCATAAGGTGCAGCGATGCGAATCAGCCCTTTTAGTCCCGTTCGCTCATCCACAACTGCCAGCGCAAGGTCTGCCGCAGAGATCGCCACTTTACTGCGTTCATAGAATAGCGCCCCGCTGTCGGTCAGGGACATTCGACGCGTGTTTCGCCGCAGCAGACGGGTGCCAAGATGAGCTTCCAGCCGCTCTATCCTCTCACTCACCGCCGGCTGTCCGATGCCGATATCGCGCGCGGCGGCGGACATACTGCCCCGCTCCACCACCCGCACATAAATTCGCATTGCCGCCAGAAGATCCATGGTTCTGAGTATATCGGTTTATCCGATAGATGAAAGCAGCAACAGAGACCTACCGCGCCAGTGCAATTTTCATAAAACTGGCCGCTTAAGGCGTTATCAAATGCTCTTATTAATCAGGAATATCATCATGACAGAGATCAGGTTTTATCTTTTCCAGTCCGGCACTCAGCGCTGTAAGTATCACGATATCAGGATGAATCAGGGTGAAGGGAAACACTATGAAATCCCTGTCCCCTGGTTTCTTCTGACTCATCCTCAAGGCCACACGATTATTGACGGTGGGCTGGCGGTGGAAGGCCTGGCCGATCCTCGGACCTATTGGGGAGAGACGGTCGAACATTATCAGCCATTCATGACGGAAGAACAGGGATGCGTGGCGCAGCTGGGTGCGCTGGGCATTGAGCCGGAAGACATTCGCTATGTATTACTTTCTCACCTGCACTCTGACCACACCGGCGCGATTGGCCGCTTCCCCAATGCCTTACATATCGTGCAACGACAGGAATACGACTATGCCTTTCAGCCGGACTGGTTCACCGCAGGCGCCTATTGCCGCAAGGATTTTGCCCGCCCGAATCTGAACTGGCAGTTATTGGATGAGGACGGTTTTGATTTACACGGCGACGGAACGCTGCGCTGCATCTCAACGCCGGGGCACTCTCCAGGCCACCAGTCATTCCTGGTCACACTCGCCAGCGGCCAGGCCTTCACGCTGGCGATTGATGCGGCCTATACGTTGGATCATTTTTATGACCGTGCGCTTCCGGGCTTGATGACCTCGGCCAGCGAAGCGGCGCGTTCGGTGGCAAAATTGAGACACCTGACCGAGTGCAACGGGGCAAGGTTAATTCCTGGCCACGACCCCGACGCCTGGCCGCAGTTTACTCTGGCACCGGCGTGGTACGAGTAAGTCAGGTTTCATCTTCGCTGAGCAACACGGGCAAATTTATCGTCATCAGCAACCCGCCTTCGGCAGGCAAACTGGCGCGGATATCCCCCCGGTGCGCGTGACATATTTCTCTGGCGATAGAAAGCCCCAGCCCGCTGCCGCCGGAATCCCTTGCCCGCGAACGTTCCCCGCGGGTGAAACGCTCAAAAATATGAGGCAAATAATCCCCGGCGACACCGGGCCCGGTATCAAGAAACTGGATTTCAATACCCTGCTTAAGATGGCGAAAGCGAATGGACATGCGATCGCCTCTGCTGCAATAGCGAAGCATGTTCTCAATGATGATGGTAAAGACCTGCCCCAGGCGGGCTTCATCTCCCGAATAATAGAATTCATCTTTCACTTCAACTGAGACGGACATTCCGGCCGCTTCCAGCTGGGGTTTAAGCCATGCGATCCTCTCGTTCAGGACTTCAGAAAGCGAGAATACACCGTGCTGGAGCGAGAGTTGCCCCGCGCTCGCCAGGGAAAGGAAATGCAAATCATCGGTCAGGTGGCTGAGGTTTTTGAGCTGCGTCATCACCATATTCAGCTGTTTTTCATCTGCCGGAAACACATGGTCGATCATGCCCTGCAGCCGCCCCATCGCGGCGGTGAGCGGTGAGCGCAGTTCATGTGCGGCCGCAACGTGCGCGGCCTTGAGTTCGCGTTCGTACAGCGCCAGTTGGCTAATCATTTTATTGAAGTTGCTGGCAAAGCGAGTCACCTCCGCCGGACATTCATCCACCCGTTTTGCCTGTTGATTGAAATCCCCCTGGGCCACTATCTCCGCTACGTCCGTCAGGCTGCGAAACTGTGCGGCAAGCGGACGCGTGGCTCGTAAACAGCTGACGATCACAAACGGGGTCGCCATAGAAATAAAGATAAACAGCCATCCCCAGTTGAGAGAGCTGATGGAAGGCGTGCTGTATTCAATTCCCCAGCGAGAGTCCACAATTTCATGAAAACGGACAATGTCTAAGTCAGGATTCGCCCGCAGCGTTAAAAACTCCTGGTAAGCGGCAGGCGACATATGATGTACCACCCAGTAATACTGAACCGCGTAGATGCTCCACATCGCCAGCACGATGAAAAACAGTACGCTGACGGCCACCACGATGATACGAATCGATATCCACAGCAGGAGTGATTTGCTCTTTTTGTTTTTCATGGTTTGCAGAACCTGTAGCCAATGCCGCGCACGTTCAGAATGAGATTATCAACTCCCGCCGCCTCAAGCTTTTTCCTTAAGTTATAGACATGCGTGTCCACCACTCGCTCCAGAGCGTCGCTTTCCGGGAGGCACTCTTCGAGCAAAAACTGGCGGCTGAGCGGCCTCGTCGAGGCACGCATTAGCGTTTTCAAAATAGAAAACTCGGTGAGCGTTAAGTCCAGGCGAAGGGGAGAAAGGCCCTCATGCAACACCTGCGCCGCCAAATTGGTGACATCAACCTCCAGTGGACCCCAGCGTAAAACATCCTCTGCAGGGAGTTGGTTGGCCTGGCTGCGCCTGAGCACGGCCTGCACCCTGGCCATGACTTCGCCGGGATTGTAGGGCTTGACCACATAATCATCGGCGCCATAACGTAAAGCGCCGATCTTGTCATAGGGTTCGCCCATGGCGGTGATCATGATGACCGGCGTATTGCCCTTTCGCCTGACGGCCGCAAGGATTTCCGTACCGTTCATCCCGGGGAGCATGACGTCCAGCAAAATAAGATCGGGCTTCCAGGTTACCACCGTGTTCATACCTGCCAGGCCATCCCCTACCACCGAAACGCTATAGCCTTCGCGTTTAAGATAGGCCTCTAACACATTTGCCGCATCGGCGTCGTCTTCAATCACCAGGACCCGTTTATTTTTCATTAAATGTTACCTTGACAGTTTCTTCACAAATCCCTGGTCGTTCATTGATAAGCCCTCAGCATAATCCTTTTACTGACCGAGTTAAGTATGCACAAAAATATAAACACCTGACGATGAGAATCATTATGTTAACGAAGAAAAGCACAAAATACATAATTGCACCGCTGATAATCTCCAGTATTTCATCATCGTATGCAAGTGAATTTAACTCTGATGAAACTATGACAACCTTTGGCCTTGGCGCTATATCCTCGCCGCGATACAGCGGAGCTAATGAACAAAGCGCAAGTGTTATTCCATTGATACATATTCAGAAGAACAATATATTTTTTGATTCCATGAATGGGCTTGGCATTCATCTTCAAAGTGATAATGGCTTATATTTCGAGCCAACATTAGGCTACGATGCAGGCCGCACGGATAAAAATTCAGGCTGGCGAAAAGGTTCAAATAAACTTAAAGGCATGGGGGATATCTCGTCTACGGTCAATTCTGGCATTGCGCTTGGCTGGGCAGTCGCCCCCTGGCTGGTTTTAGAAGGTAAAACAACGCTGCCGTTAAATGATGGTCAGGGCGTATCTTATTCCACAGCAATTAATTACATTCCTGTTATGAACGAAGATAATTCGCTAACATTTCAGGCCAGCGCGTTATTCGGTGATGCTCGTTACATAAATACCTGGTATGGGGTCAACGAACAGCAACACAGCCGTTCAGGTTTCTCACGCTACAGCAGCGCCGGCGGGTTTTACGGCACGGACACCAGCCTGACGCTGACCCATCAGTTCAGCGAACACTGGGGAGGCTTGTTTAGCCTGAGCTATGCCTGGCTTGATAAGAAGGCCTCTAACAGCCCCATCGTCATGAGAAAAGACGGTACGACCGGTCTGCTTGCCATCAATTATACTTTCTGATCGCTTATGCCATCGCGTGTTCATTAAAAAAGCTGACCGAAGCACAGTTATGAAGTTCGCTCTTATTATGATATTCATCTTCATGGCATTCCCCCCTTCAACGGGAATCCATAATGTTAGAGCGTGCCTGTACGAAAAGGGTGATTTTAACATCTGCAATAACACATACGTTAAAATCATGTATTCAAAACACCATCCGAAATCACCCTTACATAATAACAACATCAAGCATTGTCATTCAGATAAAACAAAAAGCCTCGATCGCTATATTTTATCCTGCCAGCTTAGAAATTTCATTAAGTCGCTACTGCAGCGTTAAACGCGTAACAAAGCATTCACTAACACTGAGAGATATCAGCATGAAAATTTCCGCCAAAGTCATAGAAACCATCACCGGCTGGATAGACAATAATATTCATCGTCGATTACGAATAGAGGATGTTGCTCGCTATTCTGGCTACTCTAAATGGCACTTCCAGAGAATTTTTTTATATTATAAAGGCGAAAGTATTGGCCGATACATCAGAATCAGAAAATTACAGCTGGCGGCACAAGATCTCAAAAACACTCAGGAGCGAATCGTCGATATTTCGGTAAAGTACGGCTTTGACTCACAGCAGAGCTTTAACCGGCTGTTTACCCGCAGCTTTAAGATGTCGCCAGGAACTTACAGGAAAGTTAAAGGTGTACGGGGATGATGTACAAAGCCTTTACTTGCGGCGCGCTGCTTCAGCACCAAAGCAAAAGGGGCTGCCTTTCGGCAACCCCTTGTAAATGTTGGCGGAAGCGCAGAGATTCGAACTCTGGAACCCTTTCGGGTCGCCGGTTTTCAAGACCGGTGCCTTCAACCGCTCGGCCACACTTCCAACGAGGCGAACTATAAACATACCCATACTTCATGTAAAGCACGATTTTGTTCAATCGCCTGAAATTTCATCATATTTGTGTTATTTGCCTGAAACAGCAGCAACATGCTCAGTTTCAAACCGCTTTTTCTGCCCTCCAGAGAGGGCAGCGTCGGCATTAGTGCTTTTTGATGTAAAGATCCTGGGTCAGATACTTGCCTAGCGTGCTTGGGGCATACCCCCCAACGTAAGGTTTCACCAGTTGAACTTTCACATAGTGGTAGATAGGGATGGTCGGAACGTCTTTCGCCAGAATATCTTCGGCCTGCTGATAATACTTCGCGCGTTCTTCCTGGGTGGTGGCCTGTGAAGCTTTGGCGATAATCTCATCGTAAGCAGGATTGCTGTATTTGGAACTGTTCTGGCTGTCCCCAGTGCGGAAGTTGTTCAGATAGGTAGCCGCATCATCGTAATCGGCAATCCAGCCGTAACGCACCAGGTCGTAATTGCCGGTACGTTTAGTATCCAGCATGGTCTTCCATTCCTGGTTTTGGAGCTTCGCCTCAACGCCGATGTTCTTCTTCCACATCGAACTGGCAGCAATGGCAATACGCTGGTGAGATTCCGAGGTGTTATAAAGCAGGTTGAACTGCAGCGGATGAGATTCGTTAAAGCCCGCCTCTGCCAGCAATTTCTTCGCCTCAGCGACACGCTTATCGTGGCTCCAGCTGCCGTATTCCGCAGGCTTAAGCGTTATCCCGCCAATTTTAGGCTGGCTAACCAGCCACGCAGGCTTTTGCCCCTGCCCTAATACCTTACCGGCGATGATGTCTTTATCCAGGGCCAGATTCAGCGCCAGGCGAACGCGTGGGTCGTTAAACGGCGCTTTGGTGGTATTGAATTCATAATAGTAAGTGGACAGATAAGGCGTGATATGGACCTGATCCGGAATCGATTTTTTCAGTGAGGCAAAGAGCGTTTCCGGCACGGTATAGGTGATATCAATCTCACCCGCTTTATAGCGGTTAATATCTGCAGTACCAGAAGCCACAGGCAGATAAGTTACCTTATTAATCACCGTATGAGCATCGTCCCAGTACTGCTTATTACGCTCGCCGACGACTTTTTCGTTCACCACCCACTGCGACAGTTTATACGGGCCGCTGCTCACGAAGTTGGCCGGCTGGGTCCATTTATCCCCAAATTTTTCTACCGCAGCTTCGCTAACCGGTACCATAGACGTATGGCCGAGCATCAGCAAGAAGGCCGACGTTGGCTGGTCCAGCGTCACCTGAACGGTGTTGGCATCCAGCGCCTTCACGCCCAGACTATCGACCGGCTTTTTACCTTCGGCAATGTCATTGGCATTTTCGATGTGCATTGTGCCGGGATAAGTTGCATAAGGGGAGCCCGTTTTAGGATCGACTAAACGCTTCCAGCTCCAGACCACATCCTGCGCGGTGATAGGTTCACCATTGGACCATTTAATGCCTGGGCGCAGATGGAACGTCCAGACTTTGTTGTCCTGGTTATCCCATTTCTCAGCCAGATGAGGTTCGATAGAGCCATCGTTTTTGACGCGAATCAGGCCGTCAAAAAAGTCGCCGATAATATTACTTTCAACGTCGCTCTCCACTTTGTGGGGATCCAGCGATGCGGGTTCACTGCCGTTGTTACGCACCAGCTCCTGTTTGGCTGCAAGCTCGGTTCCTGGCGGAACGTCTGCTGCCCATGCGCTGGAAATAGCGCTGAGCAGACCCAGAGCAACCAATGATTTTGAAAATGTGTTGTTGTTTGCTTTCATGACCTACGCCTTATTAATGTTATTTAACGACGGTACGGCTAACACTCTTAGTCGGCTTTAGGTAATAAAGCAATATTTTTCAGCCACCTATAAGTGGGTGTTATGGCATTAATTTTGTACAATGTGATAAAGTGCACGAGGTAAAGATGGGTAAAAAGGCTTTTGTCTAATAAAGGCGGGCATTATGCTCATGACCATAAAACACCTGTAAAAGAGAGAGTTTAGAATGGATCGCATTATTACCTCCTCGCGTGACCGTTCGTCACTGCTCAGCACCCACAAGGTGCTACGTAATACCTATTTCCTGCTGAGTTTAACGCTGGCATTTTCCGCGTTGACGGCAACCGCCAGCACCGTACTGATGTTGCCTTCTCCAGGGCTGATTCTGACGCTGGTGGGTATGTACGGCCTGATGTTCCTGACCTACAAAACTGCGGATAAACCGGTGGGCATTTTGTCTGCATTCGCCTTTACCGGCTTCCTGGGCTATATCCTGGGGCCAATGCTGAATGCTTATCTGTCCGCAGGCATGGGCGATGTTATTGGTCTGGCGCTGGGCGGTACCGCGCTGGTCTTCTTTAGCTGTTCCGCTTATGTGCTGACTACTCGTAAAGACATGTCCTTCCTCGGCGGCATGCTGATGGCGGGCGTAGTGGTTGTGCTGATTGGTATGGTGGCTAACATCTTCCTGCAGCTCCCGGCCCTGCATCTGGCGATCAGTGCGGTGTTTATCCTGATCTCTTCTGGCGCCATCCTGTTTGAGACCAGCAACATCATCCGCGGCGGCGAAACAAACTACATTCGCGCGACCGTAAGCCTGTATGTTTCTCTTTACAACATCTTCGTTAGCCTGCTGAGCATCCTTGGTTTTGCCAGCCGCGACTAACTGATGCGGTAATCCCCAAAAGAGAATGCCTTGTGCATTCTCTTTTTTTTGCCCTCAACCCTGACGCATTCCGCCCTTAAGCCCGCAGAGAAAATTTGCTACACTTCGCCCGATTTGACGTAAATAGCGGATAACTATGTTGACCTTTGAAGGCAGAGAAATAGAGACAGATGCCGATGGCTACCTGAAAAATAGCCAGGAATGGAGCGAGCCGCTGGCGGAAGAGATTGCCGCCAAAGAAGGCATTACCCTGGCGGTAGAGCACTGGGAAGTGGTTCGTTTTGTGCGCGAATTTTACCTGGAGTTTAATACCTCCCCGGCCATTCGCATGCTGGTCAAGGCTATGGCAAACAAGTTCGGTGAAGAGAAAGGCAACAGCCGCTACCTTTATCGCCTGTTCCCGAAAGGCCCGGCCAAACAGGCCACAAAAATCGCTGGCCTGCCCAAACCGGTGAAGTGTATCTAGTAGCGGATACCAAAGTTGACCCATTCGCGTTCGGGTTGATGTGGTTCAGTCAGAACTTTATCAACCCTTGCGCTGCGTGGCCCGCCGGCTTTTAGCCACGCCAGCAGCTTTTCAACCTGCTCCGCCTCTCCGCAGGCCACCACCTCCACGCTGCCATCATCCAGGTTACGGGCATAGCCGGTTAAGCCAAGCTTTTCGCCCTCACGCTGAGTGCTGTAACGAAAGCCCACGCCCTGAACCATACCGTGTACCCAACACTTCACGCACTGTTTTTCTGTATTCATCATTACCTCCACCTGAACGCGCAAAACAGCTCTAAGTCTAACAAACCCGGTCTTTTTTTCTTTGGCAGTAACCCACTCTGTGAGGCCCCCACGTGAATAAATTGCAATTAGCGGCCCTAAACCGGAAAATGGCGCCCATTTCTTAGCGAAGCAGCAAATAAATTATGAGCGTACGTTTAGTGTTAGCCAAAGGGCGTGAGAAGTCGTTATTGCGCCGTCATCCATGGGTTTTCTCTGGGGCTGTTGCGCGCCTGGAAGGTAAGGCCAGTCTCGGTGAAACAGTTGATGTGGTGGACAGCCAGGGCAAGTGGCTAGCCCGCGCGGCATATTCCCCTGAATCACAAATCCGCGCCCGCGTCTGGACCTTTGATCAGGCTGAAAGTATTGATATCGCCTTCTTTACCCGCCGCCTGCAGCAAGCCCAGCAGTGGAGAGACTGGCTGGCTAAGCGTGATGGGCTGGACAGCTACCGCCTGATCGCCGGTGAATCTGACGGTTTACCGGGCGTCACTATCGATCGTTTTGGCAGCTTCCTGGTGCTGCAGCTGTTGTCTGCCGGCGCAGAATATCAGCGCCCGGCCCTCGTTGCCGCCCTGCAGTCTCTCTACCCTGAATGCTCTGTTTACGATCGTTCCGATGTTACCGTGCGTAAGAAAGAAGGCATGGCTTTGACTCAGGGGCCGGTCAGCGGTGAACTGCCTCCTGCCCTGCTGCCTATTGAAGAACATGGCATGAAGCTGCTGGTAGACATTCAGGGCGGGCATAAAACAGGTTACTACCTCGATCAGCGAGACAGCCGTTTCGCCACTCGCCGCTACGTCGATAATAAACGCGTCCTGAACTGCTTCTCCTACACCGGTGGTTTTGCGGTTTCTGCGTTGATGGGTAACTGCAGCCAGGTAGTAAGCGTGGATACCTCTCAGGACGCGCTGGATATCGCCAGAAAAAACGTAGAGCTGAACAAGCTTGATCTCAGCAAAGCCGAGTTTCTTCGTGACGACGTGTTCAAGCTACTGCGCAAATATCGCGACCAGGGCGAGAAATTCGACGTCATCGTAATGGATCCACCTAAATTTGTTGAAAACAAAAACCAGCTGGCGGGCGCATGCCGGGGCTATAAAGACATCAACATGTTAGCGATTCAGTTACTGAACCCAGGCGGCATTCTGATGACGTTCTCTTGCTCCGGGTTGATGACCACAGATTTATTCCAAAAAATCATCGCCGATGCCGCCGTAGATGCCGGGCGTGATGTACAATTTATAGAGCAGTTCCGTCAGGCGGCCGATCACCCGGTGATCGCAACCTACCCGGAAGGGCTGTATCTGAAAGGGTTTGCCTGTCGAGTCATGTAGCTTGAAAAGGCGGAAATTGCCCGCATATTCGTATGCAGAGTAATGTTCCCGGGAGGTGACTATGATTGCCAGCAAATTCGGTATTGGCCAGCAGGTTCGCCATTCTTTACTGGGCTATCTGGGCGTAGTGGTCGACATTGACCCCGAGTATTCGCTCGATGAGCCACAGGAAGACGATCTGGCCGACAATAGCGCACTCCGCGCGGCGCCGTGGTACCACGTTGTCATGGAAGATGAGGATGGCCAGGCGATTCATACCTATCTCGCCGAAGCTCAGCTCAGTTCTGAAGATGACGACGAGCACCCTGAACAGCCGTCGATGGACGAACTGGCTGCCTCGATACGCCAACAGCTTCAGGCCCCACGCCTGCGTAACTGATAAAAAACCCCGCCGACGCGGGGTTTTTCTTATTTCGCCAGCCCAAGACGAGGAATTTCGATCGCCGGGCATTTATCCATCACAACGCTTAATCCCGCATTCTGCGCCAGCACCGCAGCCTGCTCATTAATCACGCCAAGCTGCATCCATAGCGTTTTCGCTCCCACGGCGATGGCATCCTGCGCCACACCCCAGGCAGCCTCAGAATTACGGAACACATCGACCATATCAATTTTCTTTGGTACGTCCGCAAGCGTGGCATAGCCCTGCTGCCCTAACAGCGTTTTACCCGCGACCTTCGGCGACACGGGAATAACCTCATAACCTTGTTTGAGCAGGTAATCCATCACCCGATAACTCGGGCGATCGGGCTTGTCGCTGGCCCCCACCAGCGCAATGGTACGGGTGGTTTTCAGGATATTTTCGATATCACTTTGTTTCATAGCGCCCCCTAAGATGTTGTCTGAAGTGTATGCCAAAGCCCGTCACCCAGCCATCTTTCTACTGGAAACTCAGGCGCGCAATTTCTGAAAATATGTCTATATGTTAATAAATGGGTCTCAGGAAAAACTTTGAAATATCCATTCAGCATGTTCACCAGGGAGAGTGAAATGAGAGCAGGTCTGCCACTTGCAGGGCTAATATTGATGCTACCAACCCTGGTATGGGGAACCACGCTGCGCCTTTCCACCGATGTGGATCTACTGGTTCTGGATGGTAAAAGAGTTTCCAGCTCGCTCCTTAAAGGGGCAGACAGCATTGAAATAGATAATGGGCCACATCAGTTGGTTCTGCGCATTGAAAAAAAATTAAACAACGCACGCAGCCGGTCTTCTGGGGTATCCCCACCGATAGTGATCAGTTTTGATACCAAAGAGATAGATCAGGTCAATATTGTTCTACCGCTAAAAGATCCTAATCATTCTGGAACTACCTTTCAAATTAAGCTGCTGGACGGCCAGGCCCACCCCATTCCCATCCGAACCGATATATTGGAGATAAAACCCGATCCAACCGGAACGGATTATGAAGAAGAGACACAGCGCTATAACAAATCAGGAAAAAAAGCGTCAATGCCCGGATTCGCAAACCGCATGGCCAACGAAGGCATTCTGCAATTTGCCCAGGCTAATCCAGACCTTCCACCGGCGCAGTCTGAAGTGCTGACAGAGCAACGGCTGAGATACTGGTTCAGTCAGGCCGATAATCCGACACGGGCGCGTTTTTTACGCTGGGCAAATGAGACGCCCACCCCATAGCAATGCCTCGAGATACCTCGCTTTTTTGACGTTCTGCTCTTGCAGCCCCTGGCGCTTTTAGTAATCTGTTAGCAGCCTAAAACTACCCAGGAAAAAAGAATGGAACTAACAACCCGCACCCTTGCGGTAAAAAAACATATCGCACTGGTTGCCCACGATCACTGTAAGGACGCGCTTTTGAAGTGGGTACAACGCCATAAAGCAACGCTTGCCAACCACACTCTCTATGCCACCGGGACAACGGGTAATTTAATTCAGAGAGCAACAGGGCTTGAAGTCAACGCCATGCTCAGTGGCCCAATGGGGGGCGACCAACAGGTAGGTGCCTTAATTTCCGAAGGCAAAATTGATGTCCTGATTTTCTTCTGGGACCCGCTCAATGCCGTTCCTCACGACCCAGACGTTAAGGCCCTGCTGCGCCTGGCGACCGTCTGGAATATCCCGGTCGCCACCAACCTCTCTACCGCAGACTTTATTATTCACTCACCGGGCTTCAATGAGAGCGTGGATATTCTTATCCCGGATTACCAACGCTACCTGAATGAACGCCTGAAATAATCACGGGCGATTAGATGCGGGTACACCCAGCCGCTTCAGTGCCTCAACAAAGACTGAAGGTTCCTGCTTGTTGAACATAAGCCAGACCCGATGCCGTGCTCGCGTCAGCGCGACATAAAGTAAACGCCGCTCCTCTGCATCCGGGAAATCCTCCGGCTGTGGCAGGAGCGCCTGCTCCATGATTGACTCCCGCGCGGGCGCCGGAAAACCTTCCTTTCCTTCCAGCAAACCAAGAATGATCACATAGTCCGCCTGCTGCCCTTTGCTGGCATGGATAGTCATAAAATCGATATTGAGCTTAGGCCATCGTGTCGAGGCTTTTTCCAGACTTTCAGGGCGCAAATGGTGATACCGCGCCAGCACCAAAATTCGCTGTTCGGGCAAGGCATACCCACTGAGTTTGTCCAGCAGATCGTCGAGCCTGTCATCAGCAAGCAGAGTTACCGCTTTTTTGTCCCCTTTGGAGAGGCTATTGAGCGGCTTACGCAGTTGATACGGATTTTGCTGCACAAAACCGTTGGCAATCTCGCCGATTCGGTCGTTAAAACGATACGTAGTATCCAGCGCACAGCTGTCACCTTCCCCAAAATGATGACTGAACGCCGTTGTGAGCGTCATTTCCGCGCCGCTAAATCGATAGATTGCCTGCCAGTCATCTCCGACGGCATAAAGCGAAGTATGGGAGTTCTGCCGTCTTAAAGCAGCCAGTAAGGCGGCCCGCTGGGGGGAAATGTCCTGAAACTCGTCAACAAGGATATGCTTCCACGGGCTGATAAAACGCCCCTTCTCGAGCACATTAATTGCCTGATGAATCAGCCCGGAGAAATCTACCGCCTCTTCGGCTTTCAGGGCGGCTTTCCAGCTTTTTAACAATGGCGCCATCAGCTTAATACGCTTAGTGAAGAGTTCTCTGACCTCTTCTGGCGCACTCTCTATCATTTCAGCCTGTGAGCCTCCGTGCATCCTCATCAGGCCGAGCCAGCGGTCGAGCCGGCTGGCAAGCCGCTTCGCCAGACGTTTGTCCTGCCAATATTCACCCTCCGGAACATCCCACTCAAGCTCTTCGCTAAGCCACTGCCGCCAGCCTTTGGCCATTGCTTTTTTCTCACGGCATTGCTGCTGCCAGCTGTCGATCAGCAACTGATGGCGAGCCGCTGTGTCGCTCTCAAGCTCACTGACTCGAGGGACTTTTTTGCTCCCCTGTTGAATAATGTGCAGCGCCAGCGAATGGAAAGTTCTGGCAGAAATCGCTTCAGTATTAAGGCGGCTGGCTATACGTTCATCCATTTCCTGTGCGGCCTGACGACCAAAGGCTAAAAGCAGGATCTGCTCCTCTGTTGCTTCACCACGCTGTAACAACCATCCGGCACGCGCCACAAGAACGGAGGTTTTGCCGCTACCCGCCCCAGCCAGCACCAGGAGCGAATCTTCGCCATTCACCACGGCACGAGCCTGAGACGGATTCAACGGCGAACTTTCAACCTGCTCAAAGAAAGCGGCATATTTTTCCAGCATCCGTTCGGTGTAAGCGCTATTACGCTGGTGACGGCGCTCTTCACCTTGTTCAAGCCAGGCTTTACATATAGCCCACGCTTCCCGGCAGTTTTCAAACTCACCAAGCCGGGCATGCGGCAGCGGGAGGGCAGAGATAGCTGCACGCAGGTTATCTTGTAACGCCTGCATATCACTTCGACGGAACCACACCTCTTTGCGAGTGCGCTGAGCAATCTCTTCTCGTTGAGCGGTTAATACTTCGGCGGCAACTTCACTCATCTCCGTGCTCCAGTTAAGCCAGAGCGAACTCAGATGATGGAAAAAGCGCTGAGTCTCCGCCCATTCGGTACCGTGCAGGCGAACCACTTTGTCATCAGGAAGAACGAATTCCAGCTCTCCCCAAACAAGGCCACGTTTACAGTTAATCGCTATTAACTGGTTGAATGGAATAAGATATTCGTGGCGATCGCCTTTAACCTCAACGCCGGCAGGCAGCAGTTTGACCCGATTATAAGGGTGCTGAGCTAAATGCTTGCCAAGAGAAGTTGCTTTGAGTTCCATTACGTTGCCCGATCCAATGTAAGAGTTATGGCTCAAGTTTAACTGCCGAAGGAATGACGCTCCAGAGTAAAAACGCGTTATAATTTCTGCGGTTAATCACACTTTTTTTTTCTGTCAGGGAAGCGTCACTATGCGTACCGTACTTAATGTTCTGAACTTCGTGCTGGGTGGCTTTTTGACCACCCTCTCATGGCTATTTGCCACGCTGGTGAGTATTGTACTGATTTTCACCCTACCACTGACGCGATCCTGTTGGGAAATCACCAAGCTTTCCTTTGTGCCCTACGGCAATGAAGCCATTCATGTGGATGAGCTTAATCCAGAGGGTAAAAATACGCTGCTCAATACGGGAGGGACCCTGTTGAATGTGCTCTGGCTGATCTTCTTCGGCTGGTGGCTGTGCATTATGCATATCATGGCGGGCATCGCGCAGTGTATTACCGTTATTGGGATCCCTGTAGGGATTGCGAACTTCAAGATTGCTGCCATTGCGTTATGGCCCGTTGGTCGTCGGGTTGTTCCGGTCGAAGTGGCAAGAGCAGCACGCGAATCCAACGCACGTCGCCGTTTCCAGTAAGGAGCCGTTGTGCTGACCCTAAGCCCACTGGTACGTCGTTACACCTGGAACAGCGTCTGGCTTTACAACTTGCGCATTTTTATTGCCCTTGCAGGCACTGCGGCACTGCCGTGGTGGCTCGGTGAAGTCAAGCTGACGATTCCCCTCACGCTTGGCGTTGTGGCTGCCGCCCTGGCCGATCTCGACGACCGGGTAAGTGGTAGGCTACGAAATTTACTGATCACTTTAATCAGCTTTTTCATTGCTTCAGCGTCTGTTGAACTCCTGTTTCCCTGGCCGTGGCTGTTTGCCGTGGGCTTAACAGTCTCCACCAGCGGATTTATCCTTCTTGGAGGGCTGGGCCAACGCTATGCCACCATCGCCTTTGGTGCATTGCTGATTGCTATCTACACGATGCTCGGTATTTCCCTCTACGAGCACTGGTATCAGCAACCGTTGTTCCTTTTAGCCGGCGCAGTCTGGTACAACCTGCTGACGTTAGCAGGCCATTTGATTTTCCCTATTCGCCCGCTGCAAGACAACCTGGCACGCTGTTATGAAAGCCTCGCGAGCTTTCTGGAAATTAAAGCAGCGCTGTTTGATCCTGATATCGAAGAAGAAAGCCAGGCTCCAATGCTCCAGTTGGCTATGGCTAACAGCCAATTAGTCACCACGCTAAACCAGACGAAAAGCTCATTGCTAACTCGCCTTCGCGGCGATCGAGGGCAGAGAGGCACTCGTCGAACACTTCACTATTATTTCGTAGCCCAGGATATTCACGAACGGGCGAGTTCATCTCATATTCAGTACCAGGCTTTGCGCGATAAGTTTCGCTATAGCGACGTGATGTTCCGCTTTCAGCGTCTGCTCACGATGCAATCACAGGCCTGTCAGCAGCTCTCTCGATCTATCCTGCTGCGAGTCCCTTATCAGCACGACCCACGATTTGAACGCGCATTTACTCATCTGGACTCCGCTCTGGACCGAATTCGTGCCAGCAATGCAACCACCTCAGAGATAAAAGCGTTAGGCTTTCTGATTACGAATTTGAGGGCAATTGATGCACAACTGGCAAACATTGAATCAGAACAGGCGATTGCTGAGCCGCAGAACGATCCCGAGAATCGTTTATCCGACGACAAGCTGACCGGCTTCGATGATATCTGGCAACGGCTAAAGCTTAACCTCACACCTGAATCCGCACTCTTTCGTCACGCGGTGCGGATGTCCCTGGTTCTCTGTGTGGGCTATGCATTTATTCAGTTTACGGGTTTGCAGCATGGTTACTGGATACTTCTGACCAGCTTGTTTGTCTGCCAGCCCAACTACAGTGCAACCAGGCGACGCTTAGCGCTGCGTATCATCGGCACGCTGGTTGGGGTAGCCGTTGGCCTGCCCTTGCTTTGGCTTGTCCCGTCTCTCGAAGGCCAACTGATACTGATCGTCATTACCGGCGTACTGTTCTTCGCCTTTCGCAATGTGCAATACGCCCATGCGACCATGTTTATTACGCTGTTAGTGTTGCTATGCTTTAACCTGTTGGGAGAAGGTTTTGAAGTTGCTCTCCCGCGCGTGATTGATACACTCTTAGGCTGCGCAATAGCCTGGGCGGCGGTGAGTTTCATCTGGCCTGACTGGCGATTCCGCCGGCTTTCACGAGTCGTTGAACGTGCGTTCAACGCCAATTGTCGCTATCTGGATGCAATTCTTGAGCAGTACCACCAGGGACGTGATAACCGCCTGGAATATCGCATCGCCCGGCGTGATGCCCATAACAGAGACGCAGAGCTGGCCTCCGTGGTTTCAAATATGTCTTCCGAGCCTCGAGTCTCCGTTGATATGCGGGAAGCGGCGTTCCGTCTGCTTTGCCTGAACCACTCGTTTAACAGCTATATCTCTGCATTAGGCGCACACAGGGAAAAACTCAACCATGGTGATACGTTAATGTTGCTTGATGACGCCGTTTGCTATGTTGATGATGCCCTACACCACCTGCCAGTCGATGAAGGACGCGTTAAAGATGCTCTGACAGGGCTCTCTACCCGCATCTCACAGCTTGAGACTCGGGCAGAGACCAAAGAACCCCTGGTTCTGCAACAAATTGGGTTATTAATTGCTCTTCTGCCTGAGATCTCACGTCTTCAGCAACAAATCTCTCAGTGCTCCGAGTAAGGCTGGTGGCGCTGCTCATAGCAGCGCCACCAGTCCGTCAGTTCTTTTCTAACATCTGCAGGCAATACAGCCTCATGAACACCACGTATGGCCCCCGCAAGCGCAAGCAACACTTTAATACCTACCGTTTTCCTTGTACTGCGTAGTTTCAACCACGACCGCTTGGCACCAAAGCGCCGTAGCGTTTGGGGATCATTAATACCCACTTCACGCAGCATAACTTCGATATTCAGGGAAAGATTGGGGAGATCCTTAAGGCGGCGAGAACGCACTTTACTCTGCGATTTCTCACGTTGAGCGCTTCTTAACGCCAGGAAAGAGAGTTGGACAAGTTTATCGGGATTTTCCCAAAGTTCTTCATCAACACGATAGTAATTCAGTGCGACTGGAAGCCCACGCTTACTGTACATAAGCGGTGGAGACGCTTTTTTGATGAAATAATCGGCACATTGTTCACTGGCCCGAAGGTAAAGCTCCCCTTCCGCTACCATAGCAAAGACAACACCTTCGACCATCAGACTATAACCACCAAATAACGGTCGATAACCGATTTTACCCAGCGACGAAAGATATTCCCGTGATTTATGAATTCTAAAAAATGTCACTTTTTTCATAATATGTCCTTATATATCAACTGGTAAATAGCTGCTCGGGTTACTCGCCCTCCTAATACCAGAAAATAAGTAAGGTTAAAGATAATGGCAATGACAATTTCACCCGTATCGATTTTGCATACGGAAAATGCGAGACACTTTCCGAAATTCCGGTTGATCTTTGTTCGCACAGGCATTACTGTACATGCATACAGTAACCCATTAGGCGGGACTCACTATGCACTCACATAATGTTCAAACTCACTTTCGTCATGTTGCAGTTACTGCGCACTCCCCTGCACAGTCCCTCTCTGATAACAGCGTACAGGGGTTAATCAGTGAAGTGGTCTACAGTGAAGAGAGCCCCTGGGTTACGCAGTTTATTCTGCTACCTTTATTGCAGCAGCTGGGACAACAATCTCGCTGGCAGCTATGGCTGACACCACAGCAAAAACTCAGCCGCACATGGCTCCAGGCGGCCGGGCTGCCGCTGGCAAAAGTGATGCAGGCAAATCAGTTAGATCCTCTTTGCACCGTTGATGTAATGGTGAAAGCTCTACAGACGGGAAATTACAGCGTTGTGATCGGCTGGCTGCCAGAAGAATTAACAGATGAAGAACATTTACGGCTCACGCTAGCAGCCGAAGCTGGCAATGCAATGGGCTTTATTATGCGTCCAACCAGTACGGGAATATCCGGTTCAAGACCACGAAATGGCCTAAAAATTCATTCTAGTTTGTATCATTAAGTAAATTTAGGAGAAATCCTGGAATTTTTTAATCACGCCATATAATTCGCTGCCATGACTCAAAAATGCCCGCCATATGGCGGTTTGATGGGGTTCAACGAATGCGTTCTTCGTTCAAAAAACGGTCCATTCTGTAAAAAAATATGTATGCAAGTCGTTTTTTTTCATATGCCTGACGGACTTCACACTTGTAACTTTCCAACTACGTTGTAGACTTTACCTCGCCAGGGTTGCTCTTCATAACACCGATATATCGGTAGAGTAACAATTGAGCGTAAACCCGGGCGAAGGATTTAACCCTGGGCTTTAAATTGGTTTAGAGCTCATGGCCTTTTGGATGATAATGAGGCGCAAAAAATGAAAAAGACAGCTATCGCGATTGCAGTGGCACTGGCTGGCTTCGCTACCGTAGCGCAGGCCGCACCGAAAGATAACACCTGGTATGCAGGTGGTAAACTGGGCTGGTCTCAGTTCCACGATACCGGCTGGTATAACAAGGACCTGCAAAACAACGGTAACACCCACGAAAGCCAGCTGGGCGCTGGTGCCTTCGGTGGTTATCAGGTTAACCCGTACGTTGGTTTTGAAATGGGTTACGACTGGCTTGGCCGTATGCCTTACAAAGGCAGCGTAACTAGCGGTGCCTTCAAAGCTCAGGGCGTACAGCTGACCACCAAACTGGGTTACCCAATCACTGACGACCTGGACATCTACACCCGTCTGGGCGGCATGGTATGGCGTGCAGACTCTACAAACACCATCGCTGGTAAAAACCACGACACCGGTGTTTCCCCAGTATTCGCTGGTGGTGTTGAGTGGGCAGTTACCCGTGACATCGCTACCCGTCTGGAATACCAGTGGGTTAACAACATCGGTGATGCACAGACCGTTGGCGTTCGTCCTGACAACGGCATGCTGAGCGTAGGTGTTTCCTACCGCTTTGGCCAGCAGGAAGAAGCTGCACCAGTTGTAGCTCCGGCTCCGGCTCCAGCTCCAGAAGTACAGACCAAGCACTTCACTCTGAAGTCTGACGTTCTGTTCAACTTCAACAAAGCAACTCTGAAACCAGAAGGTCAGCAGGCACTGGATCAGCTGTACACCCAGCTGAGCAACCTGGATCCTAAAGATGGTTCCGTTGTTGTTCTGGGCTACACCGACCGTATCGGTTCCGAGCAGTACAACCTGAAACTGTCTGAAAAACGTGCACAGAGCGTTGTTGATTACCTGATCTCTAAAGGTATCCCAGCGAACAAAATCTCTCCACGTGGCATGGGCAAAGCTAACCCAGTTACTGGCAACACCTGTGACAACGTAGCGCCTAAAGCTAAACTGATCGACTGCCTGGCTCCAGATCGTCGTGTTGAGATCGAAGTTAAAGGTATCAAAGAAGTTGTAACTCAGCCTGCGGCATAAGTTACCCTTCCTTGAACAAAAACCCCGCCATGGCGGGGTTTTTTATTGTCTGATATTTTACGATGGTGAGGTCGTACACCCTTTCAGTGCTTTATTTTTTACCGAGCATGGCCTGCAGATCCTGCTTAAGCGTCGACATCTTGTTTTCCACCTTCTCTTTGCGCTCCGCATCTTCAATCAGTTGAACAACCGTTTCCGAAAGCGTATTGCCGCGGCGCTGTGCAAGCCCGGCCAGACGCTGCCAGACCAGATATTCCAGATCGATGGATTTTTTACGGGTATGCTGATGCTCAGCGTTGAAATGCCTTTTACGCCGGGCACGAATCGTTTGCTTCATGCGGTTATGCAGCGCCGGGTTCATGTGCTGATCAATCCAGCTCTGAACCAGAACCGGCACATTCTCCAGCGTCAGGAGCTGCTCTACCGCCTCTTGGGCTGCACTGGCCTCAATGTATCGCGTGATTAATTCCCCTTCGCGATGCTTCTTAACCAGATACTTCCACTTCCAGCCGCTCTCGAGATTTTCCAACTGTTGATATTTCATTGTGATCTCAGTGTGACCGTGTAACTTAGTTCAGAATAACAGTTTTTCTGCCATTCGCTGAACTGAAAATCAAAGCTGTGAGAGGGATAAAACTGTGTTACTGCTTTATCCGTGTGCTACCCGAGCGATTCTTGTATAATCGCGCCTTTGACATCTCATTAAAAAATATAGCGACTTTGACGACTAATCGACTTGACTGGCGTGCCCTGGTGCCTGATACCGAAAGCTATCAGGAAATTTTTGCACAGCCTTATGATACCGACTCTGCCCCTCTCTCTGCGGTTCAACCTCGTTTAGTTTACGGGATTGAGCAACTCAACCTTTCCGTTTCTTCCGTCGATCTGATGCTGATAAAAGCCCCGGAAGAACAAGAGTATCTGGATCTTATCGCCGCGGCCGTTGAAGCATCCCATGATGAAGCCGAAGAAATCATCGGCGGACATTATCTCATTGAAGGTAGCCGGGTCACCCTGCGCCCGGCCGAGAACGCTGACGATAACTTTGCGTCAAGCCGAGAAGTCATTGCCGCTGACTGGGTTGAGCCGGAGCAACTGTTCGGCTGCGTGCGGCAGTTTGCTGGCGAGGTGTCGCTGGAACCCGGCCTGATCCATCGCGTGAACGGCGGCGTGCTGGTGTTGTCGATGCGTAGCGTCCTTGCCCAGCCGCTGCTGTGGCTGCGCCTGAAACAAATCATGACTCAGGGCCGTTTCGACTGGATTTCACCTGACGAAACTCGCCCGCTGCCGGTAAAAATCCCGTCATTAGCGTTGGACTTCAAACTCGTCCTGGTTGGCGAGCGTGACTCGCTGGCTGATTTCCAGGAAATGGAGATGGATCTGGCTGCAGCCGCTATCTACAGTGAATTTGAAGATAATCTGCAAATTGCTTCTGCCGATGAAATGGCGCTTTGGTGTCAGTGGATCTATGCCATTGCCGCTGAGAAGTCATTGCCTGCACCTGCCGCTGATGCCTGGCAACCGCTGATTCGTGAGGCCGTCCGCTACACGGGCGATCAGGAAATGCTGCCGCTCTGCCCTTCCTGGATTTCACGCCAGCTGCGTGAAGTCGCGCCGTTTACTGAAGAAGGCAGCTTTAACGCCGAACAGCTCCAACAAATGCTCGACCAGCGTGAATGGCGCGAAGGTTTCCTGGCCGAGCGCATGCAGGATGAAATCCTGATGGAGCAAATCCTGATTGAAACCGAAGGCGAAATGATTGGCCAGATTAACGCGCTGTCGGTCATTGAATTCCCTGGTCATCCACGGGCCTTTGGTGAACCTTCCCGTATTAGCTGCGTGGTTCACGTCGGTGACGGGGAGTTTACGGACGTAGAGCGCAAGGCCGAACTTGGCGGCAACATTCACGCCAAAGGGATGATGATCATGCAGGCATTTCTGATGTCAGAGCTGCAGCTTGACCAACAAATCCCGTTTTCAGCGTCCCTTACCTTCGAGCAATCCTACAGCGAAGTGGACGGCGACAGCGCCTCCATGGCTGAGCTTTGCGCCCTGATAAGTGCCCTGGCCAACGTCCCGATTTATCAGCACATCGCGATCACCGGCTCTGTGGATCAGTTCGGCCGCGTACAGCCCGTTGGCGGGCTGAATGAAAAAATAGAAGGTTTTTTCCGCATTTGTCAGCAGCGTGAGTTTAGCGGCGCCCAGGGCGTTATTATTCCTCTGGCGAACGTGCGTCACCTGTCGCTGCATAAAGATGTCCTGGAGGCCGTCGAGCAAGATAAATTCTCGATTTGGGCAATTGACGACGTGGCTGATGCCCTGCCGTTATTAACCAATCTCCCGTGGGATGGCGAAGGGCAAAACACCCTGATGCGTGCGGTGCAGGAGCGTATTGCTCAGGCGTCGGCGCCGGATGTTCGCCAGCGCTTTCCGTGGCCGCTACGCTGGCTCAACTGGTTCAACCACAACTGATCGGACTTGTTGAGCGTACACGTGTTAGCTAACCTGCGTGCTTCATTATAAAAAGGCTTACTGTAGACATGGTAGATAAACGCGAATCCTATACGAAAGAAGATCTTCTTGCCTCAGGGCGTGGCGAACTGTTTGGGGCTGAAGGCCCGCAGTTACCTGCACCTTCCATGCTGATGATGGACCGCGTAGTCAAGATGACCGAGGACGGCGGTAACTTTGACAAAGGTTACGTGGAAGCCGAGCTGGATATTAACCCTGACCTGTGGTTCTTTGGTTGCCACTTCATTG
The DNA here is from genome assembly GCF_000758325.1 of Cedecea neteri. NCBI lineage: Bacteria > Pseudomonadati > Pseudomonadota > Gammaproteobacteria > Enterobacterales > Enterobacteriaceae > Cedecea > Cedecea neteri. The sequence goes on along the minus strand of NZ_CP009459.1, from coordinate 2,604,447 downwards.
GCGACCCAGTGATGCCTGGTTGCCTGGGCCTTGATGCCATGTGGCAACTGGTTGGTTTCTACCTCGGCTGGCTCGGTGGCGAAGGCAAAGGCCGCGCGCTGGGCGTGGGCGAAGTGAAATTTACCGGTCAGGTTCTCCCTACCGCGAAGAAAGTCACCTACCGCATTCACTTCAAACGCGTCGTGAATCGCCGCCTGATCATGGGCCTGGCTGACGGTGAAGTGCTGGTTGATGGCCGTGTGATCTACACCGCAACCGACCTGAAAGTAGGTCTTTTCAAAGACACCTCTGCTTTCTAATACCGCTGTATCTGGCTTCACCTCGAAAGCACTCATTGTTCGCAGTGGGTGCTTTTTTGTTTCTGTCGTCCGCCTGAGTGACGCTTTCTTGCCGTGGTTTTTATGGCGTTAATTGCTTAAACAACGTTCGAAATCACAAATCGTGAAGATAAAAAACGCCCCCTCTTGTCTGAAAAACGTTATGCGTTATGTTGATTTTTAGTTTCTCAAATGTAACTAGAGGTTAACAATAATGTCGAATAAGTTACGTATATCTTGCCTTGCTTCTGCCGTGCTGCTCTCTACCTCCGCGTTTTCTGCCGTGCCTCAGGGCTACCCGGCGGATTATCAAAAAATCATCGATGCCGCGACCAAAGAAGGCAAAGTGGTGCTCTACTCCACCACCGACACCAAAACCGCGGCCCCGCTTATTCAGGGTTTTGAGGCCGCATATCCGGGCATCAAAGTAGAATATAACGACATGAACAGCACCGAGCTGTACAACCGTTATATCAGCGAGCAGGCCGCCGGCGGTACCAGCGGTGACGTGGTCTGGAGTTCCTCCATGGACACGGCATTAAAGCTCGCCACCGACTATGCCCAGGAATACAAATCCCCTGAGCAAGGCCAGTTGCCGAAGTGGGCAGTCTGGAAAGACAAGGCCTACGGCACCACCTATGAGCCGGTGATTTTTATCTACAACAAACGCCTGATCCCGGCCAATGAAGTGCCTGACAGCCATGCAGCATTGGCCAAACTTATCGCCAGCCAGCCCGAAAAATTCAGCAAAAAAGTCACTACCTACGATATTGAAAAATCCGGTCTCGGCTTTATGCTTTCGGTACAGGATCACAAGGCCGATCCAAATTACTTCCAGACTCTCGCAGAAGTAGCCAAAGGCGGCCTTTCGGTTCAGTCCTCGACCGGCACGATGATGGAGCGAGTCTCCTCGGGTGAAAACCTGATTGGCTTCAACATTCTGGGCTCCTACGCCGAAGCTCGCGCCAAAACGGACACTTCCCTCGGCATTGCTTATCCGAAGGACTACACCCTGGTGCTGTCACGCGTTTCCTTTATCAGCAATGAAGCAAAAAACAGCAACGCAGCAAAGCTGTGGATCGACTACGTGCTGTCTGAAAAAGGGCAAAACATCCTCGCTAATCAGGCGGATATTCCTTCCATCCGTAATGATATCGACGGTGACAACGACATCGACGGCATGACCAAAAAACTCGGCAACGCCCTGAAGCCGATTCCGGTGGATGAAACCCTGCTGGAATACCTGCAGCAGAAAAAGCGCCTGGACTACATCAAACAGTGGCGCGAAGCCGCCTCGAAATAATCCTTTGATGAGGCGCGCCGCCCGGCTGCGCCTCGCTTAACCCGAACACATTAGGCTATTCAGGCTAACTGACCTGAGGGATCGTTACATGGATGCATTACGCAGAAAGTGGCAAAGCCTGCCGCGCGGCATTGTGGTGCTGATAACTGCGCTGGTTATCTATATTCCGCTGTCGTTTATCGTTATACAGAGTTTTCTCTCGGCCCCCTTCTTCTCCCCATCGAAGGAGTGGAGCCTCGAATCTTTTGAATTTATCTTCACCGACTCTGATTTTTACCTGGCGCTAAAGAGCGGCTTTATTCTGGCCTTTGGCCTGGTGGTGATTGCCATCCCGCTGGGCGGCATTCTGGCTTTCCTGATGGTGCGTACTGACCTGCCGGGCAGACGCATCATTGAGCCGCTGATTCTGGTGCCTATCTTTGTGTCGCCGATGGTATTGGGCTTCGGCTACGTGGTGGCCGCAGGTCCGGTTGGCTTCTTTTCCCTATGGGCGCAGTCGCTTCTTGGCTTCGTGCCGTGGAATATCTACGACATGTCGAGCATCGTGGTGATCGCAGGCCTGACGCATGTTCCCCACGCCTATCTGTACATCTCCTCGGCGCTGCGCAGCGTAGGTTCCGACGTAGAAGAAGCCGCCCGTACCGCTGGCGCAACGCCGCTTCAGGTGATGACCGCCGTCAGCCTGCCGATGGTGCGCCCGGCAATGCTTTATGCCACCGTGTTGCTGTTCTTCCTCGGGCTGGAAGTTTTCGGTCTGATGCTCGTGCTGGGCGACCCGGAAGGCAACATGGTGCTGGCGACTTATCTCTACAAGCTCACCAATAAACTTGGGACGCCGTCCTATCATCTGATGGCTGCCGTCGCCGTGGTGCTGATTTGTATCACTATCCCGCTGGTCATGCTGCAGCGCCGCCTGATGCGCACGGCAAACCGCTTTGTCACCGTCAAAGGCAAAGCCTCTCAGGCTCGCGCCTTGCCGCTGGGTAAATGGCGCTGGGTTGCAGGCGCGGTAGTGGCGTTCTGGCTGACCGTCACCATCGGCGTGCCGCTGATCGGCGTTATCCTGCGCTCGTTTATCTCCAACTGGGGCGTGGGCGTTTCACTGTGGGATGAGCTGTCGCTCAATACCTTCCGTACTATCTGGGAACAGCCCAACCTGCTGCGGGCCATCGTCAACTCAATGGCGATCGGGGTCATCGGCGGCGCGCTGGCGGTGGTTTGCTACCTGTTTATCGGCATCGCCATGCACAGAAAGCCAGACAACGTGACCCGCTTCCTGGACTACAGCGTACTGGTACCTCGTGCCGTGCCTGGCCTGCTGGCCGGTCTGGCCTTCCTGTGGGTGTTTTTATTCCTGCCGATGTGGCTGGATAACGCTCTGAAGTCCGGCTGGCTTTCCGGTATGCCGTGGTCCCAGTGGCTGCGGGATAATCTTATCGTCTGGCTACGCTCGCTGCGCAGCACAATATTCAGCGTCTGGCTGGCCTATACCGTCGTGTGGATGGCCTATGGCCTGCGTCTTATCTCATCTACCCTGCTGCAGGTTGGGCCGGAGCTGGAAGAGGCCGCCCGCAGCACCGGGGCAAGCCGCGGGCAGATTACCCGTCACGTCACCATCCCGCTGTCGCGTTACGGCCTGATTGGCTCCTGGCTGCTGATGTTCCTGATCTTTGAGCGCGAATATTCCACCGGCGTCTACCTGCTTTCCCCCGGTACGGAAACCATCGGTTCCATGCTGGTTTCCCTATGGGCCGCAGGCGCCATCGATATTGTCGCCGCTCTTTCCTTTATTAATATTCTGTTCGTGGTGTTAGGGCTCGGCATTGCCCTTCGTTTTGGAGTGAAATTACATGATTGAGTTATCGGTCGAGAACCTGCACTTAACCTACGGCGACAACCCCGTGCTGAAAGGCGTTTCGATGGAGCTGAAACGCGGTGAAGTCGTGTCTCTGCTTGGCCCTTCCGGCAGCGGCAAAACGACGCTGCTGCGCGCCGTCGCCGGGCTGGAAAAACCTACTCAGGGCATCATTGTTATCGGCAAAAGCAACGTTTACGACGGCGCATCCCGCAAAGAGATCCCGGCTGAAGAACGTAATCTCGGGCTGGTCTTTCAGTCTTATGCCCTGTGGCCGCATAAAACCGTCTTTGAAAACGTCGCTTACCCGCTCAAGCTGCGTAAAGTAGCGACGGCGGAAATCAACCAGCGCGTACAGGCCGTTTTGGATCAGCTGGGTCTTGGACACCTCGGCCAGCGCCACCCTTATCAGCTATCCGGTGGGCAGCAGCAGCGCGTCGCGATTGGCCGCGCGCTGGTTTATAACCCGCCGGTGATTTTGCTGGATGAGCCGCTTTCTAACCTGGATGCGAAGCTGCGCGAAGAAGCCCGAGTCTTCCTGAGGGAACTGATTATCAAGCTCGGCCTGTCGGCGTTAATGGTCACCCACGATCAGAACGAAGCGATGGCCATTTCTGACCGTATCCTGCTGCTGAATAACGGCAAAATCGAGCAACAGGGCACGCCGCAGGAGATGTATGGCTCACCGCAAACGTTGTTCACCGCCGAGTTTATGGGCAGTAATAACCGCCTGAACGGTAAAGTGACTGAGGTTCGCGACGGTAAAGCACGCATTGAGGGCAGCGGCTGGGCGCTCTGGGGCAAAGCTGGGGCTGGCGTAGTGGCCGGGCAGGAAGGCACGGCGGTGATTCGTGTGGAGCGCGTACGCATTGCCGATCTGCCGGGGGAAAACGGCATGACGCTGCCGTTGCTAACTAGTATGTACCTCGGTGACCGCTGGGAATACCTCTTCCGCACCTCCGGAGATGATTTCGTGATTCGCGCCTACGGCAATGATATGCGTGATGCTCAGCCGCATCATCTTCAGTTGCCAGAGCAGCACGTCTGGATTTTCCCTAAACCCTGATCGGTTTTACACAGGTCCAAAAAGGCGAAACCTCCGCGATGCGGAGGTTTCTTTTTCTAAAGAGACAGTGATTACGCAGTAACCGCCCTGTCTTCCATGGCTTCTCGCCAGCCTCCCATCCAGTAGGACCTCTGATTCAGAGTCTGATATGGACAAATCTCTTTTGAGCGTCCGGCGATACCTGCCTGATAACCACGTTGATGTGCCCGTTCCAGGCGATCTCGTTTTTGTCTCTTCATGCCTCGTTTCCCTCATTACATTGTCTGGTGGAAAAGAAAACAGTGATTACAAAATGTGCAACCACGGATAAGCAATAACGCGAAATTCAGTGACCGTCAATGCGCAAAATTCACGCCAATGTCATATTTCCGCGATATTCTGGTTATCTTTTCGACAAAAACTGAGACTCCTCTGCGGCTAACCGGTTCAGCAAAAAAGAAAAGCTGCGACCACCCGAAGGTGAAAATCGCAGCTTTTTCGTACCAATCATTTTACCTATCAATTAAGACGTGTGAGCGCCGAAGCAATACTCTTCGCTTCCTGCTGCCAGCCCTGAGCCAGGGTTTTCACCATGGCATCGTAGCCGTCATCCTGCTGCTTCAGTTCGATATGGAACGGGCGCTTAATAATCTCGCCCTGGCGCTTCAGGAGCCACTCTCCGCTGACAATGACCTTGCCATCGTAACGGCCGTGGAAGCCGGTCACATTCACGCTCAGCGCATCCTGATCGTGGCCCAGGGGCTGGGAGGCAACCACCCAGCCTGGCAACGCGCTGCTGAGGTTACTGACCAACGCATTGCGCAGCTGCTGGTCAAGCGGGCTGGCCCAGAGGTTGCTGGTGGCAATAACATACTGCACATCGGTCGTCTGATAAACCACCCCTGTACCGGCCAGGAAATCAGGCACGGTGACCTGATCGACCCACAGTAAGTGGCTTCCAGGCTGGCTCACGGCCTGCATAGCAGGCTGTGAAGTTTGCGGCAACTGATAGTACGTCTTGCCATTGTCGCTCCCGCTACAGGCGGAAAGCGCTAAGACGGCGGCTAGCGTGAGCCACTTTTTCATGGTTGTGCCCTCTTCGGCTGCGGATCCTTTTTATCCTTCGCTTCAAATATCAGCGAGTTGCTCTTGTCGTTCAGCGTGCGCAATACCGGCTGCAGCTCGCGCAGCACCTGATCAAGACGCTGCATATCCGCCACCATCTTGTTATAGGCCGCAGAGCCAGGCTGGAAGCCCTGCATACTGCGGTTCAGCTCGCGAAGCGTTTTCTGCATATCTTCCGGTAGCTGCTGCATTGACTGGCTGGAAGTAATCTTGTTCAGATTGTCCAGCGTCTGCTGCAGGTGGCGCATGGTTTTCTGGCTTTCAGCCAGCGTATTCGTGGCCTGTTCCAGCATCGGGTTAATCGGCAGGTTGTTGATTTTATCCAGCGTCTCCAGCAGTTTTTGCTGAATTTGCGCCAGGCCGCCGCTCACCGTTGGAATAAGCGGGTAGCCCGCAATTTGAGGCAGATCGCCCAGCGCTTTCTCTTTCGGATAGAAATCGAGATCGATAAACAGCGCCCCGGTCACCAGACTCCCGGTTTTCATCGAGGCACGCAGTCCACGCTTGATCAATACCTGCAGATTGGTCGAAATATCCGCGCCATCTTCGAGCATATTTTTCAGACGTTCCGGCTCAATGCGGATCAGCACCGGAATGCGGAAATCGTCATTCAGGCTTTGACGCATTTTATCGTTGAAGAACGGAACCTGTGCCACCGTCCCCAGGCGAATGCCGCGGAATTCCACCGGCGCACCTGGCTGCAGGCCACGGACAGAATCTTTGAAGAACATCAGGTAATCGATATGGTTGGTATACAGCGAATCCTGAATGCTTTTCTGATCGTCGAACAGCTGGAAGTCAGCGCCCGTCTCAACCGGCTTGCCCCACTCCCAGCCTTCAGGCACGTCGAAGCTAACGCCCCCGCTAAACAGTGTGGTTAACGACCCCATCTCCACGCGCATCCCCTGGGCGGACATATCCACGGCGATGCCGCTATCTTTCCAGAAACGGACGTTGCTGGTAATCAGCCTGTCATTTGGCGCCGCAATAAACAGCTGGTAGCTAATCGCTCGCTTATTGGTATCAAAGGTGCTGGTTTCCACCGAGCCTACGCGGTAGCCGCGGAACAGCACTGGATCCCCAGGAGTAAGCTGGCCCGCTTTTTTACTGTCGAGCGTAATGCGAATGCCTTTGGCATCAGGTGGTGCCAGCGGCGGAGCATCCAGCAAAGCATAATTCTCAGGCTGTTCACCTTTGGTCCCCGGCTGCAGCTCAATATAGGCGCCGGACAGCAGCGTGCCGAGCCCGGAGATGCCTTCGCGCCCCACCTGCGGTTTGACCACCCAGAACACGGAATCTTTGTGCAGTAGCTTCTCCATCCCGGAATTTAGCCGTGCCTTGATTTCTACATGGTGTAGATCGTCCGTTAGCTGTGCGCTTTCCACCACCCCGACGTCTACGCTGCGGCTTTTGATGGTGGTTTTACCACCCTCAATCCCTTCTGCGTTGGCGGTGATCAGGGTCACTTCCGGCCCCTGGTGGCTGTAGTGATAAAACAGGATCCAGGCGCCAATCAGCGCCGTTACGATGGGAAAGATCCAAACCGGCGACCAGTTTTTTACCTTCTGCACTTTCGCCTCGCCGTGCTTATTTTCCATGTTCGGAAGACTCCTCATCAGTTACATCGTCAGCGCGATCCCAGGACAAGCGAGGGTCAAAGGTCATCGCAGCAAACATCGTCAAAATCACCACACACGCAAACATTAACGCTCCCATAGCCGGGTAGATATTCATCAGCCCGCCCATGCGCACCAGCGCGGAGAGAACGGCAATCACAAACACGTCGATCATCGACCAGCGGCCGACAAACTCAACAACTTCATAAATCAGGTGCATTCGCTCGCTGTCACGCCTGCCGTGCCCTTTTGCATCCCAGCACAGCCAGGCGATAGCGATCATTTTTAGCGTGGGCACCATAATACTGGCGATAAAAATCACCATTGCCACCGGATAAGATCCTTCACTCCAGAGCAGGATCACCCCGGCTAAAATAGTGGAAGGATATTTGCTGCCCAGCATTTCGGTGACCATGATCGGCAAAATGTTTGCCGGCAGATAAAGCATAATGGAGGTGACCAGCAGCGCCAGCGTCCACTGCAGGCTGTGCCTGCGGCGAACGTGACCGTGTGTCCCGCAGCGTGGGCAGACCAGCGTATCCGCCTCAACGATAGCCGTACAACAAGAGCATGAGCGCAACCCCTGTTTCATGCCCGACACGCCGACTTTTAGCGGTTGGTGTACCGGCGGCATAGGCGCAATGTCATCCCAAAGCCAGCGCCGGTCCACGCACTGGAAAGCTCGAAGCTGCAAAATGCAGAACAGGCACCAGGGAATAAAGCTGCTGCCAACGCCAATGTCCCCATAGGCCATCAGCTTCACGAAGCTAACCAATACCCCGGCGAGGAAGATTTCCGCCATGCCCCAGCTTTTCAACTGGAACAGCACGCGCGCCAGCCAGCGTTTAAGCCCAAAAGGCAATTTTGCCTGGTTGACCAACAGCAGGATGGTTATCAGGCAAAAAGCCGGCACCGCCTGGACAAAAAGCAGAAAGAAGGTACCGAGGCTGGCGTAATCCTCAGAAAACATCACGCCGGGAATTTGCATCAGCGTGACTTCGCTGCTGATCCCGGCCACCTTCATGTTGATGAAAGGAAACAGGTTAGCCAGCAGCAGCATAAACAGCCCCGCCAAAGCGTAAGCCGTTGGCCGCTGACGCGGCAAAAACCACTGCGTGACCAACGGAGTGCCACAGCGCGGGCAGGAGGCTTTGTGGCCATCCTGCAGGGCGGGCAGCGCCACCAGCAAATCACATTGTCGACACAGAATATGCGAGCGATGGTGGTGCGTGGCACACATCGTAACTCTCCTTAGATTACGAGCCGTTTTTCAGCGCTTCCAGGTACTCCCAGCGTTCAAATGCTTCTTCCAGAGCCTGTTCAGCCGCGGCCATTTCCGCCAGAACCTTTTGGGTTACATCATGCGGCTGGTTGAAGAAATCAGCATCAGCAACCTTCGCCTGCAGCGTGCCTAAATCGGCTTCAAGCTGCTCAAGCCGTTGAGGCAACTGCTCTAATTCGCGCTGCAGGTTATAGCTTAGTTTGCTATTGGCACGTTTAACAGGTTCTGCTTTTTGCGATTCGACCTTCTCGGATTTAGCCGCAGCAGCCTGACGCAGCGGCTGAGCGGAACCCTGCTGGCCTTTTGCATCATGGTAACCGCCGACATAGCGGCCAATTTTGCCCTGGCCCTCGAAGATCCAGCATTCGGTCACGGTATTGTCGACAAACTGACGATCGTGGCTGACCAGCATCACGGTGCCCTGGTAGCCATCAATCAGCTCTTCCAGCAGCTCCAGGGTTTCGACGTCCAGATCGTTGGTTGGTTCATCGAGGATCAGCAGGTTGCTTGGCTTTAAGAATAAACGCGCCAGCAGCAGACGGTTACGTTCCCCACCTGAAAGCGCACGCACCGGCGTCATCGCGCGTTTCGGATGGAACAGGAAGTCCTGCAGGTAGCCCAGCACATGGCGCGGCTTGCCGTTCACCATCACTTCCTGCTTACCTTCCGCCAGGTTATCCATCACGGTACGGTCAGGATCCAGCTCGGCGCGGTGCTGATCGAAGTAGGCCACTTCCAGTTTGGTGCCGCAGTGTACGCGGCCGCTGTCGGCCTGAAGCTGGCTCAGCATCAGCTTCAGCAGCGTGGTTTTGCCGCAGCCGTTCGGCCCTACCAGGGCGATTTTATCGCCACGCAGCACCTGCGCGGAAAAATCACGCACCAGCGTTTTACCGGCAACCTGATAGTTAACGTCTTCCATCTCGAAGACAATTTTGCCTGAGCGGCTCGCTTCTTCCACCTGCATCTTCGCGCTGCCCATCACTTCACGACGCTCACCGCGCTCGCGGCGCATCGCTTTCAGGGCACGAACACGCCCTTCGTTACGGGTACGACGCGCTTTGATGCCCTGGCGGATCCACACTTCTTCCTGCGCCAGCTTGCGGTCAAACTCAGCGTTCTGTAACTCTTCCACTCGCAGAGCTTCTTCTTTCGCCAGCAGATACTGATCGTAATCGCCAGGGTAAGAGACCAGCTTGCCACGATCGAGATCGACAATGCGGGTAGCCATATTGCGGATAAACGAACGGTCGTGGGAGATAAAGATAATGCTGCCCTGGAACTCTTTCAGGAATCCTTCCAGCCAGTCGATGGTTTCGATATCGAGGTGGTTAGTCGGTTCGTCCAGCAGCAATACGCGCGGAGAGCTGACCAGCGCCCGTCCCAGTGCCGCTTTACGCAGCCAGCCGCCGGACAACGCAGAAAGCTCGGTATCCGCTTCCAGACCAAGCTGCTCCAGCACTTCGTTAATACGGCTGTCGAGCTGCCACAGACCCTGATGATCGAGGATCTCCTGAATGCGAGCCATCTCGTTGAGGTTCTTCTCGCTCGGATCGCTCATTACTTTGTGGGAAATATCGTGGTAGGCCTTCAGGTATTCCGCCTGCTCTTCCACCCCTTCAGCCACAAAGTCATACACCGTGCCCGCAACGTTACGCGGCGGGTCCTGCTGCAGGCGAGCGACGATCAGATCCTGCTCATAAACCATGCGACCATCGTCCAGCGGGACTTCGCGGTTGAGGATCTTCATCAGCGTTGATTTGCCCGCGCCGTTACGGCCGACCAGACAAACGCGTTCGTTTTCTTCGATATGTAATTCAGTGTTATCTAACAGCGGCGCGTCGCTAAACGACAGCCAGGCACCGTGCATACTAATTAATGACATGACTATTAATCCCGGGATTCGTGAGTGACTAACCAGCAGTTATGGATCTGGCGGTTGCGCGCAAAGTCCTGCGACTGCGTTTTTTGTGTGATTTCCTGTGCAACCAGGCCCAGCTCCGCCAGACCGGCGAAGTCCATTTTGAAGCCACGTTTATTGTTGGAGAACATAATGGTACCGCCGCGACGCAGCAGGCGCTTCAGATCTTTCATCAGCGCAATGTGGTCACGCTGCACGTCGAAAGAGTCTTCCATACGCTTGGAGTTAGAAAACGTCGGCGGGTCAATAAAGATCAGATCGAACTGTTCGTCGCTGTCGCGCAGCCAGCCCAGGCAATCAGCCTGCACCAGGCGGTGGGCGCGGCCAGTTAAGCCGTTCAGGCGCAGGTTGCGCTCTGCCCACTCAAGATAGGTGCGGGACATATCTACCGTAGTGGTGCTTTTCGCGCCGCCCAGCCCCGCGTGTACCGTTGCTGTCCCGGTATAAGCAAACAGGTTCAGGAAGTCTTTACCTTTGCTCATCTGCCCCAGCATGCGGCGGGCAATACGGTGGTCGAGGAACAGGCCGGTATCCAGATAGTCGGTCAGGTTGACCCACAGGCGAGCGTCATATTCGCTCACTTCCATGAAATCACCCTTTTCGCCCATTTTCTGGTACTGACTTTTCCCTTTCTGACGTTCGCGGGTTTTTAACACCAGCTTGTTGGTCGGCAGCTCGAGCACCGCAAGCGTTGCCGCGATGACGTCAAACAGGCGCTGGCGGGCTTTGTTTGGGTCGATGGTTTTCGGGGGCGCATACTCCTGCACCACGACCCAGTCGCCGTAGCGGTCAACCGCCACGTTGTAATCAGGTAGATCGCCGTCGTACAGGCGATAACATTCAATCCCTTCCTGACGCGCCCACTTGTCGAGTTTCTTGACGTTTTTACGCAGGCGGTTGGCGTAATCTTCGGCAATCTGGCCGCTGGCCGAGGCAACGCCGGCAGGATTAGCCGCCAGCTGATAGTTTTTCTGTACACAATCCAGCGGGCCGTTTTTGGCTTTAAACTGGCGGTCGGCGCGCAGCTGCAGGCAGCTCAGCAGTTCAGGCGAGGCGCTGAACAGCGACAGATGCCAGCCGCCAAACTGGTTTTTCAGGTGGCGGCCCAGCAGGCTGTGCAGGGCGATCAGCGCTGGCTCGCTTTCCAGACGTTCGCCGTATGGCGGGTTGCTGATAACGGTTCCCGCCGGGCCTTCCGGCAGCGGATTGGTCAGGTTCGCCACATCCTTAACGTCGAAGCTGATAACGTCAGCCAGACCCGCACGGCGGGCGTTGGCACGGGCGCGTTCAATCACGCGACTGTCGTTATCTGAACCATAGAAGCGAGACTGATATTCAGTCAGGCCGCGACGGGCGCGAACCTGCGCTTCGGTCACCACTTCTTTCCAGACATCAGCATCATGCTTCGCCCAGTTAAGGAAGCCCCAGTGCTTACGGTGCAAGCCTGGCGCACGATCGGTGGCGATCATCGCCCCTTCAATCAGCAACGTGCCGGAACCGCACATAGGATCCAGCAGCGGGGTGCCGTGCTGCCAGCCGGAACGCATCACAATAGCCGCCGCCAGAGTTTCTTTAATAGGAGCCGCACCGGTTGCATCGCGGTAGCCGCGCTGGTGCAGGCCTTCGCCGCTAAGATCCAGGGCGATGCTGGCGGTATCTTTATTCAGCCAGACGTTAATGCGCAGGTCCGGCTGTTCGCGATCGACATCCGGGCGCGGCAGGTTTTTACGGGTGAAGGAGTCAACAATCGCATCCTTTACCTTCAGCGCCCCGTACTGGCTGTTGCGAATGGTTTCGTTCAGGCCACTGAAGTGCACGGCAAAGGTTGCACCCGGCCCAAACAGCGCCGGCCAGTCGATCGCCATCACGCCGAGATAAAGGTCGAGATCGCTGTAGACTTTGCATTCGCTGAGCGGCAGCAAAATGCGCGAAGCCAGGCGGCTCCACATCAGGCTTTGATAGAGTAGACGAGTATCCCCCTGGAAATGTACGCCGCCCTGAACCACCTGGCAGCCCTGGGCCCCCAGGTTTTCTAGTTCAGTTTTTAACAGCTCTTCAAGCCCACGCGCCGTACTGGCAAACAGAGAATTCATATCGTCACTTATCAGGTAAAAAGAAAATTGTGGCGCATTATAGCTAATCCGCAACGCATGTCATAAAGTTGCCCTCTTATATTTGCTTCCCACGGAGGGCGCCGTGATTACTCTGTCTCAACTCTTTATTCACCCGGTAAAATCGATGCGCGGCCTGGCGCTCTCCCACGCGCAGGCAACTATCAGCGGCCTGGCCTTTGACCGCATCTTTATGATTACCGAGCTGGATGGCACCTTTATTACCGCCCGCCAGCATCCGCAGATGGTCCTGTTCACTCCCGCATTCGTGCATGACGGCCTTTATTTATCCGCCCCGGACGGCAGCTCGGCCAGCATCCGCTTTGCTGATTTCGCCGCAACGCCGGAGCCGACAGAGGTCTGGGGCACGCACTTTACCGCTCTCATTGCGCCCGATGAAATTAATCAGTGGCTGAGCGGGTTTTTCTCCCGCCCGGTGCAGCTGCGCTGGGTTGGCGAGCAGCCCACCCGCCGGGTGAAACGCCACGAAGAAGTGCCGCTCTCTTTTGCCGACGGTTTCCCTTATTTGCTGACCAATGAAGCTTCGCTGCGCGACCTGCAAAACCGCTGCCCTGCCAGCGTTAAAATGACCCAGTTTCGCCCTAATATCGTGGTGACCGGGGCTGCCGCATGGGCGGAAGATTCCTGGAAAATCGTGCGTATTGGCGGCGTCACTTTCGACGTGGCTAAACCCTGCAGCCGCTGTATTTTTACGACGGTTAGCCCGGAGCGCGGCCTGAAACATCCGAGTGGAGAACCGCTCAAAACGCTGCAAGGTTTCCGCACCGCCCAGGATAATAGCGGCGCAGTCGATTTTGGTCAGAATTTAATTGCCCGCAACAGCGGAGTTATCCGCGTAGGTGACGAACTGGAAGTCCTGGCCCACAGGCCGGCGAATGTTTATGGCCCAGGTGAAGTAGTGGAAAGCATTAAACCTCAAGGCCAGCCTGAAAGCAGCGTCAATATTGACTGGGAAGGCACGACGTTCCAGGGCAATAACCAACAAATTCTTTTGGAACAGCTGGAAAACAAAGGGATCCGCGTCCCCTATTCCTGCCGGGCCGGAATATGCGGAAGCTGTCGGATTCGGTTGCTGGATGGCGAAGTGAAGGCGTTGAAAAAAGGCGCGATTGGCGCGGACGGCACCATTTTATGCTGCAGCTGCGTGCCCGCAGGGAATGTGAGCGTGGCGGCGCGCTAAACGGCCTGATCGAGGCTGAGGCCGCTGCTTAAAGGCTGCGGTTTCAGTCGGTCATTCATCACTTTAATGGCATCCCCAAGCTGCATAGTGCGGCCAGCTAACGTGAGCCCCTGCTGAGCAAGCAGGCAAAGAGCGGCATTATCACCGGTTTCCACCACCAGCAGGTTCACCTGCTGCATATTCTCACTTAGCCACACACAGGCACCATCTCCGATACCAGGCTGCCAACAGTCACCGTGGGAGACAAAATGCCAGCTTTTTGGCATCTGCGGCTTGAGGAAGCGAATCGCCACCAGGGCGTTGAGCACCAGCTCGGCACGCTGTTCTTTCCCTAACGGTAAATCACGGCATTTTTCTTCAAAGGAGAAATAAAGCGCCGCATCATCAACACAAAAGCCTGAATTTTCAAAGGCATCTGGAGTTAGCATTTTACGAGGAAAGCGCGAACGGAAAAGCATACCATTGGCCAAATCGAGCATCATTCGATCGTGCTCTTCATCGAAATACCAACGCCAGTTATCGTCCGGTTTTATTCGCATAATGCTTACCCTTCATTTATCCCGCTGCTGAATTGCCACTCAAATTCTTACCATATTAATAAAAGACCAATATGTTTAAATAAGCAACAGTAGCGGAATATAAAACAACCAGGGCTGAAAATAAAGCCCTGGTTGTCTGTAAAAGGTAAATGATCAGAGATGGGTAACGATTTCTTTAATCAGCGGTGGGCCTTTAAAAATGAAACCTGAGTATATTTGAACCAGTGAAGCTCCCGCCGCCATCTTCTCACGAGCAGCGATGACTGAATCAATACCGCCGACACCGATAATCGGTAACCGACCATTTAATTCCTGAGACAGACGACGAATAATTTCCGTGCTTTTTAATTGGACAGGACGCCCGCTTAAGCCCCCGGTTTCATCGCAATGCTTCATGTCCTGGACAAGGCTGCGGTCTAGCGTCGTATTGGTTGCAATGACCCCGTCGATATTATGGCGAACTAAACTGTCCGCCACCTGGATCAATTCCTCTTCAGAAAGATCCGGCGCGATCTTCACTGCTACGGGAACATATTTATGGTGGATCGCTTGCAGCGCTTGTTGCTTATTTTTAATGGCGCTTAAAAGATCGTCTAACGCTTCGCCGTATTGCAAGGTACGCAGCCCTGGCGTATTCGGTGATGAGATATTGATCGCAATATAGCCAGCATATGGATAAATTTTATCCATGCAGATCAGATAATCATCTTTCCCCTGTTCAACGGGGGTATCTTTGTTCTTGCCGATATTAATCCCGAGCACGCCGTCGAAATGCGCTTTTTTTACGTTTTCGACCAGGTTATCCACCCCGAGATTATTAAACCCCATTCGGTTAATCAGCCCTTCGGCTTCCACCAGACGGAAGATACGCGGCTTGTCGTTCCCCGGCTGTGGACGCGGCGTCACGGTGCCAATCTCAATGGAGCCAAAGCCCATCGCCCCGAAGGCATCAATGCATTCCCCGTTTTTATCCAGGCCCGCGGCTAAGCCCAGCGGATTCTTGAACGTTAACCCCATGCAGGTCACAGGTTTTGACGGCACGTTCTGGCGTACCAGCCACTCAAGCGGCGTTCCGGTGACAAAGCGTAATTGCTGAAAAGTTAACTCATGAGCGCGCTCTGGATCGAGCTGAAAAAGGGCTTTACGAACGAAGGGGTAGTACATGAACTCTCCTGGATTCCCGGTGTGCAGACCGGGGCGTTATTATTCACGATCCGGGGGATGATTGGAATTGACCTGTCGCAAAAAAGCCTGAATAGAGGCAAACGTTTTCTTTTCCGGCGCGCAATATGCGCTTTTTCGCAAATCTATCCCGGAAAAATCACTTAGCCACGGAAATCATCTCTGCGAGTATCACGCTAATTGTTATCAATGTTAGATAAAAGCAAACAATTAGTTATAAGGAGTCGTGATGCGTGTGATTACCCTGGCCGGAAGCCCTCGCTACCCGTCCCGTTCCAGCTCGCTGCTGGAGTATGCTCGGGAGAAGCTGAGCGCCCTCGATGTTGAAGTTTATCACTGGCACTTACAGAATTTCGCACCTGAGGACTTGCTCTACGCCAGGTTCGACAGCCCGGCGCTGCTGGCGCTCACCGAACAACTCAGCACCGCCGACGGCCTGATTATCGCCACGCCGGTCTACAAAGCCTCGTTTTCAGGCGCGCTAAAAACGCTGCTCGATTTGCTCCCCGAACGCGCCTTAGAGAAGAAGGTTATTCTGCCTCTCGCCACCGGCGGTACCGTGGCACATATGCTCGCCGTGGACTATGCCCTTAAGCCGGTGCTGAATGCGCTAAAAGCGCAGGAGATCCTGCACGGCGTTTTTGCCGACGACAGCCAGATAGCCGATTACCAGCACAAGCCTCAGTTCACGCCCAACCTGCAAAAACGTCTGGACGAAGCGCTGGAAACCTTCTGGCAGGCGCTTCACCGCCGTGACTTTGCGGTGCCTTCGCCGTTTAGCGCCCGTGGGGTGAGCCATGTTTAATTTGCTCAAACGCCGTTCTCCGTGGCTAGCTTTTGCCGGCCTGCTCGCCTTTTCAACCTACAGCAATGCCTCGGACAGCAGCCCGGAACAGCTGCGCATTGGTTACCAAAAAGGCTCCGTCAGTATGGTGTTAGCCAAAAGCCACCAGCTCCTGGAGAAGCAGTACCCGAACACCAAAGTCTCGTGGATTGAGTTTCCCGCCGGGCCACAGATGCTGGAGGCGCTGAACGTCGGCAGCATCGATTTGGGCAGCACGGGCGACATACCGCCTATTTTCGCGCAGGCCGCCGGGGCAGACTTGCTGTATGTAGGCGCCGAGCCGCCGAAGCCTAAAGCGGAAGTGATCCTGGTCCCCGAAAATAGCCCCCTGAAAACCGTGGCGGATTTAAAAGGCCATAAGATTGCCTTCCAGAAAGGCTCCAGCTCACACAACCTGGTGCTGCGCGCGCTGCAAAAAGCCGGGCTTAAGTTTTCCGATATTCAGCCCGCTTATCTGACTCCCGCCGATGCCCGCGCGGCCTTTCAGCAGGGGAACGTCGATGCCTGGGCTATCTGGGATCCGTACTATTCGGCAGCGCTGTTAAACGGCGGCGTTCGCGTCTTAACCGACGGCAGCGAACTGAATCAAACCGGGTCATTCTATTTAGCTTCCCGACCTTATGCAGAAGCAAACGGCCAGTTTCTTCAACAGGTACTGAAAACCTTTAGCGATGCCGACGCGCTCACCCGCACACAGCGGGCAGCAAGCGTTGCTTTGCTCGCCCAAACGATGAGCCTGCCTGAAGCAGTCATCGCCACTTACTTTGACCATCGCCCTCCTTCAGAAATTACGCCGGTCAATGAAGCGACGGCCGCCAAACAGCAAAATACCGCCGACCTGTTTTATGAAAATCGCCTTGTTCCAAAGAAAGTCGATATCCGAACCCGCATCTGGCAGCCCGCCGGCACGACACAAGGAGCTAAGTCATGAGTCTGAATCTTTTCTGGTTCTTACCTACCCACGGTGATGGGCACTATCTTGGCAGCGATACGGGCGCACGTCCGGTCGACTATGGTTACCTGCAACAAATCGCCCAGGCGGCAGACCGCATCGGCTTCACCGGCGTGCTGATCCCGACCGGGCGCTCCTGTGAGGATGCCTGGCTGGTCGCCGCCTCAATGATTCCGGTCACTCAGCGGCTTAAGTTCCTGGTCGCGCTGCGCCCGAGCGTTGTCTCCCCTACTCTTGCCGCTCGCCAGGCCGCCACGCTGGATCGTCTTTCCAACGGGCGGGCATTGTTCAACCTGGTGACAGGAGGTGACGCCGAGGAACTGGCTGCAGAAGGGGTATTTCTTGACCATGAAGAGCGCTATGAAGCTTCCGCCGAGTTTACGCACATCTGGCGGCGCGTCCTCGAAGGCGAAACCGTCGACTATGACGGCAAACACATCCAGGTCAAAGGCGCGAAGCTGCTTTATCCCCCAGTGCAGCAACCTCGCCCGCCGCTTTATTTTGGCGGATCGTCCGACGCTGCTCAGGATCTTGCAGCCGAGCAGGTTGACCTTTACCTGACCTGGGGCGAACCTCCGCATCTGGTAAAAGAAAAGATCGAGCAAGTGCGGGCGAAAGCTGAAGCGAGGGGGCGGCAGGTTCGCTTTGGTATTCGCCTGCACGTTATTGTGCGGGAAACCAACGAAGAAGCGTGGCAGGCGGCAAACCGGCTTATTTCTCACCTCGATGACATCACCATTGCCAAAGCACAGGCCGCTTTTGCCCGCAGCGACTCCGTCGGGCAGCAGCGCATGGCCGCCCTGCACGGCGGTAAGCGAGACAAGCTGGAAATCAGCCCTAATCTTTGGGCCGGTGTCGGCCTGGTTCGCGGCGGCGCTGGCACCGCGTTAGTGGGCGATGGGCCCACCGTCGCGGCCCGCATAAACGAGTACGCCGACCTGGGGATCGACAGCTTTATTCTTTCCGGCTATCCGCATCTGGAGGAAGCCTATCGTGCAGGCGAACTGCTGTTCCCTCACCTTGACGTGGCGATCCCAGAAACTCCTCAGCCGCGCCAGGTTCAGGAAAAAGGCGAAGTTGTCGCCAACAATTTTATCCCGCGTAAAGTTGCGCAGAGCTAGGGAGGCACGATGCAAGCGACTGTTCACAAAGTCTTGCTGCGCCTGGCCCCCTGGGCGCTGCCGGTGGCGATTGTGCTTCTCTGGCAATTAGCGTCGTCTGCAGGCTGGCTTTCCACCCGTATTTTGCCTTCTCCCGAGGGCGTAGTGCTGGCTTTCTGGAGCCTCTCAGCCAGCGGTGAACTCTGGCAGCATCTGGCTATCAGCTCCTGGCGCGCAGGGATTGGTTTCAGCATCGGCGGATCGCTGGGCCTGATCTTAGGCCTGATTAGCGGCCTGTCGCGATGGGGCGAACGCCTGCTGGACAGCTCCATTCAGATGCTGCGCAACGTCCCGCACCTGGCGCTGATCCCGCTGGTGATCTTGTGGTTTGGTATCGACGAAACGGCCAAGATCTTTCTGGTGGCGCTCGGCACGCTGTTCCCTATTTACATCAATACCTGGCACGGCATCCGCAATATAGACCGTGGCCTGCTGGAAATGGCCCGCAGCTACGGCCTTTCCGGGTTTAGCCTGTTCGTGCACGTCATTCTGCCGGGGGCGTTGCCGTCGATCATGGTCGGTGTGCGCTTCGCTTTAGGGCTGATGTGGCTGACGCTTATTGTCGCCGAGACGATCTCGGCAAATTCAGGGATTGGCTATCTGGCGATGAATGCCAGGGAGTTCCTGCAAACCGACGTGGTGGTGGTAGCCATCGTGCTGTATGCGCTGCTGGGCAAACTCGCCGATGTCAGCGCCCGCCTGCTGGAGCGCGTCTGGTTACGCTGGCATCCGGCTTATCAATTAAAGGAGGAGACGGTATGACAACTGCTCGTCTGAACCAGGGCACGCCGCTGTGGCTCCACGGCGTCAGCAAACGCTACGGCGATAAAAGTATTCTCAATCAGCTTGAGCTGCGTATCCCCGCCGGGCAGTTCGTGGCGGTGGTCGGCCGCAGCGGCGGCGGCAAAAGTACCCTGCTGCGGCTGCTTGCCGGACTGGAAACGCCTAATCAAGGCGCACTATTCGCAGGCAGTGCGCCGCTGCGGGACAGTCAGGATGATACGCGGCTGATGTTTCAGGACGACAGGCTGCTGCCGTGGAAAACGGTGATAGATAACGTCGGGCTCGGGCTGAAAAAAAACTGGCGAGACGCGGCTCTTCAGGCGCTGACCGCCGTTGGGCTTGAAAATCGGGCCAATGATTGGCCAGCGGCACTTTCCGGCGGGCAAAAGCAGCGTGTAGCGCTGGCGAGGGCGCTCATTCATCGCCCGCGCCTGCTGTTGCTCGACGAACCGCTGGGCGCGCTGGATGCCCTGACGCGTATTGAGATGCAGGAGCTGATTGTTTCTTTGTGGCAGGAGCATGGCTTTACCGTGCTTTTGGTCACCCATGATGTCAGCGAAGCCGTCGCCATGGCCGACCGCGTGTTGCTTATAGAAGAAGGGAAAATCGGCCTGGATCTGACGGTTGATTTACCGCGCCCGCGCCGCCTGGGATCGGTGAAGATGGCGGAACTGGAGGCTGAAGTGCTGGCCAGAGTGATGAAACGAGGTTCAGAGGAGCCGGCGCGCCAGGTGCGCACCGGCTGATTTTATATCCTCACCCCGTCCCTCTCCCTGGGAGGGAGAGGGGGAAACTTGCCGTTCCCTTTTGTCATTGGGAGAGGGGCTGAACTTACGCCAGCGCTTTGGCAATCTTCTCGAACAGATCCCCGGACAGGTTTTCCAGCCCTTTCAACTGCTCCAGCGCGGCACGCATCTTCGCCTGACGTTCTGCGTCATAACGCTTCAGGCGAATCAGCGGCTCAACCAGACGAGAAGCGATCTGCGGGTTGCGGCTGTTCAGCTCGGTCAGCATCTCGACCATAAACTGATAGCCACTGCCGTCTTTGGCGTGGAACGCGGCCGGGTTGGCTGAAGCAAACGCACCAATCAGAGAACGTACGCGGTTCGGATTGCCCAGGCTGAAGGAACGGTGATTCAGCAGCTCGCGGACCTTCGCCAGCGTGTTGCTGCCAGGACTGGTCGCCTGCAGCACGAACCACTTGTCCATGACCAGGCCATCTTTGTGCCATTTCTCATCGTACTCAGCCAGCAGCGCTTCACGGCATGGCAGCTGCGCGGCCACCGCTGCGGACAGCGCGGCAATAGAATCAGTCATATTGTCCGCCTGCTGATACTGCTCGCGTACCAGTTGCTCAGCAAGTTCAACGTCACCAAACGCCAGGTAGCGCAGGCAAGTGTTGCGCAGCGCGCGCTTGCCAATATCACCGTGATCCACGCGATAGCTGTCGAGCTTATTGGCGTTATAGATAGCCAGGAACTCATCGGCCAGCTCTGCTGCGAGGGTGCGGGTCAGCGCGCCGTGAACTTCAGCAATAGCGATAGGATCGATGGTCTGGAACAGCTCGGCAATTTCATTCTGCGAAGGCAGCGTCAGGATCTCTGCGGCGAGCGCCGGATCGATCTTCTCGTCCAGCAGAATGGCGCGGAATGCATCGGCCACGTGCAGCGGCAGAGAGAGCGGCTGCCCTTGCTGACTGCGGTTCACGTTGATCTTGATGTAGTTTGCCAGCAGGCTCTGCGCCGCATCCCAGCGGGAGAAGTCGTTCCGCGCGTGGCGCATCAGGAACGTCAGCTGCTGGTCGCTCCATTTGTACTCAAGCTTCACCGGCGCGGAGAATTCACGCAGCAAAGATGGCACCGGCTGGAAGTAGACATTATCGAAAACGAAAGTCTGTTCGGCCTGGGTCACGTTCAGCACGTGATGTACCGGATGGCCATTCTTCTGCAGCGGAATGACCTTCCCTTCGTTATCGTAAAGCTCGATATCAAACGGGATATGCAGCGGGTGTTTTTCCTGCTGTTCAGCGGTCGGCGGCGTCATCTGACTGATAGTCAGCGTGTAGTGCTCAGTTTCCGGGTTGTAGTCGTCGCGCACGGTGACAACCGGCGTCCCGGCCTGGCTGTACCAGCGGCGGAAATGAGACAGGTCAACGTTGGACGCATCTTCCATCGCCTGCACGAAGTCATCGCAGGTCGCCGCGCTGCCGTCATGGCGCTCAAAGTAAAGCTGCATGCCCTTCTGGAAGTTTTCTTCGCCCAGCAGCGTGTGCAGCATACGAATAACTTCAGAACCCTTCTCGTACACCGTCAGGGTATAGAAGTTATTCATTTCAATAACTTTGTCCGGACGGATCGGGTGCGCCATCGGGCTTGCGTCTTCGGCGAACTGCATCGCGCGCATGGTACGCACGTTTTGAATACGGTTAACCGCGCGAGAACCCAGGTCAGAGCTGAACTCCTGGTCACGGAAGACGGTTAACCCTTCTTTCAGGCTCAGCTGGAACCAGTCACGGCAGGTAACGCGGTTGCCGGTCCAGTTGTGGAAATATTCGTGGCCGATGACGCGTTCAATGTCGAGGTAGTCTTTGTCAGTCGCGGTTTCGGCACGAGCCAGGACATACTTCGAGTTGAAGATATTCAACCCTTTGTTTTCCATTGCGCCCATATTAAAGAAGTCGACGGCGACGATCATATAGATGTCGAGGTCATACTCCAGGCCGAAGCGGGTTTCATCCCACTTCATGGATGCTTTAAGCGAGGTCATCGCCCAGTCAGCGCGATCCAGATTCCCGCGGTCAACAAACAGCTCCAGCGCAACGTCACGGCCGGAACGGGTTTTGAAGCTATCGCGCAGAACATCGAAATCACCCGCCACCAGCGCAAACAGATAGCAAGGTTTTGGGAAAGGATCCTGCCACTGCACCCAGTGACGGCCATTTTCCAGCTCGCCTTCGGCAATGCGGTTGCCGTTAGCCAGCAAGTACGGGTATTTGTTTTTGTCGGCGATGACTTTGGTCGTGAAGCGCGCCAGGACGTCCGGGCGGTCCAGGTACCAGGTGATGTGGTGGAAGCCTTCAGCTTCACATTGGGTACATAACGCTTCCCCGGATTGATACAGCCCTTCAAGCGCGGTGTTGGTAGCCGGGCTGATTTCGTTCACAATCGTCAGCGTAAAGGCGTCAGGAACCTGCTCCAGAATGAGCGCGCCATCTTCCTGGCGATAGTGCGGCCAGGCGCTACCGTTTACGGCAATGGAGACCAGCGTGAGGTCTTCGCCATCAAGATGCAGCGGAGCGCCCGCTTCGCCCTGACGGACAATTTTGCTGACTGCGGTGACCTGCGTTTTTGTGGCATCAAGGTCAAAGGTCAAATCGATATCGGTTATCGTATAATCCGCCGCGCGATAGTCGTGGCGATATTTGGCTTGTGGCTGTTGTGTCATAAAAAACCTTATACATCGTCCGTAAGATAACGAACTTCAGTCTATTCCTGTTGCCGGAATGTTGCTACGCAGAATCTTCATCTTTGGCGGCCGATAGCCCAAATTTTTTACCGCTTTATGCGGTATTACGCTTTTCTCTCCAGCCCCTTCCGGCACGGAACTCTTCCTTTTCCTCCGCCACTTAATGCAGCCCCTTCCTCCTGAGAGAACTTAATATGCGTATTCCCCCTTCCGGCCCCATGGCTTTTCATCAGGCCGTTGCCCAAAACGATATTGCTACCATCCAAAAACTAAGACAGCAGGGCTACAAACCTGTCGCTCTGGACCAGCACGGAAACTCGCCGCTGGATGCGCTGGCTAACCGCCGAGATATTGACGGCACCACGCGGGCACGGCTTTACCACAGTCTTTTGGCTTCGCTGAATCCCAGTGCGCCGTCGGGCTATATCAAGCCGGAAGCTTTTCATGGCTCTCCCTGGGGCTTTGAAATATTGCGCAGCGGCGCGCTGAAAGGCGGCGTGAACGATCCTAAAGGCGGTTCACAGTCGCTGGAGGGAAAAGTGTTTTTCTCCGATCGAACTCGAGAGTCGGGCAACAAATTTGAAACGCGTGAGAATCTTCGCCAGAAACCGCGCGTGTACGCCAAAGGACTGGGCATTAAGCCCACCACGGTGGAGACGCGCTCGAACCTGTATGTGCTGAGCAAAGCCATCAATCATGCGTCTTCTGCCAGCCATTTCCCGGCCTCAACGCTGACGCTAAAAAGCAGCAATAATCTGGAAGAGGCGGTGTATGACAGCCTGGTGCGTCTTTTGTCGAATAGCGGCTATCGACTAAAAAAGGAAACGCCGGAGCAAATCCTGCAGCAAACCGGCGTCCCGGCGCATATCAAATTCGTGGATAACAGCCACCCGCCTTCCGGGGAACAAACGCGGAAACTGATCGGTAACGCCTTTAAGCGCATTGAAAATGAAATGATCGGCGGAAAACTGCCGTTCCTGAATCTGCTCAACGATGGGCAAACCCTGCCGCTGGTGTTTGGCTTCAGTAAAGTGAATAACCTGAAAACCCATACCATCCATAATTCATTGAGTAACACCGCCTCGATGTTTAACTACCAGGCTGAAAACCATCCTCTAAGCGGGACAGCTAACGGCGGAAAGCTGAAAGAAATTGAAGTGAAATCCCTGGCCGATCTCGCCACGCTGACGCTTGCCTGTAAGGTACAAAACGTCGCATTACCGAAAGACGCCCTGATTCGTATCAACCCAACCCCGAATGAAAAAAAACAGCACGGGCTGAAGGCGCTGTATCTGGATGCATCCGCACTCGCCAGATTTAGTCACGCGCTGCTGGGGTCCGGCGCAACAAATATGGGCAGGATGACGCTCGAACAGCTTCAATCGCTGAATCACAACCTGCGTGAAAAAGCGGAGAACGGCAGTCTTCGCATTCGTTAGTTGCCAGTACACATCGGCGGCCATTCGCCGCCGGTTATTTCACTGAGAAAAGGATGTCGCACGTTTTGTTTAGTACTCTAAACACGATTTAATTCAATGCATTGAACTATATTATCGTGTTAATCACGCCATAAACCACTCCAGAGACTGCCCCCCGATTGTTGTGATCCTGCTTCAATAAACAGATAATCAGGGTATACTCCCGCGTCTTAATTTGCCCGGACTGATGGAAACGCTCCTGTGAGAGGATGCTGAAACGCGCCATGACACGACACGCTTCCCCGATTTTGCAAACGCTTCTGGATACTGACGCCTATAAGCTTCATATGCAGCAAGCGGTTTATCACCGCTATTACGACGTAAATGTCGCAGCGGAATTCCGCTGCCGCGGCGACGACCTGCTGGGCATTCATGCCGAGGCTATTCGTGAGCAGGTAGCCGCGATGCAGCACCTGCGCCTCAGCGATGAAGAATTTCACTGGCTGAAAAGCCTGCCCTTTTTCAAAGCCGATTATCTCGACTGGCTGCGTGACTTCCGCTATGACCCTGCTCAGGTTCAGGTGACCAATAATCATGGTCATTTAGATATTCGCCTCAGCGGCCCCTGGCGGGAAGTCATCATGTGGGAAGTTCCCCTGCTGGCGGTAATCAGTGAAGTCGTTCACCAGCATCGCGCTCCCGGCGTGACGCCAAAAATGGCGCTGGATCACCTGGAAAGTAAGCTGCAGGAGTTTAACGCGCTGACCGACGGGCTGGATCTTTCCCATTTCCGCCTGATGGACTTTGGTACACGCCGCCGCTTCTCTCGTGAAGTGCAGCAGGCTATCGTTGAGCGGCTTAAGCAGGAGCCGTGGTTTATCGGCACCAGCAACTACGATCTGGCGCGCCGCCTCGACCTTACGCCGATGGGCACCCAGGCGCATGAATGGTTCCAGGCACATCAGCAAATAAGCCCGGATCTGGCGAACAGCCAACGCGCAGCATTGCAGGCATGGCTGGACGAATATCCCGATCAGCTAGGAATAGCCCTGACTGACTGCATCACCATGGATGCTTTCCTGCGTGATTTCGGCAAGGAGTTTGCCACGCGCTATCAGGGGCTGCGCCACGATTCAGGTGACCCCGTTGAGTGGGGAGAAAAAGCCATTGCCCACTACCAGAAGCTTGGCATCGATCCTTTAAGCAAAGTGTTGGTGTTTTCCGACAACCTGGATTTAAACAAAGCCGTGGAGCTGTACCGCCGCTTCTCATCCCGGGTTAACCTCAGCTTTGGTATCGGCACCCGCCTGACCTGCGACATTCCGCAGGTTAAGCCGCTGAACATTGTGATTAAGCTCGTGGAGTGCAACGGTAAGCCGGTGGCTAAGCTTTCGGACAGCCCGGGAAAAACCATCTGCCACGACAAAGCCTTTGTTCGGGCACTGCGCAAAGCCTTTGACCTTCCGCTGGTTAAAAAAGCCAGCTGATTCAGCGATAATCGGTGAATAGCCGCTTCGCTATTCACCGCCCTTCTCTCATTCCTTTATTTCTTCATAAGTAACGCGAATTCTGCTTGTCTGATGGCGCGCGACAGGTAACATAGATAGCCCCCATCTGTGGGTTACTATTTTTTTTGTCATTGACCATTTAATAGAGAGAAAACTATGAGCGTTGTGCCTGTAGCCGACGTACTCCAGGGCCGTGCCGCCGTTGACAGCGAAGTCACCGTGCGCGGATGGGTACGTACTCGAAGAGATTCAAAAGCTGGTATCTCCTTCCTCGCCGTCTATGACGGTTCCTGCTTTGATCCTGTACAGGCCGTCATTAATAATTCTCTGCCCAATTACAATGAAGACGTTCTGCGCCTGACCACTGGCTGCTCCGTGATTGTTACCGGCGTGGTGGTCGAGTCTCAGGGCCAGGGCCAGGCATTCGAACTTCAGGCTACCAAAGTCGAAGTGACCGGCTGGGTTGACGATCCGGATACCTATCCAATGGCGGCCAAACGCCATAGCATCGAATACCTCCGCGAAGTGGCTCACCTGCGTCCGCGTACCAACATGATTGGTGCCGTGGCTCGCGTTCGTCACACGCTGGCTCAGGCGCTGCATCGCTTCTTCCATGAAAACGGTTATTTCTGGGTCTCGACTCCGCTCATCACCGCTTCGGACACCGAAGGTGCCGGGGAGATGTTCCGCGTTTCAACGCTGGATCTGGAAAACCTGCCTCGCACCGCAGAAGGCAAAGTCGATTTTGATAAAGACTTCTTCGGTAAAGAAGCCTTCCTGACCGTTTCCGGCCAGCTGAACGGCGAAACCTACGCGAGTGCGCTGTCAAAGGTTTATACCTTCGGGCCGACTTTCCGCGCGGAGAACTCCAACACCAGCCGCCACCTGGCTGAGTTCTGGATGCTGGAACCGGAAGTTGCCTTTGCCGATTTGGACGACGTTGCCGGTCTGGCCGAAGCGATGCTCAAGTACGTCTTCAAGGCCGTGCTTGAAGAGCGCATGGACGACATGAAGTTCTTTGCTGAGCGCGTGGACAAAGAAGCCATTGAGCGCCTCGAACGCTTCATCTCCGCAGACTTCGCCCAGGTGAACTACACCGATGCGGTGGAAATCCTGCTGAACTGTGGGCATAAGTTCGAAAACCCGGTTTACTGGGGCGTCGACCTTTCCTCCGAGCACGAGCGTTACCTGGCCGAGCAGCACTTCAAGGCACCGGTGGTAGTGAAAAACTACCCGAAAGACATCAAAGCTTTCTATATGCGCCTTAACGAAGACGGTAAGACAGTTGCCGCTATGGACGTCCTGGCGCCAGGCATCGGTGAAATCATCGGTGGTTCCCAGCGTGAAGAGCGTCTGGATGTGCTGGATGCACGCATGGCTGAAATGGGCCTGAATAAAGAAGACTACTGGTGGTACCGCGACCTGCGCCGCTACGGCACCGTGCCGCATTCCGGTTTCGGCCTGGGCTTCGAGCGTCTGATTGCCTATGTCACCGGCGTTCAGAACGTGCGTGACGTGATTCCGTTCCCACGTACTCCACGTAACGCCAGCTTCTAAGCCAGCAAAACCAAAGGCCAGCTCTCCGCTGGCCTTTTTTACATTTGACAATAAAAGGTCTATTTTCTTCAACGCTCATTAAGCAAACGTCAATTTCAACCTCCATTCCCGACTACCCCGTTACCAACTGTTTCTATCTCACACTCTTTAACAAAAATTGCGCTTAAGTTTGCTCGCATTTCAAATCAGTGCTGGGCATAGCACAATCGTTCACTTTTCACACAGACATCTGGACATCCAAAAACAAGTCAAAAAATGAACAATTGTGAACAAGAAATACCCATTCATTGAGCTTATGCGGATTAAACATAAGTAATTCATATATATATGTTAACAAGCGAAGCATTTTTGTTGCGCTAAGAATGAAATTTGAAATGGTTCACAAAGTTCCCTGAAATTAATATTTAGTTACACATATTTTCTTTTTGAAACTCAGTTTAGACATTTGTAGCACTTTCAGGCTAGCGAAACGGTTTCATGGATGGAAAGATGCCTGACAGATACAGAAAGACACCAAACTATCATCAATAGTTCCGTAAAGAATTATTGACGGCAGTGGCAGGTGTCCATAAAAACCACAATGAGGGTAATAAATAATGATGAAGCGCAATATTCTGGCAGTGGTTATCCCTGCTCTGCTGGTAGCCGGTGCAGCTAACGCTGCAGAAATCTATAACAAAGACGGCAACAAAGTAGACCTGTACGGCAAAGCTGTAGGTCTGCACTATTTTGCTAAAGACAACGGTGTAAACGCTCAGGGTAACGGCGACAAAACTTACGCCCGTCTTGGCTTCAAAGGCGAAACTCAGATTAACAGCCAACTGACCGGTTACGGCCAGTGGGAATACAACTTCCAGGGTAACAACTCTGAAGGCGCTGATGCTCAGACCGGTAACAAAACCCGTCTGGCCTTCGCTGGTCTGAAATTCGGTGACGCAGGTTCCTTCGACTACGGCCGTAACTACGGTCTGGTTTATGATGCAATCGGCGTGACCGATATGCTGCCAGAGTTCGGTGGTGACACCGGCAACAGCGACAACTTCTTCTCCGGTCGTAACGGTGGCCTGGCTACTTACCGTAACCACAGCTTCTTCGGCCTGGTTGATGGTCTGGACTTCGGCGTTCAGTACCTGGGTAAAAACGAACGTAAAGACAACGCATCACGCTCTAACGGTGACGGCTGGGCGACCTCCGCAAGCTACACCGTTGATGGCTTCGGCATCGTAGGTGCTTACGGCGCGGCTGACCGTACTAACGCTCAGCAGACAGAGACTATCGGCCACGGTGCTAAAGCTGAGCAGTGGGCTACCGGTCTGAAATATGACGCGAACAACATCTACCTGGCCGCGCTGTACGGTGAAAGCCGTAACGCAACTCGCATCACCATCAACAAACAAGATGGCTTCCTGAACAAAACTCAGGACTTCTCTGTTGTGGCACAGTACCAGTTCGATTTCGGCCTGCGTCCATCCATCGCTTACTACAAATCTAAAGCGAAAGATGTTGAAGGTATCGGCAGCGAAGATTACATCAACTACATTGATATCGGCGCGACCTACTACTTCAACAAAAACATGTCTACCTACGTTGACTACCAGATCAACCAGATCGACAAAAACAACAAGCTGGGCGTTGGCGCAGACGACACCGTTGCTGTTGGTATCGTTTACCAGTTCTAATTTCAGCCATTTGTTTGTCTGAAATGTTTAAAAACAGGGCTTCGGCCCTGTTTTTTTATGGCAAAAAAGTAGAATAAACCCGATGTTATCGCTAACTGTCTCTTTTTGTCGCAAACGGTTGGCAATTCGTAAAACAGCAGTTAACCTGAAAGCGATTTCCCCCGATATCACTAATGGAACCCGTCATGTTTGAGAACATTACCGCTGCCCCTGCCGATCCTATTCTTGGTCTGGCTGACCTGTTTCGCGCCGACGACCGTCCAACCAAAATTAACCTCGGCATCGGGGTCTATAAGGACGAGACCGGTAAAACCCCTGTCCTGACCAGCGTGAAGAAAGCTGAGCTTTATCTGTTGGAAAATGAGACCACCAAAAACTATCTGGGCATTGATGGTATTCCAGAGTTTGGCCGCTGCACGCAAGAGCTGCTGTTTGGCAAAAGCAACGCGCTTATTGCCGACAAACGTGCCCGTACGGCGCAAACCCCAGGCGGGACCGGTGCGCTGCGCGTTGCCGCTGATTTCCTGGCAAAAAACACCTCAGCAAAACGCGTCTGGGTGAGTAACCCAAGCTGGCCTAACCATAAAAGCGTGTTTAACGCAGCGGGCCTGGAAGTGAAAGAGTACGCCTACTATGACGCGGAAAATCACAGCCTGGACTTTGATGGCCTGGTGGCCAGCCTGCAGGCGGCGGAAGCCGGTGACGTGGTGCTGTTCCACGGCTGCTGCCATAACCCTACCGGGATCGATCCTACCGCTGAACAGTGGAAAACGCTGGCAGAGATGTCGCTGGCCAAAGGCTGGCTGCCGCTGTTTGACTTTGCTTACCAGGGCTTTGCTCGTGGTCTGGAAGAAGATGCTGAAGGCCTGCGTCTTTTCGCAGCCGCTCACAAAGAACTGCTGGTGGCCAGCTCCTACTCCAAGAACTTCGGTTTGTACAACGAACGCGTGGGCGCTTTCACGCTGGTTGCCGCCGATGCCGACACCGCTGACCGTTCATTCAGCCAGGTAAAATCGGTTATTCGCGCCAACTACTCCAACCCACCGGCACACGGCGCCTCCGTTGTAGCGACGATTCTGAGCAACGACGCGCTGCGTACCATGTGGGAACAAGAGCTGACCGATATGCGCCAGCGCATTCACCGCATGCGTCAGCTGTTTGTGAATACCCTGCAGGAGAAAGGCGCCAATCGCGACTTTAGCTTCATCATTAACCAGAACGGGATGTTCTCGTTCAGCGGCCTGACCAAAGAACAGGTTCTACGCCTGCGTGAAGAGTTTGGCGTTTACGCCGTCGCATCTGGCCGCGTTAACGTGGCGGGCATGACGCCGGATAACATGGCGCCGCTGTGCGAAGCCATCGTTGCTGTGCTGTAATCACCACGCATAGCAAAAGAGCCGCATAAGCGGCTCTTTTTTATTTGAAACCCGCTTTACCAGACCGGCTGCTCATCCTGCAAAAACGGATTATGCAGGCGCTCGTAACCCAGCGTAGACATTGGGCCGTGGCCGGGAATAAAGGTCACATCATCCCCCAGCGGTAGCAGCTTACGTTTGATCGAATCAATCAACGCCGCGTGATCGCCGCGCGGGAAATCGCTGCGCCCTACTCCACCTTTAAAGATAACATCACCCGAAATCAGTAAACGAGAGTCCGCATCGAAGAAAACGATATGGCCAGGCGTATGCCCCGGACAATGCAACACCTGTAAAGTTACATTCCCTACGGAAACACATTCCCCTTCGTTTAACCAGCGGTCCGGCGTCAAAGGCTGACACTCGTCGAGGCCAAACATCCGGCTTTGCTGCGGCAGTCCCTGCAGCCAGAACTCATCTTCTTTTTCCGGCCCCACAACGGGCACGCCGTAATGTGCCGCCAGCTCAGCCGCCGCGCCAACGTGATCGAGATGACCATGCGTCAACAGGATTTGGCTAATCTGCACGCCTTTTTGCGCCACTTCTTGCTTAATGCGCGCCGCATCGCCGCCGGGATCCACCAGCGCCGCCTGCTGCGTTTCCTTGCACCAAATAAGAGAACAGTTCTGGGCAAAAGCCGTGACCGGAATAATGTGATAGTTCATGCTGCTCCATTACCGACAACAAAGCCGGATTCCGTTGTTTTACCAGTGCCTTACCGGCCCGGTGTCAATATGCACAAAGTCGCTGCTGGGGTAGTATCCTACACCACCTGCCCGCATTGATAATGCTGCTTTGCGAATATTGCTTAACGAAACGCCTTCAATATGGAAATCCATCGCCTGGCCTTTGGTGTGGTAGCTTTTTTTCGCTACACCACGGCTGTGGGCACGGAGTTCATTATTGGTGTCGATGGAACGGTAACCGGAAACCAGCTGGACCGGCTTGTTAGTCCCCAAAAGCCCCTGCAGGCGATAGAGTTGGTCAAACAGGGAAGGATCGATGGATTTAATCTTGTTCGCCCGGTAGTCCCGGAAGAAGTGATTAAGTTTTGCTAATTCATCCTGAATATAGCCTCTGCCATCAAAAAACTCAGCTTTCAATGACTCTCCAGTATGCAGGTTATTGAGAGTCAAAATACGCGGGCGTGGTGTCGAGAGGGTGGCAAACGACGGCAAAGGCATGAGAGCGGCACCGAAAGCCACGCCCCCCAAAGCCAGTAGCTTGCGGCGATTAGCGTCAAATTTGTCCATGATATCCAGGTCTACAGGTAATAAAATGATGGTTTAATATGCACTTTTGCGCACAGCCATCGCACCATAACTGCCCGAATCCGGGGAGTCAAGGCACGATAAAACCCAGCAACGGCGGGCCCTGTAGAGGACCCGACTGAGTTTTACATTTTCTACGACCACTAATTCATTAGAAATGTTGCGTTTAGCGGATTAATAACCCGGCTTTTGCGAGGTTTTGTGCGCCAGATCGCGCGGTGAGATCATAATTGTAAATATCTGTACGGAACTCGGTGCGGCCATCTTTTCCGACAAAAGCGGTCAGATAGTAAAGATTAACCGGAATATTATGGCGGATATTGACGTACTTAGTGTTTCCTTCCTGCAAGGTACTGGATATACGGGAATCATTCCATCCGGCATCCTGCAACAGCATATTTGCCAGCTCAGACGCCTTGTTGACGCGTACACAGCCTGAACTCAGCGCCCTGGCATCCTTCTGGAAGAGGTTATGATTGGGCGTGTCATGCAGGTAGATGGCGTCGGAACTCGGCATATTGAACTTGTAGCGTCCAAGCGAGTTCTGCGTGCCGGGCTTCTGCTGGAAGCGGAACGGCAGATTATTCTCGGTGATCGTCGACCAGTCTACGCGCCACGGATCGATCATCTCCGCATTGTTGCTCCAGCCGCGAATCACGCTATAGCCGTGCTGCTCCAGGTAACCCGGATTCTGGCGAACCTTGGGTAAAATATCTTTTCGCGCCAGCGTCGGCGGCACGTTCCACGGCGGGTTAACCACAACGTTGTTCAGCGCGCTACTCATCATCGGAGTTTTACGATCCGGGCGCCCAACGATAACGCGAGAAGCCAGCGCTTCATTACCGTTCAGGTAATACACCAGCGAATAGTTAGGAATGTTCACCATAATGCCGGTTTCGAGTTTATCCGGCAGCAGACGCAAGCGCTGAATATTCAATGCCACCAGGGCCGCACGCTGCTGAGGTGTGACGTTAAGCCAGTCGCGCGTCAGTTGGCCAATCGCACCATCCGAGCCTAGCCCTTGCCATTGCTGGAAGCGTTTCACGCCATCGACCAGATCGCGACTATAAACGCCGCGGGCAGCACCCTGAGATTTTTTCTTGCCAGTCTGAGGAGACGCGTCTTCGACGTTAATCGCTGACGGGCTTATGGTGACATCACCCACGCTGGTCACGCCCGATGGCTTGTCCTGAAGCATTCCGGTTCGGGCAAGAATTTCTCTCAGCGCCCCCACGTCGTTGCTCCACTGCCCTGGTCTCAAGGTCTCTTTACCGGCCATCTGCGGCCACGGGCGGGTATCACCCAACAGGTGAATCAGGGACTGATGCAACTGCGCATACTGCGGATGCTGAGGCGCAAGGCTGTCGATAAAGTTCACCAGAGAACCCTGATCAACGGCTACCTGCCACTGGTTAATCACAGACAGGGGCGGCGTTTTTAACTTGTAAGGCGTGCTGCTATAAAGCCAGCGATTGCCGTCAATCGGGATCCCCGAAACGAACTGCAGGTAACCCATCATGGCGTCGGAAAGCACCACATCGCGCGCCATACCGGTCACTGCGGGATCGGTCAACAGCTCAACCCACTGGTTAAACTGCGGCTGTATTCCGGCAATGGCCACTTCCGCCAGCTGTTGCTGAAAGGCTTTAACCGCATCACGGTTTTCCCACATCGGCTTCATGTCGCGCGCGGCGTAGAAGGCCGACAGGGCGTTGAGATACACTGGCGTGTAACCCGCAGGCAGGCCCGCAATAAGCTGCGACCGGCTCTGTGCCGCCGACATCGTGGAGGTGTTTGTTGGCAAAGTCCCGGCCATCGTGGCCGTTGCCGTAGACTGCGCCAAAGGCTGATTGAGTTCCGTGGGCCGATCGGTCTGGAAAGCAGAACTGTCGGAGGGAACGACGGCAGGCTCGTCGGCCTGGGCCACAAACAGCGGAGCGAAACTGAGCGCCAGGCAGTAACCGACTGCCGATAATCGAAAATCTTTAACTTTTCTAAGCAACATCCCTTGCCCCCTGTTTATTACTGTGCTCACCGTCAAAGGCGGGAAGTATTCACCACTAGTATATAAACAGTAAAAACCATTTGCCTGACAAAATGTAAAGAAAATTAAAGATTAAGACTGTTCGCGACAAAGAAAAAGCGGGCCGTAGCCCGCTTGATAATATCGCATCCAGTATCGCTGGTTTACGAGGCGTCCGCCGTTTCCGAACCCTGTTGCGGCTCTGGCAGCGCCGGGGCCGCAAAGCCACGCAGGCCAACAACGTGAACGTGCTCGCTGTTCTGGAAGACCTTACGCACCAGCTTATAGGTAGTCCCTTTTTCCGGGCTGATGTTCTCTGGAGCCGCAATAATTAACTGCATTTCCAGACGTTCACACAGCTCAAACAGCGTGGCGATGGACTTGGCATCCAGTCGCGCCGCTTCGTCCAGGAACAGCAGGCGGCAAGGGGAAATATCTTTCCCACGCAGGCGCTGCGACTCATCTTCCCAGCTCTGAACAACCATCACCAGGATAGACATCCCGGTACCGATAGCTTCCCCGGTGGACAGCGCCCCACTTTCTGCACGCAGCCAGCCGTCTGAACCGCGGTTTACCTCAACTTCCATTTCCAGATAGTTGCGGTAATCCAGCAGCTCTTCGCCGATGGTCTGCGGCGTGCGCTGGCCCATGTCGATCTGCGGGTTAAGGCGCTGATACAGCTTCGCCAGCGCTTCGGAGAAGGTCAGGCGATTGCTGTTAAACAAATCCTGATGCTGCTCATGCTGCTCGGAAAGTACGTTCAGCAGCGTTGCGTGAGCCTCGCGCACGTTGACGTTCAAACGAACGCTCTTCACCTGGCCGAAGGAGACACTTTGCAGACCCTGGTTGAGCATGCGAATACGGTTCTGCTCGCGCTGGATCGTCTTGCGAATAATGTTCGCCACGCTACGGGAGCTGATCGCCAGTTTCTGCTCGCGCGACGTCAGCTCTTCCGTCAGGCGACTCAGTTCGATTTCCATCTGCTCGATGGCTTCAACCGGATCGTCGGTACGAATGATGTCCTGGCGAATACGCTCGCGCAGATGCTGATAAACCGCGACGAAGAACTGAATCTTGCGCTCAGGACGCTTCGGATCTTCCGACAGACGCAGTACATCGCGCAGATGTTCGTTGTCGGCCACCGCCAGACGCAGCGCACCCAACGCCTTATCCGACATGGAGCGCAGATCGTCCCCGGAGAGATAAGCCAGTTCACGGCGGTGCAGACGACGCTCAACGCCGTTGTCTTTCACCATACGCATGACAGCGCACCAGCCTGCTTTCGCCGTCACAACCTGCTCGCGCATTTCAAAGTAATTACGCTCCAGCTGCTTCAGCTTGCGGGTCAGGTTGTTCATCTCTGCTTCGCAGTAAGTCAGCTGCTTCTCAAGCTGGTTACGGCGCGAGCGGTTGTTGCTGAGCGCGGTATGCAGCTCATCGCGGCGCGCACGCGCTCTTTCTTCAGCCCCGGTATCCGCGCGAACGCCGATATCCTGCAGCTCTTTATGCAGATCCGTCAGCAGCTCTTTTTTGGTATCAAACGAACTTTTCAGCGACGCCAGAAGCTGGTTGTATTGACCCAGCTGCTGGGCATGCTGACGCAGCGCTTCGCGGGAGCGCGTGCGCTCCACTTCAGCCTGTTCCAGACGCTGGCGCAGCTTCTCATTCAGATCGCTGTTACCGTCCAGCATGGCGGCAGAATCGCTGTAGCTAAAGTGGGCGCGGCGCTGCACAACTTCGGTCAGCGCAAACGCGCGCTGGCGGGCATCACGCTGTATTTGCTGCGCATGAGCGTAGTCGTCTTTGAGCTGCTCGAACTGTTCAGGGTCGCTCTGTAGCACGCTAGCAACGCCTTCCAGCTTGATCAACTGGTTGCCGTGCTGGTGAATAAAGCGAGCTGACTCTTCGGCTTCATCCAGGCGTTCCTGGATTTCATCGCAGCGATCGGCCAGCGTTTCGTCACTCAGCAGGCTAATACGCGGCAGCAGGCGGTTAAGCTGGGCCACGCCCTCTTTTGCCTGTTCAAACTGCTGGCGCTGCTGCTGATTGTCATTTTCGTGGTTGTTGATCGCCCGCTCAATCTCACCGCGGCGGCTGTTGAGGTGGCGAATTTCCGCCTCAGGATCGTCTTCAAACGCCACGCCCAAATGCTGGCCGATAAAGCGGCTAAACGACTGGTGCAGGCGCTGGTTTTTTTGCACATCGAAAGAAAGCGTCGCGAAGCGCTCGGCCAGTGACTCACGTTCGTTATGCAGGGCTTCAAGGCGGTTTTCACGCGCGGCACGGCCAAACAGCGGCAGCTCCGGCAGACGCGAATAGCGCCACTGGCGTTCAGCGGTTTTGACGAGCACCGCCGCGTCCATCTCTTCAACGGTGAAGACGCTGTCATCGAACGAAGACGGGTCCCCTTCAATCAGGTACAAGTCTTCCGGGCAATCTTCCAGATTTTCAAGCTGCTCGCGCACCAGCGAAAGATCGGGCACCACGATGGCGTGACGGGATGGGCCATACAACGCGGAGAAGTAAGGCGCATCTTCGAGACCGATATCGTCATAAATTTCAGACAGCAGCACGCCGCCAAAACGTTCGGCCAGCGCGTTGAGGCGCGGATCTTCGGCACCACCAGGCTGGCTGAGGCGTTCGATTTCGTCATCTACGGCTCGTTTACGCGACCCGACTTCGTCACGCTCAACGGTGGATTCGCGCTCGCGTTCCAGCAGTTGCTGCATGTACTCAGTCACCTGCTGGCTGGCTTCGAATTGCTCGCCGCTTTGCTCGCACAGCTGAGTCAGGCTGGTTTGCGCCGCAATCCATCTTGGCGCGCGCAGGTTCAGCGTTTTGATGCTGGCCTGAATCTGTTCCAGCTCCTGACGCAGCGCCATGCGCTGTTCGCTTGCTTCGGCTACGGTTTGCTGCAGCGCGCCGATGCGCTCTTCCAGTTCCTCATGCAGCGCCTCAAGCTCTTCCGGATCGAACTGTTTGCCCTGGCGTTTACAGAAGTCAGCGAGTAAACGCTCGGCTTCCTGCTGTTCACGCAGACGCTGTTCCAGCTCGTTGAGGCGCATACGCAGCGGCTGAACCTGCTCGGCCAGATGGCGCTGGTTGCTGCTGTCGCGCAGTAATTCACGCGCGGTGTCCCAGGCTTCGCTACGACTCACCGGGCCACTGATCGCGGTCACCAGTTGGTAAGCATGTTCGAACTGACTATGCGCCGCCTGAGCCACGCTCATTTTCTGTTCGAGCGACAGCAGTTTGTCGGTTGCCTCGATCTCTTTCGCTTTGAAAGTGTCCAGCCATTCATCGGCGCTGTCGGCGGTTAAATCCGGCAGATGGCAAAGCTCACGAGCACGCTCCAGCGCCTGTAGCGCCTGCTGATACTGAATCGCACGGGTCTGCTGCACGTCCAGCGCCTGCTGATAATCGGCAAGCTGGCTTTTCAGTTCATCCACTTCCAGCTCGGCGGCTTCGGCCCGGGCTTCGTTTTCTTCCTGCTGCTCGTGCGCTTCGGCAACGATTTCGTTTTGCTCTTCAAGACGAATTTGCAGCTCGTCGAGGTCAGCTTCGTAGCGCTCGATCTTTTCCTGCTGGCGAATCGCCGTTTGCACCAGGTTCAGGTGATCGCTTGCGGCCTGGTAATCCGTTTCCAGATCGCCTTCCGCGCCGCTGTGTTCGCCCAGCTCGCGCGCCATATCAACGTGCTTATACTGTTCGGCGGCCAGCTGTTGGCGGCTGACCAGCAGCTCGCGACGAAATTCCAGCGCTTTATCCAGGTGGATACGTCGTTCGTTGGCGTGGCGCATGTAGTCCGCCGCCACGTAGTCAGTCGCTTCCGAGATTAAGTGCTTAAACAAATCACGGTCGGACTGGGTGACGCGAATCGCTTCCAGCGTCATGCGGTTTTCACGCAACGCCGCTTCCATGTCCTGGAAGGCTTTACGCACGCCGCCATTTTCCGGCAGCAGGTAATCACGCAGGGAACGGGTGATCGCGCTGGAAATACCGCCGTACAGCGAGGCTTCAATCAGGCGATAGTATTTGCTACGGTCTGCGGCACTGCGCAGGCGGCGGGCAACAATGCCCAGATCGAACATCAGCGAGTGGTAGTCGGTGATGGAGTTGAACTGCTTGAACTGCACGCCTTCAATGGCTTCAACTTTGTCTTTCAGCTCCTGCAGGCTGAGTACGCGAGCCTGACGCTCATTCAGCGTTTCGGTCAGTAACTGCGTCGGCTGAATCGAGGTTGGCAAGCCCTGAATAGCAAAAGGTTTGATGTCGACTTTACGGTCGCGCCCGGCGACCTGCTGCAGGCGAACCCCTACCACAACGCGCTGATGGCGTGAGTTGATAACGTCCAGCGTGGAGTAACACACGCCCGCTTTCAGCTTACCGTGAAGACCTTTATCGCGAGAACCTGAGGTAGCGCCCGCCTCCGTGGTGTTACGGAAGTGCAGCAAGGTTAAGTCAGGGATAAGCGCCGTGACGAAAGCCGCCATAGTGGTGGACTTACCCGCCCCGTTGCCCCCGGAAAGCGTGGTGACCAGCTCATCGAGATCGAAGGTACGCGCGAAGAAACCGTTCCAGTTAACCAGCGTCAGTGAGCGAAATTTTCCGCGTTCAATCATTCCTGTTCATCCTCCGCGTTATCCAGTCCTGGTTGTGGCTCATCGCTCTCATCATTGAGCTGCAGGCGACTTTCGACCGCCATGGCTTCGCCGTCGCGAATCATGCGCAGCTGAGCTTCGCGCGGGTCATCGCCGGTGCGCACATCAGCGCCGAAGCGGAAGACCGATTCGGTGATGCGGAATTTGCTGCTGTCGTGGCCCATAAACCAGATCATGCCGAGACGGCGCAGGCGAGTCAGTGAAGCACGCACTTTCTCCTGCAGCTTTTGGCGGTCAAGGTCGGACCCGGTGGAGCGGTTGTTCACCAGCTTCAGCAGCTTGTTTTCATCCGCAAGCGTTAGCAGCTCGTCGTAAAGTTCCTGCTGGGTGAAGATCCCTTCGTTAGCCAGTCGTTCCGGGCTGAGATAGAGGTAGCACAGGATTTTGCCCACCATCATATCCAGCTCGGAGAGCACAGAACGAGGGATTAGCGTGGTGGAACGTGGACGCAGATAGAAAAAGCCTTCTGGCGCTCGGATAAGCTCCACGTTATAGCGCGCGTAAAATTCTTCCAGATACTCCTGGAAATCCATCAAAAAGGCGTGGTTGTCCAGTTCCTCGAGACCAATATGACGCCCGGCGCGCAGCTGACTGTCGAGCGCAGGAAAAAGAGGGTTGGCCAGCGCCTGTGCCAGTTTAACCGGCATCACTTGTTCAATATTTGTTGATGACATGCGCCTGTACCTTGGCTCCGTAATCGTTAATGGTTTGCCACTTAGCCGGCAATCCTGTGAAATCCGCTTCCGCTACGCCCAGACGCACCGCCTGGTCTACAACAATACGCGCCACGTCGAAGTGACGCGCGCGTGGGTATTGCACGAGGTAGTCACGTACCACAACGCCCAAATCAAGAGGAGCTTGTTGGGTTTTGTAGACCTGCAGCGCCGCTTCAATCAGCGCCGCCAGCTGTTCACGAATTTCGTTAAATTCTTCAAACTCGAGTTCGCTTGGTAACTCGCCGGTAACCTCTTCATCCCGCAATGCCATCTCTTCGTCACGCATATCCAGCAGGCGATCGGCGCTGGAGTAGGTCAGCGCCCATGGCGCATCGAAGTAGGTTTGCACCGACTGACGCAGACGCTGAGCAAAGACGCGGTTTTTATCCATATCGATAGCGGTACGGATAAATTTATGCACATGGCGGTCGTAGCCAATCCACAGGTCAATGGCCTGCTGGCCCCAACTGATAATGCGGTCCAGTTTGCTTTGCAGGTCGAACACCAGGCGGTCTACAAAGTGAAGATCGTCGCGCCCCAGGGTTGAATCCTGAACGCGCAACAGGTTGGCCTGCAGCTTATCCCCTGCGGCTTCTAGCGTATCCTGCAGTTCACGCAGCGTGCCGGATGTCTCTGACAACAGCAGTTCACAGCTTGAAATCGCCGCCCGCCAGTCTTTGTTCAGCAGTTGGGCAATGTCATCTTTTACCTGCTGCTGCTGCTCGTCCATGATGCGCTGGGTGAGATCGATACTGTCGAAAATCTCCGCCACGGAATATTTGAGCGGCGCATAAACATTGCGATGCCAGTGAAACTCATCGCCATCTTCATCGGCCGCATCAGCGGCGCGCTTAAGCTCGCCCGCCACGATAGAAAGCTGCATAGACAGACGCAGCGTGGAAAACTCACGCTGGCGAATGTAGTAGTCAGTGATGCCAATCCCCAGAGGCGTCAGGCGATAAATGGCATTGCCTTCGGTTAGTTCGCTTACAAAGCGATTGAGCAAACGCTGACGAACCATATCGTTGATGGCGTTGTTAGCGCGCACGTTGATGGTTTCGCTTGTTTGCTCAAAACCATCGCTGACGTGACGAAACGCATCGATCAGCTCTCCCTCGCTCAGCTCACCATCAAGACGCTCGCCGTTTAAGGTGGCCACGGCCAGCAAAAACGTCAGGCGCTCCGTAGGTAGCGAGATTGAAAAATCATTTTTCCTGGCCCAGGCAACCAGTTCAGGCACTGTCTGGGAAAAATCACTCATAATTTATCCTTGGCTCTGCGGCTTAAACGCGGTTACGTGAATATAGCGGCCGAGACTGATAAACGGCTCCTGCCGACAATAACGCGTCTCCAGCGTCAGCAAATCGTCAAAACCATCTCGTTGTTTGTGTTTATCTCGCAGGTAATCGTGAAACACCCGCACGCCGGTTTTACCGGTAATTTGCCAGCCAATTTGCTCCAGCCAGTGGTAAACCTGTTCTGGCTGCAGCGGATTGTCGGGCGAAAGGGTTTTGCGCTTATTTTTTTTCATCCCCTGCAGTACATATTCGAAGTTTCCGACAAACATGTTTCGCATCAGCAGGCCGTTTGCATTGTAGAACATTAGCGACAAAGTGCCGCCGGGACGCAAACAATCCCAAAGGGCTTTTAGCACGGCCTGAGGATCGGTAACCCACTCAAGCACCGCATGGAACAATATCAGATCAACCGGGCTTTCCAAATGTTGAGCCATATCCTGAGCGGCAGATTGTACAAAATGCATGTTGTCGCTCACACCTTTCTCCTGAGCGAGCATTTTTGCACGCGCAATCATTTCGGCGGACACATCGCAAAGCACGACTTCGTGGCCCCGCTCAGCAAAACGGGTGGCCGTTTGCCCCTCCCCACCTCCGGCATCCAACACCTTTAGGGTCGCGGGCTGTGTCGCCAGAAAAGCATCCAGATCCTGCCAGAGAATCGCCTGCCGCAACTGGCCTTTGGTTGTGCCATAGATATTGTGCGAAAACTTCTCGGCAATATCGTCAAAATTGCGGTCACCCATAGGTACAGCTCCGTGGCAAAAGAGGTCATCTGACAAAACCGCTATTTTGGCACAGGCGGGACGAGAATGAACCCATCTGGTGTAATATCACGGGGGTTTACCTGCTGGATGGTTAAAAAGGATCCGAATTTCATGCTTTTTATACTGAAAAAAATCATTGGCGGCCTGCTACTTCCCCTGCCATTCCTGCTGTTAACCATGGGCGTTGCCCTGGTGCTGCTCTGGTTTACCCGCTGGCAAAAAACGGCCAAAGGGTTACTCACGGCCAGCTGGCTGGTACTTTTTCTGATTAGCCTGCAGCCCGTCGCGGACTGGATGTTAAAGCCTATAGAAGACACCTACGCCACTCGCCAGCACGGCGACAACGCTCGCTACATTGTTGTACTGGGCGGCGGCTACACCTGGAACCCGGACTGGGCCCCCAGCTCAAATCTGATCGACAACAGTCTACCGCGACTCGCCGAAGCGATTCGTCTGAAACAACTCAATCCGGGGGCAAAACTTATCTTTACCGGAGCCAGAGCAATGACAAACCCCGTCAGTACCGCAGAAGCTGGCGCCAGGGTTGCGGAAAG
Organism: Cedecea neteri; assembly: GCF_000758325.1. Taxonomy (NCBI): domain Bacteria; kingdom Pseudomonadati; phylum Pseudomonadota; class Gammaproteobacteria; order Enterobacterales; family Enterobacteriaceae; genus Cedecea; species Cedecea neteri. The sequence goes on along the minus strand of NZ_CP009459.1, from coordinate 2,562,885 downwards.
CCTCGGCGTTGCCAGAGACGACATCATTACGCTGGACACGCCAAAAGACACAGAAGAGGAAGCCCACGCAGTGGCGAAGATGATAGGACAGCAGCCATTCATTCTGGTGACGTCAGCTTCGCACCTGCCGCGGGCGATGATCTTCTTCACCCGAGCCGGGCTGCATCCTCTCCCTGCTCCGGCTAACCAGTTGGCAATAACCTCTCCGCTTAACCCGTGGGAAAAGGCTATCCCCGACCCGATATGGCTGATGCACAGTGAGCGCGTGGGCTATGAAACACTCGGGCGCCTGTGGCAGTGGCTAAAAGGCCCGTCAGGAGAGCCAGGGCAGCAATGACTTAGAGGCATTGTCAAAAACCGGCCGGTTGAGTCGACCGGTTTGCAGCAGTTGTGCTACCTCATCCCACAGTACATATAACCAGCGCCGCCAGAGGAAAGATTCAGCGACCGGGGCGCGCTGTAAATAGCGCCAAAGCAGGCTTTCGGCCTGGCCAGGCTCAGCCAGGCGAAACAGCTCATATTCTCGCGGAGCCCAAAGCATAACCCCGGGATTAACCATCGCCAGCAATTGATCGCTACGGGAATCCTTCAGCATGCTGCGAAGAGAAAAGTTGCCGTGGATAAGCACACAGTTATCGCTGAAGTCTTCGAACATACGCGGCAGACATTCGCGAGTACGGAACAGAATACGTTTATCCTGCATGGTTAACCCGGTGTTCTGGTACTGATTGAGCGTCGTCCAGAGCACTTCAACGCGCTGGCGGTACCAGTGCGGCCAGATATTTTCCTGAGTACTGTCGACGTTCCCCACACAGCCGCTGCTGTCCACGCGGTGCCAGGCTAACAGGCCCTCAACAATTTGGTCCTTGAGCTGCTCCCAGCGGTCAGGCGTCCGGGTTGGCGCTTCACCGGGAACCCCTCGCAGGCGCTCCATCAGCAAAACGTCCGGGCCAGGATGTTCTTCATGAGTCAACACGCCGTAGACCACCGGCATGCGGACGGTGCCTGAACGTGCCAGCATCGACATTTTCCAGGCCAGCTGTGTCGCCAGGCCCGGCGAGGTAAAGCTCTTGGCGAGCAGCGGCATCGCGTGGCCCCCGCTGTCGTAGAGCGACCAAAGCGCCGTTTCCGCATGTTCGCTAATGCACTCAATACGGCTTAATTTCTCACCCAGCAGGTGACTTAGCTCCTTACGCAGCAATTCCATACCGATTTCCCCTGGTAATACTGTTGATTTAATAATGAGCGCACCAGGCGAAGTTGTCACCACTCCAGATCAATTGGGTTTCAGAAAAAGAAAAACCGGCCTGGTCAGCCGGTTTGATTGTTCACGCTGAAGGTGAATTAGCGCATTGCGAGACGGACGCGTTCAAGATCTTCTGGCGTATCCACGCCAATGCTCGGGATGGCTTTCGCCACGGCAACATGTATTTTTTCGCCGTTCCACAAAACGCGCAGCTGCTCAAGCATTTCGATTTGTTCAAGCTGGCTCGGTGCCCAGCTGACGTAGCGACGGATGAAGCCAGCACGATAGCCATAAATGCCGATATGACGCAGGAAGGTATCGCCAATCTCTTCACGTGAAGCGGCAAAACGCTCGCGATCCCACGGAATCGTGGCGCGTGAGAAATAAAGCGCGTAGCCCTGCGCATCCATGACCACTTTTACCGCATTCGGATTAAACGCTTCTTCCGCTGATTCGATCGGCACCGCAAGCGTTGCCATACCGGCTTTACTGTTAGCGACGTTGTTAGCAACCTGCTGAATAATGACCGGTGGGATCATTGGCTCGTCGCCCTGTACGTTCACGATGACCGTGTCGTCACTGAAGCCACATTTCTCAATAACTTCTGCCAGGCGTTCGGTACCGGACTGATGATCGGGGCTGGTCAGGCAAACTTCTCCACCTGCCGCTTCGACGACTCTTGCAACTTCCGGGTGATCGGTCGCGACAATGATACGTTCAGCGCCGGATTCGCGAGCGCGATCCAGAACATGCAGAACCATGGCTTTGCCGTTGATTTCTTTTAAAGGCTTACCTGGCAGGCGCGTAGACGCATATCGCGCCGGAATAATGGCGACAAAACTCATGGGTTGGTCTCGTCTGAAGTCAGCGTACGGGCTTCGCTTTCCAGCAGAACCGGGATGCCGTCACGCAGCGGGAAGGCCAGGCCATCAGGCTTGCAGATAAGCTCTTGCTTTTCCTGGTTATAGTAGAGCTTGCCGTTACAAACCGGGCAGGCAATGATTTCAAGTAAACGACTTTCCATAATTACTCCAGATGAGTGCCATCAACGGCACCAGAATAGCATAAATGACTAGCCAGTCGGGGGCATTTCCCAGCCAGTACCCCAGCTTTCTCTCAATTCTGCGGGCAAAATACCCAGGGTAAGATGCGTCGCGGATTGCCAGCGCGCAAATTCCGTCAGCGCGCCATGCAGGCCTTCCTGCAAAGCGTCTGTAACTTTTATGCCGTCTTCCAGATAGAGGCTTATTACCTCCAGCGCCCCCTGCTTACGGTGCATTTTGGCATCGATCCTGCCAACCAGCGCCCCTTTGTGCAGCAGCGGCAAAACAAAATAACCGTACCGGCGCTTTTCTGCCGGGGTATAGCATTCCAGCCGATAGGAAAAGTTAAACAGCACTTCTGCTCTGCGGCGGTCCCAAACGACCGGGTCAAACGGTGAGAGCACGGCGCTGTGGGTGGCGTTAAGCTGATTTTGCTGCGCTTTTTCAAGCAGCGGTAGCAGCGAGTGATGCAACAGCATTTCGCCCAACTTATCAACCTGGACGCGAATGATGTTCCCCGCTGAAAGCCAGTTTTCTATCAGAGGTTTTAACGTCAGGTTTTTCAGTCGATAGTAATCTGCCAGCCATTCCGGGCGAAAGATCCCCAAACTACGAGCGCTGTTTTCCAGCATGAGCTGTTCCGCATCTGGCTGCTCTATCAGATGCAGATCATCGTTCCAGTGCGGCATAACCCGCTGAGTTAAATCGTAAACCCGTTGAAAATTACGCCGTTCCGTCACCATCACCTGTCCGGCGGTAAATAATCCTTCAAGATGTTTTTTCTGTGGCTTCCATTCCCACCAGCCGCTCGCGCCTTTGCGTGGATGCTCAAAATCAGCGGAGCGGACGGGGCCATTGTCTTTGATATAAGCCAGCAGCTGGCTTATATCTTCCGCATGCTCCGCCATCCACTCGGGACGATATTTCCAGCCCATGTTCTCAGGGCTCAGCATCCGGTGGCGAATTAGCGCAAAATCTTTTTTCGGCAAAAAACAGGCTTCATGCGCCCAGTATTCAATTAGCTCTCCGCTCGCCAGGGCACGATCAAGCCAGCCGGATTCATACTGCCCAAGGCGACTGAATAAGACCAGGTAAGGGCTACGAGCAACAATATTAATGGTGTCAATTTGCAGTAGCGACATGCGGGAGATCGCGTCGGCAACGTCAGAGGGCCGTGCACGACGGCGAGGCTTTTGGCGTAACCCCTGGGCTGCAAGGTGGAGATTTCGGGCTGCTCGTAATGAAAGTTGTGAAACGGTCATGGCACACCTGTAATCAACGAATGAAAAACCGGTGCCGCAGAGATTAACGCACCAGCGCGAGTAATTGCTTGAGGAGCGTTTCTGCGAGAGGCGAATCGAGCTGCGCATCAACCGGCAGATACCACCAGTTTGTATGGCCCCCGGCAAACGCGCGGCATTTTACGGCATCTTTTTCCGTCATCAATACGACTTGCTCCGCCGTCGCGATAGCCAACATATCCTGTTCGGTAATTGCCTGGTGATCGGCCAGCGCCACTGTTTTCACCGGCGTAATACCGCATTGTGCAAGCGTGGCAAAGAAACGCGGTGGATGACCAATACCGGCCATGGCCACAACCCCAGTAAAATCAGTGACCGGACGACGTTCACCGGTGAGTACGTTAATGGCGGGCCCGGGCTTTAAACGCATGGCGATTTCACCAGCCTGCGGTTCCCCCCCGTTCACGATAATTGCGTCTACACTGCGAAGACGCCCCGCTCTTTCGCGCATTGGCCCGGCAGGTAGCCACCAGCCATTACCGAACCTACGTGCCCCGTCGATCACAACGATTTCTTTATCACGCCCCAGAGCATAATGCTGCAGGCCATCGTCCGTAATGATGATTTGTGGAGCTTCAGCCGCGATGAGGGCTTTTACAGCCTCGCTACGTTTTGGCGCAACGGCGACGGGCGCCCCGGTGCGTTGAAAAATAAGTACCGGTTCGTCTCCTGCTTCGGAAGGCGTGGTTTTTGCGTCAAGCAGCAAAGGGTACGCTGCCGCTTTTCCGCCGTAGCCCCGGGACACAACGCCAACCCGCACACCGCGCTGCTGTAGTTGCTCCACAAGCCAGATAACAACGGGTGTTTTCCCGTTTCCCCCCGCAGTCAGGTTTCCAACAACGACCACAGGTACTGGGGCACGCCATATGGCACGCAGACCAATACGGTAAGACAGGCGAATAACGCCGCTCACCAGGCCATAAAGCCACGAAAGCGGCAACAGCAGCAGGTAGAGAGGTGATTTTCCCGACCAGATACGCTCTATCATTCGCCGAATTGCATCTTATGTAGCTGGGCATAGACGCCACGGTGGGCCAGCAGCTCCAGGTGAGGTCCGCGTTCGACGATACAACCATCTTCCACCACCACGATTTCATCAGCCTGCTCAATCGTCGACAGACGGTGAGCAATCACCAGTGATGTGCGGTTTTTTTGCAGTTCATCCAAAGCGGATTGAATCGCGCGTTCTGATTCCGTGTCGAGGGCAGAGGTTGCTTCATCCAGAACCAGGATTGGGCTATCACGCAGCAGTGCACGAGCAATGGCGATACGCTGACGCTGGCCGCCAGAGAGGAGCACACCATTCTCACCGATCAGAGTATCGAGCCCGTTGTCCATTTTGCTGATGAAGTCCATCGCGTAGGCCATGCGTGCGGCCTTTTCGATATCTTCACGGGTATACTCGCCGGTGCGGGCATAGGCAATATTATTTGCCACGGTATCGTTAAAGAGATGAACATTTTGCGACACCAACCCCACCTGGTTGCGCAGAGACGCAAGGGTGTATTCACGTACATCATGCCCATCAATCAGGATTGTACCTTCCTGCTGCTCGTAGAAACGCGTGATCAGGCTGGCAATGGTCGATTTGCCCGAACCTGAACGCCCTACCAGCGCAACGGTTTTTCCTGCAGGGATGGTCAGATTAATGTTGCGCAGTGCAGGGGCATCACGCCCTGGGTAAGTGAAAGTCACATTGCGAAATTCAACGTCACCTTTAGAACGTTCGATAACGAGCTTGCCGTCGTCCTTTTCCTGCTCCGAGTCAAGGATAGAGAACAGCGTTTGGCATGCTGCCATCCCGCGCTGGAATTGAGCATTAACGTTAGTCAGTGACTTAAGCGGACGCATTAGCGCAATCATGGAAGAGAAAACTACGGTAATGGTACCGGCAGTCAGGGTTTCCATAATGCTAGGGAAGCTAGCGGCATAAAGCACAAAGGCCAACGCCAGGGAAGCAATAAGCTGAATAATCGGGTCAGAGATAGAAGAGGCTGAAACCAGCTTCATCCCCTGATTACGCATGCGGTTACTGACTTTATCAAAACGGTCGGTTTCTACCTGCTGGCCACCGAAAATCAGCACTTCTTTGTGCCCCTTCAGCATTTGCTCTGCGCTGGTCGTCACCTGCCCCATGGTGTTCTGCATGTTTTTGCTGATATTACGGAAGCGCTTAGAGACAAAGCGAATAGCAAAAGACACAATGGGTGCTAACACAATCAGGATCACTGAGAGCTGCCAGCTATACCAGAACATCAGCACAAACAGGCCAATAATTGATGCTCCCTCACGGACGACGGTGATGAGCGCGCCAGAGGAAGAGGAGGCAACCTGCTCCGAGTCATAGGTAATACGGGAGAGTAATGTCCCGGTGGATTGCTGGTCGAAAAATGAAACCGGCATCCCCATCATGTGGCTGAACAAGCGGCGACGCATGTTCATTACCACCATGCCTGACACCCATGAAATACAGTAGCTTGAAACATAGCTGGTCACGCCGCGCAGCAGCATCAACGCAATCACTGCCAGAGGCATCCATAGCAGTACAGAAGAATCCGTTTTACCAAAACCATCATCCAGTAATGGCTTAAGCAGCGAAAGCATGTAGGTATCGCTCGCCGCATTGAGGATTAACGCTATCCCAGCCACAATCAGACCCGTTCTAAAGGGGGAAATCATCGGCCAGAGCCGGCGGAAAGTCTGCCATGTGGAGAGATCTTTATCGTTCTGCATTAAGTCGAACCAGCCTTTTATGAAATAGCCGCACATTCTACCCATTATCTCGGGTGACGCCAAACCACTGATGATACCAACGGGGCAATATTTGTTCTCTGAAGCCAGAGATTTGCCATTTATCACCTTTTATTTCAATTGTCAGTTGCCCTGATTGAGCCGTGTCATGCCACTGATAACCGTATTGTCGGTAACGATTAATAATTGTTGAAGAAGGTAAACGCCAGGCGTTAAACCTGGAAGCAGAAGCCAGTGCCACGGTGCCTGAAACGGCTCTCAGTAAAGGGCCGCTGGACGAAGTTCGGCTCCCGTGGTGCGGAACCTGCAGGACGTTTGCTTCTAGCGTTTGCCAGCGTTTTCTCAGCATAGCTAATTCTGCATTTGCCTCCAGATCCCCTGTAAGCAAAAGGCTGAATCCTCCGTGACTAACTTTAACCACACAAGAGCGATTGTTGTTGCTCCCCTCGAACTCTTCGGGCGGCCACAGCACATCGAATTGAATATCCTGCCATGCCCATTGTTGACCACGAAAGCAAGACTCATGACCCTCCCAGCGCAATGGGCTACGAATATTTAAGGCAGGCCACTGCTGCTTAAGACTTTTCAACCCACCAATGTGATCAAGATGTTCATGGCTAATAACTACCTGCTCTGGCTGAAGGTTTCGCCATTTTAACCAGGGAATAATCACGGCTTTAGCCGCGTCTCCCCCTGGCCATGCGTTGCCCGTGTCATAGAGTAACGCTTTCCCTTCACGCTCAATAACCACGGCAAGCCCATGGCCCACGTCAAGCATATGCACGGCCCAGCTATTGGCCCCCGGCTTTCGCCAAAAAGGAAACGCCATCACAAGCAACACTGCCGCAGCGGTAGCGGAAGAGCTTCGCCAAAAACCGAATCGCCATATCACTATGACCCACCAGCCAATGAAAGCCAGAAACTGATAACGGCGATCGAGTTCTTTCCACCCCTCCAGCAACCCAGCCAATAACCCGAATACTCCGGCAAGTGATTTATCGGCCAGTGACCAAAGCACCTCGCCAATGACAGGGATTTCTCCGAACACCATACCGGCTAAAATTAAAGGCACGCTAACAAAGGTAATCAACGGCACAGCGAAGAGATTAGCAACCAGCGAAGTCATACTGATGCCGTGAAATAAAATCACCTGAAGTGGAATGAGCAACAGCGTAATGCCTGCTTGCAAATAAAGCAGGTCAGCGAAAGGCCGAAGCCAGCGATTTATCGTTATGTGAGGCTGCGGCACCCACTGGTACCAAAAGATAAGCCCGCATACCGCCAGCGCGGAAAGCCAAAGACTTTCAGACAAAATAGCCATCGGTTCGCTAAACACAATGCCCGCGACACAACACAACAATACATCCCAGGATGACCACTTTCTGCCGCTCAGACGCAATATTGCCCAAATGCCCATTCCAACCTGGGTTCTGACCGCCGGAGGATTCATCCCCGACAGCCAGGTGTAAAATAGAGCAACGCTAAAACTCATCACCAGGGGAAAGCGAAACCCTATCATCGAGGCAGGCAGGCAAAACTGCAGAGCCCGAGCAAACAGCCAGCCAATCCCACCGGCTAACGCAATATGCAACCCAGAAATGGCCATCAGATGTGCTGTCCCGGTATCACGCATAATCTTTTTGACGTCTGCGCTGACATCTATTCGCTCCCCAAAACCCAAAGCGATAATCACACCCTGCCACGGGAGATTGGTGGTGGCATTTTTGGCTTGTTGAAGCCATTGACCTCGAAGATTACAACTGCCCGATAGCAGGCTTGCTTTCAATACCCGGCCATTAAACGGCAGCATCTGCGAAAGCGCATAGCGCTGCCCGTCAAAAATACCTTCATTAAGACGCCCATGTACCGGGCGAAGGCGTAGCGTCATTAACCATGTTTGCCCCTCACAAACAGGCTCAGGCAATACGCTATTTCGCAATACAACGCCTGGCGCAGGAAACAGGTAACGCTCATCCCGTTTGACTATCCGCAGTTCATGCCGTTTTTCGCCATCACTTCTCGTAATTTTCACCTGCACGGTCATCGGTTTCTCCCCGAAATCAGAGAACATATCCAGCATTTGCCGCGCGCCCAACAGGCTCCAGCTCAAGAATAAAAGGCAAAGCACCAGATAGCGCACCCAACCGATGCGGCCAAAAAAACCGGCCAGTGTCAGTGCAGCCGCCACGAACAGTAAAATCCCATTTTGTTCTGGAATAACCGACAGCCATAACAGTGGTAAAGCACTCATCAGAACGGCGCCAGCAACGGCAGGAATAGAAAACACATCCACCTCCTTGTTGCAGGAAGTGTGCGGGAATCTTGAGATTAAATCAGGAAACAATCGGAGAAATACGTGGCGACCTGAACCCCGTTGAGTCCGGCTTAACAATGTTGCGTTAGCCTTCGGGAAAGCGCTCGCAGAATAACAAAATCAGTAAAAAAAAACGGCACCTCATTTGAGGTGCCGTTTTTGCTAACTCCAAGGAATTAGCCGTAAATATTGGCGCGGTCACGCAACTCTTTACCTGGCTTAAAGTGTGGAACGTATTTACCTTCCAGATCCACTTTGTCGCCGGTTTTCGGGTTACGTCCGGTGCGAGGAGCGCGATAGTGTAAGGAGAAACTGCCGAAACCCCGGATTTCAATACGTTCACCCTCGGCGAGCGTAGAGGCCATATGCTCCAGCATTTCCTTCACCGCATCTTCTACTGCTTTCGCAGGGATGTGAGATTGCTGGGTTGCAAGTCTTTCGATCAATTCTGACTTGGTCATGATTCCTCCGGTTTCCTTTCAGGAAAATTAGCTTACAGCTCTCAATCGAACAAGGGCGGCCGAAGCCGCCCTGATTTTATACCCTGGCAGAAGCCGGGATACAACGCTCGGACGATTACTCGCCTTTAGCTGCTTTGAATGCTTCAGCCATTGCGTTAGAGAAGTTGCCTTCTTCCTGTTTGTTGTTAACAGTCGCAATTGCATCTTTCTCGTCAGCTTCGTCTTTAGCACGAACAGACAGGCTCACAACACGGTTTTTACGATCAACGCCGGTGAATTTAGCTTCAACGTCGTCGCCAACGTTCAGAACCAGAGTTGCATCTTCAACGCGGTCACGGGAAGCTTCAGAAGCACGCAGGTAGCCTTCTACGCCATCTGCTAATTCAACTGTAGCACCTTTCGCGTCAACTGCAGTTACTTTACCAGTAACGATAGTACCTTTCTTGTTCAGCGCAACGTAGTTGTTGAACGGATCTTCTGCGAGCTGCTTAACGCCCAGAGAGATACGCTCACGCTCTGCGTCAACCTGCAGAACAACGGCTGCAATTTCGTCGCCTTTTTTGTATTCACGTACTGCTTCTTCGCCTGCAACGTTCCAGGAGATGTCAGACAGGTGAACCAGGCCGTCGATGCCACCGTCCAGGCCGATGAAGATACCGAAGTCAGTGATAGACTTGATTTTACCTTCAACGCGATCGCCTTTGTTGTGAGTCTCAGCGAACTGCTGCCATGGGTTGTTTTTGCACTGCTTCAGACCCAGGGAGATACGACGACGTTCTTCGTCGATATCCAGAACCATAACTTCCACTACATCACCAACGTTAACAACTTTGGATGGGTGGATGTTTTTGTTGGTCCAATCCATTTCGGAAACGTGAACCAGGCCTTCAACGCCTTCTTCGATTTCAACGAAGCAGCCGTAGTCGGTCAGGTTGGTCACGCGGCCAGTCAGTTTGGTACCTTCTGGATAACGCTTAGCGATAGCTACCCATGGATCTTCGCCCAGCTGTTTCAGGCCGAGGGAAACACGAGTACGCTCACGGTCAAACTTCAGTACTTTAACAGTGATTTCGTCGCCAACGTTCACGATTTCGCTTGGATGCTTAACGCGTTTCCATGCCATATCGGTGATGTGCAGCAGGCCATCAACGCCACCCAGGTCAACGAATGCACCGTAGTCAGTGAGGTTCTTAACGATACCTTTAACTTCCATGCCTTCTTGCAGGTTTTCAAGCAGCTGATCGCGCTCTGCGCTGTTCTCAGACTCGATAACCGCACGACGGGAAACAACAACGTTGTTGCGTTTCTGGTCCAGCTTGATCACTTTGAACTCAAGCTCTTTGCCTTCCAGGTGCAGAGTGTCGCGAACTGGACGAACGTCAACCAGGGAACCTGGCAGGAACGCACGAATACCGTTCAGCTCAACAGTGAAGCCACCTTTAACTTTGCCGTTGATAACACCAACCACAGTTTCAGCTTCTTCGTAAGCTTTTTCCAGCGTGATCCAAGCTTCGTGACGTTTAGCTTTTTCACGGGACAGCAGGGTTTCACCGAAGCCGTCTTCTACTGCGTCCAGCGCAACGTCAACTTCGTCACCAACCTGGATTTCCAGTTCGCCGGCTGCGTTTTTGAACTGCTCTGCAGGGATTGCAGATTCAGATTTCAGGCCCGCATCAACCAGAACGACGTCTTTGTCGATAGCAACAACAACGCCACGAACGATGGAACCCGGACGGGTTTCGATTTCTTTCAGGGATTCTTCAAACAGTTGAGCAAAAGATTCAGTCATGTTTAATCTTCAAAAGTTAGATTAACGTCCATCTGGCCTCATGCCGGATGGGGTTGTTTTACATACCCGCTCACACTCCGTTGCAGCGGGGGTACTACAAAATGGGTCGCTATCTCAAGCGAGCGCCAGCTTTTCACGGGCGTATTGTAGCGCTTTTTCAATCACTTGCTCAATGCTCATACTGGTTGAATCCAGTACTAAAGCATCGGCAGCAGCTACTAACGGCGCTACAGACCGATTGCGGTCGCGATCGTCGCGTTCCTTGATCTCGGCCAAAAGGCGCTCAAAGTTAACACTAAAGCCCTTCTCCTGCAACTGTAGCATGCGCCTGTGGGCGCGCTCTTCAGAGGAGGCATCAAGGAAAATTTTCACCGGCGCATCCGGGAACACAACGGTCCCCATATCGCGGCCGTCTGCAATCAGGCCCGGCGCTTCCCGGAAAGCGCGCTGACGGCGCAGCAAAGCTTCGCGCACACGCGGGAATGCGGCCACCTGAGAAGCCGCGTTGGCCACTTCCTGAGTGCGAATTTCAGCGCTAACGTCTTCCCCTTCGAGAATCACTTCCAAATTGCCGTCGATGGAAATAAACCGAACGTCCAGATGGGCCGCAAGGGGCACCAGCGCGTCTTCGGAAGCTACATCAACATGGTGATGTAACGCCGCGAGCGCCAGAACGCGATAAATCGCACCAGAGTCCAGCAGATGCCACTGCAGCGCTTCGGCCATGGCCTTACAAAGCGTGCCTTTACCGGCGCCACTTGGGCCATCAATCGTTATTACCGGGGCGGATGCCGTCATCGTTTTCTCCTCTATCGCTGGATTCGCGTGTGGTAAACGCCGCGCATTATACGCCGCAACCGCCAGGACTGTTATCTTTCCTGGTAAATATCCAAGGGAATCAGGCTGAGTGTAGAAGAATTGCGCAACGGGCGTTGTAAGGAATCGTAGAGAGAAAGAAAAACCGCATCAGGCGATGCGGTTTTACAAACGTTATACAGGGGTACTAATGCGAGCTAACTGCTCGAAATAATCAGGGAAGGTTTTCGCCGTGCAGCCTGGATCAAGAATCGTTACTGGCGTATCGGACAACGCCACCAGCGAGAAACACATCGCCATACGGTGATCGTTGTATGTGCCGATTTCAGCAAACGTCAGCTTAGCCGGTGGTGTAACGCGAATATAGTCTTCACCCTCTTCAACTTCTGCGCCGACTTTCCGTAATTCCGTCGCCATCGCGCTCAGACGATCGGTCTCTTTTACGCGCCAGTTATAAATGTTACGCAATGTAGTCGTGCCTTTAGCAAACAGGGCCGCTGTCGCGATAGTCATTGCCGCATCCGGGATGTGATTCATGTCCATGTCGATAGCGTTTAGCTCACCGCGTTCGCAGCTAATAAAGTCATCGCCCCAGGTCACTTTGGCGCCCATTTTCTCAAGTACATCAGCAAAGCGAATATCGCCCTGCACGCTGTTCCGCCCGATGCCGGTCACCTTGACCACACCACCTTTAATTGCTCCTGCGGCCAGGAAGTAAGAGGCTGAAGACGCATCACCTTCTACCAGGTAAGCCCCTGGAGATTGGTACTGCTGCGCGCCGCGAATCAGGAAGCTGCGATAGTCGCGGTTTTCAACTTCCACGCCGAAGGTTTTCATCAGATGCAGCGTGATATCAATATAAGGTTTGGAAACCAGTTCACCTTTAATAGTGATTTCAGTGTCATTTTCTGCCAGAGGCGCGGTCATCAGTAGCGCGGTCAGGAACTGGCTGGATACGCTGCCGTCCACTTCAACCTTGCCGCCGCCAAAGCCACCGCGCAGACGCAGAGGCGGGTAATTTTCTTGCTCAAGGTACTCAATGTTCGCTCCGCCCTGGCGTAGCGCATCGACAAGATGGCCGATTGGACGTTCCTTCATCCGCGGCTCGCCAGTCAGCACAATATTGTTACTGCCGAGGCACAACGCCGCGGCCAGAGGACGCATAGCGGTGCCAGCATTCCCTAAAAAGAGTTCCAGCTCACCCTGGGCCTGCAGAGGCCCGGCCACGCCGGTGACTTCACAACGGGTACGATCCGCCGAAAGCGTATAGCTCACACCTAGCGCCTTCAGCGCGTTAAGCATATGGCGGACATCATCGCTATCCAGCAAATTGGTCAGCACCGTGGTGCCATTGGCCAGCGCGGCCAGCAGGAGCGCACGGTTAGACACGCTTTTTGAACCCGGCAGATTAATGGTGCCGTCGACCAGCGAGATGGGTTGTAACGTCAGGGATTCCAGCATGGGAAAAATACTCTCAACTCAAACAGAATAAAAACCCCGCAGACGGGCCGCGGGGCGAATTGCTAAGGCATTAATTAACCGTGGCGACGCTCGAAGTCCACCATGAAATCCGTCAACGCTTTGACGCCATCGAGCGGCATCGCGTTATAAATCGAGGCGCGCATACCGCCGACAACGCGGTGACCTTTCAGGGAATGCAGGCCCGCAGCGAAAGACTCTTCAAGGAACACTTTGTCCAGCGCGCTATCCGCCAGCTGGAACGGAACGTTCATCCGGGAGCGGTTGGAAGCCGCAACATCGTTACGATAGAAATCGCTGTTATCAATCACGCCGTACAGCAACTCAGCCTTGGCCTGGTTGATTCGATCCATTGAGGCAACGCCGCCCTGCTCTTTCAGCCATTTAAAGACCAGGCCTGCCAGATACCAGGCAAAAGTTGGCGGCGTGTTAAACATTGAGTCGTTATCGTTCAGCACGGTGTAATCGATAATCGACGGGCACGCTTTGTGTGCCTTACCCAGCAAATCTTCACGAACAACGACCAGCGTCAGGCCAGCAGGGCCGATGTTTTTCTGTGCGCCAGCATAGATCACGCCGAAACGGCTGACGTCGATAGGGCGAGACAGGATAGTAGAAGAGAAGTCGGCGGCAACGACGGTATCACCAAAATCAGGGGTTTCGTCGATTGAGATACCGTCAATTGTCTCATTCGGGCAATAATGCAGAAACGCGCTGTTATCAGACACCTGCCATTCGCTCATCGGCTTGATAGCGCGTTTACCGTCCACGGTAATTTTCACATCATGGGCAACCGGCTGGCAGTATTTTTTCGCTTCTTTAATTGCGCTATTTGCCCAGTAGCCGCCGTCAATGTAGTCGGCAGTAGTTTTGTCACCGAGAATATTCAGCGGTACGCCAGCAAACTGGCCGCGACCGCCGCCGTGGCAGAATAAAACTTTATAGTTGGAGGGGATTTGCAGCAGATCGCGAAAATCTTTTTCCGCCTCTTCAGCGACCTGAATAAACTCTTTACCACGGTGGCTAATTTCCATTACGGAAGTGCCGAGCCCGTGCCAGTCGCACAGTTCCTGTTGTGCACGACGAAGTACTTCAGCCGGCAGCATCGCCGGGCCAGAACTAAAATTGTATACCTGTGTCATTTCCCCTCACCACGCCTCGAGCAATAAGTTTTTATTACATTATCGGTTTTATCATTCAGCGGCGCAGTGTTGCAACGGTTAATCCCTCGCGGAAGACCAATGTGAGCAAAATCACACAACACAATCTTCCGGCAAGCGAAAAAACTGCCCGATTTCCGGCGGCAAGGCAATACGGCGGACATGCCCCATGGCGGCCAGTCATTTTACTACCATAACAGCGAGTTACTGTAAGCAGGTATAGCCTGTTATGCTAGCGTCGCCTGCACCGGGCTGAAGATAGCGTCTGCCCGGTAAAACCCGTATCATTGCGCGTTTTGCGTACCATTAAAGTGAACCCCATGACCCAGACATTTATCCCCGGCAAAGATGCCGCCCTGGAAGACTCCATCGCTCGCTTCCAGAAAAAGCTGACCGACCTCGGTTTCAATATCGAAGAAGCCTCCTGGCTTAACCCGGTACCAAACGTTTGGTCGGTGCATATCCGTGACAAAGACAGCGCCCTGTGCTTCACCAACGGTAAAGGTGCGACCAAAAAAGCCGCGCTGGCATCTGCGCTGGGTGAATATTTTGAACGTCTGTCGACTAACTACTTCTTCGCCGACTTCTGGCTGGGCGATACGATTGCAAACGGCCCGTTTGTGCATTATCCGAACGAGAAATGGTTCCCGCTGCCGGAAGATGACCAACTGCCTGAAGGCATCCTCGACGATCGTCTGCGCGCTTTCTACGACCCGGAAAACGAAGTCGGTGCCGGGATGCTGATCGATCTGCAGTCCGGGAACGAAGAGCGCGGTATTTGTGCCCTGCCATTCACCCGACAGTCAGACCTGCAGACTGTTTATATCCCGATGAACATCATTGGTAACCTGTACGTCTCCAACGGCATGTCTGCGGGCAACACGGCTAATGAAGCGCGGGTTCAGGGTCTGTCTGAAGTCTTCGAGCGCCATATCAAAAACCGCATCATCGCAGAAAGCATCAGCCTGCCAGAGATCCCACAGGATGTGCTGGCCCGCTATCCGGGCGTCGTGGAATCTATTAAAACGCTTGAAGCTGAAGGCTTCCCTATTTTTGCGTATGACGGTTCTCTGGGCGGTAAGTACCCGGTTATCTGCGTCGTACTGTTCAACCCGGCCAACGGAACCTGTTTCGCCTCCTTCGGCGCACATCCTGATTTTGGCGTTGCGCTGGAACGTACCGTCACCGAGTTGCTCCAGGGGCGCGGTCTGAAAGATCTGGATGTCTTTACGCCGCCAAGCTTCGACGATGAAGAAGTCGCTGAACACGCGAACCTGGAAACACACTTCATCGATTCCAGCGGCCTGATTTCCTGGGATATGTTCAAGCAGGACGCCGATTACCCGTTTGCTGACTGGAGCTTTGCTGGCACAACGGAAGAAGAGTTCGCTACGCTGATGGCTATCTTCAAGTCGGAAGATAAAGAAGTGTATATCGCCGACTACGAGCATTTGGACGTCTATGCCTGCCGTATTATCGTCCCAGGCATGTCTGATATTTACCCTGCCGACGACCTGCTGCTGGCCAACAACAGCATGGGCAGCCACCTGCGTGAAACAATTCTTGCGTTACCGGACAGTGAATGGGAGCAACAGGACTATCTGGATCTGATTGCCCAACTGGACGACGAAGGCCACGATGATTTCACCCGCGTGCGTGAATTACTGGGCCTGGCTACCGGGAAAGATAACGGCTGGTACACACTGCGCATTGGCGAGCTGAAAGCCATGCTGGCGTTAGCGGGTGGCGATCTTGAGCAGGCGCTGATCTGGACCGAGTGGACCATGGAGTTCAACGCTTCCATCTTTAGTCCGGAGCGTGCCAACTACTACCGCTGCCTGCAAACTCTGCTTCTGTTGTCACAGGAAGAAGAGCGCGAGCCTCTGCAATACCTGAACGCTTTCGTCCGTATGTACGGGGCTGAAGCCGTAGATGCCGCCAGCGCGGCGATGAGCGGTGAGGCCGCCTTCTATGGGCTGCAGCCAGTGGATAAGGATCTAAAAGCCTTCCCGGCGCATCAGGCTCTGCTGGCCGCGTACGAAAAGTTACAGCGCGCTAAAACCAAATATTGGCAGGTATAAAGTAATTTATTGACAACTTCCAGGTGCGTGTAGCACCTTGTCTGAGCTATATTACGGGGCGCTTTTTGCGCCCCTTTTTATTATTGCAACAATAATAATTTATTATGTAATTTTTTAGTTAATTTCAGGTAAATGGTTATTTTTTGATAACGGCAACAATGTTATCAAAATATAAAAATACCCCATTATAATTAACCAATTTCATGTCAGGGAGAAGCCAAATTCAATTTTATTTATAATTATTAAAATTTATTTTTTCATTTAAAATCAAAATATTATGATGAAAAACAGGAAAAGACCTGCTTTTTCAGTGCCTATTAGCTTGGCGAGATATGATCCACATCAATTTTTACTCTATAATGCTTTGTTAGTATCTCCTCGCCGAATTAAATAAGAGAGAGTTAGTGTGAAAGCTGACAACCCTTTTGATCTAGTACTTCCACCAGCGATGGCAAAAATTGCCGAAGATGCTGGCGTCTATAAAGCAACAAAACAGCCGCTAACGACCTTTTACTTAGCGATTACCGCCGGCGTCTTCATTTCGATTGCCTTCGTGTTCTACATCACCGCCACAACCGGCACATCCACGATTCCGTTTGGGATTGCCAAGCTGATTGGCGGCACATGTTTCTCATTAGGTTTAATTCTTTGTGTTATCTGCGGTGCAGACCTTTTCACCTCCACCGTGCTTATCGTCGTTGCCAAAGCCAGCGGCCGTATCACCTGGGGCCAGCTACTGCGTAACTGGGCTAACGTCTACATCGGTAACCTGATCGGTGCCCTGCTCTTTGTGCTGTTGATCTGGCTGTCCGGCATGTATATGACCGCCAACGGCGCATGGGGGCTGAATGTCCTGCAAACCGCCGACCATAAAATGCACCACACATTTGTTGAGGCCGTCTGCCTTGGCATTCTGGCGAACCTGATGGTGTGTCTCGCCGTCTGGATGAGCTACTCCGGCCGCAGCCTGATGGACAAAATGTTTGCTATGATCCTTCCGGTTGCCATGTTTGTTGCAAGCGGCTTTGAGCACAGCATCGCAAATATGTTCATGATCCCGATGGCTATCGTGGTTCGTGACTTTGCCAGCCCGGAATTCTGGACCGCCGTAGGGTCTTCTCCGGAAAGTTTCTCGCATCTGACCGTGTTGAACTTCATCACCGATAACCTGATTCCAGTCACCATCGGAAACATCATCGGCGGAGGTTTACTGGTTGGGTTGACATACTGGGTAATTTATCTGCGCGGTGGCGACAAGCATTAAGCTAAGTCAGTACGCAGGTTTAAGAACTCCACATTAGAAGGTAGGTGTTACATGTCCGAGCAAAATGAAAAGTTAGCCACAGCCTGGGAAGGTTTTGCTAAAGGCGACTGGCAGAATGAAGTCAACGTCCGTGACTTTATTCAGAAAAACTACACCCCGTACGAGGGTGACGAGTCCTTCCTGGCAGGTGCTACCGACGCAACTACCAAACTGTGGGACAGCGTGATGGAAGGCATTAAACTGGAAAACAGTACTCACGCGCCAGTTGACTTCGATACCGACCTCGCGTCTACCATCACCGCTCACGACGCGGGCTACATCAACAAGTCCCTCGAAACTATCGTGGGTCTGCAGACCGATGCTCCTCTGAAACGCGCTATCATTCCTTTCGGCGGCATCAAAATGGTCGAAGGTTCTTGCAAAGTATACGGTCGTGAACTCGACCCAATGCTGAAAAAGATCTTCACCGAATACCGCAAAACCCACAACCAGGGCGTGTTTGACGTTTACACCAAAGACATCCTGAACTGCCGTAAATCCGGTGTTATTACCGGTCTGCCAGATGCCTATGGCCGTGGCCGTATCATCGGTGACTACCGTCGCGTTGCGCTGTACGGTATCGACTACCTGATGAAAGACAAGTTCGCTCAGTTCAACTCACTGCAAACCAAACTGGAAAACGGTGAAGATCTGGAAGCAACTATCCGTCTGCGTGAAGAAATCTCCGAACAGCACCGTGCGCTGGGTCAGATCAAAGAGATGGCCGCTAAATATGGCTACGACATCTCAGGTCCTGCGACCAATGCTCAGGAAGCTATTCAGTGGACTTACTTCGGCTACCTGGCTGCGGTTAAATCTCAGAACGGCGCTGCAATGTCCTTCGGTCGCGTATCCACCTTCCTGGATGCTTACATCGAGCGCGATATCAAAGCAGGTAAAATCAACGAACAAGACGCTCAGGAAATGATTGACCACCTGGTCATGAAACTGCGTATGGTTCGCTTCCTGCGTACCCCAGAATACGATGAGCTGTTCTCCGGCGACCCAATCTGGGCAACCGAATCTATCGGCGGTATGGGCGTTGATGGCCGTACTCTGGTGACCAAAAACAGCTTCCGCTTCCTGAACACCCTGTACACCATGGGGCCGTCTCCGGAGCCAAACATCACCATTCTGTGGTCTGAAAAACTGCCACTGAACTTCAAAAAATACGCGGCTAAAGTCTCCATCGATACCTCTTCTCTGCAGTACGAGAATGACGATCTGATGCGTCCTGACTTCAACAACGATGACTACGCTATCGCATGCTGCGTAAGCCCGATGATCGTTGGTAAGCAAATGCAGTTCTTCGGTGCTCGTGCAAACCTGGCGAAAACCATGCTGTACGCTATCAACGGCGGCGTTGATGAAAAACTGAAAATGCAGGTTGGTCCTAAAGAAACACCAATCACTGCCGACGTTCTGGACTACGACAATGTGTTGGATCGTCTGGATCACTTCATGGACTGGCTGGCTAAACAGTACGTTACCGCGCTGAATATCATTCACTACATGCATGATAAATACAGCTACGAAGCGTCTCTGATGGCTCTGCACGACCGTGACGTTGTTCGCACCATGGCTTGTGGTATCGCGGGTCTGTCCGTTGCGGCTGACTCCCTGTCTGCAATCAAATACGCGAAAGTAAAACCTATCCGTGACGAAGATGGCCTGGCTATCGACTTCGAAATCGAAGGTGAATATCCACAGTTCGGTAACAACGATCCTCGCGTAGATGACATCGCCGTTGACCTGGTTGAACGTTTCATGAAGAAAATTCAGAAACTGACCACCTACCGTGGCGCTATCGCGACCCAGTCTGTTCTGACCATCACCTCTAACGTGGTTTATGGTAAGAAAACCGGTAACACCCCAGACGGTCGTCGCGCAGGTACTCCGTTCGGTCCAGGCGCTAACCCAATGCACGGTCGTGACCAGAAAGGTGCTGTTGCCTCTCTGACTTCCGTGGCTAAACTGCCGTTTGCCTACGCGAAAGATGGTATCTCTTATACCTTCTCCATCGTGCCAAACGCGCTGGGTAAAGACGATGACGTGCGTAAAACCAACCTTGCAGGTCTGATGGATGGTTACTTCCACCACGAAGCAAACATCGAAGGTGGTCAGCACCTGAACGTCAACGTAATGAACCGTGAAATGCTGCTGGATGCGATGGAAAATCCTGAGAAATATCCTCAGCTGACCATTCGCGTATCCGGTTATGCCGTTCGCTTCAACTCGCTGACTAAAGAGCAGCAGCAGGACGTCATTACCCGTACCTTCACTCAGTCCATCTAATTCCTTGTCAGACTGAAGAAGCGTACTATATAAAGGCTCCACTCCCGTGGGGCCTTTTTACTCACCTCCCTACCCTCAGCCTGCTTTGCCAGCTATCTATACTCTGGGTATCTGTCAAAACAGACTTAACACAGCCGGCTTGAGCTGTGCACGACACAGGCCCTGGACGGGCCACATCTGGAGAGATCACCGCAATGTCAGCAATCGGACGAATTCACTCTTTTGAATCCTGCGGTACCGTGGACGGCCCCGGTATCCGCTTTATCACCTTCTTCCAGGGCTGCCTGATGCGCTGCCTGTACTGCCACAACCGCGACACCTGGGACACCCACGGTGGCAAAGAAGTGACGGTGGAAGAGCTGATGAAAGAAGTTGTTACCTACCGCCACTTCATGAATGCATCCGGCGGCGGCGTCACCGCGTCCGGCGGCGAGGCTATCCTACAGGCCGAGTTTGTACGTGACTGGTTCCGCGCCTGCCACAAAGAAGGGATTCATACCTGCCTGGACACCAACGGCTTTGTTCGCCGCTACGATCCTGTGATTGATGAGCTGCTGGAGGTCACCGACCTGGTGATGCTCGATCTCAAGCAGATGAATGATGAAATCCACCAGAATCTGGTCGGGGTTTCAAACCACCGCACGCTTGAGTTTGCCCGCTATCTGTCGAAAAAAGACATTAAGGTGTGGATCCGCTACGTAGTCGTGCCGGGCTGGTCCGACGATGATGATTCCGCGCATCGCCTGGGTGAGTTCACCCGTGATATGGGCAACGTTGAAAAAATCGAGCTGTTGCCGTATCACGAGCTGGGCAAACACAAGTGGGTGGCAATGGGCGAAGAATACAAGCTGGATGGCGTACATCCGCCGAAGAAAGAAACGATGGAGCGGGTGAAAGGTATTCTGGAGCAGTACGGCCATAAAGTGATGTACTGATTCGAATCGTGCTCCCCTCTGCGGGAGCACGTAAATTTACTTGCTGACCTGTTTACTTCTCAGCAAAGCCCTACCAGTCACAAATTCCGGTGTGACGGCATCCTGGACACAATAAATTAATTAAGCGTGAGCCACCGGGGTTGGATGATGGCCCGCTTTGCGTAGCAGCATCATCAGGTAAACAAATGACACCGCAGCCATCATGATAAACAGCACGTTATCAGAATAATTTTGCATCAGCAGCGCAGTAACCGTCGGCCCGATCAGGCTCCCGATGGTGTAGCTCAACAACAGCGCCTGATTCATCGCCACCAGTTGATGACGTTCGATTCTTTCGCAAGCCCAGGCCATCGCCACCGGGTAAAGCGTGAACCCGAAAGCCCCAAGCACGAATAATGCAGGCCCCATGGCAGCGTTGCTGAGCATGGCCAGACAGCCGAGAATCACCACGAACACCTGCACACGCAGCACCAGCAGACGCCCATATTTGTCCGCCAGACGCCCCATCGGCCACTGACCAACAATACCCGCGCTGATCATCAGCGCCATCCAGAAGCCAATACCGGAGTCACTCACGCCCTGATGGTTCAAATACAACGGCATCAGACCATACAGAGAGCCGAGTACGATACCCGACATAATGCAGCCGTTCACGCCCAGCCGAGCCTGGCGCAGACGCAGCATCGGCCAGACCGGGGTGTTATCCCGGTGCTCATCGCCGTCGCTGACGATATGGGTAAACAGCAGCGGAAGGATAGCAGCCAGCACCAGCGCGGTAGCCCACGGCAGAACGTTCATCAGCTCAGTAGAAAGCTTGCTGACCATCAGCTGGCCGACCACCATCCCGATGTAGTAAACAGTCATGTAAGCCGCGAGCAGACGGCCACGATTGCGGGAAGTCCCGCTGCACATCAGCGCACTTTCAACCACAACCCAAATCATGGCGCAGCCCACGCCGGCCACAAACCGCCAGACCATCCAGCTCCAGAAACCGACCATCAGCCCGAGGCCAATACAACCCACGGCAAAAATAATAGAGGCAAGATAGTAGCTGCGGTTGAACCCGTGACGCTTAATCACCCATCCGGTAATCAATGTCCCGACCAGGTTGCCGGTAAAGTAGGCAGAGCCCACCATCCCGACCTGCCAGGTAGGAAGATTATCGTGAGCCAGCCAAAGCGGGACGAGCGTGTTTAAAACCGCCATCGCCAGAGTCAGCAGCAAAAGCCCGCAAAGCAGGAGCAATACGGGACGGGTATAGGTGGTCATGGGTATCAAACCGTGAGGAAATCAGGAAATTTGTGCGCATCATGCCACCGGCAAATTGATTGTCAATCCAGCAATAATGGGGGGTAAGAGGGGTTTTGACGGGGACGATTTGAAAAACTTATCCTGCTAATAAGTGACCGGGGTCACGTAAATTGTATCTCCCTGTTTTTGATGCGATATAGCGAAAAGCAGGCCAAAATGAGCAATGAAAAATTTCATGGATATTCAGGTGAGATTTTCTTATCTGAAAGCATGAAAAAGCGCGCCCGCAGGCGCGCTTATAACTCGATGAAATGTTAGCTCGCGATCGCCATACCAACCGTCATATGCAGCCCGTAGAAAACGCCACGACCGATAAGTTCGCCTGCAATCACCAATACCATCGCCAGCGTCAGCAGACCAACGCCAGGCCGATAACCTTTCAGCTGCGGAACAATCCAGCCAACCAGGGCTATCACCAGCAGAACCATCCGCCACGCCATCAGCGAGCCGTACTCCGGTACCAGCGCAGAAGCCTGCTGAATAGAGTTATGCAGCGTTGCCAGCTCCATGCCCTGCATCAGCACGACAACCATGCTAACCAGCAAGGCGAGCAGCGAGACAACAGGCAATATACGCATCCCCCAGCCGCTAACCCCGGCGGCAGAAAGCAGCAAATAGCCCAGCAGTGGACCACCGATAAACATCGTCAGGAAGAAGCTCAGCGGCGTCCAGACGCTAAACCAGGTAGGGACCGTGTCGATCAGGTAAACCCGGCTCATCATCCAGACAAATACCACACCCAGAATCATGGTCAGTACGGCCCAGATCTTACCAAGCGCCAGGGGCATTTTTCCGAGCACGGTCAAAAGCCACCAGAAGCCGCCCACGGCAAAGAATACTGAGCCGCTGGCAATTTCATTGCTCAGCGCCGAGCTGCCTAGCCGGTTAAGGGAGTTGAACGCTCGCAACGGCGACCCGAGATGCAGAATTGAGGCAATAAAGCCGATGCCCATCAGGATCCACAGCACCATCATTAGCCATTCGGTGCGCTTGCGAACCGCCCTGTCCTTCACGCCATACAATAGTGCCAATGCCATAACGATAAACCCGCCCGCAACGCACTGGCCTAACACCGTAAAGACCATCAGCGGCCATTCATGCCATCCGTTTCCCATCTCACACCTCCTTCGGGTTGGCCAGATAACCGCTGGTATCCCCACTTGGGCGGCTATTAGCGTTAGGTTTAATCACGATGTTTGGTTTTGTGAAGTGCGATGCAGGCAGCGGGGCAATGGCGGCCTGAGTACCGTACTTTTTGCGTAATTCGTCGACAGGCGCCAAATCCAGCGCGCGCAGCGGGCAGGATTCCACACAAATCGGCTTTTTCCCCTCGGCAACGCGTTCATAACAGCCATCGCACTTGGTCATGTGGCCTTTCTCTTCGTTGTACTGCGGCGCACCGTACGGACACGCCATATGGCAGTAGCGGCAGCCGATACAAACCTCTTCGTTCACTACCACAAACCCATCTTCCCGCTTATGCATGGCGCCGCTCGGGCAGACCTTAGTACAGGCCGGATCTTCACAGTGGTTACAGGAGATAGAAAGGTAGTAGGCGAAAACATCCTGGTGGAATACGCCGTTATCTTCCTGCCAGTTACCGCCCGCATATTCATAAATGCGGCGATAGCTGACTTCCGGACTCAGGTTCTTAAAATCCTTGCACGCCAGTTCGCAGGTTTTGCAGCCGGTGCAGCGGCTGGAGTCGATATAAAAGCCATATTGGGTTGTCATTTACTGCTCCTTACGCCTTTTCAACCTGGACCAGGTTACTGTGGGATGGATTGCCTTTTGCCAGCGGTGACGGGCGCTGAGTGGTCAGCACATTGATGCTGCCCCCGCGGTCGACTTTATTGGCATCGGGGCTATACCAGGCGCCTTCCCCTAAGGCGACAACGCCAGGAATGATGCGTGGCGTGACTTTGGCGCTAATGCGCACTTCTCCGCGATCGTTGAAAATACGGACCTCATCACCATTCGCGATCCCACGCTGGCGTGCATCCAACGGATTAATCCACATCTCCTGACGACAGGCGGATTTCAACACGTCGACATTGCCATAGGTCGAGTGCGTCCGCGCTTTGTAATGGAAGCCAGTCAGCTGCAGCGGCCATTTCTCCGCCAGCGGATCGCCAACGTTCTCAAAACCAGCGCTATACACCGGCAGCGGGTCGATGACATCCCCTTCTGGCAGTTCCCAGGTGGCGGCAATGTCCGCAAGCTGAGCCGAATAGATCTCAATTTTCCCTGACGGCGTCGTTAATGGGTTGGCATAGGGATCTTCACGGAAGGCTTTGTAGGCGACGTGATGCCCTTCCGGGTCACGCTTTTTAAACATCCCCAATTGGCGGAACTCATCAAAGCTCGGCAGCTCAGGGATCGCTTCCTGAGATTGAGCATACAGGTGACGCATCCAGCCTTCCTGGGTCCGTCCTTCCGTGAAACGCTGCTCCACGCCCATACGCTTCGCCAGTTCAGTCGTCATTTCATAGATGGTTTTGCATTCAAAACGCGGCTTGATGGCCTGTTCGGCAAAAATCACATACGACATGTTGCCGCAGGAGGCATCGAGGCAGAAATCCATCTGCTCAGAGGCCGTGCAATCCGGCAGAAGAATATCGGCGTATTTCGCAGAGGACGTCATGTGGTTGTCGATCACCACGATCATTTCGCATTTTTTATCATCCTGCAGAATATCGTGCGTGCGGTTGATCTGAGAATGCTGGTTAATCAGGCAATTACCGGCATAGTTCCAGACCATTTTTATCGGTACATCCAGTTTCTCTTTACCACGCACGCCGTCGCGGGTGGCCGTCATCTCCGTGCCGCGCTCAATGGCATCGGTCCACATAAACATCGAGATACTGGTTTGCACCGGATTATCCAGCGTAGGCATACGCACAAACGGCAGGCTATAAGAGCCTTCACGAGCCCCGCTGTTACCCCCGTGAATACCGACGTTACCGGTCAGAATAGAAAGCATGGCGATTGCGCGGGAAACCAGCTCGCCGTTGGAGTGACGCTGCGGCCCCCAGCCCTGGCTGATAAAGGCCGGTTTAGCGCTGCCAATTTCCCGGGCAAGTTTGATAATACGATCGGTCGGAATACCGGTTATCTGCGAAGCCCATTCAGGCGTTTTGGCAACACCGTCCACCCCCTGACCGAGGATGTAAGCTTTGTAGTGGCCATTGCGCGGTGCACCTGCCGGGAGCGTTTTTTCATCATAGCCCACGCAGTATTTGTCCAGAAAAGCCTGATCTACGAGGTTTTCGTCAATCATTACCCACGCGAGCGCGGAAATCAGCGCCGCATCGGTACCTGGGCGAATAGGGATCCACTCGTCTTCCCGGCCTGCGCCGGTGTCGGTGTAACGTGGGTCAATGATAATCATTCGGGCATTGGACTTTTGACGAGCCTGCTCGAGGTAATAAGTCACTCCGCCACCGCTCATCCGCGTTTCGCCCGGATTATTGCCGAACAGCACCACCAGTTTGCTGTTTTCAATATCGGATGGGCTGTTGCCGTCCGCCCAGCCGCCGTAGGTATAATTCAGACCGGCGGCAATCTGTGCGGTGGAATAGTCCCCGTAATGATTGAGATAGCCCCCGCAGCAGTTCATCAGTCGGGCAATCAGCGTGGAACCCGGCGGCCAGGAACGCGTCATGGTTCCGCCCAGCGTACCGGTGCCATAATTCAGATAAATAGCTTCGTTACCGTACTCTTTAATGATGCCCTGCATGCTGTGGGCGATGGTATCAAACGCTTCATCCCAGCTGATACGCTCGAACTTCCCTTCGCCGCGCGCGCCAACGCGTTTCATCGGGTATTTCAGGCGATCGGCATTGTAGACCCGGCGACGCATAGAGCGACCACGCAGGCAGGCCCGAACCTGGTGTAAACCTTCGTAATCGTCATCGCCGGTATTATCAGTTTCGACATATTTAATTTCACCATCCACCACGTGCATACGCAACGGGCAGCGGCTGCCACAGTTGACCGTACAGGCGCTCCAGACCACTTTCTCTTCACCACCAGGGTTATCCGGTTGGGCGGCAAAAGCAAGCCTGGAAAAAGGGAGTGAGAAGGCGCTAGTTGCAGCAGCTAAACCACCGATTGCCGTGGTTTGGACCAGCTTACGACGGCTGACCTCTGCCGCGAGAATCGCGTTAGGGGTTTTATCAGTCATAGTGACCTACTTGTTTTGCTCACAGTTAAAATAAGCCGACAGCGGTCACGCGGGTTGAGAGCCCACATTCCGTTGCGCAGCTAAAGGATGAAAGGGGTGTCCGGTTTATTTTTATTGAAGGATTGACCTGGCCGCGTCACGCCATGTGAAGCACGGCCGTCAAATGATGATTAGATTGAAGTTTTAATTGAACAATCATCACCCGCTTCCGGTGAGCAATAATACTTCTTTGGGAGTAGGGGTTATTGTCTGGTATCAAGAAAGGCGGTGTTGACGTAAAAGCTCGGAATTACGGTATAAAAAAAGCGCCCTGAGGCGCTTTTTAAATGCATCACAAACGGTGGATTACCCGATGTATTCCAGGCCATTCATGTAAGGACGCAGCACTTCTGGTACCTGAATGCGGCCATCAGCCTGCTGGTAGTTTTCCAGGACGGCGACCAGAGTACGGCCCACGGCCAGACCAGAACCGTTCAGGGTGTGAACCAGGCGAGTTTTCTTGTCTGCTTTACTGCGGCAGCGGGCCTGCAGGCGGCGAGCCTGGAAGTCCCAGCAGTTGGAGCAGGAAGAGATCTCACGGTACGTATCCTGTGCTGGCAGCCAGACTTCCAGATCGTAAGTTTTGCGTGCACCGAAACCGATATCACCGCTGCAAAGCAGCACTTTACGGTATGGCAGACCCAGCAGTTGCAGAACCTTCTCCGCATGGCCGGTCATCTCTTCCAGCGCATCCATAGAGTCTTCAGGACGAACAATCTGCACCATCTCAACTTTGTCGAACTGGTGCATACGAATCAGCCCGCGAGTATCACGGCCGTAGGATCCAGCTTCAGAGCGGAAGCACGGCGTATGTGCAGTCAGCTTCAGCGGCAGGGAATCTTCGTCGATGATCTCGTCGCGAACCAGGTTAGTCAACGGCACTTCTGCGGTAGGAATCAGCGCATAGTTGCTGCTGTCCGCTTCTTCTTCCAGCGGACGGGTGTGGAACAGATCGCCGCCAAACTTAGGCAACTGCCCGGTACCGTACAGCGTATCCTGGTTAACCAGATACGGAACATAGTTTTCCATGTAACCGTGCTGTTCGGTATGCAGATCCAGCATAAACTGGCTCAACGCACGGTGCATACGCGCCACCTGCCCCTGCATTACTACAAAGCGGGAACCGGTGAGTTTAACCGCCGCAGCGAAGTCCAGGCCTTTTGCCATTTCACCCAGGGTGACGTGATCGCGTACTTCGAAATCAAATTTACGCGGCTCGCCCCAGCGGCTAACTTCGACGTTTTCGCTGTCGTCTTTGCCCAACGGCACGCAGTCATCAGGAATGTTTGGCAGGGTCAGCGAGATATCGCGAATTTCTGCCAGCAGAGAATCAAGCTCGTTTTTCGCTGCATCCAGCTCTTCGCCCAGCTGGTTAACCTGCAGGCGCAGCGGCTCAATGTCTTCTCCGCGCGCTTTCGCCTGGCCGATGGATTTCGATCGCGAGTTACGTTCAGCCTGCAGATTTTCCGTTTTGACCTGCAGTACTTTACGACGCTCTTCCAGAGAGCGCAGCGTGTCTACATCCAGCTTAAAGCCCCGGCGTGCCAGTTTTTCAGCGACTGCGTCTGGCTCTGTACGCAGCAGATTGGGATCGAGCATGCTTATCCTGTGCTTATCGAATTGAATTTATAGGAGTGCGGCCACAGCCTGCGGCCGCTTTGATAGTCTTGCTAACCTTACCGCAACGCCTGCATTAGCGGTAGCGTTTTGTGGGGCTTTTCTGATCCTGCTCGGTAAGCCAGGCTAGCTTTTCGCCAATCTTACCTTCCAGACCTCTGTTGGTAGGCCGATAGTAGCGAGTTTGTGCCATTTCAGGTGGAAAATAGTCTTCCCCTGCGGCATAGGCATTGGGCTCGTCGTGGGCGTAACGGTATTCCTGGCCATAGCCCATTTCTTTCATCAGCTTCGTTGGGGCGTTGCGCAGATGAACGGGCACGTCATAATCAGGGCGTTCGCGCGCATCCGCCATTGCAGCTTTAAACGCGGTATAAACGGCGTTACTTTTCGGCGCACAAGCCAGGTAGACGATCGCCTGCGCAATAGCCCTTTCCCCTTCCGCTGGCCCTACGCGGGTGAAGCAATCCCAGGCGGCAATGGCCACCTGCATACCTCTGGGATCCGCATTACCAACATCTTCAGAGGCAATCGCCAGTAAACGCCGTGCAACGTAGAGCGGATCGCCGCCCGCGCTAATAATGCGCGCGTACCAGTAAAGAGCGGCGTCCGGGGCAGACCCTCGAATTGATTTATGTACCGCTGAAATCAAATCGTAAAAACGATCGCCTTTATTATCGAAACGCGCGCTGCGTTCGCCAGCAATCTCCGTTAGCAATTGGGTTTGCAAAATCCGATTGCCGCTGGCGTCAATTTCAGCCATATCCGCCATCATTTCGAGCGTATTCAGTGCCCGGCGCGCATCGCCGTTCACCAGCTCGGCAATAGCTTTACGCGTTTCGTCCGGCAGGATGATATTTTGCCCGCCGTAGCCTCTGGCTTTATCGTTCATCGCCTGATCGAGCACCAGCTCAATATCAGCCACGGTCAGTGATTTCAGCAGATAGACACGGGCGCGGGAAAGCAGCGCCGAGTTCAGCTCAAAAGAAGGGTTTTCGGTTGTCGCACCGATGAAAGTAATGGTGCCGTCTTCAATATGCGGCAGGAAGGCATCCTGCTGACTTTTATTGAAGCGGTGAACTTCGTCGACAAAAAGAATGGTGCGGCGCCCGGCATTGCGGTTCTGCCGCGCGCGTTCGATGGCCTCACGGATATCTTTTACGCCTGAGGTTACCGCAGAAATACGTTCGACATCCGCGCTTGCATAGCGAGCAATCACTTCAGCGAGGGTGGTTTTACCGGTGCCCGGCGGCCCCCAAAGAATCATGGAATGCAGATGACCTGCTTCAATGGCTCGGGGCAGAGGTTTTCCATCAGCCAGCAGATGCTGCTGACCGATGTACTGCGCCAGATTTTCTGGCCGCATACGCGCGGCCAGCGGCTGGAAGGTATTCTCTGAAAAATCGAGCGACAGGTTGCTCACTCAAGCCTCTACTTACGTTGGTCGTCCACCGTGACGCCTTTTGGCGGGGTGAACGTAAACTTACCGGCATCCACTGCGCCGTTTTGCTGAGCCTTCAAAGTATAGCTGCTGCGCTGGTCATCCTGCTCTACCGCGCTGAACTGATGGATAGTGCCGTCACGGCCAACGTTGATGGTGAACTGCTTCAGGTTACCCGAGCTGCTTTTTGGCGTCAGCACGAAGTCATCGCCATTTTGCTTGATGTTGTATTGCTTCCAGTCGCTGGTCTGGTTGCGGGCAATCAGCATAAACGGTGTATTGCTGGTGGCGTCTTTTAGCCAGGTGGCCGTTACCTGCTCAACAAACGGGTTGTAGAACCACAGGGTTTTACCGTCGGAAACAAGGATGCTTTCATCGGGCTGAGTCATGTGCCAGTTGAACAGGTTTGGGCGCTTAACCCACAGGTCACCCTGACCGTCCTGTACGGCAGCACCGCTACCATCGGTGACTTTCTGGGTGAAGCTGGCGTGGAAGCTGCCAACTTTATCAAGGCGGCCCTGCAAATCCCCGGCTGCGTCAGCCCAGGCTCCGGTTGCGGTCAGGCCAGCTAACAGCGCGCAGGCAATTACGATTTTTTTCATTATGTTCCCTCTGGATTCATTGACCACCTGACGATGGCGCTTCTGCTGCTCACTCTAGTGAAGTCTTCGGTTACCGCAACAGAAGAATAAGCTGATTTTCCGGTAATTTACCCATCTTTGCAAAAAGAGCCGCAGGCGCGGCTCTTTTTTGCTCAATGACTGGCGCTCGGTCGGATTACTCAAACTGAGGCGGCGCAAGAACCTCGCGGTTACCGTTATGCCCCTGCGGGCTCACGATCCCCTGCGCTTCCATCTGCTCCACGATCCTCGCGGCTCTGTTGTAGCCGATGCGGAACTGACGCTGCACGCCAGAGATGGATGCTTTGCGTTTCTCAACCACGAAAGCGACAGCCTGATCGAAGAGCGGATCCAGCTCTTCGTCACCGTCCATCCCGCCGCCACCGCCGTCACCGCTGCCTTCATCATCGGTAATGCCGGTGATGTACTGCGGACGGCCACGTGCTTTCCAGTCCTGCACCACCGCATGTACTTCTTCATCACGCACAAAGGCACCGTGCACACGAATCGGCGTCGTGGAGTTTGGTGCGGAGTAAAGCATATCCCCCATGCCGAGAAGTGATTCAGCGCCGCCCTGATCAAGGATGGTACGCGAGTCAATTTTGCTCGACACCGTAAACGCGATACGGGTTGGGATATTAGCTTTAATAAGGCCGGTAATGACGTCAACTGATGGACGCTGGGTAGCCAGAACAAGGTGAATACCTGCGGCGCGCGCTTTCTGCGCGAGGCGGGCGATCAGCTCTTCTACTTTTTTACCTACCGTCATCATCAGGTCGGCAAACTCATCCACCAGCACCACGATGTACGGCAGTTTCTCCAGCATTGGATGGCTGACTTCCATACTGTCGCCAGGCTTCCAGAACGGGTCAGGAATTGGGCGCCCCATTCGCTCTGCTTCCAGCACGCGTTCGTTGTAGCCCGCAAGATTTCGCACGCCCAGTGCGGACATCAGCTTATAGCGGCGCTCCATTTCGTTCACGCTCCAGCGCAGCGCATTTGCGGCGTCTTTCATATCCGTAACCACTTCGGTCAACAGATGTGGGATGCCTTCATACACCGACAGCTCAAGCATTTTCGGATCGATCATAATGAAGCGAACGTCTTCCGGCGTTGCTTTATACAACATGCTGATGATCATGGCGTTTACGCCGACCGACTTACCGGAACCCGTTGTACCGGCTACCAGCAAGTGAGGCATTTTTGCCAGGTCTGCAACCACAGGCTCACCGCCGATGTCTTTACCCAGAACCACGGTCAACGGAGAGCCGTTGTCGCGGAATTTAGCACAATCGAGAACTTCACGCAGATAAACGGTCTGGCGCTTTTTGTTAGGCAACTCAAGGCCTACGTAAGGTTTACCCGGAATAACCTCAACCACACGCACGGCGACAGTGGAGAGTGAACGCGCCAGATCACGGGATAGGTTAGAGATACGGGCAGCCTTCACGCCCGGAGCCAAATCCAGCTCGAAGCGGGTAATGACTGGGCCAGGGGAATAATCCACTACATCCGCTTTAATGCGGTAATCCGCCAGGCGCGCTTCAACCAGACGCGCCATCTGCTCCATCGCAAAGGTATCTACCGGTTCAACCTCCGTTGGAGGAGAAGTCAGTAGATCCAACGACGGCAGCGGCGTGGTCGGTTTCTGAAGCGGGCGGTCGTCGCCATTGCGCATCAGGAACGGGTGGATCAGGCTCTCTTTTGGCTCTGGCGCAGCGGGATGATGCTGAGCCGCCTGAGCATATTGAGAAGGCTGTGCCGCGGGTTGACTGTGCTGAACTGGCTGCGGGGCCGGTTCAAAGCTCGGGGTAAACAGCGGCTCGCTCGGCGTATCATCCACCAGCTCCTTCAACGATGACTGGAAATCAAAGTCGTCCAGAGAGAACGGCGCATTGTTCTGCTGTGGCTGCTCGCTATAGCGCTGTTGCTGCTGCGCAGCAAACTGACGCGCAAGTTCTGCCTCTTCCGCCTCGGCCTGCTGTTCTTCAGACCAGCTTTCGTCTTCGTACTCTTCGCCATAGCGCTGCTGTTGCTGGGCTGCAAACTGGCGAGCCAGTTCGTGCTGCTGCAGCGCATCGCTTTCATCGCCGTAATCGTCTTCAGACTGCTGGTTCTCGGCAAGTCTCGCCTGCTCTTCTGCCATTCGCTGGGAAGGCAGTTTTATGCCGTAGGAGGCCAGTTCACGACGAGTCGGAACGCGTACCCGGTTCGGACGTGGCAGTTGAGGGCCAATACCTTCTTTTACTTGAGGACGTGGCACATCGCTGGTGATACTGAACACGGGTGAAAATGCCGCCGCAGCAGCTGCAGTTTTAACTGCCTGCTGAACGCCTGATGCACTCTGCGTTAAATCCGGCACTGGCATTTCTGGTGCCGATAACGACGAGGAAACGGGCGCAGATGTCGGTATCGAAGGTTGAGCCTGCTCCGGCATCGCAGATTTTACCGGCGCATAGCTGTAAGGATCAGGCTTTGGCTCATTGACTGGTTGGTACCACGCCGCAAGCTGTTCACGTTCCCGGGCTCGCTTCTCTTCCACTTCTTCAAAGTGGTACATCGGCGGGCGAACGTATTTCACCTCTTCTACCGGCTCAGGTACGGGCTGTGGTTCAACGGCTGGCTGAGCCACTGGCACAACCGGTTCAGACCAGCTTTGATGTGTCTCAGGCACAACCTGCTGTTGGATGCTTGCCGGGTGCGGCGAACTGTAATGATCCGGGGCAGGCGCAATAACCGGGTCTGGCGTGACCGTTGTCGGTGCCGGTTCCCAGGCAATCGTTGGGGCAGCAGACTCAGCGTCAACGACGGGGGCAGGTGTAGATACTGGAGGCATTGGCGCAACCGGCGGTACTGGCGTAGCCCACGACTGACTAGCGGCTGTTGCGACAGTTGCCGCGGCAACAGGCTCAACGGCAGAATGCCCGCTGAACAGCGGATCGTATTCCTGATCTTCAGGCAAAGTGGCTTTATGCCCGGAGAACAGCACATCGTTCGGATCCGCTTCTACGCCACGAGCGCTGAACAACACGTCGTCTTCAGCGTCGTCCATACGCTTGCCGGAGAACAATGCAGCATCTGTTTTGCGGCCGTTAGGATTAGCAAACTTCTGCGACAGGCGCTGCTTGCGCGCAAGCGCCCCGCGTAAAATGCGCGCCCGACGAGATTCACGTTTCTCAGCAGAAACCTGCGGCGCTTCGTCTTCGTCATGCTCTTCTTCGTATTCGTCCTCATCCTGCCAGGTGTTATCCCTGCGGGTGCGGTTGCTGGCAAAAGTCAGCACGGTCAGCACCGCGCTGCCAAGTTTCTCAGCAATACTGACCCAGGACCAGCCGGTGAACAGCGTCAGACCAGCAGCCCAAACGCAAAGCAGCGCAATTGTGCCACCGCTGCTATTCAACAGCGGCATCATAGCGGTGCTAAGCAAACTGCCCAGCACGCCGCCCGAAGCGAAGTACCAAATATCGTCCGCGTTGATGGCCGCCAGACCACAAGAGGTCAGCACCATTGCAAGAACGCCGATCAGGCGCAGCGAAACGGCAAAATAATCGATGAATTCTTCACTATCGCGCTGGCGCCAGGTGAACCAGCAGCCACCGATGATAATCACCGGAATGGTGTAGGCCATCACGCCAAAAATGAAGAACAACGTATCGGCAAACCACGCTCCCGGCGCGCCACCCAAATTATGGATTGGCTCATGCCACGCGGTTTGCGACCAGCTGGGGTCTGAGGGGTTAAAGCTTAACAAGGCAACCATCAAATAGATGGCGAATAAGGCAACAAGGATCAGCAACGCCTCGAGTAAACGGCGCCCGCTGCTCAGTTTCCGCAATGTTACTTCTTTATCTTCGGTATATTCCTGGCTCAAGAAAGGCTCTCCAGGTCCTTAAACTCAATGGAGACAACAGCACCGGCGGCCTGCCGGGCTGTTGCTGTATGGATTCCCAGGAGTGTAACCAAAATACGCCAATTTTGCACCTGGCCCGTATTAACGGGTCTTAATGACCAAACGGTTACTCTGTTTGACCTCTTCCATGACAACATAAGTACGGGTGTCGTTCACGCCCGGCAGACGCAGCAGGGTCTCACCTAAGAGTTTACGATACGCCGACATATCCGGTACGCGTGTTTTCAACAAGTAGTCGAAATCACCGGATACGAGATGACACTCTTGAATTTCTTCAAGTTTCTGCACTGCGGCGTTAAATTGCTCAAACACATCCGGGGCGCCACGATTCAGAGTAATCTCAACAAATACCAGCAGCGAGGCATCCAGATAATGCGGGTTTAACAGCGCCGTATAGCCCTGAATAAAACCCTGACGTTCCAGACGACGAACGCGCTCAAGGCACGGCGTCGGCGAAAGCCCAACACGCTTTGAAAGCTCAACGTTAGAAATGCGCCCATCCTTTTGCAATTCGTTGAGAATATTGCGATCGATACGGTCGAGATCTTTGCCCGGGCGCTTCTTGCTATCTACCATTATTATTGTCTCTCTCTATTCCTTCCTTCACCTGCCATAACCCTGGTGACGTCAATGTTCAGGGTGTACGTGAGAAGACCGATGCCTTGCGGCTGTCATCGACATCACGCATAGCGTCTGTCCACGTCATGCGTAAATTTCAATAACTCGGTAAATTTGCATCAGGTTTGCGCGAGAGCACGCGGCTTCCACATCACCAAATGTTTTTCTTCCTCGAATGTTTTCGCAAATGCTTAGGGGATTGTCAAAGCAAAACATCTATTTTTAGTGGAACGTGCCATATATTCCTTTTGGCTGATGATTATTCATCATTTTCGCACCGTGATTACCATGCTATTACAATGATTATTTATGCACATGACGGCGATATTCATTGGGCTTATAGGCAGCATCAATGACACACATCGTTAACAACATTGCTGCACTCTTTTTTTACTGCAACGAATTCCCTACAATCACCCTCATTGTCTGTAAACGTTCAATGAGGATCTCATGGGCACAGCTAAACACAGTAAGCTGCTTATTCTTGGCTCCGGCCCTGCGGGCTATACCGCAGCGGTCTACGCTGCACGCGCCAACTTAAAACCGGTTCTGATTACCGGGATGGAAAAAGGCGGTCAGCTGACCACCACAACCGAAGTCGAAAACTGGCCTGGCGATCCTAACGACCTGACCGGTCCGTTACTGATGGAACGTATGCACGAGCATGCGGCCAAGTTCGAAACCGAAATTCTGTTCGACCACATCACCAGTGTCGATCTGCAGAACCGTCCTTTCCGCCTTGTGGGCGACAGCGGCGAATACACCTGCGACGCACTGATTATCGCTACCGGAGCATCTGCACGCTACCTTGGCCTACCTTCTGAAGAAGCGTTTAAAGGCCGTGGCGTTTCTGCCTGCGCCACCTGTGATGGTTTCTTCTATCGCAATCAGAAAGTCGCGGTCATCGGCGGCGGGAATACCGCAGTTGAAGAAGCGCTTTATCTGGCCAACATCGCTTCAGAAGTGCATTTGATCCACCGTCGCGACAGCTTCCGTGCGGAGAAGATCCTGATCAACCGTCTGATGGATAAAGTGCAGAATGGCAACATTGTGCTCCACACCCACCGCACGCTGGAAGAAGTCACGGGCGATCAAATGGGTGTTAGCGGTCTTCGCCTGCGTGACACGCAAAACACCGATATTACCGAAGAGCTGGAAGTCGCTGGTTTATTCGTGGCTATAGGGCACAGCCCGAACACCGCCATTTTCAATGGTCAATTGGAACTGGAAAACGGCTACATTAAAGTGCAGTCTGGCATTCATGGCAACGCCACGCAGACCAGCATTCCGGGTGTATTTGCCGCAGGCGATGTGATGGATCATATTTATCGTCAGGCCATCACTTCTGCCGGAACCGGCTGTATGGCTGCTCTGGACGCCGAACGTTATCTCGACGGCCTGGCCGAACAGTGTAAATAATTTAAAGATGTTAAAAAAGGCGGCCTTGCAGGTCGCCTTTCTTGTTTCTGCCATGTAACATTGCCTGTCAAAATTGCCTGAGAATTCCTTCTTCTACCAGCATCTGGCACGCGATGAATAAAACCCGTCAGCAAGAACTTAGCCTCTGGCTAAAGCAGCAAAGTCTTATCTCTCGCCGTTGGCTGGGCTTGTCACGTCTGCTCGGTTTGGTCAGTGGTTTACTGATTGTGGCCCAGGCCTGGCTGCTCGCCCGCATTCTCCAGCACATGATCATGGAAAATATTCCGCGTGAAGCATTGCTCATGCCGTTTATTTTGCTGGTTCTGGTATTTGTGCTGCGCGCGTGGATCGTGTGGCTACGGGAAAAGGTCGGCTTCCACGCAGGACTGCACATTCGCCAGGAAATTCGCCGCCAGGTACTCGACAGATTGCATCAGGCAGGCCCGGCCTGGATTCAGGGCAAACCCGTCGGGAGCTGGGCGACGTTGGTGCTTGAGCAAATAGAAGACATGCACGACTACTATGCGCGCTACCTACCGCAGATGTCGCTGGCGGTCATGGTGCCTTTGCTGATTATTATTGCCATTTTCCCGATCAACTGGGCAGCCGCGCTCATTTTGCTTGGCACCGCGCCGCTTATCCCCATTTTCATGGCGCTGGTAGGCATGGGCGCAGCCGATGCGAACCGCCGTAATTTCCAGGCGCTGGCAAGGCTCAGCGGCCATTTCCTCGATCGTCTTCGCGGGATGGAAACACTCAGGGTATTTAACCGCGGTGCGGCGGAAACTGAAAATATTCGCGCGGCAAGCCAGGACTTTCGTCAGCGCACCATGGAAGTGCTGCGTATGGCCTTTCTTTCTTCCGGCGTGCTGGAGTTTTTCGCCTCGTTATCGATCGCCGTGGTGGCCGTCTATTTCGGCTTCTCTTACCTTGGCGAGCTGAATTTCGGCCATTACGGTGCCGGAGTGACTTTATTCGCTGGCTTCCTGGCGCTCATTCTTGCCCCTGAATTCTTCCAGCCGCTGCGCGATATGGGCACTTTCTATCACGCCAGGGCTCAGGCCGTGGGTGCGGCAGAGACCCTGAAAACCTTCCTCGACGCGCCGCTGCAACATCCAGAGCAAGGAACCGTGCAGCTTTCAGGCAACGGGACTTTTACTCTTGAAGCTCGCGAGATGACAATTCTGTCCGCAGAGGGAAAAGTACTGGCCGGGCCGCTGAATTTCATGCTTCCCGCCGGGCAACGCGTGGCGCTGGTGGGCCAAAGCGGTGCGGGCAAAAGCTCCCTGCTGAATGTCCTGTCCGGTTTCCTGCCCTATCAGGGGCAGTTGCTGGTCAATGGCGTCGAGTTGGCACAGCTTTCACCTGAATGGTGGCGCACACAGCTTAGTTGGGTGGGGCAAAATCCACAGCTACCAGCAGCTACATTGCGTGACAATGTACTTCTGGGGATGCCGGAAGCGGATGATGCTCGTTTGCAGGCAGCTCTGGATAAAGCCTCGGTAACAGAGTTTCTGTCGCAGCTGCCAGAAGGCATTGACACCCCAATCGGCGATCAGTCTATCCGCTTATCCGTGGGTCAGGCACAGCGAGTAGCCGTAGCCAGAGCGTTACTCTCCCCTTGTGGTGTTTTATTGCTGGATGAGCCTGCCGCGAGCCTGGATGCCCACAGCGAACAGCGTGTAATGGAAGCGCTCACGGAAGCGTCCCAGAAACAAACCACACTGATGGTGACTCACCAACTGGACTACATCAGCACTTGGGATCAAATCTGGGTGATGCGTAACGGGCAAATTGTTCAGCAGGGAAATTTCGAACAACTTTCCGCTGAAGAAGGCCCCTTCGCTGTATTGCTGGCGAGCCGCCAGGAGGAGATTTAATGCGCGCATTGCTGCCTTATCTGGCGCTTTATCGTCGCCACAAATGGTTGCTGTCTTTAGGCGTTGTTCTGGCGATTATCACACTACTTGCCAGCATTGGCCTGTTAACGCTCTCCGGCTGGTTCCTTTCTGCCTCTGCCGTGGTAGGCGTTGCCGGGCTCTACAGCTTTAACTACATGCTGCCTGCCGCTGGCGTTCGCGGGGCGGCGATCACCCGCACCGCAGGCCGCTATTTCGAGCGCCTGGTCAGCCACGATGCTACTTTCCGCGTCCTGCAGCATTTACGCGTGTCGACCTTTAGCAAGCTGCTGCCTCTCTCCCCTGCCGGACTGACGCGCTTTCGCCAGGGAGAATTGCTAAATCGCGTGGTGGCTGACGTCGATACGCTCGATCACCTTTATTTACGGGTTATTTCCCCGCTCGTCGGCGCTTTTGTCGTTATCCTGGTAGTGACTTTTGGCCTGAGTTTTCTCGACATAACTCTGGCGTTAACGCTTGGAGGAATTTTACTCGCGACGCTTATCTTGTTACCGCCGCTGTTCTACCGCGCCGGGCAGCCAACCGGGGAAGCGCTAACCGTTCAACGCGGTAACTATCGCCAACAGCTAACCTCCTGGCTGCAAAGTCACGCGGAATTAACCATTTTCGGCGCAGCAAACCGCGCACGCGAACAGTTAGATGCCACAGAAAACAGCTGGCAGGAAGCACAACGTCGCCAGGCTGGGTTAACCGCTCTGTCGCAAGCTGTCATGCTGCTCATCAGCGGTATTGCCGTGCTGACGATGCTGTGGATGGCATCCGCAGGTGTAGGCGAAAGCCAATCTCCCGGCGCGCTGATTGCCCTGTTCGTCTTTTGTGCCCTGGCAGCTTTTGAAGCGATGGCCCCGGTTACCGGCGCTTTTCAGCATCTTGGCCAGGTCATTGCCTCCGCGCTGCGCGTGACGCAAATCACCAGCCAGACACCTGAAGTTATTTTTTCTGAAGCAATGCAGCTCGAGCAACGTCAGGCAGCTCTGGACATTCGCGGGATGAACTTTACCTATCCAGGACAGAGCCAGCCGGCACTAAAAGACATTTCATTGTCTGTCAGCAACGGGCAGAGAATAGCGATCCTCGGTAAAACAGGCTGCGGTAAATCCACTTTACTGCAATTGCTGACCCGCGCATGGGATGCTCAGCAGGGAGAGATTAAACTTAACGGCATCGCCCTTAGCGCTTTTGATGAAGCCACTCTGCGCAAAGCAACGAGCGTTGTCCCGCAGCGCGTACACCTGTTTAGCGCCACGCTTCGCGATAACCTTTTACTGGCGTCTCCAGAGGGCAGCGATGCCCACCTCAGTACCGCTCTGACTCAGGTAGGACTTGAAAAACTGCTTGAAGACGGCGGGCTTAATAGCTGGCTCGGCGAAGGTGGTCGTCAGCTTTCCGGCGGGGAGCTTCGTCGCCTTGCGATTGCCAGAGCAATACTGCATAACGCCCCTCTTATGCTGCTGGATGAACCTACCGAAGGTCTGGATGCAGAAACAGAGCGTCAAATCCTTGATTTGTTAGCTGAAGTCACCAGAGATAAAACTGTGCTGATGGTCACTCACCGCCTGCGCGGTTTGAACGCTTTTGACAGCATAATTGTGATGGACAACGGGCAAATAATTGAGCAAGGTAATCACGCCGAATTAATGGCGTCCGGTGGACGTTATTATCAATTTCGCCAGCGTCTGTAGGCGTTCCTGATAAACTATGTATAACCCTAAATAATTCGAGTTGCAGGCAGGCGGCAAGACCGTAAGTCCCCAGGAGCATAGCTAACTATGTGACTGGGGTAACAAATCTGTCGGGAACAGATTTGAACGTTGCTCGCAGCGGCCCTTCAGGGTGAGGCTCATGGATGAGCCGAATAACGGGTGCAGTCAACGCACCTGCAGCTTGAAGTATGACGGGTTTATCAATTTATTACTGCTCTATTGCTCTGGAGTATTGTCCGTCATGCGCCTGGTACAGCTGTCTCGTGACTCGATTGCCTTTCCTTCGCCGGAAGGGGCGTTGCGTGAACCTAATGGGTTACTGGCGCTTGGCGGCGACCTGACTCCAGCACGCCTGCTGATGGCCTATCAGCGAGGCATCTTTCCGTGGTTTTCTCCCGGCGACCCTATTTTGTGGTGGTCGCCCGATCCCCGCGCCATTCTTTACCCTGAACAGTTTCACCTTAGCCGCAGCATGAAGCGCTTTCATCGCACTTCGCCTTATACCGTCACGCTCAACCACGCTTTTGAGCGCGTACTCTACGGCTGCGCCAGCGACCGAAATGAAGGCACCTGGATCACCGCAGACATTGTAGAAGCTTATTTGCGCCTGCATGAATTAGGCCATGCCCACTCCATTGAAGTTTGGGAAGGAAAAGAGCTGGCAGGAGGCATGTATGGCGTTGCGCAGGGAGCATTATTTTGCGGCGAATCGATGTTTAGCCGCCGGGTGAATGCCTCTAAAACGGCACTGCTGGTTTTCTGTCAGCACTTTATTCGCCACGGCGGAAAATTGATCGACTGCCAGGTATTAAATGAGCACACGGCTTCACTGGGCGTGATTGAAACTCCCCGTCGGGAGTATCTGCAGGCATTAGCGGAACTTCGTCTCCAACACTTAGGCTCTAATTGCTGGGTTCCGCAGACGCTGGAGCAATAATGTTTAACAACACATTTTATGTGAGGGTGTTATAATTAGCGCCGCTAAGTGGCTTTTGCCTGCTACCCCGCCGTTGTCTGGGATTTATTGTTTAAGGGAATACCCTCTCATTTATCTCCTTGCGTTCTTCATCGCAGACATTGCCATGCGGCAAGCTGCTCACCGGCGGGTAATAAGCAAAATGCACTTTCACTGGTGATTTCACCAACAATTCTTTACATGATAAGCGAACTTCGGCATTATCTTGCCGGTTCAAACTACGGTAGTGATACCCCAGAGGATTAGATGGCCAAAGAAGACAATATTGAAATGCAGGGTACCGTACTGGATACGTTACCTAACACCATGTTCCGCGTTGAGCTGGAAAACGGGCACGTGGTTACCGCTCATATCTCCGGTAAAATGCGCAAAAACTACATCCGCATTCTGACGGGCGACAAAGTCACCGTTGAGCTGACCCCGTACGACCTGAGCAAAGGCCGCATTGTCTTCCGTAGCCGTTGATAGTTTTTATTCCGCGGCCTGAGATGGGCGGCGTTGAGAGTTAGTTGTAATAGAAAGGCCGGGCAATGCCCGGCCTTTTTTACATCCTCAGCCAGCGCTAATGCGCGGCCTCCGGCTTGTGCTTCTGCGCACTTGCAAAGTTGAAGGTCAACTGCTGCTGGTCTTTATCCAGCGCAACCGTGACCTGCCCACCGTCAACAAGGGTGCCGAACAGCAGTTCGTTGGCCAGCGGTTTTTTCAGGTTGTCCTGGATAACACGCGCCATTGGACGAGCGCCCATCGCGCGGTCATAGCCCTTATCTGCCAGCCAGTCACGCGCTTCCTGACTCACTTCCAGCGAAACGCCTTTCTGATCCAACTGCACCTGAAGCTCGACGATAAACTTATCCACCACCTGATGAATCACCTCGGTAGAG
Organism: Cedecea neteri; assembly: GCF_000758325.1. NCBI lineage: Bacteria > Pseudomonadati > Pseudomonadota > Gammaproteobacteria > Enterobacterales > Enterobacteriaceae > Cedecea > Cedecea neteri. Next base: position 2,521,274 of record NZ_CP009459.1, on the reverse strand, counting down.
AGATGGTTGAACCAGATAATGTTGTCGAGACGGTTACGGAACTCCGGCGTAAAGATCTTTTTGATCTCTTCCATCGCATCGGTGCTGTTGTCCTGGCGGATAAGCCCGATAGATTTACGTTCGGTTTCCCGCACCCCGGCGTTGGTGGTCATCACCAGAATCACGTTGCGGAAGTCCGCCTTGCGCCCGTTGTTATCGGTCAGCGTACCGTTGTCCATTACCTGCAGCAGCAGGTTAAAGACATCCGGGTGCGCTTTTTCGATTTCATCGAGCAGCAGAACCGCATGCGGATGCTTAATCACCGCGTCCGTCAGCAGCCCACCCTGATCGAAACCAACATAGCCAGGAGGAGCGCCAATCAGGCGGCTCACGGTATGGCGTTCCATGTACTCAGACATATCAAAGCGCAGCAGCTCAATACCCAGCGACTTCGCCAGCTGCACGGTGACCTCCGTCTTACCAACCCCCGTAGGGCCAGCAAACAGGAACGAACCGACAGGTTTATGATCCTGACCCAAGCCGGCACGACTCATCTTGATCGCTTCGGTCAGCGCTTCAATCGCTTTATCCTGGCCAAACACCAGCATTTTCAGGCGATCGCCCAGGCTTTTCAGCGTATCGCGATCGCTCGCGGAAACGCTTTTTTCCGGGATGCGCGCAATGCGAGCGACCACGGTTTCAATGTCCGCCACGTTAACGGTTTTCTTACGCTTGCTGACCGGCATCAGGCGGCTACGTGCGCCCGCCTCATCGATGACGTCGATAGCCTTGTCCGGGAGATGTCTGTCATTGATGTATTTCACTGCCAGCTCAACCGCCGCGCGAATCGCCTTCGCGGTATAGCGAACGTCGTGGTGCGCTTCATATTTCGGTTTCAGCCCGTTAATGATCTGCACCGTTTCTTCAACGCTTGGCTCAGTAATATCAATCTTCTGGAAGCGGCGCGCCAGAGCACGATCTTTTTCGAAGATGTTGCTGAACTCCTGATAAGTCGTCGAGCCAATCACCCGAATTTTACCGCCGGAGAGCAGCGGTTTAATCAGGTTAGCGGCGTCGACCTGGCCACCGGAAGCAGCGCCCGCACCAATAATGGTGTGGATTTCATCGATAAACAGGATGCTGTTTTGATCCTGTTCGAGCTGTTTCAGCAGCGCTTTAAAACGTTTTTCAAAATCGCCGCGGTATTTGGTACCGGCCAGCAGAGAACCGATATCCAGCGAGTAGATGGTGCAATCGGCCATCACTTCCGGCACATCACCCTGCACAATCCGCCATGCCAGCCCTTCAGCAATAGCCGTTTTACCCACGCCAGATTCACCGACCAGCAGTGGATTGTTTTTACGGCGACGGCACAGAACCTGGATAGCACGCTCCAGCTCTTTATCGCGGCCAATCAGCGGATCGATCCCGCCCACGCGCGCAAGCTGATTAAGATTGGTGGTGAAGTTTTCCATACGTTCCTCCCCGCCTGCTTGCTCTTCGTTGACCGGATTTTCAGAACCCGACGACTGATTCGGTTCGTCTTTGCGCGTGCCGTGAGAGATAAAGTTCACCACGTCGAGGCGGCTTACTTCATGTTTGCGCAGCAGATAGGCTGCCTGGGATTCCTGTTCGCTGAAAATGGCGACCAGCACGTTCGCGCCGGTCACTTCACTGCGCCCGGAGGACTGGACGTGAAACACCGCTCGCTGCAGCACACGCTGGAAGCTGAGCGTCGGCTGCGTGTCGCGCTCTTCAACGTTGGGTGGCAGGACCGGCGTAGTTTGTTCGATGAAGGCTTCGAGCTCCTGCCGCAGCGCCACCATGTCCACAGAACACGCTTCCAGCGCTTCGCGGGCAGATGGGTTACTGAGCAATGCCAGTAACAGATGCTCGACGGTCATAAACTCATGTCGGTGCTCGCGCGCTCTGGCGAAAGCCATGTTTAAACTGAGTTCCAGTTCTTGATTGAGCATAGGCACCTCCCCAAATTATCGGCCTTGTCAGGCTTTTTCTAGCGTACACAGCAACGGGTACTCGTTCTCCCTTGCATACTGGTTCACTAACGCCACTTTGGTTTCCGCTACTTCTGCAGTAAAGATGCCACAGATAGCTTTACCCTGATAGTGAACCGTGAGCATCAACTGCGTGGCACGTTCAACATCATAAGAAAAGAACTTTTGCAGTACGTCAATAACAAATTCCATTGGCGTGTAGTCATCGTTCATCAGTATAACTTTATACATGGAGGGCGGTTTTAGCGTTTCGCGCAGTTTATCCGCCGCCATTTGGTCAAAGTCCAACCAGTCGTTCGTCTTACCCATTGCGATTTATCATCGTTTGTTGAAGCCCAACATACTGTCAGGCAAGGCCTTATATTGAGTGTAATACGCTTTTCGCAAACGTATGACAACGTATTCGATCCCGTGACGAATCTCCGTGAGCGAGCTACATCACATTAATAGCAATAGCGTTAACTGCTTCAAATTTTTGACTCATTGTTGCCTTACCTGCCCCGCCAGACGCTTGACGCAGTGTATAAAATATCTACATTGTAGCGGGGTGAGTTGGCGAGGTTTTGAACAGCCCGCCCTTACCCACCGGTTGATTCCATCTCACTATTAAGAGTTACGAAGGATGTCGAAGCATGGAGACGGGTACTGTTAAATGGTTCAATAACGCCAAAGGGTTCGGTTTCATCTGCCCGGAAGGCGGCGGCGAAGACATCTTCGCTCACTACTCCACCATTCAAATGGACGGATACAGAACGTTAAAAGCCGGACAGCTTGTCAGGTTTGATGTGCATCAGGGACCTAAAGGCAACCATGCCAGCCTGATCGTTCCCCACGAGGCGGAAGCGGTCGCGTAGTTCCCCATTGATTGTGTACATCCCGCAAATAAAATGCCAGCCCATAAGGCTGGCATTTTTATGACCAACCGCTGGGATTACTCACGGGCTAACGCATCGATAGGGTTCAGACGCGCCGCGTTTCTGGCCGGCAACCAGCCAAAGAGCACCCCCGTTGCCGTGGAGCAGCCAAAGGCGGTCAGCAGCGCCACCGGCGAGAAACCTATCTGCCAGCCCGGCAGCACCAGCTGCAGCGTGAACGCGATAACCAGCGACAGCGATATCCCCAGCGCGCCACCGACCAGGCAAACCAGCACCGCCTCAATTAAAAACTGCTGCAGTACATCGCTGGCTCGCGCGCCCACCGCCATACGGATACCGATCTCTTTGGTACGTTCAGTGACCGACACCAGCATAATATTCATGACCCCAATCCCCCCAACCAACAGCGAAATAACCGCTACCAGCGTCAGGAACATCTGAAGAGTACGTGTGGTCTTTTCCGCCGTTTTCAACAGCCCGTCCATGTTATAGGTGAAAAAGTCTTTCTTGCCGTGACGCAGCGACAGCAGGCGATTAAGCTGCTGCTCGGCTTCGTGGCTGTCATACCCTTCTTTAACACGCACGGTTATTGAGTTGAGCCAGCTCTGCCCCATCACGCGCCCGGCCATTGTGTTATAAGGCAGCCAGACTCGCAGCACTTTGCTGCTGCCGAACATCGACTGTTTCTCTTCCGCCACGCCAATCACCGTGGCGGGCATATTGCCCACCAGCACAACCTCCCCGACAACATCACTTTTGTTCGGGAAAAGCTGTCTTTTGCTATTGGCATCCAGCACCACAACCTGTGCGCGGCCCTTCATCTGCTCGTCGTTAAAGCTCGCGCCCTGGCTCATGGTCATGCCGTAAACATCAAAATAATCGCCGCTGACACCATTGACGCTGGCCGCCGCATCCACGTTGCCGTAGCGAAGGCGTAAATTGCTGGAAATAGAAGGCGTGGCCGAACTCACCCAGGGCTGCTGGCCGATAGCCAGCAAATCATCATATTTTAATGCCTGCTGGAACTGTGGATTGTCATCCCCGAAATCTTTACCGGGATAGACGTCGATCGTATTGGTGCCGATGGAGCGAATATCCTCCAGCACCATCTGCTTAGCGGCATCGCCCACCACGACAATAGAGACCACCGAGGCAATACCAATAATAATGCCAAGCATGGTCAGCAGCGTGCGCATCTTGTTCGCGGCCATCGCCAGCCAGGCCATACCGAGCGCCTCGCGGAAGCTGCTGATGACTTGCTGTATCGATGAACCGCTCCGCAGCGTTTGATTTTCAACCATGCGCGCTGTCGGCTGATGAACCGGCGGAGGATTACTGATAATTTCCCCATCACGAATTTCGATAATACGCTGAGCCTGCGCCGCCACGGCCGGATCGTGAGTCACGATAATCACCGTATGCCCGCGCTCGCGCAGTTGCTTCAGCGTGGCCATCACCTCTTCACCGGAATGGCTGTCGAGTGCACCGGTAGGTTCATCGGCCAGAATCACCTGCCCGCCATTCATCAACGCACGAGCGATACTGACGCGCTGTTGCTGCCCGCCCGAAAGCTGCGAAGGCAGATATTCCACCCGTTCCTTCAGCCCCAGACGCCCCAGCAACTCATGCGCCCGCTGCTGACGCTGGGCTCTCGTTGTCCCGGCGTACACCGCAGGAACTTCAACATTTTGCGAGGCATTAAGGTGAGAAAGCAGGTGATAACGCTGGAAGATAAAGCCGAAATGCTCGCGACGCAGCGTCGCCAACGCATCGTTATCCAGCCCCGACACATCCACGCCCGCGACCTTATAGCTGCCGCTGCTGGGTTTATCCAGGCAACCGAGGATGTTCATTAGCGTCGATTTACCGGAACCGGATGCGCCAACAATCGCCACCATTTCCCCGGCTTCAATCGTCAGGCTGATCCCCTTCAGTACCTCAACCTGCTCTTCACCAGAAGGATAGCTGCGGCGAATGTCCTTTAATTCAAGCAGCGCCGTCATTTGCTACTCCCGGCATTGGCGCGACCAGTCACCACCTCTTCGCCTTCTTCCAGCCCGTTAACGACCTGAACCTGGGTGTCGTTCCGCATCCCGATAGTTATCTCACGGATTTTGGTTTCCCCGTTGCGCAGCACGGTGATGTTATAGCGATTATCACCGATCGGTTCGCCCAGCGCAGCCAGCGGAATCGTCAGCACATCTTTTACGCCGCCGAGTTGAATATGCACCTGAGCGGTCATATCCAGACGAAGGATCCCCTTCGGATTCGGCACCTCAAAACGCGCATTATAGAAAATAGCCTCATTGACTTTGTCTGGCGTCGGCAGGATATCTTTCAGCACGCCTTCATAGCGCGTCATCGGGTCGCCAAGTACCGTAAACCAGGCTTTCTGGCCCGGTTTGAGATGGATAACATCGGCTTCAGAGACCTGCGCTTTCACCAGCATGATGCTTAAATCAGCCAGCGTCAGAATATTTGGCGCCTGCTGCGCCGCAATCACGGTTTGCCCCTGCAGCGTTGTTATCTGCGTCACTTCCCCCGCCATTGGCGCGACGATACGGGTGAACTCGAGGTTAGTTTTCGCGGTGCTCAAAGAGGCCTGATTGCGCTTAATTTGAGCGTCAATGGTGCCAATCTGAGCCTGTTTTACCGCCAAATCGGTTGCCGCTTTATCAAGATCCTGGCGGGACACCGCCTGAGTTTTTGCCAGCGCCTGCTGGCGGGAGAGCGTCACCGCGGCAAGCTTACTTTCGGCTTCGGACTGCATGCGCTGGGCACGCAGCTCCATCAGCGTGGCTTCAACCTCTTTGACCTGGTTTTCTGCCTGTTCGGGATCGATAACCCCCAAAAGCTGATCTTTTTTTACTTTATCGCCGATGCTAACCGACAGCGTTTTTAACTGCCCGCTCACCTGCGCCCCGACGTCAACTTTGCGCACGGCATCGAGCTTTCCGGTTGCCAGAACGCTTTGCTGAAGCGAAGCCTTACGTACGATCATCGTTTGATATTGTGGGGCTGGCACATGCAAAAACTGCCAAAGCCAGAGGAAAAATATCACCACCAACAGCGCGTAAAGCCAATAACGTTTTTTAAATTTTCCCTTAATTTTCATATGAATCCTGAAATAGCTAACGCATGATTAAACGGTTCTTAAACAAACTGCACAATGTGAAGATATGTAACAGTTATTGAATGTCGGTTGACATCCGGCGTGCTGAAATAGTGCCATCTTTCCCGAATATCAGGTTGTTATTATGTCCCAGATCGCTGCCGCGCATGTTACCGAAACCCTGCCTCAAACAGGCTGGAAACTCTTCCTTTCCCTCGCGACGGGGGAATGGCAGCCGGGAGCATCCTGGGGCAAGAAGGCTTATCGCCGCAAGTTTATTTTACGCTCACTGGCGATGCCGGTGTATACCGCCAGCCTGATGAAAAACCTGGCAAGCCAGCCACATCTTGCAAGCATGCTGAACGCTCAGCCTGGGCTGCCTTGCCGCCTGCACCGCCCTTACCTTGCGCTGCCGCTGAAACGTAAGGATACGCGGGATACTATCACTTACCACTACCAGAAAATTGCCGAGAAAATGCCGAAAAAACTGCTTAACGGGCATTTCTCTGCCGAAGGTTACCGCCTGGCCACGCTGGTGGGTAAAAACAACGAGCTGATGTTTATCGATCTCACCTCTCACGATATTGAAGGTAAAGAAGGCGAAGCCTTCCTGAATTTCTGTAATGAAGAGGGCGTTCCCCTGGCGCGCATGACCTTCACGCTCAACCAGTTCGAAGGTAAAAACACTTTCTTTATTGGCTGTCTGCAGGGCGCAAAACCCTGGGTGCCTCATGAAGCTATACAGGCAGCAACTAAAGCTTGCCACGGACTGTTCCCGAAACGCATGCTGCTTGAGGTTGCCTGTGAACTGGCGAAGCTTCTCGACGCAGAGCGCATTCTGGCCGTAGGCAACAGCACGCATATTTACCGTTCATGGCGCTACGAAAAGAAGAAAAAAGACAGTCTACATGCGGACTATGACAATTTCTGGCAGTCCATGAGCGGTGAACCTCGCGCGGATGGCCTGTACGCTCTGCCGTCCAGCGTGGAACGCAAATCGCTGGAAGATATTGCCAGCAAAAAACGTGCGGAGTATCGCCGCCGCTATGAACTTCTCGACGGCATGATGAGCAGCATCAACAGCCATTTCTAAATCTGCATTGCCAGCCGGGCGCTAATCCGCCCGGCCACGCGCCAGCCAAAGCACCCGGGAAAACATTTTACGAAATAGCGGCGGAACCGCATCCACGCCGCGACGCCCAGCCTCCAGCGCCACTTCGATGGCTAAATCCGGCTTTGACGAGCGATGAATAGCTTTCGTAATAATCCTGCGCAAATTCATCGGCACGTTTTCAGGCAACTGAGCCACGCGATGGAACACATCTGAAAAACCCTGCCGATACATAAAATGCTCCATATCCAGCGCAGGCAGCGCCGTCAGATGCTCGCGCTCCCGATCGCGGTCATTGTCCAGCAAGCCGCGTACGGTTGCCGCATATTTTTTACCGGCATCATCCCCGTCCACCAGCACATGCCATTCAATGCCCATCCGACGTGCAAATTTAATTAACGGGCGCAGGCCAGATTGCGCAAACTCGATAACCTTCACGCCCTCGGCATCAAAATGATGCCCACACTGCCGCGCCAGTTCGTTCATCACCCATACTTCGGTTTCGCCTTCCACCAGCAGCCAGCAGCGAGCAAAAAGCGAGGACGCTCGGTTAAAACGAATGTGGAAAGCAATTCTCCGACTGTCTTCCGCGTTCATACCGCCCGGTCCTAACCGCCATGCAGCCACGCGAGAGGATTCACGCACCAGCCGACAAACCTGCTCTACCGGCGTCAGCGAGAGCAACTCACTGGAATTTGTGGTGGTAATTTTTTGCAGCGGCAGCAGATTCAGCAGGTGCCAGGCAACAGACAGCATAATCGGGTGTAAACGAGTTTCAGGATCTTCCACCAGCAGCAGCGGGCGGGCGTCCCTGTCGAGCGCGATACTGCCCTTCGCCTGCAGCAACGTGGAAAACATGCCCAGCAGGATCATCCGATGCGAACGGCTGCCGGGCTTGTCGATCATCCGGTTGATCACATCCAGATAGCGCCAGCTGCGCTGCTCATCGTGAGAACGCCGCCGCATCAGGCGCTGGTGGGCTATCGCGCCCTGCTCAGAGAAATAGTGTTCAAGTAGCTGCACCATGGCCGATAGCCCCTGGCGCAGCTGCGCATCGGTGAGGTTTTGCGGCCTTGATACCAGCTCCCGCGCCAGGAAATCCAGCTGGCGCGCGGTCAGCTCCGTTTCCGGCATTTCGGGCATGCTGCCGTTGCGCAATCTCCGCATGAACCGGGCATCTCTGAGGCGCAGCACGGGATTCAGCCGCGTAATATTCATCGCCACGTCGTCAATTTCGTCCAGCGCCAGCGGCTGGCCGTGGGCATTGAGAAAGCTTCGTAGCGTTAAAACTGTCCCTTCATCCCCAAGTTCTCCCTCCAGACGGTAATAAATACGATGAAAGCCGTCGTTCCCCTCCACCCAAACCGGGGAAAGATTACGATACCGCCGACCTAAATGGTGGCCAGGTGCCGCCTCGCGGAAGGTCAGAATGATTTGCAGGTGACTTTCACGCCCATGCAGCTCGCCGGGAGGAAAATAGAAGTCTTCGCGAACAAAATGGTACAGCTCCCGGTGGGGGGAAAGTAGCAAAGTCAGCGCATCTAACAGGCTGGATTTACCCCAGGCATTTTCGCCAATCAGCACATTGTTTTGCTCAAGCATTAACGACAAACGGTTAATACCGCGAAAACCAACCACCTCAACCCGCTCGAGAAACATACTGCCTCCTGTACATCCGCTTTTGTCCATCGCTCTTTTCGAGTATAGCGGCAACCGGGAAGGCAATGTAACCACACAATGTCATAGCGTTACGCGATAACAAAACACGCCGCATATACCATAATCAATTCGTGCTGAGGGGTAATTTTTTGTTATCCAGAATATTCTTACTTCATTCAAAGATAATCTATACTTCTGCTAACTCTCCTCAGAAAAGGAATAACACCTCATTGCCCTAAATCAAAAAACTGGAATTTATTGTGCTGGTGGCGAATTGACGAAATACCTAATATTAACGCGCACTTAATATTACTTTCGTCATTCACTTAATGACGGTGAATTAGCGACAGTCGGGGTCATGTGATTTAGCGCATGAGCCATGGATTGTTTCTGGCTTTTAGCAGAGGTGGTTATGTTTAGAAAATTAGCAGCCGAGTTCTTCGGGACATTCTGGCTGGTATTTGGTGGCTGCGGTAGCGCAGTATTAGCGGCAGCATTCCCGGAATTAGGCATTGGCTTTGTCGGCGTCGCGCTGGCATTTGGTTTAACCGTACTGACTATGGCATTTGCCGTCGGTCATATTTCCGGTGGTCATTTTAACCCGGCCGTCACTCTTGGCCTCTGGGCCGGTGGCCGCTTCCCGGCTAAAGAAGTGATTGGCTACATTATTGCCCAGGTGATTGGCGGGATTGCCGCTGCCGCTATCCTTTATTTAATCGCCAGCGGTAAAGCAGGCTTTGATGCAGCAGCCAGCGGTTTTGCTTCTAACGGCTACGGCGAACATTCTCCAGGTGGATATTCCATGCTGTCCGCCATTGTGATTGAAATCGTATTAACCTGTGGATTCCTGATTGTTATTCACGGTGCAACGGACAAATTTGCGGCACCGGGTTTTGCGCCAATAGCCATTGGCCTGGCATTAACCTTAATTCACTTAATTAGTATTCCGGTTACCAACACCTCCGTAAACCCTGCGCGCAGTACTGCAGTGGCTATTTTCCAGGGTGGCTGGGCACTGGATCAACTGTGGTTATTCTGGGTGATGCCTATTATTGGTGGGATCCTGGGCGGTATTATTTACCGTACTCTGCTGGAAAAACGCAGCTAAGTTTCGAGGCAGGCTTACTTGGGTGAGCCTGCTGTTTTCTTTTCCCCGCGTAAACCTTTTTCTTCGTCCCTACTCGACTCAATTCCTTTCTTTCGGTAGTGTGACATCCGTCGTAACATTTTAACTACAAGGATTGTCCCTTCCATGCTGTCAGGATTACTTATTATCCTGGTGCCGTTGCTCGTCGGTTACCTGATCCCACTGAAACAAATCCATCTGCTCAGGCTGATTCACCGCCTGCTGGGCTGGATTGTTTACGTGATCCTCTTCCTGATGGGCATTAGCCTGGCGTTTCTGGATAATCTCGCCACTAACCTGCTGACTATCCTGCATTACTCGGTGATAAGCGTCGGGGTGATCCTGCTATGTAATATCGCAGGTCTCTTGCTGCTGGAACGCTCTCTGCCCTGGCGGCATCAGCATAAACAGGAAAAACTGCCCTCGCGCCTGGCGATGGCCCTGGAGTCCTTACAGCTTTGTGGCGTAGTGGCTCTGGGCTTCCTACTGGGGCTAACCGGGTTTGAGGTGCTTAAATACGCCACAGAAGCCAGCGAATACACGCTTATCTTCCTGCTGCTGCTGGTCGGGATCCAGCTTCGCAACAGCGGCATGACCTTCCGGCAAATCGTTCTCAACCGCCGCGGAATTATTGTCGCCATTGTGGTCGTTTTCAGCTCAATGATCGCCGGGGTGATCAACGCCCTGCTGTTGGGCCTGCCGATCAAAACGGGCCTGGCTATGGCCTCCGGGTTCGGCTGGTATTCGCTGTCCGGGATCCTGATGACTGAGGCCTACGGGCCGGTGATTGGCAGCGCGACCTTCTTTAACGATCTGGTGCGGGAATTACTGGCTATTATGCTTATTCCGGCGCTGGTTCGCCGCAGTCGCTCAACGGCGCTGGGCCTCTGTGGGGCTACCTCAATGGACTTTACCCTGCCGGTATTACAGCGCAGCGGCGGCGTGGAAATCGTGCCTGCCGCCATCGTTCACGGGTTTATTCTTAGCCTGCTGACCCCGCTGCTCATCGCCTTCTTCGCCGCCTGATACCTCTCTGGCGGTAGCCTGCTGCCGCCAAAGTTGAGCTATATCAATCTCCCTTTAAGTTGCAGCAAAAAGTCCTTTTAACCTGTTAAGCCGGAGCCTAACCTTAAACATGCATTTAAAATATAACTTTAAGGTGACATCATGTTTTGTGTGCAATGTGAACAGACCATTCGTACCCCGGCCGGCGACGGTTGCGCCTATGCCCAGGGCGTCTGCGGTAAAACAGCCCAGACTTCCGACCTACAGGATCTGCTGATCGCGACATTGCAGGGCCTTTCCGCCTGGGCGGTTGCCGCGCGCGAACGCGGTATTATCGACCACGAAATTGATAACTTTGCTCCACGCGCTTTCTTCTCAACGCTGACCAACGTGAACTTCGACTCCGCCCGCATCGTTGGCTATGCACGTGATGCCATTGCTATGCGCGAAGATCTTAAAACCCGCACGCTGGCTATTGATCCTGCTGCAACCGTAACCAACCCGATGGCAGAGCTACAGCTGGTCAGTAGCGACCTCGGCGAACTGCAGCGGCAGGCCGCCGAATTCACGCCAAATCGTGACAAAGCCGACATTGGCGAAGATATTCTCGGCCTGCGCCTGCTGTGCCTGTACGGTATGAAAGGCGCCGCCGCTTATATGGAACACGCACATGTGCTGGGCCAGTACGACAATGACATCTACGCTCAGTACCACAACATCATGGCGTGGCTCGGCACCTGGCCTGCGGATATGGGCGCTCTGCTGGACTGCTCTATGGAAATCGGCCAGATGAACTTCAAAGTGATGAGCATTCTGGATCAGGGGGAAACCGGTAAATACGGCCATCCAACGCCAACCCAGGTTAACGTACGCCCGGTCGCCGGGAAGTGCATCCTGATTTCCGGCCATGACCTGAAAGATCTCTATAACCTGCTCGAGCAAACCGAAGGCACCGGCGTGAACGTCTACACCCACGGCGAAATGCTCCCGGCACACGGTTATCCAGAACTGCGTAAATTCAAACACCTGGTCGGCAACTACGGCAGCGGCTGGCAGAACCAGCAAACGGAATTCGCCCGCTTCCCTGGCCCTATCGTCATGACGTCCAACTGCATCATCGACCCTACCGTGGGCTCGTACGACGACCGAATCTGGACCCGCAGCATCGTCGGCTGGCCGGGCGTCAGCCACCTCGAAGGCGACAACTTTGGCCCGGTGATTACCCAGGCCCAGCAAATGGCCGGTTTCCCGTATAGCGAAATCGAGCATCTGATCACCGTCGGCTTTGGCCGCCAGACGCTGCTGGGTGCGGCAGACACGCTCATCGATCTGGTCAGCCGTGAAAAACTGCGTCATATCTTCCTGGTCGGCGGCTGCGACGGCGCGCGCGGAGAACGTAACTACTTCACCGACTTCGCCACCAGCGTGCCGCAGGACTGCCTGATCCTGACCCTGGCCTGCGGCAAATACCGCTTCAACAAGCTGGATTTCGGCAACATCGAAGGACTGCCTCGGCTGGTGGATGCCGGCCAGTGCAACGACGCATATTCAGCGATTATTCTGGCGGTCACCCTCGCCGAGAAACTGGGCTGCGGCGTGAACGACCTGCCGCTGAGTCTGGTGCTCTCCTGGTTTGAGCAAAAGGCGATTGTGATTCTGCTCACGCTGCTGTCGCTCGGCGTCACCAACATCGTCACCGGCCCGACCGCGCCGGGCTTCCTGACGCCAAACCTGCTGGCAGTGCTGAACGAGAAATTTGGCCTGCGCGCCATCACCACCGTTGAGCAAGACATCCAACAGTTAATGAGCGCGTAAGGAGTAGCCATGACCATGCCAACGCCGCTGTGCCCGCACCGCATGCAGGTACACCATATTCACCAGGAAACGCCGGATGTCTGGACGCTATCGCTGATCAACCACGACTTCTATCCCTACAAAGCCGGGCAATATGCGCTGGTGAGCATTCGCAACGGCAGCGAAACACTCCGGGCCTACACGATCTCTTCCACGCCGGGTCTGAGCGAATTCATCACGCTGACAGTACGCCGCATCGACGGCGGCGCTGGCTCGGAGTGGCTGACCGGAGAAGTGAAAATCGGCGACTACCTGTGGTTGTCTGAAGCCCAGGGCGAGTTCAGCTGTGAAAACATCGTGTCGGAACGCTATCTGCTGCTGGCGGCGGGCTGCGGCGTCACGCCTATTGTGGCCATGCGCCGCTGGCTGGCAAAGCATCGCCCACAGGCGGACATACAGGTCATCTACAATGTGCGCTCCCCACAGGACGTGATTTTTGCTGACGAATGGCGGCATTACCCGGTCACGCTGGTGGCAGAAAATAACGCCACTCACGGCTTTATCTCCGGGCGACTGACTCGCGAGATCCTGGTCGCGGTGCCGGATATCGCCAGCCGGACGGTCATGACCTGCGGGCCTGCGCCTTATATGGCTATGGTTGAGAAGGAAGTAAAAGCGCTGGGAGTCACGGCATTTTACCAGGAAGTGTTCTTTACGCCTGCCACTGCACCAACAACGGATGGCCTGAAGTTCACCACGCTCCAGCCGATGCGTGAGTTCTACTCGCCAGCGGGCAGCACGCTGCTTGCCGCACTCGAAAGCAACAGCGTGCCGGTGAATGCCGCCTGCCGTGCCGGGGTTTGCGGCTGCTGTAAAACAAAAGTGGTCTCCGGCGACTATACCGTCTCAAGCACCATGACGCTGACGGAAGAGGAAATTGCCAGCGGCTACGTGCTGGCCTGCTCCTGCCATCCACGGAGCGACCTGGTGCTCGCTTGACCTTAAAGAGGCACCTCACGGTGCCTCTTCTTTTTTTACCGCCAGGCAGACTTGCCAAACGCGTAGCGGCCGGCGCCGCAAAAGACTATCGCCAGCGCACCGAGGAAAAAGTACATCAGGCTTTCAATGCCCCAGGCTCCGGTTTTATCCAGCATAAAGGTTTCCCCCACGCCCACCAGCAGCCAGGCCACAATCATCGTGCACGCCAGCCCAAGCGCAGACAGCCGAGTGAGGATCCCTAAAATAATCAGCAGCGGCGCAAGCACCTCGCCCAGCAGCACGCCGTAGGCAACAAACTCCGGGATGCCATGTGCCGCCAGCATTCCCTTAATCCCGCCCACGCCGCCAAACAGTTTGTGCAGGCCGTGAAACAGCATCAGTCCGCCGACCGCCAGCCGCAGTAAAAGTTTCCCCAGATCGTCTTTATTTAGCGCGCCATTCACTGCATTTAACAATTTAGTAACCATATGAATTGCCACCCTTTTAAAATGATAACGAGAATAATTTACGCTTAATATTTGCTAACAAATAGCCCCAATTTTAGGGAGGCCATTACCAGCCGTTACGAGGATTTGAACTAAGCTTTTAAGCGCTATCACACTGGACAAGGAAAACCGATGAAACAATCCGTAGCGGCCTGGCTGGCCAAAACCCTTGAGAGCGCGGGCGTGAAACGTATCTGGGGCGTCACCGGCGATTCACTGAACGGCCTCAGTGACAGCCTCAACCGGATGGGCACGATTAAATGGATGCCAACTCGCCATGAAGAAGTGGCCGCTTTCGCCGCCGGGGCCGAAGCGCATCTCACCGGCGAACTTGCTGTCTGCGCCGGTTCATGCGGGCCAGGTAACCTGCACCTGATTAACGGCCTGTACGATTGCCACCGCAATCACGTGCCCGTTCTCGCCATTGCAGCCCATATTCCCTCCAGCGAAATTGGCAGCGGCTACTTCCAGGAAACACATCCCGAAGAGCTTTTCCGCGAATGCAGCCACTATTGCGAACTGGTTTCTAACCCGGAGCAGATCCCGCAGGTATTGGCGATTGCCATGCGCAAAGCCATTCTGAATCGGGGCGTTTCCGTGGTAGTACTGCCCGGCGACGTGGCGCTCAAACCCGCGCCAGAACATGCCACTACACACTGGTATCCTGCACCTCAGCCCATTGTGGTTCCCCATCAGGATGAGCTTAAAAAACTCGCCCAACTCCTGCGCTACAACGACAATATCGCCCTGATGTGCGGCAGCGGCTGCGCCGGAGCGCATACTGAGTTGGTACAGCTGGCGGCAACCCTGAAAGCGCCCATTGTTCACGCCTTGCGCGGCAAAGAGCACGTTGAGTACGACAACCCTTACGACGTTGGCATGACAGGATTAATCGGCTTCTCATCCGGCTTCCACACCATGATGAACGCCGATACGCTGATCCTGCTCGGCACCCAGTTTCCCTACCGAGCGTTCTACCCGACGGACGCAAAAATTATCCAGATTGATATCAACCCCGGCAGCATAGGCGCGCACAGCAAGGTCGACATGGCGCTGGTGGGCGATATCAAAGCCACGCTGTCTGCCCTGCTGCCTATGCTGGAAGAGAAAACCAATCGCAGCTTCCTCGACAAAGCGCTGGAGGATTATCGCAAAGCCCGTGAAGGGCTGGATGAACTGGCCAAACCCACCGAAGGCAAACAAATTCACCCGCAATATCTGGCGCAGCAAATCAGCCATTACGCCGCCGATGACGCTATTTTTACCTGTGACGTAGGCACTCCCACCGTCTGGGCAGCGCGCTACCTGAAAATGAACGGCAAACGCCGCCTGCTGGGCTCGTTTAACCACGGCTCAATGGCTAACGCTATGCCGCAGGCGCTGGGTGCCAAAGCCACCGCGCCAGACCGCCAGGTGGTCGCAATGTGCGGCGACGGCGGTTTCAGCATGCTGATGGGCGACTTCCTTTCAGTCGCACAAATGAAGCTGCCGATTAAAATCGTGGTGTTCAACAACAGCGTCCTCGGTTTCGTGGCGATGGAGATGAAAGCCGGGGGCTACCTCACCGACGGTACCGAACTGCACGACACCAACTTTGCCCGTATCGCCGATGCCTGCGGCATTACCGGCATCCGCGTTGAAAAACCTGAGGAGCTGAACGCCGCGCTGGAACGGGCTTTCAGCACCGATGGCCCGGTGCTGGTGGATGTTGTCGTTGCCAAAGACGAACTGGCGATCCCGCCGCAAATCAAGCTGGAGCAGGCCAAGGGGTTCAGCCTGTATATGCTGCGCGCCATCATCAGCGGACGAGGTGATGAAGTGATCGAGCTGGCGAAAACCAACTGGTTCCGGTAAAAAAGAAGGTTGCCTCAGGCGCCCGGATAACCGTCCGGGCGCAGCCTCTCGATAAAGGACCCGTCATGATCGATTTACGCAGCGATACCGTTACCCGCCCTTCCCGCGCCATGCTGGAGCAAATGATGGCCGCCCCGACCGGGGATGATGTTTACGGCGACGACCCCACGGTTAACGAGCTTCAGGCATACGCGGCAAAAATCAGCGGGAAAGAAGCTGCCCTGTTTTTACCTACCGGCACGCAGGCCAACCTCGTGGCTTTGCTCAGCCACTGCGAGCGCGGCGAAGAGTATATCGTTGGCCAGGCCGCGCATAACTACCTGTATGAGGCGGGTGGCGCAGCGGTGCTGGGCAGCATTCAGCCTCAGCCCATTGAAGCGGATCGCGACGGCACGCTGCCGCTGGATAAAGTGGCGGCAAAAATTAAACCGGACGACATTCACTTCGCCCGCACTAAATTGCTGAGCCTTGAAAACACCCACAACGGCAAAGTGCTGCCGCGCGAATACCTCCAGCAGGTCTGGGAATTCACCCGCAAGCACAACCTGGCGCTGCACGTAGACGGCGCGCGTATTTTTAACGCCGTGGTGTCCTACGGCTGCCAGTTGGAAGAGATTACTCGTTACTGCGACAGCTTCACCATTTGCCTGTCAAAAGGCCTGGGCACGCCGGTTGGCTCCCTGCTGGTGGGCAGTAAAGAGTACATCAAGCGCGCTGTACGCTGGCGCAAGATGACCGGCGGCGGTATGCGCCAGGCCGGTATTCTGGCGGCGGCAGGCCTGTATGCGCTGAAAAATAACGTCGAGCGCCTGAAAGAAGACCACGCCAACGCCCACTGGCTGGCAGGCGAGCTGCGTGAAATCGGCGTCGATGTAATACGTCAGGATACCAACATGGTCTTCGTGCGCATGACGGCGGAAGAAGCGGAAGATTTAGGCCCATACATGCGTGAGCGCGGCGTCATCCTCAGCGCAGGCCCGGCAACTCGCCTGGTCACCCATCTGGACGTCACCCGCAGCCAGCTGGCTGAAGTCGTCGCCCACTGGCGCAGCTTCCTGCAAAACTAACGGAAATCAGGGACGATGGCAGAACCTCAAAGGATAGTGGTCCTCGGCGCCAGCGGCTACATTGGCCAGCATCTGGTGCCGTTACTTGTGGCGGCGGGACATCACGTCACCGCCGCCGCCCGCCGCATTGACTGGCTGAAAAAACAGCCCTGGCCGGGCGTGGAATGCCGACACGTAGATTTGCACTGGCCGCACCGCCTGGGTGCCCTGCTCGAAGGGGCGGATACCGTCTACTACCTGATCCACAGCATGGGTGACGGCGATAATTTTATGGAGTTCGAACGTCAGGCGGCGCTGAACATGCGCGACGCGCTGACCGAACATCCGGTCAAACAGGTCATTTTCCTCAGCTCTTTGCAGGCCAAAAGCGGGCAAACGCATTCGAAGCACCTGAAAGCCCGGCAAATCACCGCGGATATTCTGCGTGATTCCGGCGTGTCGGTTACCGAACTGCGCGCGGGGATTATTGTGGGCGCTGGTTCGGCGGCTTTCGAAGTCATGCGGGATATGGTTTACAACCTGCCAGTGCTGACGCCGCCGCGCTGGGTTCGCTCCCGAACTTCACCTATAGCTTTGGATAACCTGCTGCATTACCTCGTCGCGCTGCTGGACCATCCGGCGACTGAACATCGCCTGTTTGAAGCCGCCGGGCCGGAAGTCCTGAGCTATCAGCAGCAGTTTGAGCGCTTTATGGCTATCAGCGGCCGCCGCCGCCCGCTGATCCCCGTCCCACTCCCCACCAGCTGGATTTCCATGTGGTTTCTGAATGTTATTACCTCGGTGCCGCCCGGCATTGCCAAGGCGCTGATTCAGGGCCTGGAACACGATTTGCTGGCGGACGACCGCAGCCTATGCGAACTCATCCCGCAGCAGCTCATCAGCTTTGACGACGCCGTGCGCCTGACGCTGGCCAACGAACACCAGCTAGCTAACTCGCAGGACTGGGGCTACGACGCGCAGGCTTTTGCCCGCTGGCGGCCCGACTACGGTTTTTTTGCTAAACAGGCGGGCTGTACGCTGACCACCCAGGCTTCTGCCTCTTCGCTCTGGCAGGTGATCAACCAGCTAGGCGGCAAAGAAGGCTACTTTTTTGGCAATGCCCTGTGGAAGACTCGCGCGCTGATGGATCGACTGATGGGCCATAAGCTGGCCAAAGGTCGGCCTGATAAAGCCATGCTGGAAGTGGGTGATACCGTCGATAGCTGGAAAGTGATTATCGCCGAGCCAGAAAAAGAGCTGACGCTGCTGTTTGGTATGAAGGCCCCGGGCCTCGGGCGGCTGTCGTTCACCTTGCAGGATGATGGCAAGGAGCGTCGGCTGGACGTCAGGGCCTGGTGGCATCCTCACGGCTGCGCCGGTTTGATCTACTGGCTGGCGATGATCCCCGCCCATTTATTTATCTTCAGGGGAATGGCGCGGCGAATTGTTCATTTAGCGGAACAAAACTCGATCAAAAAGAGAAGTTAGCTCCTAATCTTTCAGTATTCCCATTGCATGCGCTGCCGTTTCACGGAAAAATGCGCAGCGTTAATCCAAAACATAACGAGTTGGTCACATGAAGGTACTGGTCACGGGCGCAACCAGCGGTTTAGGCCGAAACGCGGTCGAGTATTTACGCGCCAGGGGCATCAGCGTTCGGGCCACCGGACGCAACGAAGCGATGGGCAAACTGCTGCAGAAAATGGGCGCCGAATTTGTCCATGCCGACCTGACGGAGCTGGTTTCTTCCCAGGCTAAGGTGATGCTTGCGGACGTCGACACGCTCTGGCACTGCTCCAGCTTCACCTCACCGTGGGGAACCCAGCAAGCTTTCGACCTCGCCAACGTCCGCGCCACGCGCCGTCTGGGTGAATGGGCCGTTGCCTGGGGCGTGCGTGACTTTATTCATATCTCGTCGCCGTCGCTCTACTTCGACTACCACCACCACCGCAACATCAGCGAAGATTTTCGCCCGGTGCGCTTCGCCAACGAATTTGCCCGCAGCAAAGCCGCCAGCGAAGAGGTGATTCAGCTGCTGGCGCAGGCCAACCCAAACACCCGTTTTACTATTCTGCGCCCGCAAAGCCTGTTCGGGCCGCACGACAAAGTGTTTTTCCCGCGCCTGGTGCAGATGATGCGCCACTACGGTAGCGTGCTGCTGCCGCGCGGCGGCGATGCGCTGGTGGATATGACCTATCTGGAAAACGCGGTACATGCGATGTGGCTGGCGACGCAAAAACAGAATTTGCCTTCTGGCCGCGCCTACAACATCACCAACATGGAAGCGCGCCCGCTGCGCACCATCGTGCAAAAGCTGATCGACGAACTAGGGATTAAATGCCGCATTCGCTCGGTGCCTTACCCGATGCTGGATATCATCGCCCGCAGCCTGGAGCACTTTGGCAATAAATCGGCCAAAGAGCCGGTGCTCACGCACTACGGTGTTTCCAAGCTGAACTTCGACTTAACGCTGGACACCACGCGCGCGGAAACAGAGCTGGGCTATCAGCCTATCGTCACCCTCGATGAAGGCATTCGCCGTACCGCGCTGTGGTTGAAAGATCACGGCACGCTGCACCGCGGTTAACCCTGACCATATTTTTCCAGTAATGCCTCGGCAATCGCCAGGCTCTCCGCATCCGCCTCGCCGCTGTAGTTGGCCGGGCGGAAATGCATCTGGAAGGCAGTAATCACCCTTTTCTGCTGCGCCTCGGTCATGCCTGGCAGCACTTCGTAGCCATACCGGGCAAGCACATCCAGCAGCTCGGTTTTATCCACGGGCTGCAGCGGGCTGCGGCCGTTAAGATAAAACGCCACTCTAGCGGCGTCCGGCCATGCGCCAATCCCTTTTTCCGCGAATTGCTTCCAGGGGAACAGCGGGCCAGGATCAACCTTGCGCTGCGGCGCAATATCGCCGTGAGCGACCACGTTCTGCGGCGCGATGTTATAGCGCGCAATAATCTGCTTCGCTAAATCCTCAAGCACCGCAATCTGCGGCTGGCTGAACGGATAGAAGCGCTGAACACTGCCTACCCGGGTGTAGCCCTGATTTTCCAGCTCAATACCTACGGAGGTGTCGTTAATTCGCGTAGCCCCTCGCCAGAAACTGATTCCGGCATGCCAGGCCAGCTGTTCTTCCGGCACCAGCTGCCAGACAACGGGCTTCCCGCCGGACAGCGGCGGCTCGGCAGGAACAAGGTAGTGGGCGCTGACGTTACGATCGGTGAGCGTGGAAAGCGAACTTGAAAAATCATCCGCCGTGTAGTGGATCACCAGAATTTTCACCCGCGGATAAGCGGCCTGAGCCTGATGCGTGGTGTCCACTTTATAGCTGCCCCGATCGACAATCCCTTTTTGTCCGGCGCAACCCGCCAGCAACAGCGCCAGGGCAAGCGCTAAGATCCTGGTTTTCATTGACGCGTTTTCACCGCCGTCCCGCTGACGCAAACCATCAGCATGCTGCCGTCCTTGCCGACGGTTTCATAGTCGATATCAATCCCGACCACGGCGTTAGCACCCAGGCTTTCGGCCTGTGCCTGAATTTCACGAAATGCGATGTCCCGCGCTTTGCGTAACTCTTTTTCATATGCCCCGGAGCGGCCGCCGACGATATCGCGAACCCCGGCAAAAAAATCGCGGAAAATATTGGCACCCAGGATAGCTTCCCCGGTCACCACGCCGCAGTATTCAGTAATGGTGTGGCCTTCCAGGCCTGGCGTCGTTGTAAACTGCATCACGTTCTCCTCTCTTTGCCATCAACATGTTAGCCCGGCAATCGCCACGCGATTTTGAGCCAATACGCTATGCTAAGGTAGTCCTCCTGAGAAAATAAGGAAATAAAAATGCGCAGCTCAGCTTTGGCTCTTCTCCCCTGTGCGCTGGTGTTGTCGGCCTGTACCACCGTCACCCCGGCCTTCAAAGACATCGGCACCCGCAGCGGCCCCTGCGTCAGCGGCGGCCCGGATGACGTCGCTCAGCAGTTCTATGATTACCGTATCGCGCATAAGGGCGAAGGCCTGAGTTCCGTTGCCGCGCTGCGCCCCTATCTGAGCGATTCCCTGTTCCAGCTTCTGCAAAAATCCAGCACCTCTCCGGCGGCGCAAAGCGCGTTTACCCGCAGCGATATCTTCTCCAGTCAGTCCGAAGGGCCTGACAAAGCCAGCGTGGCTTCGGCGTCAACTATCCCGAACACCGATGCACGAAATATTCCTCTGCGCGTCGAGCTGACCCGCGGCAGCCAGACATGGAAAGATGAAGTGCTGATGGTCCGTGAAGGCCAGTGCTGGGCGGTGGACGATGTGCGTTACCTCGGCGCGGCGAGCCATGCGCCAACCGGCACGCTGCGTCAGGCAGTTGAAGGCAAATAGCGGCAATTTATGCTTACGCTATGCGGGTGGAAGAAACGTAACCCCTGTAAATAGTCTGGTATATTCAGGGATAGCGGTTTTTTATACTTAGCCACCACCCGCCTCGCTATTTTGTGCTAACTTTAGTCGGTGTAAGTGGTTGCTTATAAGTTTTAACGCACAAAGATTGCATAACTATTCTGTTAAAGGTACCCTTTGCGGCCTCAATTGCTATTCAACTTCAGCGCATGAGTATTCAACTAGACAGCATTAATTGCTTTTACGGTGCCCATCAGGCGCTGTTCGATATCACACTACATTGCCCGCAGGGCGAGACGCTGGTATTGCTGGGCCCGAGCGGCGCCGGTAAGAGTTCTCTGCTGCGCGTACTTAACCTGCTTGAAATGCCGCGTTCCGGTAAGCTGAGCATTGCGGGCACAACTTTCGATTTTGCCAAAGCCCCCAGCGACAAAGCGATTCGCGATCTGCGCCAGAACGTCGGCATGGTCTTCCAGCAATACAATCTGTGGCCGCACTTAACCGTGCTGCAAAACCTGATTGAAGCGCCGTGCCGCGTGCTCGGATTAAGCAAAGATCAGGCGCATGAACGCGCCGATAAACTGCTTGAACGCCTGCGCCTGAAGCCCTACATGGACCGCTATCCGCTGCATCTTTCCGGCGGCCAGCAGCAGCGCGTTGCCATTGCCCGCGCCCTGATGATGGAGCCGCAGATTCTGCTGTTTGATGAACCTACCGCCGCTCTGGATCCGGAAATCACCGCGCAGATCGTCAGCATTATCCGCGAACTGGCGGAAACCAACATTACTCAGGTCATCGTGACCCATGAAGTAGAAGTGGCGCGTAAAACCGCCAGCCGCGTGGTGTATATGGAAAACGGCCACATCATCGAACAAGGTGATGCCAGCTGCTTTGCTAACCCGCAAACCGATGCGTTTAAATTCTATCTCTCTCACTGATGTTGAACGGGAAAACGACAATGAAAAAAGTTTTGCTGGCCACTCTTTTAGCCACTCTGAGCCTTTCTGCTACCGCCGCACAGACTATCCGTTTTGCTACCGAAGCCTCTTACCCTCCGTTTGAGTCTATCGACGCCAACAACAAGATCGTCGGCTTTGACGTTGACCTGGCTAACGCCCTGTGCAAACAGATCGATGCCACCTGTACCTTCACCAACCAGGCCTTCGACAGCCTGATCCCAAGCCTGAAATTCCGCCGTATTGACGCGGTCATGGCGGGGATGGACATCACCCCTGAGCGTGAAAAACAGGTACTGTTCACCAAACCTTACTATGACAACTCCGCGCTGTTTGTTGGCGTGAAGGGCAAGTACGCTGATATTGCCGCGCTGAAAGGCAAAAAAGTGGGCATCCAGAACGGCACCACCCACCAGAAATACATCACCGACAAGCACCCGGAAATCACCACCGTGCCTTACGACAGCTACCAGAACGCTAAGCTGGATCTGCAGAACGGTCGTATCGACGCGGTCTTCGGCGACACCGCCGTAGTGACCGAATGGCTGAAAGCCAGCCCGGAACTGGTTGCCGTGGGTGACAAAGTGACCGACAAAGATTACTTCGGCACCGGCCTCGGCATCGCCCTGCGCCAGGGCAACACTGACCTGCAGAGCAAATTCAACGCCGCGCTGGATAAAGTGAAACAAGATGGCACCTACAAAGCCATCTACGACAAATGGTTCCAGAAGTAATCGACTCGATGAACGAATTGTTTCCATTAGCAAGCGCCGCCGGGATGACCGTCGGCCTTGCCGTTTGTGCCCTCATCGTCGGCCTCGTGCTGGCGATGATTTTTGCCGTCTGGGAATCCGCCAAATGGCGCCCGGTGGCATGGATAGGCTCCGGGGTGGTCACGCTTTTCCGCGGTCTGCCTGAAATTTTGGTGGTGCTGTTTATCTACTTCGGCTCCTCCCAGCTGCTGCTGATGCTCTCTGACGGCTTTACCCTCAACCTCGGTTTTACCGCGATCCCGGTCAAAATGGAGATTGAGAACTTTGACGTCAGCCCGTTCCTCTGCGGCGTGATTGCCCTCTCCCTGCTCTACTCCGCCTACGCGTCGCAGACGCTGCGCGGCGCGCTGAAAGCGGTGCCGGTTGGGCAGTGGGAATCGGGCCAGGCGCTGGGTTTATCCAAAACCGCGATTTTCTTCCGGCTGGTCATGCCGCAGATGTGGCGCCACGCGCTGCCGGGCCTGGGTAACCAGTGGCTGGTGCTGTTGAAGGACACCGCGCTGGTGTCGCTTATCAGCGTGAACGACCTGATGCTGCAAACCAAAAGTATCGCCACGCGTACCCAGGAGCCGTTTACCTGGTACGTGATTGCGGCAGCCATTTATCTGGTCATTACCCTGCTGAGTCAATACATCCTGAAGCGTATTGACCTGCGCGCCACGCGCTTTGAACGGAGACCTGGCTGATGCTCGAGTATTTACCGGAGCTGATGAAGGGTCTGCACACCAGCCTGACGCTCACCGCCGCTTCCATTGCCGTCGCGCTCGTGCTGTCGCTGCTGTTCACCATCGTTCTGACGCTGAAAACGCCGGGGCTGGTGCACATTGTGCGCGCCTACATCACGCTGTTTACCGGCACGCCGCTGCTGGTGCAAATCTTCCTGATTTACTACGGTCCGGGGCAGTTCCCGTCGCTCCAGCATTATCCGGTGCTGTGGCATCTGCTTTCCGAACCGTGGCTGTGCGCGTTAATTGCGCTCTCTCTGAACAGCGCCGCGTACACCACGCAGCTGTTTTACGGGGCCATTCGCGCTATACCGGAAGGTCAGTGGCAGTCCTGCAGCGCCTTAGGGATGAGTAAGAAAGACACGCTGGCTATCCTGCTGCCCTATGCTTTTAAGCGCGCGCTCTCTTCTTATTCGAACGAAGTCGTGCTGGTGTTTAAGAGCACCTCGCTGGCCTATACCATTACGCTGATGGAAGTGATGGGCTACGGGCAGCTTCTCTATGGCCGCACCTATGATGTGGCGGTCTTCGGCGCTGCCGGTCTGGTCTACCTCATCGTCAACGGGCTGCTGACGTTGCTGATGCGCCTGATCGAACGCCGGGCGCTGGCGTTTGAACGCCGCAACTAGAGCAGCTAACAGAAAAAGCGGGGCAACCCGCTTTTTTTACGCCTATGAAAATATAATTATACATTTTAATTGCATATAAATTCACACTTTGGCATGGTGGTCTGACGCCGGGAAACGGCGACTTAAAACAATATTGACAGACAGGAGCAACACGCATGAAAAAGTTACTGTTAGCCACCATCTTCGCTACAACCGCATTCAGCGCGGCCGCAGCGGAGAAAATCAACTTCGGCTCTTCGGCAACCTATCCTCCTTTTGAATCTCTGGATGCCAGCAATCAGATCGTCGGTTTTGATATCGATCTGGCCAAAGCATTATGCAAACAAATGCAGGCTGAATGTACCTTCACCAACCACGCTTTCGACAGCCTGATCCCTTCCCTGAAGTTCCGTAAATACGACGCGGTGATTTCCGGGATGGATATTACGCCTGAGCGTGCCAAACAGGTCGCTTTTACCAACCCGTACTACGCCAACTCGGCGGTAGTAATTGCGAAAAAAGGCCAGTTTGCTTCGCTGGACGATCTCAAGGGCAAACGTATCGGGATGGAAAACGGCACCACGCACCAGAAATACCTGCAGGACAAACATCCTGAGATCAAAACCGTCTCCTACGACAGCTACCAGAACGCGATTATTGACCTGAAAAATGGCCGTATTGACGGCGTGTTTGGCGATACCGCCGTGGTGAACGAATGGCTGAAGACCAACCCGCAGCTGGGCACCGTGGGCGAGCATGTGACCGACGCACAGTACTTTGGCACCGGTTTAGGGATTGCGGTTCGCCCGGATAATCAGGCCCTGTTGAAGAAGCTGAACGACGCGCTGGCGGCGATCAAAGCGGACGGGACTTACCAGAAGATCAGCACTCAGTGGTTCCCGCAGTAAGTTTACCCCCTCACCCCAGCCCTCTCCCCAAAGGGGCGAGGGAGAAAGCAAAAACTATGGGAAACATTGTTTATTCCCTCTCCCTTCCAGGGAGAGGGTTAGGGTGAGGGACAACGCTCCAGCAACGTCAACACTTCGTAATGCGAAGTATGCGGGAACATATCAAACAGCTGGGTTCGCACCACGCGATAACCCGGCAGCATCTGAATATCCTTTGCCATGGTCTGCGCGTTGCAGCTTGAATAGACAATAAACGCCGGGGCCATCTGCGTCAGATAATCGCACAGCGCTTTGCCTATCCCCCGGCGTGGCGGGTTCACCAGCACCAGCTGCGGGATATCCTGCTGAGCGACGGCAAACTGCGTGGAATCCAGCGCCTGAAAATGAATATTATTCAGGCCCAGTTTATCAGCCGACTGCTTTGCGCTGGCAATCGCCTCGGGGGCAATTTCAATCCCGGTAAGCTTCATCTCCGGCGTGGTGCAGTGCAGGCCAAATCCTCCCACGCCGCAGAACAGATCCCACATATGTTTGACGGGTAGCGCACGCACCCAGTCACGAGCGGTGGCGTACAGACGGGAAGCAACCTGAGGGTTAGTCTGGAAGAAGCTTTGCGGACGAATATAGAGCGGCACGCCGTTGAAAACCTCTTTGAGCGCACGCTGTTCGGTCAGCGGAATTTCCCGTTCACCTTCCATTATCGCCATGTGTACGGGCTGGATATTGGCTGAAATTACTTTGAGCTGAGGAAGCTGCTGCTGTAGCCACGGCAGCGCCGCTTTCAACTGCTCCAGCTTGCTTTCCGAACGCAGCACAAAGCGCAGCATCATGCCGCCATCCGCCAGGCTTTCGGTCAGCAGCAGATACTTCAGCTCCCCACGCTTACGCGCCACGTTGTAAGGCGTTAACCCCGCACGGGCAATAAAGGGCTTCAGCGCCGCAAAAACAGGCTCAAATGAAGCAGGGTACAAAGGGCAGTCGGTTAAATCTTCGGGCGTGCCGTCGCGGTGCAGCATCCCCAGCAGCGGTTTTTCCACGCTGCCGCTGACCACCATTTTGGCTTTGTTGCGAAATGCCTGCTCAGGGCCGCTTACCGGCTGGCACCACTCGCCCACCGCAATGCCTTCCAGCAGCTGCCGGAGATCGGTCATTTTAGCGAGAAGCTGGTCATCCACCGGTTGTTCAATCCACTGGCAGGAACGACAGCGGCCGGCATCATAGAGCGCGCATTGCATAGAGAAACCCTGAGAAAAAACGAGGGCGCAGATTGTAGCACTCTGCGCTTACTGAAGTCTGAAAAAAAGCCGACTGCGGGCGGGGACAAACAGCAAAATCAGCACCAGAATATCGGGCAGCTTTTGGGTAAACAGCGAGCGGAAGATCTCGCGCTTAGTGCCCCCGGCAACGCTGAATAATTCAGGGTATCCCCAGCCCAGTGAGGACAGAGACAACCAGGTCACGGAAATAATTTGGGTCAGCAGGAACAGCCAGCGCCCCCAGTTACGCCCCTTAATGATCACGAACGCGCAGCGCAGTTCGACAAACAGCATTAACAGGCTGCCGAGAAAAACCAACGTCAGGGGCCAGGTTTGCACGCTGCGGTGCACAAAATCCATCACCCCGCTCACCCCGAGCATATTAAACAGCAGCAGCAAATCAAGGCATCGGGTAGTGACGATGCCGATAGCCGCCACCATCACCAGCGTGGGGACGTTTAATTTTGCATGGGATGACCGCTGTTTCCTGATAATTTCCACAACCTCGCGTTCCTTACGTCACGGTGCCGCGACAAGCGCGGCACCGGAGGCACATCATTGCAGATTTTAGGCGTTTTAACCACGCCTTGCACTCTGGATATCACGCAGCCGCTGCTTTTCTGCCCGCGCCATAAACCACCATGCAATCAAGCCGATAACACCCACAACGCCGAGAATGATCGACGCCAGGGCGTTAATTTCCGGATTAACCCCCATACGCACATTCGAGAACACCAGCATCGGCAGCGTGGTCGCCCCCGGCCCGGACACGAAGCTGGCGATAACCAGGTCGTCGAGCGAAAGCGTGAACGCCAGCAGCCAGCCGGAGATAATGGCGGGCGAAATCATCGGCACGGTGATCACAAAGAACACTTTTAGCGGCGTCGCCCCCAGATCCATCGCCGCTTCTTCAATGGAGCGGTCAAGCTCCCGCAGGCGTGAGCTAATCACCACGGCAACATAGGCGGTGCAGAACGTCACATGCGCCAGCCAGATGGTGAGCATCCCTCTGTCGCTCGGCCAGCCAATCGCGTGTGCCAGCGCCACGAACAGCAGCAGCAGCGAAAGCCCGGTGATCACATCCGGCATAACCAGCGGCGCCGTTAGCATAAAGGCAAAGCCGGTTGAGCCACGAAAACGACCAAAACGTACCATCACCACGGCAGCAATCGTCCCGAGGATAACGGCCATCGTGGCGGCCGCCGCAGCAATGGTCAGGCTCAGGCCAACGGCGTTCATCATCGCCGAATCCCGGAACAGCTCCCCGTACCAGCGCGTTGACCAGCCGGCCCACACCGTCACCAGCTTAGAGCTGTTAAACGAGTAGATAACCAGCATCAGCATGGGCGCATACAGGAAGGTAAAGCCAATCACCAGAATTAAAATACGCCACGGAGAGCGCACAACCGGTAAGTTGTTCATGCGTGATCCTCCGCCGCTTTGTTCTGATATTTATGGAACCACATGATCGGCACGATAAGCAGCAGGAGCATGATAATCGCCACGGCTGAAGCCACCGGCCAGTCGCGGTTGTTAAAGAATTCCTGCCACAGGACACGGCCAATCATGATGCTGTCCGGCCCGCCAAGCAGTTCCGGGATCACAAACTCCCCTACCGCCGGAATAAACACCAGCATCGAACCGGCAATAATCCCGCCTTTGGTCAGCGGCACAATCACGCTGAAGAACGTTTTCAGCGGCCGCGCGCCGAGATCTAACGAAGCCTCCACCAGCGAATAATCTATGCGCGTTAGCGCTGTATAAATCGGCAGCACCATAAACGGCAGGTAGGCATAAACCACCCCGATGTAGACCGCAAGATTGGTGTGCAGAATGGTCAGCGGCTGGTCGATAACCCCGAGCCAAAGCAGCACGTTATTCAATATGCCGTTATTTTTCAGGATGCCCATCCACGCATACACGCGGATCAGGAACGAGGTCCATGAGGGCAGGATCACCAGTAACAGCAGGATGTTTCGCGTCGAGGATTTACTGTGCGCCACCGCCCATGCGAGCGGGTAACCCAGCGCCAGGCAGCACAGCGTTGACACCGCCGCTACCTGCAAGGATTGCAGATAAGCCTCGAAATAGAGCGGATCGTCCGTCAGCTGGAAGTAGTTCGCCAGATTCAGGGTGATCGACAGCTGGCCATCGGCCCAGCTCACCAGATCGCTGTAAGGCGGGATCGCCCGGGCGATTTCCGAAAAACTGATCTTAAAGACGATCAGGAACGGCAGCATAAACAGCAGGATCAGCCACAAATAGGGCAGCGCGATTGCCAGCTTGCGTCCGTGCACCATCTGCAAGCGAGCGAGCAAACGCTTCGCGCCGGAGGACTGAGGAACCGCTGTCTCTGCAGGGCCTTCAGAAAGTGTTGTCATTTTTCCCCCTTAAACCGTCAGAACCACGCAGCTATCGGCATCCCAGCACAGGCGAACTTCATCCCCCCAGGTGGGCGCTCCTTTACGGTAGCGGTGCTCATTTTGCAGCTGGGCGCTGATCATCTGCCCGCTTTTCAGCCGAACGTGGTAGATGGAGAGATCGCCGAGGTAGGCAATATGCACCACTTCTCCGACGGCAAAGTTATAGCCATCAGCGGGCGGATCCTCGCAAAGCATCACCTTTTCCGGGCGCAGCGCGACGAAAACCGGTACGCCGTCCACCACGGAAGCATCAGGATCCACCTTCAGCGGATGCACAAGTCCGGGGCTGTCTATCACCAGTCCGTCGTCCTGGCGCTCTTTCAACAGCCCTTCGAAGACGTTTACCGACCCGATAAACTCCGCGCTATAGCGGGTAGTTGGGTGCTCATAAATCTCTTCCGGCTCGCCAATTTGCACGAACTTGCCGCGATTCATGATGGCAATTCGCCCGGCCATGGTCATCGCCTCTTCCTGGTCGTGGGTCACCATTACGCAGGTCACGCCGACGCGTTCAAGAATGTCCACCACTTCCAGCTGCATCCGGTCACGCAGTTTTTTATCCAGTGCCCCCATAGGCTCGTCGAGCAGTAATAATTTCGGGCGTTTAGCCAGGCTTCTTGCTAACGCGACGCGCTGGCGCTGGCCGCCGGAAAGCTGGTGAGGCTTGCGCTTTGCAAACTCCTGCATGTGTACCAGGGTCAGCATTTCTGCCACCCGGCTGGTGATTTCCGCCTTCGGCAGTTTGTCCTGCTTCAGGCCAAAGGCGATGTTTTGCTCCACGGTCATATGCGGGAACAGAGCATAGGACTGGAACATCATATTGATTGGGCGCTGATAAGGCGGCACATGCGACAAATCGACGCCATCAAGCATGATTTGCCCTGCGCTTGGCTGTTCAAACCCTGCCAGCATGCGCAGCAGCGTAGATTTGCCGCAGCCAGAAGCACCCAGCAAAGCAAAAATTTCGCCTTTATAGATGGTCAGACTGACGTCATCCACGGCATGTTGGCCATCAAACGATTTAGTGAGGTTACGAATTTCCAGCAGCGGCGTCAGCGCTTTGGGTGTTTTGGACTGCGGGCGAGGGATTGCGTCGTTCAATTCTGTTGCTCTCCGGCAAAAGCAAAAAGAAGATACGGCCCGGTTGCCGTACTTTTAGCCACCCCGGAAACAAGGGCTTCCGTTCAGGCTGGGGCGATTGCACAACTCTGGTGCAACCGCCCGGTGCAGGGTGTGACAGGACTATTTGCCTGTTTTAACCTTAGTCCACGCGCGGGTGATAACCCGGTCAATCTTCGCTGGCATCACCGTTTGTGTGAACAACTTGGCACGAATATCCGCCGGTGGGTAAATTCCCGGGTTACTGCGGACCTCTTCGCTCAGCAACGGCGTAGCTTCTTTGTTGGCGTTCGCGTAGTAAATATGATTACTGATGTTGGCGATAACGTCCGGCTTCATCAGGTAGTTCAGGAACTGGTACGCTTCGTCTTTATTCTTCGCGTCTACCGGCAGGGCAAACATATCGAAGTAGACCATCGCGCCTTCCTTAGGAATGGAATAAGCAACATTCACGCCATTTTTAGCTTCTTTGGCACGGTTTGCTGCCTGCAGAATGTCCCCTGACCAGCCAATCGCCACGCAAATATCACCGTTGGCCAGATCGTTGATGTACTGGGATGAATGGAAGTAACGAATATTTGGCCGCAGCTTCATCAGCAGATCGTTAGCCGCCCCGGTGTAGTCCGCGGCGTTGGTGCTATTCGGATCTTTGCCCAGGTAGTGCAAGACGGTAGCGTAAATTTCACTTGGTGCGTCAAGGAACGACACGCCACAGCTTTTCAGTTTTTCAAGGTTTTCCGGCTTGAAGATCAGATCCCAGCTGTCCACCGGCGCGTCTTTCCCCAGCACAGCCTTTACTTTATCGACGTTATAGCCGATGCCGGTCGTCACCATCATGTACGGAATGCCGTATTTGTTGTCGTGGTCGTTTTGCGCCACCAGCTTGAGCATTTCCGGGTCGAGGTTTTTGTAGTTCGGCAGTTTGCTTTTATCCAGCGGCTCGAAGATACCGGCCTGCGCCTGGCGCTCAAGGAACTGCGAAGACGGCACCACCAGGTCATAGCCCGTGCTGCCCGCCATCAGTTTGCCTTCCAGCACTTCGTTGGAATCAAACACGTCGTAGACCACTTTGATACCGGTCTCTTTGGTGAAGTTTGCCAGGGTATCCGGGGCAATATAATCAGACCAGTTATAAACGTGCAGCGTCTTTTGTTCGGCGGCAGAGCTGGCGGCAGAAGCCACCATCAGCGCGCCAGCAACCATCCCCAACAACCCTTTTTTACGTAGGTAGAGCATAATTTCATTCCTTCTGAATAAAGGCCAAACCAGGCTCGAATGAGCCGAATTTACGCAATGTGGCTTATCCGCATTCACCGCACGCTTTTTTAGCATGCAAAATTCATGCATCTCTATTCATTCTGCTGAAAAAGAATTTGGGTAATCTTCACGCAGACGTTGCTCGTTTTTACGGCCAAGCAAGAATAACTGTAGCCAGGGTTGGCGACTATAGCCCGGATGAAAAAACGCCTTTT
Source organism: Cedecea neteri (assembly GCF_000758325.1). Taxonomy (NCBI): domain Bacteria; kingdom Pseudomonadati; phylum Pseudomonadota; class Gammaproteobacteria; order Enterobacterales; family Enterobacteriaceae; genus Cedecea; species Cedecea neteri. The sequence continues at coordinate 2,489,589 of NZ_CP009459.1, read as the reverse complement.
ATCAACTTTTTAGACATCTTTCGTCTATTCAGGCGGCAAAAACGCGCCTTATGGCAGGGATTTGTCTGGCTGTGACGGCTTTATGACAGAATAAAAACATGCAGAACGCGGCGGCGCTGGTGGCCGCTGCGTTAAAAAAAGAAAGGATCAGTGCAGAGAGTGGGTGTGAATAATTGTGCCGTCGCGCTCTTCTTCTTCGGCCACAAAAAGCAGCTGATTAGCGCAAGCCTCGAGGATCACCATCGAAACCTGCTCTTCGCTCTGCTGAACGAAGGCGGCAAACTGCTCGCGGGTAATGCCCACCGAGGCAGACAGTGACTGACACACCACCAGCTTGGGCAGGTTATCATCCTGGATGTCGAGGAACGCTTTCACCGTCAGCGAGCTGGCGTTGATCGAGGAGAGATCGGATGCCAGCGGCAGCAGCGCCGACGGCTTAACTTCTGCCAATGCGGAAAACAGAATAATGTTGTCCACGAGATCGATTTTCGCGTCGTATACGCCATCGAAGTTCTGCATATGGGGCAAATGCAATGCCTGGCAGGTATCGCACTCGAAAAAGGTTACGCCAGTTTCATCCAGCCAGCGGCGTAAAGTGTCCAGAGTCGGGACCACGAGTGAATCCATAAACGCAAAAACCTCATTACCTGTTCAAAAATTAACGTGCCATCTTACGCAAAAATGACACGTCATACTATGCATTAGCGCCGATTTGGTAATTATCCCCCGGTTTTAAGACAGTACCCAGGGCGGGCCTGCCGCTCTATCCATTTTATCATCAGCCCGGCGATATCGACCCCGCTCGTGTTTTCAATGCCTTCCAGCCCCGGTGAGGCGTTTACTTCCATCACCAGCGGCCCACGATCGGCGCGTAAAATATCCACCCCCGCAATATCCAGCCCCAGCGTGCTGGCCGCTTTTAGCGCCACTTCTCGCTCAAGATCGGTAATCGTGACCTGATGCGCGACACCACCGCGGTGAAGGTTTGAGCGGAAATCGCCGGGCTTGGCCTGCCGTTCAATGGCGGCCACCACCTCATCGCCCACTACCAGACAGCGAATATCTCTGCCCTTCGCTTCTTTGATGTATTCCTGCACCAGAATATGGGCGTTAAGACCGCGAAACGCATCAATCACGCTTTCCGCCGCCTGCCGCGTTTCAGCCAGCACCACACCAATCCCCTGCGTGCCTTCAACGAGCTTCACCACCAGCGGCGCGCCGCCCACCATATCAATAAGATCGCTGGTGTCGTCCGGTGAGTGGGCAAACCCCGTCACCGGTAGATCGATGCCCTGTTTCGCCAGCAGCTGCAGCGAACGCAGCTTGTCCCGCGCGCGGGTGATCGCCACTGACTCGTTAAGCGGGTAGCTTCCCAGCATTTCGAACTGGCGCAGCACCGCCGTGCCGTAAAAGGTGATAGCCGAGCCGATGCGCGGGATAACCGCGTCATAGTGCGGCAGTTGACGCCCCTTGTAATGCACGGAAGGCGCGGCCGGATTAATGTTCATATAGCAAGAAAGGGGATCGATGATCTCCACCTGATGACCGCGACGCGTTGCCGCCTCGCGCAGGCGCTTGCATGAGTAGAGCGTTCCATCCCGGGATAAAATAGCGATTTTCAACCTGCACCTCTGAGCAACCAGACCAAAATTAACCGCCCGCTAATCATACCACTGCCTTCACCTTTCAACGACGGGCTAATCGGCGGGAGACATCTTAAGTGCCTCAATTAATTGCTTTGTGGTAGAGGTGAGATGCACGGGATCAAAAACGGCATACAGGTCGGCGGGTATCGGCCTCGCCGGGGGGCGAAACACCACGCCAGGCCAGTTCATCTGCGCGTAGCTGTCGGCGATTATGGTTAGCCCGAAACCAATGCTCACCAGCGCCAGTACGGTTTGCGGCTCCACCGCCTCACGAACAACCCTCGGGGTAAAACCGGCTTCGCGGCAAACTCGCTGCAGAAACGTCCAGTCTGAGTGAATGGCGGTCATCGTCACGAACGCTTCATGCCTTAGTTGGGTAATGTCCACCGTCTGCTGCCGGGCTAACGGGTGCTGCTCCGGCAGCGCGACCATAAATGTTGCCTCATGCAGCTTTTCGCTCTTAAGGCCGCCGGGCGGGCTGGTTTCCATCCGCCAGATTCCGGCATCAATCTCGTGGCGTTCAAGCAAGGCAAGCTGGTCTCCCGGGGACTTTTCGCGGAAGGTCACATCGATGGCGGGATAGTCAGCAATAAACCGCCGTAGCCCAAGCCGCAGCCCGCCCCAAATGGCGGTACCAACAATGCCTAGCTGAATTCGCCCTCCTTCGCCGCGGCCAATTTGCTCAACCCTGGCCAGCGCAAGGCTTGCGTTGTTCAGCAGCTGTTTTGTCTCTTCCAGCAGGACCTCGCCTGCATGAGTCAGCGCCACGTGCCGGGAATGACGAATAAACAGTACTGTACCCAACTGAGCTTCCAGCTCTTTGATATGAAAGCTTAAGGGAGGCTGCGACATGTTCAACCGCGCGGCGGCCCGGCCAAAGTGCAGCTCCTCGGCTACGGCCTGAAAATAGCGCAGCAGCTTAAGATCGGTGCGATAGATACGCTGAGATGTATTCATGAGGCTCCCTGAGTGGCAAGCCTCATAAATTACCATCGCTTACGCTTGCTGTAAGGCCGGGCGCCTTAATGTGCGAGCGATGCCGAAGAATCACTCTGCTGGCGGTGGCGATAGTGGAAGCTAAAGTGGAAGACGACGGCGAGCACCAGCGCATAGCCAGCAAATACCAGCCAGATGGTCGGCCAGTCTTTGATGCCATCGAGGGTGAAATAATCCACCACATAACCGCTGACAATCGCCCCGAGATACGCCCCAACCCCGTTCACCATCGTCATAAACAGCCCTTGAGCGCTGGCGCGAATACGTGAGTCCACCTCCTGCTCAACAAAAACGGAGCCAGAGATATTAAAGAAATCAAAGGCACAGCCGTACACCACCATCGACAGCAACAGCAGCACAAAACCAAAGGCCGAAGGATCGCCCCAGGCGAACAGCGCAAAGCGCAGCACCCAGGCGACCATGCTCATCAGCATGACCTGTTTAATGCCAAAACGACGCAGGAAGAAGGGGATCGTTAAAATAAAGACCACTTCCGACATCTGCGAGACGGACAGTAAAATCGAGGGGTACTGCACCACAAAGCTGCTGGCAAACTCAGGCTGACGGGCAAAATCATGCAGGAACGGGTTACCGAAAGTATTGGTGATTTGCAGCACCGCCCCAAGCAGCATGGCGAACAGGAAAAAAACCGCCATTTGTGGCTTTTTGAACAGCACAAACGCGTCCAGCCCCAGGCGGCTCACCCAGCTGCGCGTGGCCTGGCTTTTTATCACCGGGATAGTCGGCAGCGTAAGCGCATACAGCGCCAGCATCCCGGAAGCTCCTGCGGCAATATAGAGCTGCATGCTGCTCAGCTCTATACGCATCAGGCTGACGGTCCACATTGCCGCAATAAAGCCCACGGTACCGAACACCCTCACTGGCGGGAAATGCGTCACCGTATCCAGACCGGCTTTCTCCAGGCAGGCGTAAGACACCGTATTAGACAGCGCAATTGTCGGCATAAAGGCTAGCGCATTCCCCAGCATTGCCCAAAACATCAGCCCTGGCTGGTCGATACTGGCCGCCCAGACCAGCATCCCCGCCCCAACCAAATGGCAGAGAGAGTACACCCTATTAGCCGGAAGCCATTTATCAGCCACAATGCCGATTAGGCCTGGCATTAGCAGCGCTGCAAGCCCTTTGGTACTGTAAACCATGCCAACGTCCGCGCCTTTAAAGCCGAGCGTATTGATCATGTAAGATCCCAAAGTGACCAGCCACGCCCCCCAGATGAAGTACTGCAAAAACAGCATGATTTTTAAGCGGAGTTTAATCGCCATCTGTTTTCCCTGCCTTGGTCAGTGAGGATCAGGCCAGTTTGCCGAGGAAGCCGCAAATCAGGTTAATGAAGTTCTGCCGCGACAGCGCAGCCGCTTTCAGCGTCTGTTCATGGGAAAGCTGAATACTGCCCAACCCTTCGGCAAGGTTGGTAATCGCCGAGACGGCAACCACCTTCAGGCCGCAATGGCGGGCGCTGATCACCTCAGGCACAACCGACATCCCCACCACGTGGCCGCCAATGATTTGCATCATGCGAATTTCCGCTGCAGTTTCGAAGTTTGGCCCCGGATAAGAAACAAAAACTCCTTCGTGCAGCGGGAACCCCTGTTCACGCGCAACCTGCATTAACACAGCGCGGTAGTCAGCATCATAGGCGTTTGCCAGCGAGAAAAAGCGTTCGCCAAACCGCTCATCATTTGGCCCAACCGTCGGGGTGCCCGGCATTGTATTAATATGATCGCTGAGTGCCACCAGGCTTCCGGGTTCCACTTCCGGGCGCAGAGAACCGGCGGCGTTGGTAGAAAACAGGATATCGCATCCCAGTAGCTTAAAAGTGCGAATTGCGCTGGTCATCACCGACATCCCGCGCCCTTCATAAAAGTGCCCCCGCCCTTTCATACAAGCTACCGGCACGCCAGCCAGCGTACCGACAACCAATTCACCCGCATGACCGTGGACAGTGCTGACGGGGAACCCGGGCAGCTCTTCGTAGGAAAACGTGATTGGGGAGTCGATTTTTTCTGCAAGCTCCCCCAGCCCGGAGCCCAGAATGAAAGCGATGCGCGGCACCAGACCGTTAATTCGGGCGCGAATAATGTCGGCGGCGTAGAAAGGAGAATTATCAAAAACAGAGGTAGGCATAAAAGGTTCCTTGTCAGATTGTCGTTATAACTTCAGCAGTTATAACGACTCACCGGCGGATGAAACCAATACCGTTTGAGGCCACGATTAATACTGAAAATGTATCGATCGCCGATTTGTTGGCCTGGCAGCCGCGTAAATTAGCGTGTCGCCCAGCCCTGCTTGTGCAGGTAATCCAGAATGAAAGGCCGGCTTTCTTTAATGATGGTACGGCTGATATGGTCGCTCCAGGTGTCGCGCCGCGTGTTGCTGTCGCGACTCAAATAATACTGCGCCAGCTGCTCGTCGTACTCGTCCAGCAGCGGCCTGTTCAGCGGCTGATAGCGGTTTTCATGCACCAGCATCGCGGCCGGCATACGCGGCTTGATATCCGGCGTGGCCGCGGGCCAGCCCAGGCAAAGCCCGAACAGCGGCAACACGTATTTCGGCACGCCCAACAGCTCTCCCACCGCTTCGATATTGTTGCGGATGCCGCCAATGTAGACCCCGCCCAGCCCCAGAGACTCTGCGGCAGTAAACGCATTCTGCGCCAGAATCGCGGTATCAACCGCACCAAGAAGCAGCTGTTCTGCCAGCCCAAGCCGGGCGTCCGGGCAGATTTCCAGGTTACGATTAAAGTCGGCGCAGAACACCCAAAACTCGGCCGCTTCCGCCACATGTTTTTGCCCACCGGTCAGCGGCACCAGTTGCTCGCGCAGCGCTTTATCCGTAATACGAATGATTGAACTGCACTGGAGGAAGCTGGAAGTCGAAGCCGCCTGTGCGCTGGCAATAATGGCTTCGCGCTGCTCGTCGGTAATGGGTTCCCCGGTAAAATGACGAATTGAACGGTGGGAACGAAGCAGATCAATGGTCGGCGTCATCGCGTTTTTCCTTTGGCTTTTTTAAATCAGAGTGTTTTGAAGCAGAATCGGGCTGGGTCAGCTGCGGTGCAAGGCGCTTTGCGATATGCCACGTCATGATGATTGCCGCCGGCAGCATCAGCCCAAGGCCAATAAATACCATGACTATAGCCGCCGTTGCAGTGGCCACAGGTGCGGGTAGCGTCAGGTATCCCCGCAGCGAGAGAAAAGCGAGCGCCAAAAAGCCTATACCCACCGCTTCCAGCACAATAACCGATTTGGGTAACGATCCGACCGCGCGCATATCAGCACCTCCTGTGTTCAGGCCTTGAATCATCGAGGCCGCGTCCCTGCAATTTAGGGCAGATAGTTTACGGGCATCGAACTAACAGGCAGGGCCTTCTTTAAAAATGTGACGAATGTCGGCATTATAAACGCATTCGCCGGATCGTATCGGCCATAAAAACTGAGGAGAGAGCATGTTTGCAGTAATTTTTGGACGCCCTGGCTGCCCATATTGTGTTCGCGCTAAAGAACTGGCTGAGAAACTGACCGCCGAGCGTGATGACTTCAACTTCCGCTATGTTGATATCCACGCCGAAGGCATCACTAAAGCTGACCTGGAAAAAACCGTGGGTAAACCGGTTGAAACCGTGCCGCAGATCTTCCTGGATCAGAAGCACATTGGCGGCTGCACTGATTTTGAAGCTTACGCGAAAGAGCATCTGAACCTGTTCCAGACCGCGCAGTAAGTTTTAAGAATTAAGAATGTAGAAAACCGACTCTCAGGAGTCGGTTTTTTTATGCGTGCTACCCCGGTTTTTACACATAATAAATAGCAGATAACACAGCGAGCCGAGGGATGACCAGAATACGGCGCTCAACAGCCAGGCCATTTCCTGCCAGAAAGAGCGCGTCACGGGTAAAAACAGGTGGGCAATCAACAGGCAGAACGGCGAAGCAAGCATCGCTCCCACCAGCGGTTTAACGACTCTATCGCCCTGGGAAAAGAAGCTGGCCGCGGCACCCGGGAAGAGGAAAAACAGCAGCCCAAGCTCATAATGCCCGGTGGCAATAAACCGCCCCATCACGTTCAGGCGCAGAGAAAGAAAAACCAGAATAAAGAGCACGAAGCAGCAGGTAATTCCCAACCACCTTTGCGCGCGTCTGTGCATTTTACCTCCTGACATCTGCTTTGCTCGAAAATACCCTGCCGGAAAATTCAGCAGCGTCTTTACCCGATTTGATAATGCCTGGCCATCCGTGCCGATAAAGCATTGCCACATTTAGCACAATATTCTTACTAGCCGCTGATACAGAGAAAGATTAAACTAGCGGCGGAAATTCGGTCGTCGCGTGAGATATTTATATGCGTGATAATTTGCCGGTCGTCGCTGACGAAACCGTCAAAACCTTAGCGCATAACTCTATCTCTTTCAACAGCTTACTGGTAAACAAGAAGTTAGCCTTCGTGAATATAAACGTCGCAGATTTGTTAAACGGGAATTACATACTTTTGTTATTTGTTGTACTAACGCTCGGACTTTGCCTGGGGAAATTACGCCTCGGTCCGGTGCAACTGGGTAATTCCATTGGTGTTTTAGTGGTCTCTTTATTACTCGGGCAACAGCATTTCTCGATCAATACCGACGCGCTAAATCTGGGTTTTATGCTGTTCATTTTCTGCGTCGGCGTCGAAGCCGGGCCAAACTTTTTTTCTATTTTCTTCCGCGACGGCAAAAATTACCTGATGCTGGCTCTGGTGATGGTCGGCAGCGCGCTGCTGATTGCGCTGGGGCTGGGCAAACTGTTTGGCTGGGACATTGGCCTCACAGCCGGTATGCTCGCCGGTGCCATGACCTCCACGCCCGTGCTGGTCGGGGCGGGTGATACCCTGCGCCATTCAAGCATCCCCGCCGCACAGCTTGCGACCTCGCTGGATAATCTGAGCCTCGGCTATGCCCTGACCTACCTGATTGGCCTGGTCAGCCTGATCGTGGGGGCTCGCTATTTACCGAAGCTGCAGCATCAGGATCTGCAGACCAGCGCCCAGCAGATTGCCCGCGAGCGCGGTCTGGATACCGACGCCAGCCGTAAAGTTTATCTCCCGGTGATCCGCGCCTACCGCGTCGGGCCCGAGCTGGTTGCCTGGGCCGACGGTAAAAATCTGCGCGAACTGGGGATTTACCGCCAGACCGGCTGCTACATCGAACGTATTCGCCGCAATGGCATTCTGGCTAACCCGGACGGCGACGCGGTACTGCAAATGGGCGATGAAATCTCGCTGGTGGGCTATCCGGATTCGCACTCGCGCCTTGACCCTAGCTTCAGAAACGGCAAAGAGGTCTTCGACCGCGATCTGCTGGATATGCGCATCGTCACCGAAGAAATTGTGGTGAAAAACCACAATGCCGTGGGCCGTCGCCTGGCGCAGCTCAAACTCACCGATCACGGCTGCTTCCTGAACCGCGTGATCCGCAGCCAGATTGAAATGCCCATCGACGACAATATCGTGCTGAACAAAGGCGATGTTCTGCAGGTCAGCGGCGATGCCAGACGCGTCAAAACCGTTGCCGAGCGCATCGGTTTTATCTCCATCCACAGCCAGATAACCGACCTGCTGGCCTTCTGTGCCTTCTTTGTTATTGGCCTGATGGTGGGCATGGTCACCTTCCAGTTCAGCTCGTTCAGCTTCGGCATCGGGAACGCCGCTGGCCTGCTGTTCGCGGGCATCATGCTTGGCTTCCTGCGCGCCAACCACCCAACCTTCGGCTACATTCCGCAGGGTGCGCTAAATATGGTGAAAGAGTTTGGCCTGATGGTGTTTATGGCAGGGGTTGGCCTGAGCGCTGGCAGCGGCATCAGCAACGGCCTCGGTGCGGTAGGCGGCCAGATGCTGATTTCTGGGCTTATCGTGAGCCTGGTGCCGGTGATTATCTGCTTCCTGTTCGGCGCCTATGTGCTGCGAATGAACCGCGCCCTGCTGTTCGGCGCGATGATGGGGGCACGAACCTGTGCGCCAGCGATGGAAATCATCAGCGACACTGCCCGCAGCAACATTCCTGCGCTGGGGTATGCCGGCACCTACGCCATCGCTAACGTGTTGTTAACGCTGGCCGGGACATTAATTGTCGTGATATGGCCAGGTTTGTGATCGCAACCACAGACAAAGAAAAATACTTTTTTTTTATGCCTGAGCGAACTTTCTTTCGGGGCGTCAGTCTGAATTAGTGCCACTGCTTTTCTTTGATGTCCCCAATTTGTGGAGCCCATCAACCCCGCCGCTTTCGGTTCAAGGTTGATGGGTTTTTATTTTTTCAGGGCTTTAATAACAAACGCTTACTAACCCTTCCGCTCGCTTTATTTCGCATCCCCTGCCCCCACAATTCTGCGCACCATCACCCGCATATCATCCCGGCTCATTGGCTCGCGATCGGTGACGTAGTGCAGCGTCATACCTTCCAGGAAAGCATCCAGCGCCCGGGCGGTTAGTGGATCGAAAAACGGCTCCAGCGCCTGCTGGCTGCGGATCATCCACTCCTGCATGATGTCTTTTAGCTGCGGATTACAACTGGCATAAGCATAAAGCTGGTACATCACCTGCATGTTGTACGGCGTGGCCACGCAGCCGCCGCAAATCATATCGACAATCGCTTCGCAGGCCTCATCGCGATTGGTGGCCTGCTGCATACGCTCGCGGTAGCTGTCCGACATTTGGTGGGCAAACAGAGTAAATGCTTCGCAAAGCAGCGATTCAATCCCGGCAAAGTAATAGGTCATCGATCCCAGCGAAACGCCAGCCTCAGCGGCAATTTTGCGGTGCGTGATATCGCTGATGCCGTGCTTTACCACCATATCCAGCGTCGCCTGCAAAATACGCGAGCGGCGTTCTGGGTCATTCCGGCGCGGGGCTTTGCTCATCATTACCTACCTGAATTTAGAGTATGACAAAGAGTCTATACCGGGATGTGTACAAATGTACACAAGCTTGCTAGTCTGCTCCCCTGTTTCTCTTTCACTGGTTGTTGTTCATGTCTGTTTCGCAGAGAAAAGCCTTACAGCTCCGTACCTGGGCGTTATTCACCTTCTTCTTCCTTCCGGGCCTGGTGATGGCATCCTGGGCCACACGCACGCCCGCTATTCGCGATACGCTCAGCGTCTCGACGGCCGGAATGGGCATCGTATTATTTGGTCTGTCGATTGGCTCGATGGGCGGTATTCTCTGTTCCGGCTGGCTGGTGAAACGCTTTGGCACCCGCACCATTATTCGCAGCGGCATGACGCTGATGGTGGCCGGAATGTTAATGATGAGCTTCGCGCTGTACCTTGCTTCCCCGGTGCTATTTGCCTTCGGCCTGGCGCTGCTCGGCAGCGGTATGGGCTCATCAGAAGTGGCGATGAACGTTGAAGGAGCCATTATCGAGAGCCTGATGAAGAAAACGGTGCTGCCGATGATGCACGGCTTCTTTAGCCTGGGCACGCTCGTGGGCGCCGGGATCGGCCTGACTTTAACCGCGTGGAACGTCGTGTCCTGGGGGCACCTGCTGCTGATTGGTCTGTTGACCATCGCGCCGATTGCCATCGCGCTTATCGCCGTGCCGCACGGCGTGGGCAAAGACAATCCGGAGAAAACCGAAGCCCACGAGCCGCACCGCCCGTTTTACAAGGATATTCAGCTATTGCTGATTGGTTTTGTCGTGCTGGCGATGGCCTTTGCCGAAGGCTCGGCCAACGACTGGCTGCCGCTGTTGATGGTGGACGGGCACGGCTTTAGCCCGACCTCCGGGTCGCTTATCTACGTGGGCTTTACCCTCGGTATGACGGTTGGGCGCTTCACCGGCGGCTGGTTTATCGACCGCTACAGCCGCGTTATTGTGGTCCGCGCCTGTGCGATCATGGGCATTATCGGCATCGGCACCATTGTGTTTGTCGACAACGCCTTCCTTGCCGGCGTGTCGGTGATTCTGTGGGGGTTGGGCACCTCTTTAGGCTTCCCGCTGACTATTTCTGCCGCGGGCGATACCGGCCCCGATCCGGCAAGCCGCGTCAGCGTTGTTGCCGCTTCGGGCTACGTGGCCTTTTTAGTCGGGCCGCCGCTGCTGGGCTTCCTCGGCGAGCATTACGGGCTCCGCCAGGCCATGTTAGTTGTGCTGACGTTAATGGTGATTGCGGCGCTGGTCGCCCGCGCCGTGGCTAAACCGGGACAATCTTCCGGGCAGACTTTAGAAACTGAATAATGGAGAGTTCAATGGGCATCAAACTGATTGCAGTAGACATGGACGGCACTTTTCTTAATGACGAAAAAACCTACAACCGCGAACGCTTTGCCGCGCAATATCAGCAGATGAAAGCGCAAGGCATCCGCTTTGTAGTGGCTAGCGGGAACCAGTATTTCCAGCTGATCTCCTTCTTCCCGGAGATTGCCCACGAGATCTCTTTTGTGGCCGATAACGGCGGCTGGGTAGTCAGCGAAGGCGAAGACCTGTTCAACGGCGAGCTGACCCGCCAGGAGTTCAACACGGTGGTCGATCACCTGCTGACCCTGCCGCACGTGGAGATCATCGCCTGCGGCAAGCGTAACGGCTATACGCTCAACGGCTATAGCGACGATTTCAAAGCGCTGGCGGCGAAGTTCTACCATCGCCTTGAACACGTCGAAAGCTTCTCCGGCCTCGACGACGTGTTCTTCAAATTTGCCCTGAACCTGCCGGACAGCCAGCTAGATGAAACCATGGATGCCCTGGGCGCAGAGCTGGAAGGCATTATGGTGCCGGTCACCAGCGGGCACGGCTCTATCGACCTGATTATTCCGGGTATTCATAAGGCTAACGGACTGCGGATCCTACAGGAAAAATGGGGCATCCAGGACAGCGAAGTGGTGACCTTTGGCGACGGCGGCAACGACATCGAGATGCTGACCCAGGCGCAATACGGGTTTGCGATGGCCAACGCCCCGGACAAAATCAAACGCATTGCCAGCTATCAGGCCGGGCACTGCAATCAACAAGGCGTGCTGGATGTGATCGACAAGATCCTGAAGAAAGAAGCGCCGTTTAACTAACGACCTCTGAGAGCAAGAATGTTAACGATAAGACAAGCCACCCCGGCGGATTTCGATGCGCTGGCGGAAATCTGGGAAGCATCCGTTCGCGCCACGCATGATTTTTTACCTGAGGAAAATATCAGGGCGTTAAGACCTCAGGTTCGCGAACTTTATATGCCGCAGATCCCGATGCTGCTGGCATCCGGCAAAACCGGTGAGCCTATGGGCTTTATCGGCTGCCACGAAAACCGGATTGAAATGCTGTTTGTTTCGCCGGAAAGCCGTGGTATGGGCGTGGGCAAGCAGCTTCTGCAGCACGCCATTGAACATTTGCAGGTCGATGAAGTGGATGTGAATGAGCAGAATCCTCAGGGCGTAGGTTTCTATCTGCATATGGGGTTTGCACAGACCGGGCGGTCTGAACTCGACGGCGAAGGGAATCCTTTCCCTTTGCTGCATTTGAAGCTGAGCCGGTAGTTTTATCCTCACCCCGGCCCTCTCCTTAAAAAGGAGAGGGGGAAACATAAACACCGATCGGTCCCCTCTCTCCACTGGGGAGAGGGTTAGGGTGAGGGGCAAAGCAAGCTCTCTACCTAAAACTGATTCTTCAGCTGTTCCCGGCGATACTCCCCCTGCCGCTCGAGCATCCAGCCCGGATATTCGCGCGGCAGTTCACTCACCGCATTCAGCCTTTCAAGCTCATCCGCGCTAAGCAGAACGCTCGTCGCAGCGATATTGTCTTCAAGCTGCTCAGTGCGTTTCGCGCCAATGATGACCGTCGTCACCGCCTGCTGGTGCAGCAGCCAGGCCAGCGCAATCTGCGCCACGGAAACACCTTTAGCCTCGGCGATTTCACGCATCACATCCACGCAATCAAAAGCGCGATCCCTGTTGACCGGTGGGAAATCAAACTCGAGGCGGCGACTCCCGGTTTCGGCTTTACCGTCGCGGTTATACTTGCCGCTAAGCAGCCCGCCCGCAAGCGGGCTCCAGACCATCAGGCCGACGCCTTCACTTTGCATCATTGGCACCAGCTCTCGCTCCAGATCGCGGCCAGCAAGGGTGTAATAAGCCTGCAAAGAGGCAAAGCGTGCCAGCCCCAGACGTTCGGAGATTCCGAGCGCCTTCATGATTTGCCAGGCCGCCCAGTTGGAAACACCGATGTAGCGAACCAGCCCCTCTTGCACCAGCGAATCCAGCGCCCGCAGCGTTTCTTCTATCGGCGTGGCGGGGTCAAAACCGTGCAGCTGATACAGGTCGATATAATCGAGCTGCAGCCGCTGCAGGCTCTCTTTGACGCTGTTCAACAGATGAAAACGCGATGAACCCCGGGAGTTCGGCCCGGCGGTGCCGGTTTCGCCGAACGCTTTGGTGGCCACCACCACATTCTCACGCGGCACGTTAAGGTTTTTCAGCGCCTGGCCGGTGATAATTTCCGAGCGCCCGCCGGAATAAACATCAGCCGTATCAATAAAGTTAATCCCTGCTTCCAGAGCGCGCCCAACCAGCTTGTCGGCATCATTTTGCGCGAGCTGGCCTATTTTTCCCCATATGCCGTCGCCACCACCAAAGGTCATCGTCCCCAGGCAAAGCTCTGAAACAAACAGGCCGGTATTTCCTAATTTTTTATAACGCATAGCGGTACCCCATGTTCAGGATTTCAGGAAGGAAGAGTGCGGACTGCCAGTTATACGCGTCGCGCGAGGTTCTGGAATGGGGGATTTCTGCTCATTCCTTGCCTGTTTCTGCCTGAGTGGGCGCTAGCGTAAAAGCAGTAATAAGCCGTAGCCGACCAGCGCGGCCCAAAGCAACATAGGGAGAGAATAGAGATGGAACCGCCACCAGATCCGACGGTCGTTGGCCATACGAAGGGCAATCAGGTTCGCCAGCGACCCCGGCAACAGACCAAAGCCACCGATATTGACCGCGAAGGCCAGCAGCAGCGAAGCAGGCACATAGTTCAGCAACAAAATGGTGGCGGGCACATTGCTGATAAACTGCGAAAGCAAAATACCGAGGCTAAATAACCCGCCAGAAGACAGCTGTGCCACGCCCTGAAGCGAATGCTGCAGTACCGGCAGCTGGGTGATGAGGTGCACATCAATAAACATCACCACGAACACCACCAGCAGGCTCCAGTCGATACTGAGCAGCACTTTGCGCGCCAGCCCCAGGAACCCAAGCGCAATCAGCCCCAGCCCCCAAAGCTCAAGCTTTAGCTCCAGCGCCAGAATAAAGACAATGTAAAACGCCAGGCAGCACCAGACCAGCTTAGGCTGCCAGCGGCTGTCATTCACTTCGCCGTGGTAATGCAGCGGTTTTGGTTTGAAGCAGATCCACGCTAACACCAGCAGGCTGGCGGTCATGGCCAGCGCCAGCGGCATCAACTGCCAGGTAAAAGCGCCGAAAGAGAGCCCGGAATGCCCCCACAGCAAGATGTTCTGTGGGTTACCGATGGGCGTCAGCAAAGAGCCGGCATTGACCGCCAGCGCCTCAAAAATAATCAGCTTACTGGCCGGTATCGAGCAGAGTTTTTTCAGCGTGATGGTGAGAGGCACGATGATGAACAACGCGACATCGTTAGTCAGAAAGGTCGACAGGGCCGCCGCCGCCGCAACCATAAACAGCGCCAGCTGCCGCTCGTTGGCGAAACGCGCCACCATCTTGCGGCCCAGCACGTCGAAATAACCGCTCAGCTCGACGCCTTTGGTCAACATCATCAGCCCGGTCAGCGTAATAATGGTGTGCCAGTCGATAGCTTCAGGCCACAAAGCCGGGCGGAACGGCACCGCCAGGCTCAGGGCGACGCCGATTAACAACAATAAATGCAGGAATCGATCGCGCAGAAAAGGCTGCGCAAGACGCAGCAGCATGCTTAGCCGATACCCCGCTCTGCGCTGAATTTGCGGAAAGCCTCCAGCGTCTCTTCGCTGACGTGATGTTCCACACCCTCAGCGTCAATACGCGCGGTCTCCGGGCTGATGCCCAGTGCGAGGAAGAAGTTTTCAACAATTTGGTGGCGCTCGCGGCTTTGCTGCGCCAGCTTCTCACCTTCCGGCGTTAAAAAGACGCCGCGCCATGGAATTTGCTCAATCAGCCCAACGGATGCCAGACGCTTTAGCATCTTGGCGACCGTCGGCTGCGAAACCCCGAGACGCGCCGCCATATCCACCTGGCGAACTTCGCCGACCTCATGAATCAAATCCGAAATCAGCTCAACATAATCATCAATTAACTCACGACGGTGCGCTTCGCGTACCTGCCTGAAGCCCTCAACATGCTCTTCAATATTCGGTAATGGCGTCACTTTTTCGCTGTTCTTTTGCCCTGCCCGACGGCTCATAGTGCTTCCTCTTCCAGTGGCGCGGCGTCGTCTTCTGACGACGGAAGGCTTTATTGTAAACCAGCATTGCTCATCCACAAAAAATTAACGAAATAGCCGTGGCTATAAAATATAGCCTGTGCTATACCTGTATGTAATCCAGTCAGGCTTGTTTACGGAAAAACGGTCGCATGGCTAACAGGAGGACGCTATGAACGAATTTAAGAGGTGCATCAACGTGTTTACACAATCTCCCTTCCAGGTACGCTTAATGCTGCTGAACATGATTTGTGATTGGGTTGCCGGTAAACCCCAGCAGAAAGAAGAAAAACAACAATAACGCCAGGCCCCGCCGCCTGGCGATTTTTTAAGCGTTTCGCGCAAGCCTTCATTCTTTTGTCACAATCCCCCTGCAAAATCCCCGTTAATGGCTAATCTGGCCGAGCTTTAACCCCATCATTTGTCGGATTTGCAATCAGTCTCGCAAAACCTCGCTCTGTTATCAGTTGATATTCTTATCTCACAGCTCTATCTTCTTGCAGCCCTGCACATGAAGCGGCTCGCAGATGCGGTGCAATTCCCCTTCGTTTCCGTCTGTCAGGCAGGCTCTACCCTTATCGCCAGGGTCACCGCATGGCGTTTTGCAAGACCATAATAAAGATGAATGTAACGGTTAAAGATACCCTGACTGCGCGCGGAATTGTGTTGAATCCGTGGGCTGGTTTCTATTTTTTGCAGTCCCTGCTGATCAACTTTGCGCTGGGCTATGCCTTCAGCCTGCTTTACGCCGTTGCCTTTAGCTGCGTACTGATGCTGCTGTGGCGCACCACACCACGCGCCCAGAAAGTCCTGCTTGGGCTTTGCAGCCTCGTGGCAGCCATGTATTTCCCGTTCGGCCAGGCTTACGGCTCGCCCAACTTCAATACCCTGCTGGCGCTGCACTCAACCAACTTTGAAGAATCCACGGAAATCATGACCATCTTCCCATGGTACAGCTACGTGGTTTCTCTCTTTATTCTCGCCCTTGGCGTGATGGCGCTGCGTCGCAAACGTGAAGAAAAACGCGCCTGGGGTCATTTCGATAGCTTATGTCTCGCCGTCAGCGTGGTCAGTTTTTTTGTCACGCCGGTCACCAACCTCGCCTACGGCGGCGTGTTTAAATTTAAAGATACCGGCTACCCGGTGGTGCGCTTCGTGAAAGACGTCGTGGTCAATAACCACGAAGTCATCGAAGAGCAGGCGCGCATGAAAGAACTGTCGCAGCAAAAAGATTCCTGGAACGTAGTGTCGGTGCAGCCTAAATATCACACCTACGTCGTGGTCATTGGCGAAAGCGCCCGCCGCGATGCGCTGGGAGCCTTTGGCGGCCACTGGGACAACACGCCCTTTGCAAGCCAGGTCAAAGGCAATCTGTTTATGGACTACGTCTCCGCCAGCGGCTCAACGCAAAAATCGCTGGGGCTGACCTTGAACCGGGTCGTGGACGGCAAACCCCAGTATCAGGACAACTTTGTTACCCTGGCAAACCGCGCTGGCTTCCAGACCTGGTGGTTCTCGAACCAGGGGCAAATCGGCGAATACGATACCGCCATCGCCAGCATCGCCAAACGCGCGGACGAAGTGCAGTTCCTGAAAAACGGGGATTTTGAGGCGGATAAAAATACTCGCGATGAAGCCCTGTTAAAAATGACGGCCCAGGTTTTTGCTACTCAGCGCAACACGCCGCAGCTGATTGTGCTGCATTTGATGGGGTCGCACCCACAGGCCTGCGATCGCACTCAGGGGAAATACAAAGATTTTGTGCAGTCTAAAGAGACGTCCTGCTATCTCTACAGCATGACGCAAACCGACGACTTGCTGAAACAGCTATATCTGCAGTTACAAAACACCGGGAACAGCTTCTCAATGGTCTATTTCTCCGACCACGGACTGGCCTTCAAAGAGCGCGGTACCGACGTGCAATATCTGGCGCACGACGATAAGTTCCAGCAGAATTTCCAGGTGCCATTTATGGTGCTGTCGAGCGATGACACCACGCACCGGCTGATCAAAGCACGGCGCAGCGCCAATGACTTCCTCAACTTCTTCTCTGCGTGGACGGGGATTAAGGCGAAAGAGCTTACGCCGAAGTACAAGTTTATTTCTGAGCAAAAGGCCGGGCCAGTCTGGATAACCAACTTTAACCTGAAGAAAGTGGACTATACTCATCTGCAGACGGATATATTTGAGACCAGGACACGTTAACTTCAGTCGGTTTACCGATAAAAAAAATCCGCCACTTGGGCGGATTTTTTATTTCTATCCCGGAAGGGATATTAGAAGCGGTAGCCTACGCCAGCGATCCAGGTGCCAACGTCAACGCTACGAATACGGCTCTGCTCGTAGGAGAAGTCCAGAGCAACGTTTTCGATTGGGTTGAACTGCAGGCCAGCACCGTAGGAGAAGCCGTAGTCGCTAACGGAATCGTGAGCAGCTGGGAATTCAGTCGCCTGGAATTTACCGTAGCCAACACCCACTACACCGTAGATGCTTGCCCAGTCGTTGATGCGGTAAGCAGGACCAGCGGTGATACCGTAGTACTGGCCTTTGGTGTACACGCCGTCAGAAGTGTCGCTTTTCTGGGTGTAGGTGAAGGAGCCGATGTAGCCCAGCGGGGTATCATTTTCGTAGCGGTATTTCAGGTTGAAACCGCCAGCTTTGTTAGCAACGCCCTGCATATCGCTCTGAGCGTAACCACCGGTTACGGTGCTGGTTGCTGCAGATGCGGTACCTACGGAGACGGCCAGAACACAGGCCAGTGCTGAAAGACATGCAATTTTTTTCATAATATCCACCTCAAATGTGCTTCAAGTAAGTCCTAAGTTTTAAATATAACAAAACCATGACAGAAACTCTTCGCCAATTGTGTTGTCTAACGATCTTTTTCCTGTAACATAACATTTCCACTACATGCTAAATCACTAAAAAATCAGGAAAATGCCGCTTTGCGACGGCAAATTTTAATCCCTTTAACAACATCGTCATTCAGATAATTCTGGAATTATTTTTGACACAAACTGACAAAAGTTCCCCGATCGTACTCCACGTCATGAGAATTTTTCTTAATGAAAGTTCAACCAGCCATAACTTAATCCTTTAGACTGGGCAGACTTTTATTTTCTTGACCAAACATAAACAAATACTGACAAGGTACAGGATGCCGCAAACTTCCCGTAATATGCCGCGCTGGCTGCCGATCGTGGTTTTACTTATCGCCATGACCTCGATTCAAAGCGGCGCTTCGTTGGCAAAATCATTATTCCCGCTAATCGGTCCTCAGGGCGTGACTTCGCTGCGCCTGTTTTTAGGCACCCTTATTCTCGCGGTGATTTTTAAACCCTGGCGTCTCCGTTTTCAGCCAGAGCAACGCCTGCCTTTATTGTTTTATGGGCTGGCGCTGGGCAGCATGAATTACCTCTTTTATGTCTCTCTGCGCACGGTGCCGCTGGGCATCGCGGTGGCGCTGGAGTTTACCGGGCCGCTCGCCGTGGCGCTCTTTGGCTCACGCCGTGCAGTGGACTTTATCTGGGTGGTGCTGGCAGTGGCCGGACTGTGGTTCCTGCTTCCCCTGGGTCAGGACATCTCCCACGTAGACCTTGCCGGTGCAGCCTGTGCGCTGGGGGCCGGTGCCTGCTGGGCCATCTACATTATTGCCGGGCAAAAAGCAGGGGCTGAGCACGGCCCGGCCACGGTCGCGTTTGGTTCTCTGATTGCGGCCATTATCTTTGTCCCCCTGGGCGCCTGGGAAGCCACCAGCTCGTTGCTGCAGTGGTCGCTGCTGCCCGTCGGCCTGGCGATTGCCGTGCTTTCCACGGCGCTGCCTTACTCGCTGGAGATGATTGCGTTAACCCGACTCCCTACCCGCACCTTTGGCACACTCATGAGCCTCGAGCCGGGCCTTGCGGCGCTGTCAGGCATGCTGTTCCTCGGGGAACATCTGACGCTAACACAGTGGCTGGCATTGCTCTGCATTATCGCGGCATCCGTGGGGTCAACGCTGACCATGAAGCGTGAAGCACAGATTAAAAACGTCGACATAAATTAATCGGTCTCCCTGCATTTAATGCGGTGATAATTGCCGCATTAAATGATTTACCCGTTATCAAGCACTTATATTCCCGTCAATTGTAATACTCAATAAGAATTATTTTCTTTTCGCAGTCATATTTATTCATGATTTTTGACATAAATTAAGAACACTCAATAACCATCTGTTAAATAACAAATTAATCTTTTCCATTTTTCTCTTACTATCAGTTTGATAGGTATTACCCACACCAGCAAAGTAAAAAAGCGGTGCTATACTTATTGCCGGTAATTCATTGGGACACCAACATCAAGAGGATGAAAGATTATGAGTACCGCTAAACTGGTAAAAACTAAATCTACAAACCTGCTATATACCCGCAATGATGTAAAAGACAGCGAGAAAAAAGCTACCATCGAGCTGCTGAATCGCCAGGTCGTCCAGTTCATCGACTTGTCGCTGATTACCAAACAGGCTCACTGGAACATGCGCGGGGCTAACTTTATTGCCGTGCACGAAATGCTGGACGGCTTCCGCACGGCGCTGACCGAGCACCTGGACACCATGGCAGAACGTGCCGTGCAGCTTGGCGGCGTGGCGCTGGGTACCACTCAGGTGATCAACAGCAAAACCCCGCTGAAAAGCTACCCGCTGGACATTCACACCGTTCAGGAACACCTGAAAGAGCTGGCCGATCGTTATGCCATCGTGGCGAACGATGTACGTAAAGCCATTGGTGAAGCAAAAGACGAAGATACCGCAGATATTTTCACCGCCGCTTCCCGCGATCTGGACAAATTCTTGTGGTTCATTGAGTCCAATATCGAGTAACCAGAGCATTTTCCTATGGCTCCTCCTCCGCCCGGGGGCGGAGCCTGCACCAAAACAGCGCAGACCATCGATTAATTCATAGTCTAAAGTTAATCAAATGTAATAATCACCTCACACAATCGTTAACGAATGATTGTTTTGTCCACTGATTTCGCGGTAAAACTAACCCCTACCCTGTCGGCTCATTTTGCGCACCAAAATGGTGCACCATAACGGTGCGTTATGACCCGCTTGCAACGCTCAATGTGCAATGTTAAATAATCACATCCTTGCAAAAACAGTAAGTTGCAAATCTGGCACGATTCTTTCATGAGTCGCCGCTGACGCAGGGGATCGCCCCGTGGATTAACAAAGGAAATGCTATGAAGTCGATTTTGAAAGTTTCACTGGCTGCACTTACCCTGGCTTTCGCTGTATCTTCCCATGCCGCTGATAAAAAACTGGTCGTTGCGACCGACACCGCGTTCGTTCCTTTCGAATTTAAACAAGGCGATCAGTATGTCGGCTTTGACGTGGATCTGTGGGCCGCTATCGCCAAAGAACTGAAGCTGGACTACACCCTGAAGCCAATGGACTTCAGCGGCATCATCCCTGCCCTGCAAACCAAAAACGTTGACCTGGCGCTGGCCGGGATCACCATCACACCTGAGCGCGAAAAAGCGATCGACTTCTCCGACGGCTACTACAAAAGCGGCCTGCTGGTGATGGTCAAAGCCAATAACAACGACATCAAAAGCGTGAAAGATCTGGACGGTAAAGTGGTCGCTGTTAAAGGCGGCACCGGTTCCGTTGATTACGCAAAAGCTAACATCAAAACCAAAGACCTGCGTCAGTTCCCGAACATCGACAACGCTTACATGGAACTGGGCACCAACCGCGCTGACGCGGTTCTGCACGACACGCCAAACATCCTGTACTTCATCAAAACCGCCGGCAACGGTCAGTTCAAAGCGGTAGGTGAGTCTCTGGAAGCCCAGCAGTACGGTATCGCCCTGCCTAAAGGCAGCGACGAGCTGCGCACCAAAATCAACGGCGCGCTGAAAACCCTGAAAGAGAACGGCACGTACAACGAAATCTACAAAAAATGGTTCGGTACCGAACCTAAATAATAATTCTAAGTATTTGTCAGATCTGAGGGGCGCCTTTCGCCCCTCTTATTATTAAACGCCTCTCAAGCTGCCAGGCCCCGGCCTGAAGCCCAAAGAGGTGAATCACGGTAGACAACAGGAACACATCATGCAGTTTGACTGGAGCGCCATTTGGCCTGCAATTCCCATCTTGTTTGAAGGCGCTAAGATGACCCTATGGATTTCCATCCTGGGTCTTTGCGGCGGTTTAGTAATTGGTTTAGTGGCGGGCTTTGCTCGTACCTACGGCGGCTGGATTGCCAACCACGTAGCGCTTGTTTTCATCGAAGTGATTCGCGGCACGCCAATTGTGGTGCAGGTGATGTTTATCTACTTCGCCCTGCCGATGGCCTTTACCGATCTGCGTATCGATCCGTTCAGCGCGGCGGTCGTCACCATCATGATCAACTCCGGGGCCTACATCGCAGAAATCACCCGCGGTGCGGTGCTCTCTATTCATAAAGGCTTCCAGGAAGCGGGCCTTGCGCTTGGGCTGTCAAAACGTGAAACCATCCGTCACGTAATTATGCCGCTGGCGCTGCGCCGCATGCTGCCGCCGCTGGGTAACCAGTGGATCATCAGCATCAAAGACACCTCGCTGTTCATCGTTATCGGTGTAGCAGAGCTGACTCGTCAGGGTCAGGAAATTATCGCCGGTAACTTCCGCGCGCTGGAGATTTGGAGCGCCGTTGCGGTCTTCTATCTGATTATTACCCTGGTGCTGAGCTTCGTGCTGCGTCGCCTTGAAAGAAGGATGAAAATCCTGTGATTGAATTTAAAAACGTCTCCAAGCACTTTGGCCAAACCCAGGTGCTGCACAATATTGACCTGAACATCAAACAGGGTGAAGTGGTGGTGATTATCGGGCCTAGCGGCTCCGGTAAATCTACCCTGCTGCGCTGCATTAACAAGCTGGAAGAGATCACCAGCGGCGACCTGATTGTTGACGGCCTGAAAGTGAACGATCCAAAGGTAGACGATCGCCTGATCCGTCAGGAAGCTGGCATGGTATTCCAGCAGTTCTACCTGTTCCCGCACCTGACGGCGCTGGAAAACGTCGCCTTCGGCCCGATTCGCGTCCGTGGCATGAAAAAAGACGCCGCTGAGAAGCTGGCGAAAGAGCTGCTGGCGAAGGTTGGCCTGGCGGAACGCGCGCATCACTATCCGTCAGAGCTTTCTGGCGGTCAACAGCAGCGTGTGGCGATTGCCCGTGCCCTTGCCGTGAAGCCGAAGATGATGCTGTTTGATGAGCCAACGTCGGCCCTCGACCCGGAACTGCGCCATGAAGTGCTGAAAGTGATGCAGGACCTGGCCGAAGAAGGCATGACCATGGTGATCGTGACCCACGAAGTCGGCTTTGCCGCGAAAGTGGCTTCTCGCCTAATCTTTATCGACAAAGGTCGCGTGGCGGAAGACGGCAACCCACAAGAACTTATCGACAACCCGCCGAGCCCGCGCCTGCGCGAGTTCCTGCAGCACGTCGCATAACGTTCTTCTCAGGCGGCAGGCCCAGTGCCTGCCGCCCGCTAACCCAACGGATTAACTTATTTCCCGCGGGTTTTCGCCCAGCGTGCACGCTGGGCATCATCCATAAAGCTCCAGGCGATGAAACGGCTCTGTTTTTGCCCATGCGCCATCTCTTTTTTTACCACTTTCACTACGCCGTTTTCCTGCATCACGCGGTACAGCGCAGGCAGGTTTTCACCTTTTGAAACCAGCGACGTAAACCACAGCACCTGGCGGCCAAACGCCTTACTTTCTTTGATCATCTGGCTGACAAAGGCCACTTCGCCACCCTCACACCAAAGCTCCTGCTCGCGACCACCAAAGTTCAGCGCGGCCCCTGCGTCCTGGCCAAGGTTGCGGCGCTTACGCTCGCTGCCGCTGCGGGCCGCCTCGACTGAATCGTGGAACGGCGGATTACATAGCGTGGCATCATAGGTTTCATTTTTGTGGATGATGCCGTCCAGAATGCAGTCGGCATTTTTCTGGCGACGAAGACGGATCATGCGGCTAAGCCCTGGATTGCCGTCTACAATTTGCTGCGCGCTGCGAAACGCATCGCCGTCCAGCTCAGAGCCGGTAAAACGCCAGCCGTATTCGTGCTGCCCGATGAGCGGATAAATGCAGTTCGCGCCAACGCCGATATCCAGCACGGAAGCTTGAGCAGGCACGACGCCACCGTTGCCTTCCGCCAGCAGATCGGCCAGATGGTGGATATAATCCGCCCGTCCCGGCACCGGCGGGCAAAGGAACCCTTCGGGGATATCCCACTGCTTAACCTGATAAAAATGCGCCAACAGCGCCTGGTTCAGCGCCTTCACCGCCAGCGGGTTTGCGAAATCAACGGTCGTGTCGCCGTGCGGCCCCGGGCGCAAAAACTCGGCCAGTGCCGGGCTGCTCGCGGTTAATGCGGCAAAGTCATAGCGGCTACGGTGACGGTTACGCGGATGCAAACCAGGTTTGGTGTCGGCAGGGGTTTTCATTGGGGGCTTCTCCTTGTGTGGCCGCGTAAGATACTCTGCTCTCCGCGTCGGGTAAATACATCGCTGACGATTTGACCTTTCCAACATGAATTCAGGTGCGTAATGAGTAAAAAACGTTATTACTACGAGCCCTCGGAAGGCCACGGTTTACCACACGATCCGCTGAACGCCATTGTCGGGCCACGCCCTATCGGCTGGATTTCGTCCTGCAACCTGCAGGGCCAGCGCAACCTCGCGCCCTACAGCTTCTTTAACTGCTTTAACTATCGTCCACCAATCATTGGTTTTTCCAGCACCGGCTGGAAAGACAGCGTCCAGAACATCCTCGACACCAAAGAGTTTGTCTGGAACCTGGCCACGCGCCCGCTGGCAGAACAAATGAATGAAACCTCCGTCACGCTCCCAAGAGGAGAAGATGAGTTCCTGCGAGCGGGCCTGACCCCGATTACAGGCACAAAGGTCAGCGCAAGCCTGGTGGCTGAAAGCCCGGTCAATTTTGAATGCCGCCTGTCGCAGTGCATTCGCCTGACTTCTGCCGACGGCGACGAGCTGAACAGCTGGCTGGTGCTGGGGGAAGTGGTTGCCGTACACATTGACGAGCACCTGCTTATCGACGGCATCTACCAGACTGCGCTGGCGCAACCCGTGCTGCGAGCCGGAGGGCCAACCGCCTATTACACGGTTGATGAATCACAGCGTTTTGACCTGGTTCGCCCCGACGCACGCTAAACCAGAAAAAAACAAATAAAATCAGCCACCTATTGGTGGCTTTTTTGTCAGCATTTGGTCAAGTTTTATCGTTCAAAAAACACGCACAAGTCCATCAATTTTTTGCGTCATTGTCTGTGCCAAGGGGAACTAGACTGTAATTGTCAGACAACAAAAAGGTGTTTTGCTCTCAACGCTCAAGAGGATGTAAAGATGAAAAAACTGCTGTATTTCTCTGCGGTTATCTCTCTTGCTGCACTGCCTTTTGCCTCCATGGCAGCCCAGGAAATGAGTAACGCAAACGTCGGACAGATGCAACCTTTTGGTACCGTCACCGCCAAAGCGTCTAACCTTGACGACCTCCAGGCCAAACTGGCTGAAAAAGCGAAGGAACAGGGTGCAACGGGCTACGTGATTAACTCCGCCGGCGGCGATAACCGCCTCTACGGCACCGCCACTATCTACAAATAGCCCGCGTTCCAGCCAACATAATGCCCTGCTTTGCGGGGCATTTTTATGGCACCTTCACCCTAAAAACATTTAAGCAATCATATGATACTTATATGACTCATCTGTGAATTAACTCACTTTATTAGCCCCGAACAACCACTAAGGTAGAGTCACGCAAGAATTGTCTCTTGTGATTACTTACGGAGCGGTAAAATGAAAAACCTGATGGCCGCATTAGAAGCCCGGCTGATGCCGCTGGCAGCCAAAATGGCGCAGCAGCGCCACCTCGGCGCCATTCGCGACGCCTATATCTCGTTCATGCCGTTTATTATCGTTGGTTCCATTCTGCTGGTGATCTCGTCCTTCCCAAGTACCCATTACCAGCAGTTTATGGCTTCTGTTTTTGGTGAGGGGTGGTCAGCCACCGTTGAGATCCCTTTTAACGCCATCTTCTCTACTATGGCGGTGTTTATCAGTTTTCTGGTGGCCTACCGGCTGGCGGAACGCTACGACATCGACAGAATGTCATCGGGCATTTTGTCCCTTTCCTGCTTTCTGATCCTCACGCCTTTTGCGAAGCACCCGGATGTCGGCAACCTGATCCCGATGGAATGGCTGGGATCGAAGGGGCTGTTTGTGGCGATGCTAGGCGCGCTGGCGAGCACGGAGCTTTTTGCCTGGATGCTGCGCCAGAATTGGGTAATCAAAATGCCGGATGGCGTGCCGCCGGCGGTGCAAAAATCCTTTGCCGCGCTCATCCCTTCGCTGCTGATCCTGATTGCAGCGCTGGCCGTTCGCGTGCTGTTTGCCAAAACCGACTACCACACCATTCACCAGTTCGTGTATGAAGTGCTGGCGACGCCGATTCGCCACTTCGGCACCTCTTACATTGGCGCGCTGTTCACCTGTTTCAGCATCACCAGCCTGTGGTCGGTGGGGATCAACTCAGGTTCGATGGTCAACGGCATTCTGCGTCCGTTCTGGATGGAAAACCAAATGGATAACCTGGCCGCCACGCAGGCCGGGATGCCTCCCCCGCACGTAGTCACGGAACAGTTCTACGACATGGTCTGGATGGGGGGGGCGGGCGCTACATTGTCTCTGGTGATTGCTATGCTGCTGTTTGCCCGCAGCCAGCACATCAAAAACGTTTCGCGCCTGGCCGTCGGCTCCTCCATCTTCAACATTAACGAGCCGGTGCTGTTTGGCCTGCCGGTCATCATGAACCCCGTCATGTTGATCCCATTCAACCTTGTGCCGCTGGTGCTGGTCACCGTGCAGTACATCGCGATGTCCATTGGTATGGTAGCCACCACTACCGGGGTGTATATCCCATGGACACTGCCGCCGGTATTAAGCGGATTTATCGTCACCGGCCACCTGAGCGGCGCGGTTATCCAGATAATCAACCTGTGCATAGGGGCGCTGATTTATCTGCCGTTCCTGAAAGTGGTCGACCGGCAATATCGGGCCAATGAATCACCGGCTCAAGTGACTGAACGTAAACCCGCCACGGAGTAGTTAAACATGACGTTAGCAGCAAACTGGGGAACGATCGCCACCTGGCGTATGGCATGGGAAGGGATAGGTGAAGCGGCTGAACGGCTGCAGCAAGGCAGTTCGGCGAGCGATGCCGTCGTACACGCGGTTAAATGCGTGGAAGATTATCCCTTCTATAAATCGGTCGGTTATGGCGGCCTGCCGAATGAACAAGGCGAAGTCGAACTCGACGCCGCCTTTATGGACGGTACCAGCCTCGCACTCGGTGCCGTGGCTGGGGTAAAAAATATTGCCAATCCGATTATGGTGGCAAAAGCTCTGAGCGAAGAGCGCTTCAACAGTTTTATGGTCGGCCAGGGTGCCGAAGCGTGGGCCAAAGATCGGGGTTTTGAAAGCAAAACCATGCTGACCGAGCGCGCGTACAACCATTACCTGAAGCGCAAGCGAGAAACGCTGGATCGCGGCTTAAGCCCCTACACCGGGCACGACACCGTGGGCGTTATCGCTCTCGACGGCCAGCAAAGAATGTCGGTCGCTACCTCCACCAGCGGCCTGTTTATGAAACGCCCAGGCCGGGTGGGCGATTCCCCGGTCTCCGGCTCCGGCTTCTACGCCGACAGCGAAGTGGGTGCCGCGACGGCGACGGGCCTCGGGGAAGATCTGATGAAAGGCTGTATCAGCTATGAAATTGTCAGCCGCATGGCGCACGGCATGTCGCCCCAGCGTGCGGCAGAGTCCGCCGTGTACGATCTTGAAGCCCGACTGATTGCCCGCTACGGCCGGGCAGGCGACCTGTCCGTCGTCTGCATGAACAACCGGGGCGAATACGGCGCGGCGACAACCATCGACAGCTTCTCCTTCTCTGTTGCCACGCCAGCGCAGCCCGCCCAGGTGTTTCTTACCGCCAGGGACGGCAACCGCACGGTCATCCGCCCGGCAGATCGGGAATGGCTGGACGCCTACAAACAGCGCATCACCGCGGAGGTAATCCAATGAAATGTAGACTCGTTTCGCCCGATGCAGCCTTTAACAACGCTCATCTTATCTTGTGGGACACTTCCCTAAGCCGCTGGCCAAACGCGCTGCAATCCTTGCTGGAAGAGATGTCCACCCACGATGAACCGCTAACCACTACCTTTGGTTTACAGGGTATCTGTGAGCGGCTGTCGCTGCTGCCTTCAGCAGAAATCACTCAGCCAGCCGTGCTTCGCCAGTTGCTTTCCGCCGCTGAAACGCTGTTGCCTTCCCCTGTTTTGCACCCCGTTGCGCTGGATCTCGCGGGCTTTAATCTGGCGGATGAAACCACGTTTGTTCGCCTGCGCACGCTGCTTATCGCCCTCCTCAACCGCTTCTATCAGTTGCCGCAGCTGGGCTATCGCGAAGACGAACAGCCAAGCAATGGCGAGCTGTGGCTGATTACCGAACCCAATAATGCGCTGGCTCGCCGTCTGGCTTCCCAGGCCGAAGCCATCGCCCAGGGCATGCTGCTCTCTCGCCAGCTGGCGGATTTGCCCGCGCTGGATTGTCGCCCGCAGGATGTGGCGCTGCAGGCAGAAACCTGGGCCAGCCAGCACCCGCAAACCCAGTGCGAGATTCTGGACGAGCAGGCCATTTTTAAACACGGCCTCGGCTGCCTGCACGCCACGGGTAAAGGTAGCGTTAACCCTCCCCGGCTGGTAACGCTGCGCTGGCAGGGTGCCAGCGAAGAAGCGCCAGTTTATGCCCTCGTCGGGAAAGGGATCACCTTTGATACCGGCGGCATGTGGCTGAAAGAAGGCGAAGGCATGCGCACCATGAAATATGACATGTGCGGCGCGGCGGTGGTGTTCGGCATGATGGAAACGGTGAAGCGCCTTAACCTGCCTGTTAACGTCGTGGTCGTTATGGCTCTGGCGGAAAACATGCCCGGCAGCACGGCGATGATGCCGGGGGACGTCGTGCGCTCCCACGCGGGGGCCAGCGTCGAAATCATTAATACCGACGCCGAAGGGCGGCTGGTTCTCGCCGACGCGCTCAGCTATGCCGCAGCGCGTTTTAATCCCGTCGAAATGATCGACGTCGCCACGCTGACCGGCGCAGTAGTCAAAGCGCTGGGCTACGATATTTCGGGCTTAATGAGTAACAATGAAGCGCTTAGCCAGCGCCTGCAACAGGCAGGCAGCCTGACGCAGGATCGCGTCTGGCCGCTGCCGCTGGATGAGAGTTTTGACGGCCAGGTCAAAAGCGCAATTGCCGACTACACCAACACGCCGCCCAACAACGCCGCCATTGCGGTATCCGCCGCCCAGTTCCTGAGTAAGTTCTGCCACCAGCGCCCGTGGGCGCATCTGGACGTCAGCGGTACCGCGCTGTCGCGAGGGAAATTCACCCAGGCCAGCGGCCGCCCGGCGCATTTGCTGACGCAGTACTTCCTGTCGCTGTGTGAGGGGAAATAGCGCTGCCATGAATTAAGCGCCCCAATGGGGCGCTTCGACGACTGACAAACCTCTGACCAGAGAAGAAATATCAGGCCTCACGTTAAAAAACAGGAAAATCAATTTGTTGATTTTCGGCTGTTAACCACGAGGAGGGAAAAACCACGCTTTTTCCCGCCTCGTTAGCAACCTGTAGCGCCCCAATGGGGCGCTTTAACGATGGGAATGATGAAGCTTCAGCCAGGCCTCAGGCGTCAGGTTTTTCAGTCGGCTGCGGATAATCCTTTTATTGAGTAGATCTTCAAACTCCAGCAGCACGGCCCCCAGCCCCAGCCGCTTATCAAAGCGTTCGCCGTTCAGCAGCGCTTCCAGCGCCTGGTGGTAATTACCCTGCCCGGCTTTTTCCAGCCACTCCTCCTGTGCAGCAGCCTGTAAAGGCACGCCCAGCGCCCCTGCAAGCTTGTGCGTAAACGGGCAGGATTTCGCCGTTAATGAAAGCACGGAGAGCGGCAACCCTTCCCGCAAAAAGCCCACCAGAGGCTCCGCCACCTCCTCACTACCGCGCTCACGCAGCGCAACGGCCATATAGCCGGAGGTTCTTTCGCTGAACACCAGCAGCTCACCCTGTTTATGGCTAACCGTCTCCGGCAGCGAGAAAGTATCCAGCATAAAATGGCCCGGCGTCTGACTGAGCGCTGGCTTAGTCATGCGCGACAGCTGCCAGTTTTGCAGCATACGGCTGACGCTTGCGCGGGAAATCCCCTGCTGAATCAGCAAGCGAGCGGCCTCGAGAAGTTCATCGAGGGAAAGCGCCAGGCGCACGCGCAGGAACACCAGCATCGATTCCTGCTCGTGACTTAACGCCCGATGGATGGTATTCGGCCGGTGAGATTTGTCGTAACAGTCGTCGCGTTTACGCCAGCGCCGAACGGTATCGACCGAAATGTTCAGCTCCTCCGCCAGCTCGCCGTCCGTTTTCGCGGACTCCTGAATGTACTTTCGCGTACGCGGCGTTGTTGTGGCGTTGGAGTGCAGCTTTATCTCCATCGAACCTCATCCGTCGGGTTAAAAAGGAAAGAGAACAGTATAAAAGCTTCCCCGCCAGCTTACTGCGCAAATCATCAAAGTCAGGCTGAAAAAGAGGCGCAAGCGATTGCCCATCAGGTAAGACCAGCGTTGGCAAAAAGAGTAGCAAAATGTGCGCAAACTAAGTGTTTCCAGGGTTAACGTCACGCAGCGAAACTATTTACTCCGCAATCACTATTTATTTCAATACGTTATAACTAATTCAATTTTTTTGATTAAGGTCGTCAATTCTCTTCGATTTATTCTTCCGCAGAAAAGTGTGACCATAATCACATCGACGGAACAACGTCACCTTAACAGAACAACCTGCGAGAATTTAGCCATGAAAACCATCAAATATGCTGTAGCTGCAATTGCTCTTTCTACTCTGTCTTTCGGTGCTTTCGCTGCCCAACCTGTAAACGAAGCCCAGGCGCAGAACCTGAATAAAATCGGCGTTGTTTCCGCCACTGGCGCAACAACCCTGGATGGCCTGGAAGCAAAACTGGCCGCTAAAGCAGAAGCCGCTGGCGCAAGCTCTTACGCGATCACCTCTGCCAACACCGAAGGCCAGATGAGCGGCACCGCGGTTATCTACAAATAATCCCGCGCTCCAGTAATACCCTGATCAAGGCTGGTACCCTCATCGGCCTTGATTGCACTACCCTTGTTTAACCCTGATGTTACCCTTGTTTGCCCGCGATGCCTGTCGCGGGCTTTTTTTTGCTTAGTATTCAGAAAACTTCGTCCACCCGCGCCAAGCCGGCCTCAAGCGTTGCGGCCTCGCCGGTGGCGACCAGGCAACAGGCCATCTGAATTTTCAGCGACTGCGGCACCGGCTCAACGCCCGCCACGCAGCGCTCAATCCAGCGGGCGGTGATTTCAGGATCTTTGCCTGCCGGCAGCACGACGCCTTCGTGTTCGGTTTGCCGCTCGCTCACGATGCGGGTGCCTTGCCCATCAATCAGCGTTATTTGCGGGCAGCGCTGAGGGTTGGCATACACTTCACCTTCCGTGCCATGCATTAACAGCCCCCGCCCGCCGATATCCGCAAAAAACTTCGCCACTTTCGGGACATATTCCGGGTGAGAAACGCTGGCCAGACGCAGCGCGGCCTCTTCCTCAAACGGGGTGGCCAGCTTCGCCAGCGTGTGCGCGCTGTTACGCACGCCCATGCGCCAGCGCATGGCCAGCTGATTTTCCATCGGTGGGCAAAGCGCGCCAATCGGCAGATAGACAGGATGGTGGGACTCAAGCTTCGCCTGCGCCTGCCCGGCGTGGCGGGTCGGCTCAATGCCCAGCAGCGTAAAAATGGTTTCCGTCAGCACTCGGGTGGGATCTTCGCTCACGCCGTGGACCACAACCGGATAGCCAAGTTTGTTGAGCAAAAGCGCCAGCAGCGGCGTGAGGTTAGCCTGCTTACGGGCGCCGTTATAGGAAGGAATGACAATCGGCATCGGCTTGTCGGACGGCGGCGTGAGCGTAATAACATGCTGCTTCATCGCCTCATAAAAACCGAGCATCTCCGCTTCACCTTCGCCCTTAATACGCAGGGCAATCAGCACGCCGCCCAGCTCAAGCTCAGGCACTTCGCCCTTCAGCATGTGGCTATACAGCCCGCGCGCGGTATCAAAATCGAGATCTCTGGCGTGGTTTTTCCCACGACCAATTTCTTTAATGATTTTGCGATAGTCCATTCAGACTCTCCTTGCTATTTCTTGCTCACACGTTTGCGCCGTACAGTGTGTTTCGGCGTCGTTATTATCACTTTTGCTTCCGGCGCGTCGGGCTGTTCAATCGGGAACACCGGCAGCGCGGCCAGCAGACGCTCGCCGTAGCGTTTACTCAGCAGGCGGCGGTCGTAAATGACTATCTCACCATAGCAGGCGTGGCTGCGAATTAAACGTCCAACTTGTTGAATCAGATTAAAAGAGGCGCTGGGCAAACTCTGCACTTCAAAAGGATAGCGGTTGAGGCTTTTCAGCCACTCCCCTTCGGTGACCACCACCGGACTGTCTACCGGCGGGAAGGCAATTTTATGAATGTGTACCTGGGTCAGCAGCTCGCCTTTCAAATCCAGCCCTTCGGCAAAAGATTGCAGGCCAATCAGCACGCTGGTTTCCCCGGCCTGAACGCGCTGGCGATGCAGCTCCACCAGCCGGTAGCGGGGCTGATCCCCCTGCACCAGCAGCATCAGCCGCAGATCGGTAACGTGAGTTAAAAACTGCTGCATGGCGCGGCCGCTGGCAAACAGCACCAGCATCGCTTTATGCTCGCCCTGTGCCAGCTGCGCCCTGAAGAAGGCGGCCATCTCGGCAATATGCTGTGCCTCGTGCTCCATCAGCGGCTCAAAGCGCATTTTGGGGATAACGATTTTCCCCTGCTCAATATGATTAAACGGCGAGTCCAGATGGATAAACCGATCGCCCGCTTTCTCACGCAGGCCGCTCATCTCCTGCAGGCGATCAAAGCGGTTGAGCGAGCGTAGCGTGGCGGAGGTCACAATCACATGTGGCACTTTGCGCCACAGCATTTTTTCCAGCTGATCGCTGACGCGGATCCCCACACAGTGGAAGAACAGATGCGGCTGCCCCTCGCGGATTTCGCGCGTCACCCACTTCGACACCGGCGCGCCGGAAGCCTGCTCCATCGCCGCCAGCTTCCACAGCTTGCTCTGTGCTTCAAAGAAGCCCAGCGCCCGGTTCATTTGCAGCAGCGCCCGGTGCAGGCGCACGATGTCGTGGCTGGCCGTTTTTTCGCTCAGATCGTTAAGCAACGCTTCCGACAGGCCGCGCAGCGCCTCCATCAGCTTCGCCAGGCGCTGGCAAATCACCATGATCTCTTCGGGCAGGACGCCCATTTCAAAGCGGTGTTCGCCTTCCCGCTCGCCCGGCAGCCAAAGGCTAACGATCGTGTTAAACGACTGCAGCAGCTCGTACACTTCATCACAGTGATTGGTCAGACGTTCAGGCGCGGTCAGCGGCGGTGGGCTTTTGGGCCGGAACTGCGCCATGCAGGTTTCCACCAGCTTGCTGAACAGGTCGAGCTGCAGGCGACTGTAGCCTGGCGTGATCTCCGCGCTCATTTCCAGCGCGTCACGGGCAACGTCCGCCAGATGATGGCCTTCGTCCAGCACCAGCAGCAGATTTTTCGCCTCCGGCAGCACCGCATCGCTTTCCAGCGCCGCCATCACCAGCGCATGGTTAGCCACGACCACTTCCGCCTCGTCGATTTCCCGGCGCGCCACAAAGAACGGGCACTCTTTATACCAGTGGCAGTTTCGCCCCAGGCAGCTGGCTTTGTCGGTGCTTAGTCGCCGCCAGAGATCGTCGTCAATCGCCTCATCGGTGTGATCCCGCAGCCCGTCCCATTTATAGCCGTCGAGGCTGGCTTTAAGTTTGGCACAGCGCTGCTGTTCGGCTTTGCTGGTCGGCGACATCTCATCGTCCAGAAACGCCAGCAGATCGCCCTGCGTGAAGTTATCGGTCGCCAGCGCGGCCAGATTGCGCGGGCACACGTAACGTCCGCGGCCAAAGGCGGCGGTAAATTTCAGGTCAGGAATGATTTTGCGCAGCAGCGGCAGGTCTTTGCTGTAAATCTGGTCCTGCAGCGCCACGTTGGCGGTGCTGACCACCAGCGTTTTTTGATCCCCTCTGGCAATAGCAATGCCGGGGATCAGGTAAGAGAGAGTTTTGCCGACGCCGGTCGGCGCTTCAATAGCCAGATGCCGCCCTTCTTCACCGGCAAGGGTCTTCGCCACCTCGGCGATCATCTGCCGCTGAGGCGCTCGCGGAATAAAATCCGGGATCTGCTGCTGTAACGCCTTATACCAGGCACCTATTTGCGCTTTTTGCGCCGACGACAAAGCCATAACATCACTTCTTTCTCTGAATAATTTAAGTCACAGAACGGCGTCTGTGGCCCGAATTATGACGAGATACTGTATAAACAGCCACTATTGTTTTACTTTTACTCCCCTGACCCTGTCGTTTTTTGCCTCTTCCGGGAGGTGCATTCAGAAAAACGTTTTAACCGCACAGCGGCGGCTAAAACGTGGAGACCGCTTTTACACTAACCACGCGGCCAGCTTTTCGGCCTGCTGCGCAAAACGGTTGAACAGCCGCTTCAGCACTTCCGCCTCCAGTTGATGGAACGGCAGGCTGCTCCATTGCACAACCTGCTGTTGGTCGGGCAACAGCCCAGTGAGTACCGGCGGATAATCCATCCCCAGCAGATTGGCCTGCAGCAGCACCGTGAGCGTATCGGTGTCGCTCAGCCGGGTGGGCTGAACGGGCAACATGCAGCTCAGCAGCAGGTGCCCAACCGGAGATTCGCTGATCTCCAGCGTCACGCCCTCGCCAAGCTCAACGGAATAGCCTTCTGCATTCTCAAGCTCGACTCTTTGCCCAAGCTCATCGGTCAACAGCGGCTGTAAAATTTGCGCTAATTTTGAAGGTGCGAGCATCGTTAGTTACCTATAATTCGCCGGAAAGCGGCAGTGACTGAGTTAGAGCGAGGCCGCGTACGAGTAGGGGCTGGCGCGGTGCCATAGACATCAGGCGGAATAACCGGCGGCTCACGGTAAACCGGTCGGCTTGCCATCGGATGCACAGGCGCATGGGCGTGCACCGGCGGTGGGCCATAGCTGTAAACCGGTGCGGCGGCTGGCGGCGGGCCGTAGCTGTAAACTGGCGCGGCTGCAGGCGGCGGGCCGTAGTTGAACGCGGGACCATGACCCGGCAGCGGAACCGTGCTGTACATCCCTCCCGGCGCGGGAGGTGGTGGGGCGTAAATCGGCACCGGGGCCGGACGAATATCCACGGAGTTTGCCCGGCGGCGAGGCGCTGCGGGCGGAACTGCATTGGATGCCGTTCTCGGACGACGCCCCCGGGAAGACGATTCCGCGGCGAACGATTCCGTGCGCTGACGAGGACGATCGTTGCTGGTGAACGTGGGCGCAGGCGTTCCACGCTGCTGCGCATCTACCGCCGCCTGAGGCCCGATCATTCGGGAGCGCATCTGCCCCACGGACAGCGACTGGTCAAAATGCTGCACAACGCCGCGGCTGTCAGTGCCATCATACTGAATCCCCAGGTTATTGGAGGCGTGACGCTGCACGTATCCCGGCCCCGCCACCACCGAGTCCCGCAGTTTTTCAGGGCTAAGCTTCGCGAGTTTTGGCGCAGCCTTGCGGAACGCTTTATCCACTTCCGCCTGCGTCGCTTTCTCTCCACGCAGCAGCTTCTCGCGGACATCATCGTCCCGGTGGCCAACAGGATACGTATGCAGTACGTGGTAACTGTCGCCGAACTTCGCGTCTTCTATGCGCATCGCCCGGCCAAATTCCGGCCAGGGGTCGGACACCACAGACCGCCCGTTTTCCCGCGGATCGCCGATGATCACAAAGGCGTGGTCGACATCGCGGTTATGCACCACGGAAACCGGCTGTTTGACGCGGGTGTTCGCCAACAATAGCGCATTCACCGCCGCCATTTCGCCGCAGTTGCCCGCCCGAAACTTAGAGGCTTCCCAGGCGCGCACGGTGTAGTCCCCGTTGCCCGTTCCCTTCTGCGACAGAAGCGTTCGCTTATAGGATTCGGCCATCGTGGCGCGAACATGGTTCTTTTGGTTGCCCGACCCCATGTCCAGAATGCGCCAGGTATCATCTATCGCCTTATTGGCATAATAGAGCGCGTCTGCCCGGCGCGACGACACGTTCACGGTGCAATCGAAATGTTGAGTGTTATTAGGCTCCAGCGCGAGGCGCATGGAGACCCGTCGGTTTGAGTTACCGCTTATCAGGCCAGGATCGACCCGCAGGCTGGTATCAACGTTGTTTAACGGCATGATATCTCCCCACTTTAGTTGTTGCGTCAACAGGTTATGTGGGGAGAGTGGCGCGGTGGTTCCTGCTACGGAAGAATTTACCCTGCGGCGTACTGCCCGCGCAGCGGCAGGCCGTGCTCATGGCGAATACCGTTTTCGGACAGCGCTTCCCCCGCATACTTGCCGATGCCCACCGCGCGGGATTCCTCCTGCCCGGCTGGCGAGCCTGTATCGTAGCGGTCGGAAGTCCCTCCGGTGTAGGTCCCTTTCATCATGCGATAGCCGTGAACCAGCTCATGGGCAAGGGACACAAAAGCCAGCGAAGGATCGTCCAGCAGGCTTGGGCGGCCATGGGCGTCAATAGCCACGGACTGCCGCGGGTTCCAGTCGACGCTGACGCTGGTCCCCTCGCCTTTCTTGCCGAGCGGCTGCTTTTGGGCTAATTGCGTCGCTTTTTTATTGTGCGCCTTATCGTACTCACTGCTGGAGAGGTGAAACCGGCGAACCTGAGAGTCGGTCAGCACCGGGCGGGCAACCGTATTCGCCATCGCCGTGACCTTCACCTTAACGTACCGACCCTGGGTACTGAGGTTACGCAGTTCGCCCACCAGGCTTCGGCCGTTAGGCCGACTGAGCAGCTGATGCAAAGCGCTTTCGGCAGCGAGATAATCTTCCGGGCGGTGGTATTCAATCGCGATATGTGGCGCCACATTGCTGGCAGAAATCGTACTCATCTTTTCCCCCTGGTTGGGCGTTAGCGTCGCAGCATCAGCGCTTCTATCTGGCGGCGCTGAAGCCGATCTTTTTCTGTCTTTGGTGCAGCCTGGCGCTCGCGCGGTGGGGCAGGCTGGCACCAGCGGCCAATCACCGACAGCGTCCAGCTCAGCCGCTCCAACAAAGGCAGCAGCGTGTCGAGATGCAGCTCGTCCAGGGGCAATACCGCCCAGACCACCAGCTGCGCGCGCTCTTTATCAGCGGCAACGGTGATGGCTGGCTGCTGGTCAATGTTCAGGTTGGCCTGTAACAGCTCGAGAAGCAGCGCCTCGCCGGGATTGTCCGGCAGCGCCAGCAGGCCCATCATCGCCAGCGTCAGATTTTCCGTCAGCTCCAGGAAAACCTGCTGGCCGCCGTCGAGGGTTAACGAGTAGTAGCCCTGGGCGTTGAACACAATATCTAGGGCATTCAGCTGTTTAAACAGCGGCTGGAGTTTGTGGTAGAGCTGCTCGGCGATCGCCATGATTTCACCTGTCTCGGTCAGGAACATGGGGCGTAAGTGGCAGACAGACGGTGCGGGTTCCGGGGAGAACTTGTAACAAGCTGCAACCTTATCGCCCCCGGCAAAGCTAGATTCGCCGCAGCGAGGCTGCTATGTTCATTTAACACGCGTCTTTGCAATTCGTGCGTGATAATTATTTTTATAAAAAAGAACGATTTAATAACTATAAATTATGGATGACAGACAGTATGGCAATCAGACTCCTCCTCGCGGACGATCACATTTTGATGCGCGAGGGCCTGAAACAGATTTTTTCACTGGATAAGAAAATCAAAGTGGTAGCGGAAGCGGGCTGTGGCAAAACGGTGCTGTCGCTGCTGACGGAAATCGACGTTGATGTCCTGCTGCTGGATCTCTCCATGCCCGGCGACTCCGGGCCGGAGCTGGTGCAGCAAATTACCCGCCTGTGGCCGATGCTGCCGGTGCTGGTGCTGAGCATGCACAACGAGCCGCAAATCGCCCAAATGGTCCTCGCCAGCGGTGCCCACGGCTTCATTACCAAAGACCAGGCTCCGCAAACGCTACTGCACGCCATTCATCGCGTCGCCTCCCGCCAGCGCTACATTGACCCCTCGCTGGCGGAAGCCATCGTCTTTTCAACCCAGGAAAATGACCAGCTTCGCCGCTATGCCACACTCTCCCAGCGCGAGAAGCAGATCCTTCGCCTGCTGAGCAGCGGTGAAAACATCAACGGCATCGCAGAAACGCTAAGCATCAGTAACAAAACGGTCAGCACCCACAAGACCCGGATGATGGAAAAAATGCAGTTCGACAACAACGCCGACATCATCAAGTTTGCTATTCGCTATCATAAACTTTAGCCGGAGCCGGCAGGGCATAAGGGATCTCGATATGCACGCAGCTCCCTTTGCCCGGCGCACTGTGGATGTTAAACGTCCAGCCTTTCATCATGCAGCGTTCCCGCATACTCAATAACCCAAAGGCCCCGTCGGACACCTGGCCGGGGTCAAACCCTTGCCCGTCATCATTGATGCAAATCAGCACGACTTTGCCCCTTGTGAGCACCTTCACCTCCACTTCCCGCGCTTTGGCATGCCGCTGCACATTGGTGAGCGACTCCTGCACCACGCGAAAAATCGCGGTGACCTCATCGTCACACAGCGACACCGGCAGCGGCTGAATCGTCAGCGTACACACGCCGGAACGGTGCTTGTTGAACTGGTCCCTCAGCCAGATAAGCGCGGGTTTCAGCCCCATATTGAGCACCGCCGGGCGCAGCTGGGTGGCAATATCCCGCACCACTTTGATGGTGCCATCCACCAGCTGCGTCAGCGGTTCAACTTCATGACGCAGCGTGGGATGGTTCTGGCCCAGCAGAGAAATTCCCACCCGCAGCGAAGTCAGATGCTGGCCCAGCTCATCGTGGATTTCCCGCGCCATATGCTTGCGCTCGTTTTCGACGCTGCTTTGCAGCTTTTGGGTCATGTGCCGCAGCTGTTCGTGAGTCTGCCGCACCTGCTGTTCGGCAAAATATTGCCGGGAGGCGGGACGGGCAATCACCAGCACGGATTTCAGCGTCTGCTGCTGCGTAAATTCAGGAATAAAACGTGCCTGGTAGATTCTCGACACCCGCAAATCCGAGAGCGCACCGTGCAGTACCGCCTCCAGCTGAATATGCTTGCTCAGCACCAGCTGCAGCGACCAGCTGATCTGCTCCATCAGCGTCGAGTCCCCGATAAGCGAGTTTATCTTCAGCCCGATGGCCGCCGCGCTCTTGGGCATACACTGTAGCGCCGTTTCGTTGGCATAGAGCAGCCGCTGCTCGCTGTCCACGCGCAGGATCGCATCCGGCATATTGTCCAGAATGTCGCGAAGTTCATTTTCACGATCGTAGTAAAAACGATGAATATCATTGCGATAGCGGGTATCACACACCACCATCATCACCCAGTTCTGCCGCTGAAACTCGAAGCGGCTCGGGCAAACCTCGACCGGAATAGCCTGCGTTGCCGCCTGAAAGCGGGCGTTAATTTTATCGCCGTAAGGCGAATGTTCTGGCCGATCCAGCTGCTGCTCAACCACCGCCAGCAGCGGCAGATCGCCATAGCCTCGCAGCCGGGTAAAAATATTTTCGCCTACCAGCTGCCCGGCCCTTGCCTGGCCGGCATCTTCCGGCAGGCAAAGACTGAGCGCCTTGTGGTTGGCAAAAACAATATTGAAATCCCTGTCAACAATGAAAACCAGTTCGCGCATGCTGTTGAAAGCGGCGCTCAGCAATGCCTGAGTGTCATTGGGCCGTGGGTGCGGCCCGCCGTCTTGTTTCATAGAGTGTGATTCTTCTCGTTCAGGGAGTAACGAAGCACCGCTCGCTCAGTTCAGACTGTCCCACCCCAGATCCTGTTTCAAAGACTGTCGGAGACGGGAAAGGCGGGAACGCACGGTGCCGATAGGAATAGTCATCCGGTCAGCCGCTTCCTGGTAGCTGATATCGTGATCAACGATCAGCTGTAATAATTGCTGATAATCTTCAGGGAGTTGCGCAATGCGCTGCAACACTTTCGACAGGATGTCCTTACCCTCAGTCACCCCTTCCGGCTGCTCCGAATGCAGCAGCGTACCGAGCACATCATCGTTTAACTCATCGTGCAGGTAGCTCACTTTGACGGATTTATAGTGATTTTTCACCAGGTTTACCGCAATCCCGAACATCCAGGTTTCCGGGCGCGACGTGCCGCAAAATTTGTGCTTGTTACGAATCACTTCATACCAGGTGTTCTGCACAAGGTCTTCTATATCGGCAAAATTTGCCACGCGTTTACGAATAAAATTGTACAACCGCTGTTCGTTGTCGCGCATCACGCGCTCCCAGTTAACCACCGGAAACTCGCCCTGCACAACGTTGGACTCAAAAGCAGCCTGCGCATCCGGGAAAACCTGTGATTCGAAATCTAACATCGCTGACATAGTGAACACCTTTTTATGGAATAGATTCAGGAGTTCGTCCTATAGCAAGCGCCGTGCCAGCGAAAAATATCAACTTAATGCATTGATTATTAATATTTAATTTTTATTAATCAGATAAATATGAGCAAAAACACACACAGCCCGAAAACGGGTTTGTGCAACTTTTTACACACCTCCAGCGGCGGAAATTTTTTATTTTCCGGGGAACCGCCCCAGGCCTTAGCCCACACACTGACAGGCGAATCGGGTAAGGCACACCGCAATGAACATGAGAATCCCTCAGCACCACCATCACCACAATCTGCGTCTCGAAACCGAACAGGCAGACGCCCTGGTCGATGAACTGATCAACGACACTAACAACGACAAGAGCGCGGCGAGCAGTTCCTCGTCCGCCACTCGTGCAGCGCCCGCGCCGCAGCGGCCCGGAGCCGCCCAGG
Source organism: Cedecea neteri (assembly GCF_000758325.1). Classification (NCBI taxonomy): domain Bacteria; kingdom Pseudomonadati; phylum Pseudomonadota; class Gammaproteobacteria; order Enterobacterales; family Enterobacteriaceae; genus Cedecea; species Cedecea neteri. The sequence goes on along the minus strand of NZ_CP009459.1, from coordinate 2,449,481 downwards.
AGTCGATGGCATCGACCTTCGCGGAAAGCATCGAGCAGAAAATCAAACACGAGGAGCAGCGCACGCAGGCCACCCAGCTGCGCCGTATCTCCGTGGCGGCTATCAAGGTCACTCACCTTGTGGAGCTGGGGAAACTGCTTGAAAGCCCGTCGGGGAAAGAGCAGGCCGAGCAGGAATCGGCCTTCGAACGGATGTTGTCGGGGGGTGACGGGAAGACCCCGACGCTGGATGATTTGCTCGAACAGGCCAATCACGACCCGGCCTCCGCGTTTGTCACCCTCAGCCTGATGGCGATGCGCCTACGCAACGGCAGCAATCCGGCGCTGGCGGCACGCGTCGAGCAAATGCTTGCCGACCTGCAACAGCAGCACCCGGAAAAAATTAACGCGGGGGTGAATACCGCCCCGGCGATTGCCGCATTCAGTAGCGATCCGGCGCAGAAGCGCGAAATGCGCAAGCTCTATTACAGCGGCGTGATCAACCAGCAGTCCGCCGACAACATCATGGACGTGCTGCTGGACAAGTTTGGCGTCGACGGCTTCGTGCCCGCCCTGCGCACATTACAGCGCGCGCTTTCCGATGACATCGCCGCGCTGGCCCCTTCCGCCCCGCCGACGGCCCTGCGCCGCCTGCTTTCCGGGCTGAACGACACCCGCGCTATTACGCACACGCTGTCGGAAGTCGCCCAGTTCCTTGACCGCCTGAAGAGCAAATATTCCCACGTCACGATGGGGGCCGATGTCATGACCCGATCCTTACTCAGCATGTGCCGCAACGGGTTCTATTCCCGCGACCTGACCCAGCTTGGGCTGCAGGTGGTGGGCGAAAAACCTTTGCAGCAGTCGCTCTTTTTCAACGGTCTGCTGACGCTGCTCCAGGCGCTGCCGGAAAAAATTTGGGGCGGGAACGATGAAACCCGCAGCAACGCCCTGCTTCTGCTCCGCACCCTGAACGGCGAATACGCCGCGTGGGAAAAACGCAGCCAGCTGGCGCAGTAAACGGACTTCACCAGGATTGAATAGCCCATGAACGCTTTGTTTAACCTTCTTAACCGGCTGGCAATAACCGCCATGCAACGCTCCGAAGTCGTCGGGGCTTTCATCGCGCTGGCGGTGGTGTTCATGCTGATCATCCCGCTGCCGCTGGGGCTGATTGACGTCCTGATTGCGGTCAACATCAGCGTGTCGTGCCTGCTTATCATGACGGCGATGTACCTGCCCAAACCGCTGGCGTTCACCACGTTCCCGGCGGTGCTGCTGCTGACCACCATGTTCCGCCTCGGGCTGTCTATCTCCACCACTCGCCAGATCCTGCTGCAGCAAAACGCCGGGCATATCGTCACCGCCTTCGGCAACTTTGTGGTCGGCGGCAACCTGGCGGTGGGGCTGGTGGTGTTCCTGATCCTGACGGTGGTGAACTTCCTGGTGATCACCAAAGGCTCGGAGCGTATCGCCGAAGTGGCCGCCCGCTTTACCCTCGATGCCATGCCGGGCAAGCAGATGTCTATCGACAGCGACCTGCGCGCCGGGCTGATTAACGTCCAGCAGGCCAAAAGCAAACGTGAAGATCTGGCGAAAGAGAGCCAGCTTTTCGGGGCAATGGACGGTGCCATGAAGTTCGTCAAAGGCGATGCCATCGCCGGGATCGTGATCCTCAGCATTAACATGGTGGGCGGCTTCTGTATTGGCGTGCTGCAGCTGGGCATGGCCGCGGGCGACGCCGCCAATGTCTACTCCATTCTGACCATCGGCGACGGCCTGATTGACCAGATCCCGGCGATGCTTATCTCCCTGACCGCCGGGATGATGATCACCCGCGTGTCGGCCAACGAAGACATCCCCAACAACAACATTGGCCGCGAAATCAGCGACCAGTTAACCAACCAGCCCAAGGCGTGGATCATGTCCGCCATCGGCATGTTCTGCTTCAGCCTGCTGCCGGGCATGCCTACGGCGGTGTTTATCGTGCTCGGGATAATCACCCTGGGCTCGGGGCTATTTCAGCTGTGGCGGGCCAAACGCGCGGCGGCCACCAGCACCGGCGGCGAAATTGTCGCCCCGGAAGCCAACGGCGAAGAAGATATTCGTACCTTCAACCCCAGCCGCCTGTTTGTCCTCAGCTTCTCGTCGGCTCGCGCCGGTGACCCGGCGGCCATGGCGCTTATCGAAGACATTCGCCGCCTGCGGAACCGAATCGTGAATCAGTACGGCTTCACGCTGCCGGTCTTCAACATCGATTTTTCACCGTACCAGCCTGACGATGAATTTCGCTTTCTGGTGTATGAAGTGCCGAAAGTGATTGGCACCTTCAGCTCAAGCAAGCGGGCGCTGGACTACCGCCTGCTGGCCCAGGAAGAGACCGGCACCGAACTCAGTACCGAAACCTATCCGCAGGAAAAAGGCTGGGCGTGGCTGGAGGAAAACGATCCGCTGCTGGATAAATTCCAGATGGAATCCTGGAGTTCGCATCAGCTGCTGCTTGCCCGCATGGAAGAAGCGCTCTTTGCCAGCGGCCCACGCTTTATCGGCCTGCAGGAGACCCGCGCCATTATTTCGTGGCTGGAGATGGACCTGCCGGAGCTGGCGCAGGAATTCCAGCGCATTTTCCCGATCACCCGCCTGAGCGCCGTATTGCAGCGCCTGGTGGCCGAACGCATTTCCCTGCGCTCGGTGCGCAGTATTACCGAATCGCTGATTGTGCACGGCCAGCACGAGCGCGATGTGGGCCTGCTGGTCGACCAGGTTCGCATCGACATCAAAGAACACATCTGCCACCAGTACAGCCACGACGGCGGGATACAGGTCTGGCTGCTGACGCCGGAAACCGAAGAGATCCTGCGCGACAGCCTGCGCCAGACGCAGAACGAAACCTTCTTCGCTCTTAGTCAGGACAAGCACGCCCTGCTGCTGGAGCAGCTGCGGGAAGTGTTTCCCCTGTTCCAGCGGCAAACCAGCGTGCTGTTGTCTGCCCAGGATTTACGTAGTCCGCTGCGCCTGCTCATCCAGGACGAATTCCATCACGTCCCGGTGCTCTCGTTCGCCGAGCTGCAATTTAACCTGCCGGTCAACGTGCTGGGGCGCATTGATATTCACGAAAACGCGCTTGACGCCTTCACTGCATAAAGGGTGCTGCCATGTATGAGCTGAGAGTATTAAACGGATTACATGAAGGCGCGGCGCTGCCGTTAAGCGGCGAACGCTGGCAGTTGGGCAACGCCGCCGACAGCGATTTGCAGCTCAACGATGGCGGTATTAAAGCCAGCCACGCCCTGCTAAGCCGCAGCGCCGAAGGCTGGATGCTCACGCCGATGGAAGGCACCGTTTGTCACCGCCACGGCGAACGCCTGAGCGCCCAACAGCTCTGGCAGCCCGGTGAAATCTTCGCCGTCGGCGGCGTCTGGCTGACGCTTGCTGCCGCTGATGACGAATGGGATAACCGCCCGCCACCGCCGTTGCCTGCTGTCAGCCCGAGTGAGCCAGAATCCGCCATACGCGAACCTGTCGGCGGGACACAAAGCAAACCGGCTCCGGCCGCACGCCGTTCGCTGCTGGCAAGAATTCTGCCCCGCTGGGCGCAAATCTTCACCTTGTCCAGCCTGATGCTGCTGACCTTCACCATTTTCAGCTGGGTGTTGCAGCCCGGCATCGCCCAGCAAAACAGCGACGACGAGCCGCAAATTAAACCGGCGATCACCAATAGCAACGAACTGCGCAGCGTGCTGGAACAGGATCTGCGCGAGCGGGAACTCTATAACAAAGTACAGCTGGCCAGCACGCCGCAGGGCATTACGCTCACCGGTGATTTGCAGGAAAACCAGCTGCCGATTGTCAGCCGCATGGTGGACAGCATTCGCAGCGATTATCAGCTTAAGGTGATGCTGACTAACCAAACCAAAGTGCGCGAGGCCGTGCTGCCTTTCCATATCGTGCAAATTACCGCCGGGCCGCACGCCAACATCGTGACCGAGGATGGGCAGCGCCTGTTTGTCGGGGACGAGCGCAACGGCCTGCGTCTGACCGGCATTACCGGCGACAGCGTGCAGTTTGGCGGCAAGGAAAATATCGCGGTGAAATGGTAATGGTGCGCTATCAGAACGACCTCAACAGTTGGTTTGCAGAGCGCCACCGCTCGCTGAGCCAGCTTTCCGCCGTCAGCGCCTACGGGCGCATCACCGGCATCAGCGGCATTCTGCTGGAAAGCAGTTTGCCGCAGGCGCGCATTGGCGACCTGTGTCTGATCAGCCGCAGCGGCGATACAGAAGTGATGGCCGAAGTTGTCGGCTTTAACCCTCGCCACACTTTACTTTCTGCGCTGGGGCCGCTGGACGGCATTGCCCAGGGTGCCCGCGTCACGCCGCTGTTTCAACCCCACTCTATTAGCGTGTCGGACAGCTTATTTGGCAGCGTGCTGGACGGCTTTGGCCGCGCCATCGACGAAGACAGCCTGTCTGCTTTTGCTCTGGCTAGTGAAACCCCGGACGCCCGGGGCGTGCTCGGCGATGCGCCACCGCCCACGGACAGGCCGCGCATTGATACTCCTCTGCCGACGGGCATTCGCTCCATTGACGGCGTGCTGACGATCGGCGTGGGCCAGCGCGTAGGCGTCTTTGCCGGGGCTGGCTGCGGTAAAACGACCCTGCTTGCAGAAATGGCACGTAACACACCGTGCGATGCCATTGTGTTCGGCCTGATTGGCGAGCGTGGCCGCGAACTCCGCGAATTCCTCGACCACGAACTGGATGCCGAGTTGCGCTCACGCACCGTGCTGGTGTGCTCCACTTCTGACCGCAGCAGTATGGAACGCGCCCGCGCGGCGTTTACCGCCACGGCCATTGCCGAGGCTTTCCGTAACAAAGGTAAAAATGTCCTGCTGATTATCGACTCGCTGACGCGTTTTGCCCGCGCCCAGCGTGAAATTGGCCTGGCGCTCGGCGAACCTCCTGGCCGGGGCGGACTGCCGCCGTCGGTCTATACCCTACTGCCGGGGCTGCTCGAGCGCGCCGGGAAAACCTCGCGCGGCTCCATCACCGCCCTTTATTCGGTGCTGATTGAACAGGACTCGATGAACGATCCCGTGGCCGACGAAGTCCGCTCGCTGATAGACGGCCACATTGTTTTGACCCGCCGCCTCGCGGAGCGCGGGCATTACCCGGCCGTGGACGTGCTGGCCAGCCTGAGCCGAACCATGAGCAACGTTGTTCCACGGGAACACATTGCCGAAGCCAGCACGCTGCGCCAGATGATGTCGGCATACCAGCAGGTCGAAATGCTGATTCGCCTCGGAGAATACCAGCCTGGAAATGACCCGATGACCGACGCCGCCGTACAGTCTCAGTCGGCCATCAACGCCTTTTTACGCCAGGCCAACCACGCCCCAAGCGACTTCGTCGATACCCGCCAGCAGCTACAGGAGGTGATTGCTTATGCGCCGTTATAGCGAGGCCGAAACGCCACTCTCACCCGACCCGCAGCAGGTTGCACTGGAGCAGATGCTGACGCTTTTGCTGCCCATCCGGCGGCGCCGCTTGCGTCGCTGTGAAAGCGAGCACCGCCAGCATGAGCAGCAGCTCCGGCGCTGCCAGCAGGCCGTCGAACAGGGCGAGCAGCAGCTGGCAGAACAGAAAATCGGCTATTTGCAGCTGCGCAATGATTTTGTGCCGCAGCACGCGGGCGTCATGCAGCCGCTGAACGACCTGCGGGAGACGCTGGACGTTGAGAAATCCAGCCGAGCGGGCGTGATTCAACAAATTCAGCACACGCACCAGCTACAGGAAGAGGTGCAACAGCAGCAGGAGCGGCTGACCGCCGCGCAGTCAGCCGTGCAGCGCTGCCAGCGGGACATCGAAAAAATGGAGTATTTGCTCAACCAAAATCAGGGGAACGCTTTATGATTCACCACGCGCTAAAAAACGCTCACCCGCAGCCGAAACTTTGGCAGCAGGCTCATCCGGCCCCGCAGCCACACCACCAGCCGGAAAACAGCCCGCAAACGCCAACGCCTCGCGCGCCGCGCACGCCAGGGAATAGCACGCCCTTTATGCCGCAGATGCCCGCTCGCAGCGCGTCCTCGTCCGGCCGGGCCAGCGATCGCCAGAAGCTGTCGCGGGATGAAAAAGAGTTCAGCGATCTCCTGTCTGACGATGAGCCCGCCCCGGTGATGCCCATCCTGGCGCTCAATCTGTTTGACGGCTCGCTCGGCGGCGCTGAGCAGCCGCAGCAGACCAGTGAATCCCAGGCTTCCGCCCTGCAGGCGATGCTGGAATCGCACCTGGTGCAAGGCATTGAACAGCAGGAAAGCCTGCCCGCCCGCTTTAGCCTGCTGCTGCCGGATTTAGGCGAAGTGGTAGCACAAGTCACCCCGGCCAATGGCGATGGGCTGGATATTGCACTCGGCTTTTCCGCCAACGCCTGGGACAAAGTACGCGGCTTTGAACAGGACGGGCAAGGCTCGCTCAGCGGCCGTCTGGGGAAAAAAGTTCGCCTGCGCTTTAAGCGGCGGGAGGCGGTATGAAACGCCTGGTACTTGCCGCTCAGTCACCGGACGAAGCCCGGCTGCGGCGCTGGATCGGCAGCGGCTGGCGGCTCCCTTTCTTCCGGGAAGAACTGGCCGGTGAACTTCGCCTCTTACCTTCCCGAACGCAGCCCCGGTCAGACATGCCGGGTGAAGCTTTTCACTGCGCGGCAGGTACGCTGCTTTTTAGCGACCCGCTGCCGGTGTTGAGGCTAATGGCCGATTGCCCTGCGCTGCCCGGCGTTTCCACCGAGGACAATGCCTGGTACTGGCGCTATTTCAGCCAACAGCTCAGCCCCCAACTGGCTGAACTCTTTGAGTTTCTGCGGCCTGCCGAAGAACGGCAACAACCTGACATCACGCTGCGCCTTGAGGTTTTTCTCGGCGAAGCTCAGGCCAGCACGCTGCTGTCGCTCTCCTGGGGCACGCTGCATCAGCTTGCCCAACATCCCGCCTGGCAGCGGCTGATGGCCCCGCTTAACCCTGAATTCCCGCTCCAGTTACCGTTGACCGTTGGCAAGCTCCAGCTTTCCTCAGGTGCCGCCCGCCGCCTGGCTAGCGGAGATTTGCTTCTGCCTGCCGAGACGTTCTTTTCACCGGAAGGACACGGCGTTATGCCGCTGGCACGGCGACAATTTCAGGTTCACCTGGAACTGGCGAGCGAAACCACTCACAGAGACTTACTACACATTACGTTTAGCGAGGAGCTAACCATGACTTACCCGAACGCCCCCCTGGAGTACGACGATCAGCAGGACGGCGAAGAAGTGGTACCCGCCGGGGAATGGCAAACAACACGGGGGAGTTTCGACGACTTGTCGCTGGATTTAACCATCCGCTGCGGCAACTTACAGCTGACGCTCGGCGAACTCCAGCAATTGGATGCGGGGTCAACGGTATTGGTTCAGCACGTCACGCCGGGCGAGGCGCTGCTGTGCCACGGCAACAGCCTGCTGGCGAAAGGTGAACTGGTGGACGTTAACGGCACGCTCGGCTTCCAGGTCACCCGCATGCTGCGCCAGACGGGTACGGCTATGGAACCCGTGTGATGGCCGAGAATATCAGCTCATTCAATCCGCTGGCGCTGGCCATCCTGCTGGGGGCCATTTCGCTGCTGCCCCTGCTGCTGATGATCACCACCAGCTTTCTCAAGATTTCGATGGTGCTGATGCTGACACGAAACGCCATCGGGGTGCAGCAAACGCCGCCCAACATGGCGCTTTACGGCATCGCCCTGGCCGCCACACTGTTCGTGATGGCGCCGGTATTCGACGGGATGCAAACCCGCTTCAAAGAGAAGCCTCTCGATACCACCAGCGCCGAGCGCTTAGAGAACAGCTTGCAGTACGGCATAAAGCCGCTGACCGACTTTATGCTGCGCAACAGCGACCCGGATCTGGAAACGCACCTGATGGAAAACAGCCAGCGCATGTGGCCGAAAGATCTGTCGGAGAAGGTCGTCCACCAGCGCGACAACCTGCTGATCCTGATCCCGGCTTTCGTGCTGTCCGAGCTGCAAAACGGCTTCAAGATCGCCTTTTTAATTTTTATCCCTTTCCTGGTGGTGGACCTGATTGTCTCTAACGTGCTGCTGGCGCTGGGGATGCAAATGGTGTCGCCGATGACCATCTCTCTGCCGCTCAAAATTCTGCTTTTTGTCATGGTCAGCGGCTGGACGCGCCTGCTGGACGGCCTGTTCTACAGCTATATGTGAGGACGTTATGGACATGATCTACATGTTTAAGCAGGCGGTGCTGATGGTGGTTGTGCTCTCCGCGCCGCCGCTGGTGGTCGCCGTGCTGGTGGGCATTGTGGTGTCCCTCCTGCAGGCGGTGTTTCAGCTCCAGGATCAGACCCTGCCCTTCGCCATCAAGTTGGTGGCCGTAGGCACCACGCTGGCGCTGAGCGGCCGCTGGATAGGCCTGCAAATGGTGGAACTGGCGCAGTCCGCCTTCAACATGATGGCCGCGTCCGGAACCCTGCGATGATTGCCGCCGAGCTGACGCCGATTTTCAACGGCATGCTGGGGCTTGGGCTGGCAATCGCCCGTATTTACCCCTGCGTGTTACTGACGCCGCTGTTTGCGTTCTCGGCCCTGAAAGGCATGATCCGCACGGCGGTTGTCGTGCCGCTGGCGCTTTTTGTCACACCGACCATTGTCCCAATGTTGATTCATGCTCCGCACACGCCGTGGGGCATTGTCGCCATGATGCTAAAAGAAGTGGTTCTGGGGATTTTTCTTGGTTACCTGCTGGCGCTTCCCTTCTGGCTGTTTGAGTCCGTTGGCGTGCTGTTTGATAACCAGCGTGGGGCGCTGAGCGGCGGCCAGCTTAACCCGGCGCTGGGCGCAGACGAAACGCCGCTCGGCTACATGCTTTTGCAGTGGTCGATGATGGTGCTGATCGTCAATTTTGGCCTGTCCCTCGCCACCCAGGTTATCTGGGACAGCTACCGGCTGTGGCCGGTGGACAGCTGGCTGCCCGACTTCCGCGAGCAGGGCTTCCTGGTGTTCCTCGGCCAGGTGAAGCAGATGTTTATCGACACTATTCTGTATGCCGGCCCGCTGGTACTGCTCTTGCTGTTCCTCGATTTTGCCGTCGGCGTGCTCAGCATCTACAGCCCGCAGCTGCAGGCCACGGTGCTGACCGTGCCGCTGAAATGCATCGCCGGGCTGCTGTTCTTTATCTTTTACCTGCCCACGCTGGAGTATTTCGCCGGCCACCAGTTCAGCAGCCTGCGCGATATGATCCCGCACCTGGCGGATATTCTGCCCGCCCGTCAAACCACCTGGTAACGCCGCTTCGGAGGGTGCCAAGCCGTGAGTGAAAAAACAGAGAAGGCCAGCCCCCATAAACTTCAGGAGGCCCGCAAAAAAGGCCAGGTCAGCCAGAGCCAGGACATCCCCAAACTGCTGATTATGTTCGGCGTCCTGCAGCTAATTTTTTCCATGATGGAAGCCAGCATGGCGAAGCTGCAGGCGCTGATGCTCCTGCCGCTGATGCGCCTCAGCAGCCCTTTCAACCAGGCGTTAGGGGAAGTTGGCGGCGCCGCGCTGCTGACCGTCGGGGTGTTTTTTATGATGACGGTGGGCACCGTGATCCTGCTGCGCATCGCCGCAGGCTGGATCCAGTTTGGCCCGCTGTTTGCCATCGCCGCGCTGGCCCCGAAGCTTGAGGCGCTGAACCCGCTGAATAAATTCAAAGAGATGTTTTCGGTGAAGCAATTTATTCAGATCCTAAACAGCCTGCTGAAGGCCATCACCCTTTCGGTGGTGTTCTGGCTGCTGATCAAACCCCGCCTGTCGCAAATGGCCAATCTTTCAGGCGGCACGCTGGACGGTTTCTGGCATGCGGGTGTGGCGATTCTGGAAACTCTCGCCCACACCATCGTTGGCGTGATGCTGGTGTTTTCGGTGGCCGACTTTGCGCTGCAGAAATATTTCTTCCTCAAGCAAAACCGCATGAGCCACGAGGATGTGAAAAACGAATACAAGCAGATGGAAGGTGACCCGCATACCAAAGGCCACCGTAAGCACGTCGCCCACGAAATCCTCAACGCACCGGCAAAAAAAGTCACCCCACAGGAGATGGAAAAAGCCGACGTGCTGCTGGTGAACCCGACGCACTACGCCGTGGGGCTGCGCTATCTGCCGGACGAAACGCCGCTGCCGGTTCTGCTGTTTAAAGCGCAGGATGACGACGCCAAAGCGCTGATTAAACTGGCTCACGCCGCCAATATCCCGGTGGTGCGCTACGTCTGGCTGACCCGCAATCTTTACCGCACCACCGAAGAAGGCGCCTATATCCCACGCGATACGCTAAAAGCGGTGGCCGCTATTTACCGCCTGCTGCGCAAACTTGAGGGCCGCCTGAAGGGCGAGACGATTGAGTTTGAGGAGTAGCGCGGGCGATTTTCCCTTCCTCTGAGTTCTTTCTTAGTCACATTTTACTTGTGAATCCTCCAGGGGATATCTTTCACTCTGCAGTTATTCCGTTCACCTATAGATCTTTTTTCCCCGCATGTTCAGAAACGCTAAGCAGCAAACCCACCGGCTATCACCTAAATATTCGTGAACAATTCAGCCCCTCACCCCGGCCCTCTCCCCAAAGGGGCGAGGGAGGACACAAAAGCCACGGGAGACATTGTTTATTCCCTCTCCCTTCCAGGGAGAGGGTTAGGGTGAGGGTGAGAAGCGACGCTGAGTTTTAAGTCAGTGCTAAACATAAAGCGAGGCATGGTTCCGGCTTAAATCACCTCCGTTTTATCTCCTACTGGCCAGGGTCCGGCCGTCGGAAACGCATCTCAGCCGACCCAGGACTGGGAGATAAAACGGAGGTCTGCCGCTTCAGCGGTCGATTTATTTGGCCGGGAGTCCGGGGTCTCGGGGGAGTGACGGTGACTCCCCCAAGCCGTTCACGAGTTCGGTGGTAACAGATAAAACAGAACTGGAAGTGAACGGAATATTCGCCGCTCTTACATAATCGCAGGGATTTTTGACTACGAGACAGCTCTTAGGGAGAGAGTCGAATAATTATTCTGCACTGGCAATACACGGGCGCGATCGAGAGATAAAAAAAGACCGGTATCCCACGCGATTAGCGCAGAAAAACCGGTCAAATAGAGGGCGAAGAAGAGTTTCGCGAAACACGCGTGGCGAAGTTACCCTGCACCACGCGTCAAAAAGAACATCTGTGGATTACAACCCAATCTCTTAGGCCAGCACGGCGCTGGCCAGGTTCATCAGCGCGCCGTGGTGATGCTTCATGGCATCTTTGATGATATTGCCGTTAAACAGCTGCGCGTCGGCGTTCATCAGCAGGCTGGAAGAGCCGTTGCCCGGTGCCGTAGCGGAACCCGGGATAGAGCCACCGACCATGGAGGTTTTCAGATCGTTTTTCGCGGACTGGAAGGCTTTCAGCGAGTCACCGCTCAGCGGCTTGCTGTTTTTCAGCGCATCTTCCCAGCTGGATGGACCTTTACCAATGTGCACCAGGCCCGGCATACCGGCGCCCGCGCTCTGCGGCTTGCCGTAGATCTCCGGGTGCTGATCCATAAATTTACCGATTTCCGCGCGAGTCTCTTTTGAGCCGCCGTCAACTTTACCGCCGCCGCCAAGCATTGCACTCAGGCCGCTGGTATCTGACTTCACGTCATCCAGCGCCTGCAGGCCCATTTTGCTGCCCAGCTGGCTGCCCATGCTGTTACCCAGCTGGTTGAAGCTGTTTGCGCTGTTGGCGCTGGTGGTGGACAGCGGCAGCTGGACCAGGCCAATGCCGGTAGACGGCGACTGCAGGCCGTTGCTCATGCCGCTGTTGAAGGCATTCATGTTGCCTGCACCCGCCTGGCTGTTGAACGGAGAGTTCTGGGAATTCACGCCCATCTGCTGCAGCACCTGCTGGAGCATCTGCTGCATGTTGCTCATTGCCAGCGTGTTACCCATGCTCGCGCCGCCCTGACTCTGCGGGGACATAAAGGTGTTGTTATTGTTGTTACCGTTCATGCCGCCAGAGAACAGCAGGTTGGTCAGCTTGGATGCAATGTCATGCACCATCTGATCGCCAACGTTTTTCAACAGGTTAGCGGCCATACCTTCTGGGGTTGCGTTCAGCGCCAGCTGCGGTAATGCAGTGGCCAGATTCAGCATATTTCCAATCGTACTCATTCGATTACCTCACCATGACAACGGGGTTGATACAGGCGACCAGCCCTGCTGGTTCGCAGTATTAAGACGCCTGTTAAGTGAAAAGAAACCGGCTTCGGTTCCACAAAACTGCATAACATCAGGAAAAAAAAGATTTTTTAAAAAACAGGCGTGCAAACGGCCACGCCCGCTCTGGCACTCAGCGCACCGGCATCTGCGTGTAATCCTGCACGCCGTTACGCATATCGTTCGGCCACCAGATAGTCAGGTGGTGGCTGTCTGACAGCGGCCTGCAGGCCACGCTGTCGCAGCCGTTGTCATTGCGGGTGGCGCAGCCGCTAAGCACAAACGTCAGCGCCATCAGTAACAAAATCGAAGGTTTCATCGTGGCTCCTTAATGCAGTACAGGGCGCGGCGGCAAAAGATAGCTGCGCGATCTGGATGAATTCACCGGCAAAGACGAGGCAGAGGTCAGCAGCGACTGGCGGCTGCGGCGCCCTTCTCCTCGCGTGCGGTAGGCGATATACACTTCTGCCGACTGGCCTGGGGCAAGGTTTCCACCCGGCCAGGCGGCCACGGCCAGCACGTCATCATCGCGGCAATTGGACTCATCAAAGCGCTGCGGCTTGCCGCTGATATTACGGATCAGCCCGACACTGATTTGCACCGACGAATTGCTGTACCACTGGCTGTGTGAGCTGTCCGATGACAGCCCCGGTCCCACGTTGCACAGCTGGCCAATGCCCACGCCTTCGCCACCTGCCTGGAACCCGGTCGGGACTTTGTCTTCCGCCAGATCCCGCATGGCGTTTTCGATATCGCCTTTCATCGAGCTGTAGCGCTGGCGGAGCTGCACTTCATTCATCGCCGAAGAGAGCTGCTGGCGATCCTGCTCGTCGATGTAGCGCGTCGGGTCCACCTGGTCGCCCACCAGATGCGGCGTGATGATGAACAGCCGCTCGCGCTGCGAGGTTTCATGGCTGGTATAAGAGAAGAATTTCCCCAGGTAAGGAATGTCGCCCAGCAGCGGAATGCGGTGGTCGGTATCGCCGGTTTCACGGGAATGGAAGCCGCCCATCACCAGCGAGCCGTTCTGCTGCACCAGCGCCTGAGTGCTGACCGTGGCGCGCTTCGCCCCGGTTGCCACGCCGTCATCGTTGACCTGGACTTTGCCGTCTTCCACATCCACGACTAACTGCACCGTGCTGGTTGGCCCGTTGCCGATGGCGCGCGGGACTACCTGCAGGCTGGTTCCGGCGGTCACCGGTTCAATGGTCGCCACGCGCTCGCCGGTCGCGGTAATAAAAGCGGTATCACTCATGTCGATCACTGCGGGCTGGTTTTCCAGCGTCAGAATCGACGGGTTAGCCACGATAGAGGCGTTGCCCTCGCCTTCCATCGCCTGGATCTGGGCAAAGAAGCGGCTGTAGTCTGTCACGAATAACGTGCCTGCGCCCTGCAGCATGGAAGAACCGGCGGTAATATTGCCGAAAGTACCGCTGAGGTTGCTGGAGAACTTCGAGAACGCGTGGCGATCGACATCAATAATCATGGCGTCGATTTCAACCAACTTTTGAGGCACGTCGATCTGGGAAATCAGCGCCTGATACTGCTCGCGGCGTTTAGGATCGTCCCGCACCAACAGGGCGTTGTTGCGCACATCGGCGGACACCAGTGGGTTCATTTCCCCCTCGTCATCGCCGCCTGCGCCACGCATACGGCTGTCCTGCCCCTGAATCAGCCCGGAGAGAATGTTGTCCGACTGCTCCTGGAATGACTTGTTGAGAGCTTCACGGGAGCTGCCTTCTCCGCCGGGCACAATGCCCTGCGAAGAGCGGTTACTCTTTTTGCCCAGTAATTCGTTGAGGATGGTTGCCACCCCGGGCACCAGCAGCGTTTTCTCGCGGTATTTAATTTCGCGATCGGCCACCGAGGCGTACTTCAGCGGGAACGCCATCATCTCTTTGTTCTGCTTTTTGTCTTTGTCTTTGGCGCTAAAATCCGCCACCAGTGCGACGTACTCCGGTGGGCCGGTGACAATCACCACGCCGTCGTCCGGCAGCTCGCCGTAGCCGAATTTGTCTTCCAGCAGCCCGACATCACGCAGCGCCTGCTTGAGATCCGGCGCGGCATCGGCCGACACGCTGATGCGCTTTGAGGTTTCAGCCGACTGCGGGCTGACGAACAGCGAGCCGTTATAGACAAACCACTGGAAGCGGTACTGCAGCGCCAGGCGGTCGAGGAAGGCCACGCCGCTGTCGGAACGCAGGCGTCCGTCCACCACGCTGTCGGGCACATCTCCTAAACGCAGATTTACGCCGTGGCTGCTGGCGAAATCCTGCAAGACGGTGCGCAGCGGCGTGCCCTGGGCAGAATAGGCATAGGCGCCATTTTGCCAGTCGGCTGGCGTTTGAGCGCTAACGGCTGCGCTGTAGCAGCCTGCGGTTGCGGCCAGGGCGAACATGGCTGAGCGTAGTAAACGAACGTGCTGATTCAACGACTCACTCTCCTGTAATCGACGGCACATAGCGGTAGCCGTCCGGGGTACAAACTGCGTTAAACAACGGCTTACGAATAAGCCGTCGACGGCATAACTAGTTAATAGAGTCGATAATCTCCTTGCTCAGACTATGCTTGAGCGACCCCAGCTGGCTGTCGGTGAAAGTCGCCGCCGCCTCTTTCATCAGGGCGTTTTTGAATTCCACCATGTCGCCCATGCTTGGCGCGGGCTGGCCGAGCGTGCTCTGCGCCAGCTCGGCAACCGAGTGATGCAGACGGGACAGCTGGCTGTCGAGATTGCGCTGAATATCAAAGGAATTGCTCATACGTTTCTCCTCGCGTTGAAATCGCATGATAAGTGGCGGCAGAAAGGCGGCAGTTCCCGACGCGGGAAAATTAACTTCCCGGCGGGACGTTTTTGGCAGTGGGTTAGCTGGCGAGGCGCAGCAAATGCTGCTGGAGCGAAGCCCAGCTAATGCTGAATTCGCCCTGGGCGGTTTGCAGCAGCAGCGTTTCGGCCGCCAGCGCATCGTCAACGCAGCGCGTCCAGCCTAACTGCGGGTGCGCGGCCAGCCAGTTTGCCAGCGGCGCTTCATACTGTGAGGGGTGATACAGCGTGACGTCCGTTGCACGAGCGCTTGAACTCTGAAGCTGAGTCAGCAGCGCCGTGAGCTTTTGCTGGTCGCTCAGGCCACCAAACAGCTGTTCAAACGCGGCCGCAATGAGCGTCTGCGCCTGGCTGACGATTTCGGCACTTTGCGCGTCCCGCTCGGCCTGCCATTCGCTAAAAAAGGGTTCGGCCCGCAGCCAGAAATCCCGCTCGGCCTCTTCACAGCGTGTGATGACCAGCCGTTCAGCATCGGCCTGCGCCTCGGCGAGCATCTGCTCAGCCTGCTGGCGAGTCTCCTCCAGCAGGGCTTCACTCTTGCGCATGGCCTGTTCTACCAGGCTTTGAGCCTGTTGCTGCTCCTGTAAAGCGGCGTGAGGCAGCAGCACGCCTTCAATCACCTGGTCGTTCTCTTCTAAGGCAAGTTTACGGCCGACCCACATGGTTTATTGCTCCCGTGAAAAATCATTCAGCGCTGGCATCGCCGAGCGTTGAGCCTGCCAGATCGCGCCATCCCACAGCGCCTGCAGGCGATTTAGCGGCGCAGGTTCATCCGCCTGCCACGCTTCACATCGCGCAATGACAGGCTGAGGGAAACTGAACCGCAGCCGCTGCCAGGCCACAGGCGTCAGAATTGGGCGCAGCAGGCAGAGCACGGCGATATTTGGCTCTTCGCTAAAACTAAGACTTGCGGGCAGCCAGACGCCGGGGCGTAAACCCCGGGTCAGACGTTCGCACCAGATCCGCTGAGACTCAGCAAGCTGCCCCGCCCCACTCCCCCGCTGGCAAACCTCAGCCACCAGCGCAAAAAGCGTTTCTCGCTGGGCTAAGTCAAGCGAAACCAGGGCCAGCAGGCGGGCGTCAGGCGTGTCCGGCAGAGTGTCTTCCAGCGCCAGCATAGCCGGCACGGCCTGCGGCGATTTAAGCATCAGGCTCTGGCGTCGTGCCTCGTCCAGGCTGAACCAGGGCAGCCCGAACCAGCTGGCATCCGCCTGCCGCCAGAATCCCTCCTGCCACCAGCGCAGCCAGTTCGCCGCCAGCGCGTTGTCCCGGGCAACCACCGGCGTTACCGCCGCTCTGAGGGCACAACGGCCAGTTCAGTCGAACCTGAATTTTTGCCGCGCTTCATCGCCCTTAATTTCGGTAGAAGGGTGAAGATGCCGCCGAGCAGCAACAACAGGCCCATCAGCGAGAAGAACAGCGTTCTGACCGTGGCATACTGCGAGAGCGTCAGCTGGAAAGGCCCTAAGGTCACCAGCTCCACGCGGTCGTGGTAGGCCGCTGCGGGAACAAACACCACGGAAAGCGCCCCGTCATTTTTCCCGGAAAGCCCGGGAATACTCGCGGCGACCAGACGGCGGATCCTCGGCTCAATGCTGTCGGGGTCCATCTCCGGGGTGTATTTAATAAACACCGATGCCGACGCGGGCTGCACAGGCTCACCGGGCGCCACGCGTTCGGGCAGGACAACGTTCACCCGAGCCACCACCACGCCGTCAATCTGTGAAAGCGTGGACTCCAGCTCCTGGGAAAGCGCATAGATATAGCGGGCACGCTCTTCGAGCGGGCTGGAAATAATGCCGTTTTTCTGGAACACCTCGCCCAGGTTAGTACGCGCTTTGTGCGGCAACCCGTTGGCGTTAAGAATGCGGACGGAGCGTTCAATATTGTCCTGAGCCACCAGTACGGTGACGCCGGTTTTATCAATTTGCTTGTCGGCTTCAATCTTGTATTTCGAGAGTTCGGAAATGATGTCATTGGCATCGTTTTCCGTCAGGCCGGTATTCAGAATGACCTGTGAGTCGCAGCCTGCCAGCAGCAGGACCAGCAGCCAGGGCTGCAGGATTTTTCGCCAGCGTCGTTGCATGATGGATTACTGCAGGTTGGTCAGTTTATCGAGCCCCGAAATGCTCTTCGAGACGATCTTGGCGTTCATCATGCTCTCCAGGTAATAGTTAGAGAGCTGGTCGTCCACCTGGTTAAGCACCAGCGGATCGGTGGAGCGCGCGGCTTTACGCAGCACGTTATTCATCTGTTTCTGATCGCCTTCCATCTGCTTGAACATGCCGGAGGCTTTTTCAAACATCGCGGCAGGTTTCCCCCCCACGCCACCCATTGCCGAGGCCGCTTCCGGCTGCTGCAGTGCGGCTGAAAAGAAAGCGGCATCGCTTTGGTTCGCGACGTTGTTGCCGAACGGGATAGAAGACTGTGTGGCCGGGTTGGATGCAACGCCCAGAGACTCGGGTTCTGGCAAAGGCATACCTGTCGCAGGATTAAGAATGTGCATAAGAGAGTTTCCGCCAGCAGAAGAGAAGATCAGGGATTCACGCCGGGGCGAATCCCTGATTAGCATTAGAAGGAAATTTTGTTCTGTGCCAGAGAACTGATCATGGTGGTGGCGGAGTTCTGGTAGCCGGACACGTAGGCGTTCTTACGGTCACGTTCAGCTTTGTCCAGAGAATCCTGCATGGATTTGTTTTCGATAGAGTCCATCTGAGACTGGAAGCTATCTGCCAGGCTGCTGCTTGCGCCCGCGTTGTTACCGGTGTTTACTGATGCCATGATGTTTACTCCTCGTTAATTAAACAGCAAATGTTGTGTCATTCACGGATTAAGTGGCGCGGCGTAAGCGGCAGTTCCAAAGAAATTTAAAAAAATTAATTTTCCTTTTCAGTCAAAGACTTAATTCTCTGATACAGCGTTCTTCTTGGGATCCCCAATTCATGTGCGGCGCTGACAACCCGATTTTCATGCCGCGAGAGGCAATCCTCTATCAGGCTGTATTCTATCCGCCGCAGCCGTTCGCGCAGCCGCACGGAACGCATCTCCGGGTGCGCGACCTGCCCCAGGGCCGGCAGCCCCAGCACAAACCGTTCGGCAGCGCCTTTTAATTCACGAATGTTCCCCGGCCAGCGGTGCATCAACAGCGCTTCGCTGAGGTGCTGAGGCATCGCCGGCATTGGGCGATTCAGACGGATAGCAGACTCCTGCGCAAAGCGGCGGAACAGGGGAATAATGCATTCCACGCGCTCACGCAGCGCCGGAAGCGAAATTTTGACCGTCGTCAGGCGGAAGAAGAGATCCTGGCGGAACAGTTTTTGCTCCATAAGCTGGGCAAGGGGCTTTTGCGAGGCCACAATCACCCGCAGATTAAGCGAAATAGACTGCGTGCTGCCCAGACGCCCCACGGTACGGGTTTCTAACACCCGCAGCAGCTTGGCCTGCAGGCTCAGCGACATGCTGTCAATTTCATCCAGAAACAGGACGCCATTATTGGCGCTTTCAATGTAGCCGGCACGCGAGTGCGTCGCGCCGGTGTAGGCTCCCGCCATCACGCCAAACAGTTCACTTTCTGCCAGCGTTTCGGGGATCGCCGCGCAGTTAATGGGCACAAAAGCGCCGCGGCAGCCAGAATGGTCGTATATACGACGCGCAAAGGTGTCTTTCCCGGTGCCCGTTTCGCCTTCCAGCACCAAATCAACCTTCAGAGGGGCTAACGTTTGCAGCCAGATATCCAGCCCGTCGTGCACATTTTCAGACGCGGGTAATGCGGCTGCGGACCGCGGCATATTCAAGTCGATATCGACCGGAATATGCTTTATCTCCCAATGATTCGAACTGTTTTCTTTCATAAATCCCCCGCTGCCTGGCTTATTCAAGGTCTGGCGTATGAGTCCCACTTATGAACCATAAACGTGAACCACAAAATAATTGCCGCCTGCCGCCGTGAGCAAAATACGGTAGCACGCTAAATAAATGAGTTTTGTTTATGAGAAGCAGGAACAACCTATCACCGAGCCGCGGTTTCACAATCAGACAAAATTTTAGCCCCATGTAGGAATATCCCTACAGCGGAATACAGATTCAACTGTTCCGATGTCTGGATAGCAGGTCTTTTTTGGCGTCATAAAATCTTCCGCCGAGAACGTTTGTTGAGATTAATTCCGTGAGGCCTACTGAAAAAAAATGTGAGGTTTACTGAATATTTCTAAATGTATTAATAAGAATCTAAATATATCATTATTAAATTAACTAAATGATTTTAATGAATAAATTAATTAAAAACAGACAGGTCGTTAATTTTTTACCCCGTTGCGACCAAAAAATGAATTTTTGCCCATCTCACGCATGACGCCCGACGGATTCTCCGACAGGGTTTCCTCACAATCCGCAAAGACGATAACATATATTTACGATTATTTACATTAGGGGATCGCTATGGAAACACCCTTTTCTTTTTGAAATATATTTCACTTTTAGTATTTATGTTTAATTGGGAACATTCCTGGACGCACTTACTGCGATTAATCACGCCAATTTAGCTTGTCAAAGAAATAAACTGCTTTGTAACTAAAAAAAGCAGCCACTGCTCTTTGAAGAAGTGGCCACTGAATTACCCCATTTTGTAAAGCAACGGGTAAAAATTAACGCTCCACAATCAGGCGAATTTCGCCATATGGCTGTTCACTTCATTCACATAGTTAGGGTCGCCTAAAGAGACGCTGGACAGGTTGTGCAGGTTCACCTGATCGTCGCCGGAGTTATAGGCGCGCAGCGCGGCATCATAGCTGCCGAATTTCTCTTTGCCTTCTTTAAGCATCAGCGCCGAACACATGATCTGGTTGGCCGGTGAGTTCATGTCGCTGCCGAGCTTGTCCGGGTATTTACTTTGCATCGCCCGGTAAGTGTCCGGGTTGATCTGGTTCATGCCGCTGTCGGTCAGGCCGTTGCCCGGGTTGGTGGATTTGGCGTTTACGTCCCCACCGGACTCCTGCATCGTCAGCGCAGCCAGAAGCTTGGCCGGAACGCCGGTTTCTGCGGAGGCTTTTTCATATTCCCCGCCGAACTGGGAAACAATTTTCTGCAGCGTTGGATCGCTTGTTTTCAGGCTGGTGTCGCCCGGCGGCAGGCTATCCGCAGACGGCCCCGATGCACCAGAAGGACCGCCGGAAGGCGCGGCCGCAAGGTTATTCAGCGGGCGGCCAGCATCGCCAGCACCATCGCTGCTGCCGCTGTCCATACCAGAACCTGAGCCGGAACCAATGCCGCTCGCCGGTGAAGAGGAATCATCGTCGCCTTTACTTTGCCCGGTGTTCATGTGGAAGAGCTGCATCAGCTCTTTCAGGAACTGCTGCAGCATCTGCTGGAGTTCCTGCATCATGCTGTCGGCGGAACCGCTGCCGCTGCTTGATGAAGCATTCGCCGGGTTCGTTGCCGGGCTGTTATTACTGGCCGGTGAGTCGCCAAAGTTAATCGCCGAAGGCTTATCCGCCGCACCCGTGTTGGCAAAGTTCAGCGCCAGCGGGATAGCCAGCGTGTTCCCGCCGTTATTCAGCAGCAGTTTGGCGGTAATGCTGTTACTGCCGTTCTGTGAGTCAGGTGACGCCCCGTCCAGGCCTGGAAAATGGTTTTCCGGCAAAAGAGGTGAGAACCCACCCGGTCCTGATGATATCTGCATACAACACACTCCCCTAAGTGATACCCAGTAGCAATAACCGGCCGCCGCTTAACCGCGCAATGACGCTTAGTTTTACCCACGTCCGGGATGTCCAACTGAGTGAGAGCCAGGGTCAAAGAGTTCCTTATGTGGCAAAAAATGGGAACCCAGGCGCGCTTTTCGCCACACATTGCCTGTAAGAACCAGAGGAGATAACGCGATGCAGACCAAACAGTGGCGCTGGGGA
Organism: Cedecea neteri; assembly: GCF_000758325.1. Lineage (NCBI taxonomy): Bacteria > Pseudomonadati > Pseudomonadota > Gammaproteobacteria > Enterobacterales > Enterobacteriaceae > Cedecea > Cedecea neteri. Next base: position 2,428,540 of record NZ_CP009459.1, on the reverse strand, counting down.
CTTTTACTGCTCAGCCTTCCGGCCCTCGCGCAGGCCGAATGCTTTACCCGCGTGGGGCATGCCTTTGGGATTGCCCCGGCATTGCTGGAGGCCATTGCCTGGAAAGAGTCGAAATTTAGCCTCTCGTCGGTGAACGCCGCCAACTCGAACCACACCGAAGACGTGTGCATGATGCAGGTGAACAGCGTGCATTTTGGGCGGCTGAAGCAGCTGGGCGTGACGCGTGACAACCTGCTGCGCGATCCCTGCACCTGCATCGCCACAGGCGCGTGGGTTTTACACGGGCTTTTCCGCCAGTATGGCCGCTCCTGGAATACCGTGGGGATGTACAACACCGGCCCGTCGGAAAAGCGCCACCAGCTTCGCCAGCGCTATGCCGATGACGTCCAGCGTATCTACAAGATCCTGCAAAAGCAGCAGCCCGCGCGGCGCGAAGAGGATCTGTTTGCCAGCAACGAGGCAGCTAACCAATAAAAAAACCGGGATATTTCCCGGTTTTTTATTTCTATCAATATCAGCGCGGCGTGGCCGTCTCCAGCAGCGAAGGCAACTCGGTAATAAATGCCCTGACCTCGCCGCTCTGGCTGATAAAGGCGTTTAGCCAGCCCGCAAACCGCTCGGCGTCCAGGGCAAACATTTCACACTGAGTGCAAAGCCGAATAGCGTTCGCCCCATCGAGCGCCAGCCAGCAGCCGCGCATCGCGTTCATTTCAAAGTTCATCGCCAGCAGGTTGGGCAGCAGCGCCGTATCCTGCCCGGTTAATTCCCCTACCCGGCAGTGCAGCACCACCGCGCTGCTCTCCGGCGGCAGTTCAATCACCGCCGCCTCTTGCTGCTGCGCATCCGTCAGCAGGCACACGCCTTCTTCCAGACGAAGCGAGATCTTGTGCTGTTTTCCCCAGGCATCAAGCCACTGTTTCAGCTGCTGTTGCATCGTCATTGTCTTATCCTCCTTTCACCATAAATCCTGCCTCGGCAGCGTCTTTCAGCGCCGATTTCACTTCTTTTTCTGCCTGGGCCACGCCCCCGTCCACGGTGTAGCTGAGCGGCGCGCTGTCGTCGTCGCCGTAGCTAAAGTTGATGGTGCCCAGGTTTTCGTTCATCGACAGCGACACGCCGTTAGCGCCGCCGAGTAAAAATGACGGCGTGGAGAACCCATCGGATTTGGTTTGCGTTTTGGTAAACGCGATGGATTTCAGGCGCAGCTTGTCGCGATCTTTTAGCAAGTCGACAATCGAGTCCTGGGTGACCGCGTGGTTTGCCCACTGGTCAGCCAGCTTCTCGCGCGGCTTGGTTTTCAGTTCAAGGGAGACGACCGCCTGAGAACTGCTGTTATCCTGCAAACCGCGCAGGAGCGCTTTCAGCCGGTAATCCTCGCCCATCATCTCGGTGATACGGTCGGCGTTACTCGGTGACATCTCGCCTTCCATAAAGTGGCGCATAAAGTGGAACAAGCCGTTGTTGTCGATGCGCGAAAGGTTCTTATAGGTGGATTGGTACTCCGCCTTGTTCACCAGTTGCTGCTGGTTAAGCACCGCATTTTGCTGGCGCACGGTTTGCTGCAGTGACTGCAGCGCGGCCTGCGGGCCGTTGCCGGTCAGCTCGTGGTGCCGCGACGGCGGAATAAAGCGGGCAAAGTGGGTTTCCAGTTTGCCCAGCCGCTCTCCGGCTGACATCGGCAGGCGCGGAGCCCCTTCCGTCGGCGTGAGTTCATCCAGCAGCTGGCGGCTGGTGAGGTCGGTAAACTCGCCGCGCAGCCCGGCGATCAGCGCATCCACTTCGGCATTGGTCGGTTCCGGCTGCGTATTCTGCACGGATAGCGAGTCGGCCTGCTGCTGCCGGGCGGTAAGCTGCTGCAGCGTATCGAGCAGCGGGCGGCGAGTCTTCGCGTTATCGGCAGGCGAATACCAGCGGGTGAAGTGGGCATCCAGTTGGCTGAGCTTGTCGGCCACGGAGATCGGCAATTCACCTTCTTTCGGCTCTTCTTTCAGCCTGGCCAGCAGCTGCGTTGAGGCGCTGTCGGTAAACTGCTTGCCCAGCGTGGTCATCAGTTTTTCCAGATGAACGCCTTCCACCGGTTGGGCATTTTTTAAGTCCACGGTGAGGCTGTGCGTCGTCCGGTTGTTGATCGACAGCTGCACGCTGGCCCCGACGCCGACGCCCACCGAGAAGGGATCTTTGTGCTTCGGCTGAATGGTGGTGCTGACCGGAATGGCGATGTTGGCCCCGGCATTCATCTGGTTAAACGCCCTCAGGCGATGATCGCTGTGGCTGACGCCCTGCCCTTCGGCGTTGCGGGAGTCGGTCCGCTCGCGGCTGCCCGCCAGCAGGTTGGTGTTGGCATAGACGCCGCCGCCCAGCCGGGCGCTGGTGGGGAAATCTTTCTCGTGGCTGTCGGTAAACGGGAAGCCAACGCTCGCCAGCGCGGCGGCGTTGATGTCCACGCTGAAGCTCTGGGTTGCCCCACTTTTTACGCTGTGGTTGGCGCCCCGGTTCAGAAACTCCAGCGGATCCAGCGTGCCGCTGCTCAGCTGTTCGATAAAGCCAGGAATTTCGTGCTCCGCCAGTTCAAACGAGACGCCGTGCTGGGACTGAAGTTGCCCGCCCAGCGTGACGCCGCCGCCCAGGCGAACGCCCTGCGACAGCGGGTGTTTATGGTCGCCGTCGAGATAAACTTTGTGGGTTTTGTTGTAGTCGGTCAGCACGTTGTAGCCCACGCCCACAATGCCGGTTGCCGACACGGCACCGGTGCGCCCGAAGCTGACGTTAATCCCCGTATCACCGCGGGAGAAACTCATGGTGTAGCCACGGTCGGCGCCCACTTTACCGCCAACGCCCGCCACAACCTGAGTGCCCGGTGCTACCGTGGCGGTGGCGGACGCCCCATAGGTGCGGCTGAACGCCAGGTTTTCGCCGCTCTCCAGCGAGAGCACGGTAGAGACCATTTTGTCCTGCATTTCGCGCTGGTTTTCCGCCTGCATCACGGTTTTGGTGTTGATGTTCACGCCGTGGTTTTCTTTGCTGAACGCCTTGGTCATTGCCTTGATGGCGTCGTAGTTGGCCTCCAGCGACTTGTGGTTGCCGAAGCCCTGGGTGGTGACCGTTTTAATCACGTTCCCGCCCCATTCGCTGTCCCTTAGCCGGGCCACATTGGCGGCAATCTCCGTCATTTTGGCCGAACGCTGAGGTTCGCTCAGCAGCGAGGCCTGCTGCAGGTCATCCACCGAGTCATGCAGGGATTTCAGCGCCAGCACGTCCAGCATCACCCTGGATTTCACCAGCCCGATGTCGTCATGGATATCGCGCTGGCGCCCCATCGGCACCTGTTCTTTCTGATGGTTAAGGGTAATTTTCCTTGCCTCCAGCTCGGCGATAATCGCCCCAGCGTGATTGCTTTTATCGGCCGGGTAGCGCCGCAGCAATTCGTTCAGTTGCCCGGTCAGGTTATCCTGGCGGCTGCTCGACGGGTTCAGCGCCCCGCTTTGGCTATGGTTCAGGCCAAAACGAGACGGCGTGGCTTCCTGGCGGCGTTCGTCACGCACGCCATAGTGCTGGCCGATTTGCTCGCAGTAATGCGTACTGCTGTCGGAAAGCTGACGCGCAAAGCTGCTCATCTCTTCCAGCAGCGCTTTTTCCTGCGGCTGCCACTGGCGCGCCGTTTCCCCGCTCATGATCTCGAGGCGCTGGCTTAAGCCAGGGCGCGGGGCCGCTCTGCCCGGCTGCTGCGAGAGCGCCTTCAGCCGCTGGGTCAAGTCCCCCTGCTGCTGGTAAACGTCTTTCAGCCCTTCACGCCCGGCGTAGCGATGTTGAATGGAATAGGCGGCGGTTTTTATCGGGCGCGGCCATTCCAGCGACGGGCGGAAGACAAACGTGCTCAGGCGAGTGCGGAACGAGGTCCGAACCTGCTTGCCGTCCTGCCCGGTCTGGCCGAGGAAATTCACCTCGCGTTTGAAGGTGATCCCGGTGCCCGGCAGGCGCCAGTCTTTTGACGCTTTAGTCAGGCGCTCGTAGTTCTGGGTCGCCATGTTAGGCTCTGCCACCGGCGCGGTCACCGGATCGCCTTTTTCCCAGGCTCCGGCTTTGAAGACAAACGTATTGCCCTGCGTGTCGACGGCGCTGACTTGCCCCTTAGCCGAGGTTTGCAGCGCGGTGAGTTCAGGCTGGCTGCCGTCCTCGTTTGCGGGCAGAGTGGCTTTCGCTAATCCGTCGGCTTTGCCGCTGTTCCAGCCGTTTTCCGGCAGGCTGAACAGGCTCCCCTCTTTGCTTAACAGCCAAAGCTGCTTGTCTTCACCGAGGGCGAGATCGCTGACTTTTGCCGCATCCTCTTTCCCCGCGCTGCCGGGCACCAGCTTCTCAATTTGCTCTTTCAGTGTCGACTGGCTTAGCGTCTGGGTGGCACGCTGATTGCGACGCGTGGTGGTGTCTATGTGGTGGAACCCGATATCGCCTTTTTCGTTCACCGCCAGATAGCGGCGGCTGTCTATCGCCGTGAACGCCTGCGCTTTCTCGGCTTTGTCCAGCCCGGCCGTGGCCAGATCGGCGCTGACGCTTTTGGTCACCTGCGGCAGCGCAAAGACGTTGCTGCCGTGGTCGACTTTGTTGCTGCTCAGGTTCACCTTGAGGCGCTTCAGCTCGCCGTCTTTCATCAGCCACGGCTGGCCGTCCAGGCCGCACTGCAGCTTGTCTGCTTTTTCGTCGGAAGCGGCCCACAGGCCGGTGGTTTCGTTGAAGTAGTGCACTTTGCCGTCGTGCAAAGCCAGCTTGCCGAGCCGCCCGAGATCCACCACATCATGGGCGGCTGGCGTGACCTGCGGCAGCCCTTTTTGGTAGTCCAGCACCAGGCTGTCGCTGAGGTTCCAGCTGCTCTGCGGCTTGAGATCGCCGCCGTGCCAGTGGAAGGTAATGGCGTGCTTCTGGTCGTACTTATCCTTCACGATAAGGTGCAGGCGATCGGTTTCGTCGGCCAGCATATCTTCGATTCGCGCGCCATCTTCCACGGTCGCGGTCACGTATTGCGTGATGTTATCCAGCAGCGGCTTGTGCCGGGCGTCCCCAAAGGTCAGCGCCGTACTTTGTTCATCAGGTTTGTCGCCGCAGTGCAGGCGGCCATTGTTGTCTAACGCAAACAGCAGCGGGCCGTGCAGCGCCGTTTTCTTCAGCGTCATGTTCTCGGGCAGCGTCAGCATTTTGGGCTGAGGATCGGTCGCCGCCAGGTTGGCAACATAGGCCACCTGCGGCTTCTTCTCGTCGTCGCTCAGCAGCACCAGGGCATCGCGCTTCGGGCCTACCGCATAGTGATCGATTTTGTGCTCAAAATTGACCTTGATCGTGTCGCCCACGGCGCTGCCAAGCTGTTTGTCGTCGTTTACTCGCCAAAGCATGCCGTCGCTCTGGCGCGACAGGGAGGAGAGTTTGTCGTCCTCACCGGAGAGCGATTGCCAGGCGTTGGCGGCGCTGTCAAAGCTATAGAGTTTTTTGTCGTGCAGGCGGTAGCGCGTGCCGTCGCCGTCGGTGACGCTGTCCGTCAGGCGGTCGCGGATGCCCGTTTCCGGCAGGCGCACTTTCTCTCCGCCAATCTCGACGGTCTGGCGATCGTGCCAGGAAAGATGCTGCCCGGCGGGCTCCAGGCTTTGGCGGCGCATAAACCCTCGATGGTGCTGGGGCACTTCACGCCACTCCACTTTTTGCTGACTGTGGCTGAGAGCAATAAACGCGCCGGGCTGGCTGCGCAGCGTCATCAGCCGTCCCTCTTTATCCAGTAAAACATGCTGATGGCCGTCGTCGCTGGCCAGATGGTTTTGGTAACGCAGGCGGTCATGGCCGATGGTTTTTTCCATCAGGGCGTGAAGAGGCGCAGAGGTCGCGGGCGTATCAATCTCAAGCCGCCCTTTTTTATCGAGCGACAGCCGGGTTTCCAGCAGCATGTTTTTTTCTGGCTCAATCTCCGGCGGCAGCTCGGCAAAGTGGCTGTCGGGCGTTCCGACTTCATTACTGGGGATGGCGTTCGGGTCAGACACATCCGGCTGGCTGTAAACGCTGGCGGAGCTGGCGCTGGGCTGGCTGTAGAGGCTTGGGCTGGTGGCGCGTGAAGCATTGGCGCTGGCCTGACTATAGAGACTTGGGCTGCTGGCGCGCGAAGCGCTTGCCGTGACGGGGATCGTGATTTGTGCGGCTTCTTGTCCACCGCGATGCCGCCCTAAAAAACGGCTGAACATCCCTTTTTGCGGCATCTGAGTAGTTGTCGCGCTCTGCCTCACCCCACCGGGCGGCAGCGTAGCGCCCGCTTCGGCGTGCAGTGACCCGGACGCGGTTTGCGTGGGTGCCGCCTTGCCTTGTTTTATCGCGGAGGCGCGTGACCTCCCCTGCTGTAAATCGGTAATTTCCCGGTCGCTTATGGCTCGCCCTGGCTTGATAAAAGCCGATATTCCTAATCCCATGCTGTTACCCCTTAACAGTCAAACACGTTCTCCGCTTAGTCAGTGGTAAGAATTCAGTTCCGGTTCCAGGCTAAATTTTCTTTAACTCTGTGTAAAACCAGACAAAACCAGCCACAGCAAGGGCTGCAGCCCGTCTGATCGTTAAAATAAAATCAGAAAAAACCGATAGCCCCGGCATTTTCAGGCCGGAGAAAAAGCGGGAATGTTGCGGCAGATTGACTCATGACAAGGTCGGCAGTTGGTACCGCTCTCTATAATCGGCCTCCTTCCGCACAGGGGTAAATAACCGTGGATTATCAACTCAATTTCAACTGGCCAGAGTTTATGGAAACGTACTGGCAGAAAAAGCCGGTAGTGCTCAAAAATGCGCTGCCTGATTTTGTCGACCCTATCACGCCCGACGAACTTGCCGGCCTGGCAATGGAAAATGAAGTCGACAGCAGGCTGGTCAGTTTTAAAGAGGGGAAATGGCACGCCAGCAATGGCCCCTTTGAACACTTTGATAATCTCGGCGAGACCGGCTGGTCGCTGCTGGCCCAGGCCGTTAACCACTGGCACGAACCCGCCGCCGCGCTGGTGCGTCCTTTCCGCGTGCTGCCGGACTGGCGCCTGGACGATCTGATGATTTCGTTTTCCGTGCCGGGCGGCGGCGTTGGCCCGCACATCGACAACTATGACGTGTTTATTATCCAGGGCATGGGCAGCCGCCGCTGGCGCGTGGGTGATAAGCTGCCACTGAAGCAGTTTTGCCCGCACCCGGCGCTGCTGCACGTTGAGCCGTTCACGCCGATTATCGACGAAGATTTAGCCCCCGGAGATATCCTCTACATTCCGCCGGGCTTCCCGCACGACGGCTTCACCCATGAAACGGCCCTGAACTATTCGGTTGGCTTCCGCGGGCCAAACAGCCGCGATTTAATCAGCAGCTTTGCCGATTACGTGCTGGAAAATGACCTCGGCGGCGATCACTACAGCGACCCGGATCTCACCTGCCGGGCAAACCCAGGCAAAGTAGAAAACTACGAGCTGGAACGCCTGCGCAGCATGATGACGGCGTTGATTAGCCAGCCGGAAGCGTTCAACCAGTGGTTCGGCAGCTTTGTAACCACGCCGCGTCACGAGCTGGATATTGCCTCTGCAGAGCCGCCTTACGAGCCAGCAGAAGTGGCCGCCGCGCTGGCTGGCGGAGAAGAGCTGATTCGCCTGAGCGGGCTCAGGGTGCTGCAGGTTGGCGAGGGTTTCTTCGTCAACAGCGAACCGCTGGACGTCAGTCATCAGGCCGCAGCAGTGGCTATGTGCCGCTATACCCGGCTGACCAAAACGGAGCTGGGTGCCGCCGTGGAGGATGACGAATTTATCCGCCAGCTGACGGCGCTGATTAACCAGGGATACTGGTACTTCGAAGATTAAGTTTGCCCGTCTGAAACCTGGCTAATCGGAGAAAAACTAAGGCGATTTAAGCCGGAACCGTGCTTCGCTTTACGATTAACATTTCCCCAGGCACAACGTCGCGGGCTGTTTTACCCTCACCCTAGCCCTCTCCCTAAAAGGGAGAGGGGATAAACAATGCATCCCGTTATATGTTTTCTCCCTCGCCCTAACCCTCTCCCTAAAGGGAGATGGGATAAACAATGCATCTCGTTATATGTTTTCTCCCTCGCCCCTTTGGGGAGAGGGCCGGGGTGAGGGGAAGATTTGAAAGCAAAATATGACTCAACAACACCCAACAACGCCCACTCAAAGCAGCCAAACTCACCAGAACTTACTACAGTTAGTAAGGGCCTCCCCTTAAGGTATCAGGTGACAATATGGCGCTTTATTCCATCGGAGAAGTGGCTGCGCTTTGCAATATTAATCCGGTAACCCTCCGGGCCTGGCAGCGGCGTTACGGGTTGCTAAAACCTAAGCGAAGCGACGGCGGGCACCGCCTGTTTGATGCCGCCGACATCGAGCGTATTCGCGAGATCCAAACCTGGATTGAGCAAGGCGTGCAGGTCAGCAAAGTCAAAGGGCTGCTCAGCGGTGAAAACCGGGAAAAAGAGCACGCCTGGGGAGAGCGACAGGAAACGCTGCTCCGCCATCTGCAAAGCGGCAACCCCAACCTGCTCCGCGCCTGGATAGCCGATATTGGGCGCATCTACCCGGCGCACACCCTGGTGCAACATCTCTATCTTCCGCTACGACGCCGCCTTTACGGGCAGCAGATTGCGCTGTGCGCGTTGCTTAGCCTGCTGGATGGCGCTCTGATCAACTATATTGCGATGTGTATTGCCACCGCGCGCAAGCAAAACGGCAGAGACGCTTTAGTCGTGGGCTGGAACGTGCAGGACACAACGCGGCTGTGGATGGCGGCGTGGATTGCCAGCCAGCAGGGCTGGCGGGTCGACGTGCTGGCTAATTCGCTGAGCAGCCTGAAACCTGAGCTTTTTGACCGGCAAACGCTGCTGGTCTGGTGCGGTGACTGCCCCGGAGAGCGGCAAATAGACCAGATTGAATCATGGCGAAGCGCAGGGCTGCCGGTGTTTGCGCTGGGTAATATCGAACGCAGACAGACTACAGAGTGACGGCGATAAAGAGGGAAAATCGGCTTTTTCCCTCTTCGTCACAATCAAAGGTTCATTAACAACCCCGCTTCCCTTTATAATCGCTTCGTTAACAAACGGAGCAACGGATGAAACTGTCAAAAATGGCCCTTGTGGGCGGAATGCTGGTTATGGCGATCGGCGGCATTGGCGGCGTGATGCTGGTCGGCTACATCGTTATTTTGCATGGCGCGTGACGTAACTTTCCAGGCGCTCAAACAGGCGGTCAGTGACAATTGCCGCCAGCGCCACCAGCACCGCGCCCTGAATCACATAGGCGGTATTAAAGCCGCTTAGCCCGATAATAATCGGTGACCCGAGCGTGTTAGCGCCCACGGTAGACGCAATCGTCGCGGTACCAATATTAATGATCACCGATGTCCTGATGCCCGCCAGAATAACCGGCGCGGCGAGCGGCAGCTCCACTTTCCGCAGCATTTGCCCGCGGCTCATGCCGATGCCGAGCGCAATCTCGCGCGCGGATTCCGGCACCGCCCCAATCCCCGCCAGCGTCCCCTGTAAGATCGGCAGAAGGCCGTAAATCACCAGCGCGATGATCGCTGGCTCTTGTCCGAATCCCATCACCGGCACCGCCACGGCTAATACGGCCACCGGAGGAAAAGTCTGCCCGGCGGCAGTAATGGTCTCCACCAGCGAACGAAACTCCTCCCCCGCCGGACGTGTGACCAGAATCCCCAATCCTACGCCAATCACCACCGCAACCACGCTCGAAATCCCCACCAGCGTTAAGTGCGCCAGTGCCAGAGAGACAAAGCTGTCCTGCTGGTACATCGGCCTGGTCAGTTGCGGGAACAGCCAGCTAAACAGCCCGCTGGTATAAGGCAGTAGCACCAGCAGTGCGGCAAAAAGCGCGATAAGCCACAGCAGAGGATCACGTAGCAGGCGCATGTTCCCTCCTGACCAGATCGCTAAAGTGCAGCACGCCGCAGGGCTGATTCTGCGCATCCACCACCGGCAGTTTTTCACACTGGCGGTCAATAAACAGCGAGAGCGCCTCGCGCAGCGTCATGTCTGCCCGGATAGGCTCGCCTTCCAGACGCTCATCGGCGCGAATGCTGTCCGCGACGTGGCGCAGCGAAAGCAGCCGGACACCAAGCTCGCTGCGGCCAAAGAAGTCACGGACAAAATCGTTGGCCGGGTTGGTCAGCAGCTCCAGCGGCGTGCCCTGCTGGATAACTTTGCCGCCGTCCATCAGCACGATGTTGTCGGCCAGCGTTAAGGCCTCGTCGATGTCGTGCGTCACCAGCACAATGGTACGTCCCAGCAGTTGATGAATGCGAATCATCTCCTGCTGTAGCGTCGCGCGGGTGACCGGATCCAGCGCCCCAAAAGGCTCGTCCATCAGTAGCACTTCCGGGTCGGCTGCCAGCGCACGGGCCACACCCACACGCTGCTGCTGCCCGCCGGAGAGCTGGTGCGGATAACGGTCGCGGAACTGCGCGGCGTCCAGGCCTAACAGCTCCAGCAGCTCGTCAATACGTTCGGCGACTCTCGCCTTCGGCCACTTCAGCAGCTCAGGCACCGTGGCGATGTTCTGCGCCACCGTCCAGTGCGGGAACAGGCCAATGGACTGGATGGCGTAGCCCATGCGGCGGCGAAGCACTTTCGGGTCAAAGCTGCGGATTTCTTCCCCGGCAAAGCGAATGCGCCCTTCGTCGTGCTCCACCAGCCGGTTGATCATCTTCAGCGTGGTGGACTTGCCTGAGCCGGAGGTGCCGATCAGCACGGTGAATTGCCCTTCACGGATGTTCAGCGTCAAATCACTGACCGCCGCTTCGCCGTGGAAGTATTTGCTGACGCGATCGAACTCGATCATTATTTTGCCTCCAGCAGAGAAATAAACAGCTTAAACAGCGCATCGACGATCACCGCCAGGGCGATAACCGGCATCACGCCAAGCAGAACCAGATCCAGCGCGCTGCTCAGCAGCCCCTGGAAAATAATCGAGCCAAACCCGCCCGCGCCAATCAGCGCGGCGATAACCGCCATGCCGATAGTCTGCACGCAGACCACACGCAGGCTGCGCAGCAGCACCGGCAACGCCAGCGGCACTTCCGCTCGCCAGAAAATTTGCGCCCGCGACATGCCCATGCCCAGCGCACTTTCCACGATGTTGCGCGGCACCTGCTGCAAACCCGCCACGACGCCACGCACCAGTGGCAAGAGCGCATAAAGCACCAGCGCAATCAGTGCAGGCGCGACGCCAATGCCGCTCACGCCAATTTTCCCCAGCCACGGCAGCCAGGCGGCAAGGCCCGCCAGCGGCGCAATCAGCAGGCCGAACAGCGCCACGGACGGCACCGTCTGGATCACGTTGAGCAGAGAAAACACGCCGGATTGCCAGGCCGGGCGGCGATAGCAAAGCAGCCCCAGCGGGACGCCAATCAGCAGCGCCGGAACCAGCGTGCCGGCCAGCAGGGCCAGGTGGCGGCTCAGGGCATCGTCAAACACGTCCTGGCGGTTGACATACTCCTTCATCAGCGAAAGATCGCTGAAGTAGCCGGTTGCCAGCAGCGCGACGGGGACGAGCCAGACCTGGAGATTCAGCAAGAGCCGCCACAAAGGGCTGGCCGTAAGGCGGTTAGCCGCATCGGCGCACAGCAGCAGGCAAACCGCCAGCATCAGCCACAGTCCACTGCCGGGAGACGTACGCGCGAGGGAACTGCCCTCAAGGGCAAGCTGGCTCGCGGTATGCCCCAGTAGTAACAGCAGGCCGATAAACAGCAGTTCACCGGTGGCAATAATCACCAGTTGCGTGAGGGCGCGTGCGGGTGCCAGCGTCAGGCCAGCCAGCATCAGAAAAGGAATCACCAGCCAGTAATGCAGCGTGCCGGGCAACTGGGTAAAGCCCAGCGGCTCGCCGGAAACCAGGCGGTTAGGCGCGTTGTTGATGATCGGGAGTAACATCAAGGCGGCCGCCAGCAGTAACACCAGCAGCAGCAGTACCCTGTTATGAATTTTTAGCAAACGTCATTCCAGCAGATTGAGGACAAACAGCCGAAAACCAGCGTTTTCGGCTGTTTGAGGCAGACCAGATAACGACGTGCATTTCGCGCGTTTATGCACGATGCACGCCGCCAGCAGGCTATTTAACAAAGCCTTTTTGCTTTAAGTAATCAGCGGCCACTTTTTTGGCATCCTGACCTTCCACGGCAATTTTCGCGTTCAACTGCTGCAGGGTTTTCTGGTCGAGGGAAGTAAAGACCGGTTTCAGCCAGTCGCCAATTTGCGGGTACTCTTTCAGCACGGCCTCACGCACCACGGCGGTTGGCGCAGAAACTGCCTGTACGCCTTTAGGGTCGGTGAGCGTTTCCAGACCCAGGGCCGCAACCGGGCCATCGGTGCCGTAGGCCATCGCGGCGTTAACGCCGGAGGTTTGCTGCGCTGCTGCTTTAATGGTTACTGCGGTGTCGCCCCCGGCCAGGGAAAGCAGCTGGCTTTGTTCCAGCTTAAAGCCGTAAGCTTTTTCGAAAGCAGGCAGCGCGTCGGAACGCTCAATAAACTCGGCGGAAGCCGCCAGCTTAAAGGTGCCGCCCTTTTTCAGGTATTCGCTAAGGTCGGCCAGGGAAACCAGGTGGTTTTTCTCCGCCAAATCCTTACGTACCGCGATGGTGTAAGTGTTATTGGCCGGGGCCGGCGTCAGCCAGACCAGATGGTTTTTGTCGTAATCCAGTTGCTTAACTTTTTCATAGCCCTTTTGGGCATCTTTCCAGGCCGGATCGTTTTCAGTTTTAAAGAAGAACGCGCCGTTGCCGGTGTATTCCGGGTAAATATCCAGCTCACCGGAGGTAATCGCCCCGCGCACAACCGGGGTGGTACCGAGCTGGACTTTGTTGACGGTTTTTACATCATGGCTTTCCAGCACCTGCAAAATAATATTGCCGAGCAAAGAGCCTTCGGTATCAATTTTAGAGCCGACTTTCACCGGTTCAGCCGCCTGCGCGCCTGCTGCCAACATCACTAATCCTGCCAAACCCCAACGTGTTGATATGTTCATAGTTATTCCTCGTTGTTCTTTACTTAAAAATCATGCAGTAAACAAAGAATAGCCGAGTTTGAATCAGCTGGGGAAAGCACTAAGCGGTATATGATATGCGAACTCGTTTGGACAGGCTGGCCGTCGTAAACGCCATCACCAACGCCTCAACGGTCGGGCTAAAGCCCTACACTTATTGTCATTTATACTTTTTTTACCCACCGCTTTGGCTTTTTTACCTTCTTTTTATACGCCAGTGAATATGCTCTTTTCGTCGCCGAGAGGCTTAGAAAAAGACCGCCATGAACTCACTCATTCACCACTCGCTCGTTAAAAACATTTTTACGCTTTTCGCTTTTCCGCAGGCCTCATCCAGTGAAGGATCCGTCGGCCAGTCAGCGCGGCAAAAGCCAGCGGAGGAGCGAGCTAAAGAGTTTGCCGAAGAGGTGCAGCGCTACTTGCAGCGTCACCCAGACACAAAGCACGTTGATATTTACCTCAATGACGTCAACGGGGCTTTTCGCGGCAAACGCATCGCGGTAGACAGCCTGCTGTCGCTCTCTGCCGGCTGTTATTTCCCACAATCCGTTTACGCGATGGATCACGAGGGCAAGCCGTTTAGCCAGGCCTCGGCCAGCGTGGAATACGACGAGCCCGACGGGCTTTGCCTGCCGGTGGCGGGTACGCTGCGGCCCTGCGCCCACGACCCGAAGCACAACGCGCAGTTGCTGTTGACCATGAAGCAGAGCGACGGCAGCGGCTACGCGCTGGAACCCAGAGTGGTGCTGGAAAATGTCCTGCAGAAGTTTCATTACCACGGCCTGTACCCGGTCGCCGCGCCGGAAATAGAGTTTTACCTGGTCAGCAAAGCCCAGCAGGACGTCCCGGCCCAGGGCTGCTTTTATATGCCCGTCCCGTCCGATTACACCGCTTTTATTGAAGCGCTGGAGCAGGCCGCCGCCGATCAAAAACTGCCGCTGAGCGGTATCGTCTGCGAAGCGGAAGCCGGGCAGTTTGAGCTGAACCTGAAGCATGGCAAAGACATCGTTGGCGTGTGCGAAAGCGTGCTGGCGCTACGCCGCCTGACCAGTATTGTGGCCGATAAGTTTGGCTATCAGGCAAACTTTATGGCAAAGCCGTTTTCGCACCTGGCCGGGAATGGCCTGCATTTTCATATCAGCCTGAACGACCGCAAAGGCGACAACGTTTTTGCCTCCCCGGCGGAAAACCTGAACGAAATGACCCAGCTCTGCCTGGCGGGGATGTTGCAAACCATGCCCGCCGCCGTGGCCGTTATCGCTCCACACGTTAACTCTTTCAGGCGGTTGCGCAAAAATCTTAATGAGCCGCTGTTCAGTTCCTGGGGCTACAACAAGCGCAGCGCCGCCTTGCGCATCCCCTGCTCCGACGACAGCAACCGCCGCATTGAGTACCGCCTGGCCGGGGCCGACGTGAACCCGTATCTGGCGATGGCCGCCATTCTGACCGGCATGCTTTACGGGCTGGAAAATATCGACAGCGATACCCTAAAGAATTCGGCGCTGTTTGCCCCTGAGCTGCCGCTGTTCCAGCACGTCGCAATCGCAGAGTTTCAGCAAAGCCATTACATGACCGAAAGCCTGGGGGAAGCGTTCTCCCGCCAGTGGGTGACCCACAAGCTGTCGGAACTGGCGTGGTTTGAAACTATCGTGACCCAGGAAGAAGCGGTGCTGTCCCGCTAACGCCCGTGCGCTATCAACCCGAATGCTAACCTGAGGTGATGTATGTCTCGTCTTATTATGCTGTCTAATCGCTGCGAACCAGAACGCGGGCAGCGCGGCGATCCTTTGCTTCCGGTCCTTCATGCCGTTCTGAAGAAACATTCGGGCCTGTGGTTTGGCTGGAACGGTGAAATAGCCGCCGGGAATAAGCAGAGAAAAGAGCGTTTTTTCAGCCAGTCGGGCTACCAGCAATACAGCTGGGCGCTGACCCCCAACGAGTATGACAACTTTTACCAGGGCTATATTCATCAGGTGCTGTGGCCGGTTTTCCACAATCGCCCGGATTTGATCCACTATAAAAAAGAGTATTTCACCACCTGGAAGAACTATAACTATGATGTGAAAGCTCGGGTGGCCGCCAAAATTGAGCCTGACGATCTCGTCTGGGTGCAGGACTACCATCTGCTGTTCACCGGCAAGATGCTCAAAGAGGATGGCTACACCAACCGCTGCGGCTTCTTCCTGCATCAGCCCTTCCCGCCAGGCGATGTGCTGCGCTCGGTGCCCGAGCACGACAGCCTGATGCAGGCGCTGTTCAGCTACGATCTGCTTGGCTTCCAGTCGAGCGGAGATGTGAATAATTTCCTCGCCTATGCGCTGCGGTTTTATCGCGTGGAGCGGCTGGCGGATAATCTTATTCAGCTTAACGGGCACATTATCCGGCTGGGGATTTTTCCCTGCGGCGTGGATAAAACCCTGCCGCCGCTTTCGCACACCAACGCCGAAGCGGTGCGCAACTACCCTCGCCAGATTGTGATCAGCAACGACACCATCAGCGATATCAGCGGCGTGCATTGCCACCTGAATACGATGGAAACGTTTCTAAGTTCGCACCCGGAGTACCTGCGTGACGTCAGCCTGCTGCAAATTTCTGATGCTTCAAGGGGCTATTCGTGGTCGGCGCGGGATCTCTGCGACCAGCTGGAACACCAGTGCGCAGACATTAACGCTCGCTTTGGGGATTCGGGCTGGTACCCCATCAACTATATTCGCAACCATCTGTGCCACTCCGATTTGATTTACGCGTTTTACCGTAACGCCCACGTGGCGATGTTCACCCCACTTTCTGAGGGGATGAGCCTGGAGGCAAAAGCCTTTGTTCTCGCGCAGGATGCCGAAGACCCCGGCGTACTGATGCTGTCGGCCCTGACCGGCACGGCAGAACAGCTGACGGATGCGGTGTTGATCAATCCCTACGATGCCAACGAAGCAAGCCATGCGCTGTACTCCGCGCTGACGATGCCGCTGCACGAGCGCAAACGCCGTCACCAGCAGCTGCTGGCCAAAGTGGAAAGGTACGACAGCCAGTGGTGGGCCAGAGCTTTTCTGGATTCGCTCAATGCAGAGTCTGCTCCGGCGCCTGCGACGGTGATCCCTTTCCGCGCGTCTCACCACGGGATTTTTACACCGCAGAATTTGTATTGATGGTTTCCGGGTGGGCTTATGGCAGCAAATACCCGCGATTATGCAAGGTCGGCTAAAGTTCCGTTCACTTTGAGTCCTGTTTTATATGCAGCCCCCGCACTTGTGAACGACTCGGGGGAGTCACCGTCACTCCCCCGAGACCCCGGACTCCCGGCGAAATAAATCGACCGCTGAAGCGGCAGACCTCCGTTTTATCTCCCAGTCCTGGGTCGGCTGAGATGCGTTCCCGACGCTCTCAGCCTCCGGCCGTTCCCGACGGCCGGACCCTGGCCAGTCGGAGAGAAAATGGAGGCGATTTAAGCCGGAACCGTGCCTCGCTTCAATCCCGCAGCCATACGGAACGTTAACGTTGCTGAAAGTCCCACAGCCACGCCCTTGTTCACGGCTCTCATCGCCCCCGGTTATGACCCAACTCAGGCGGGGTTGAGCTGTCGGGAACAGCGAAAGAGAGCGATCGTCGGGAACGAATCGCGAACGACCCCGAATGTTTGGGTGATAGCCGGTGGGTTTACCGCTTCAGCGGCGATGAGCTCGCCGGGCGCCGGGGGTTGTCAGGGGGCATGGCGTAATGCCCCCTGACACATTCACCGTGCTCTGAGCGTATATGGGAAATCGATCTACGGGTGAACGGAAAATTGAAAGGTTAAAATAGGGACACCGCCCACCTCAAAGAATAAGCAATTAAACACATACATAACAAAAACTTACTTAAAAAAACCTAGCCAACCCTTGCGCGAATTCTAATCTCAATCGCAACACTGTCATCCACCACGGCCTCAAATTTATCCATATTAAAGGCGGCGCGAGAGATAACCGTTGTGGCACGTAATGAGAGAGCTATTGATGGTTTCCGGGTGGGCTTATGGCAGCAAATACCCGCGATTATGAAGGGTCGGCTAATGTTCCGTTCACTTCCAGCCCTTTTTTATATGTAGCCACCGCATCGGTGAACGTCTCAGGGGAATCACCGTCACTCCCCTGAGAACCCGGACTCCCGGCGAAATAAATCGACCGCTGAAGCGGCAGACCTCCGTTTTATCTCCCAGTCCTGGGTCGGCTGAGATGCGTTCCCGACGCTCTCAGCCTCCGGCCGTTCCCGACGGCCGGACCCTGGCCAGTCGGAGAGAAAACAGAGGCGATTTAAGCCGGAACCGTGCCTCGCTGTTAGCCCACAGCTATTCTGAAAATCATTGTTGCTTCAAGTCTTACAGCTACGCCCTTGTCCCCGGCTCCCATCGCCCCCGGTTATGACCCAACTCAGGCGGGGTTGAGCTGTCGGGAACAGCGAAAGAGAGCGATCGTCGGGAACGAATCGCGAACGACCCCGAATGTTTGGGTGATAGCCGGTGGGTTTACCGCTTCAGCGGCGATGAGTTCGCCGGGCGCCGGGGGTTGTCAGGGGGCATGGCGTAATGCCCCCTGACACGTTCACCGTGCTCTGAGCGTATATGGGAAATCGATCTACGGGTGAACGGAAAATTGAAAGGTTAAAATAGGGACACCGCCCACCTCAAAGAATAAGCAATTAAACACATACATAACAAAAACTTACTTAAAAAAACCTAGCCAACCCTTGCGCGAATTCTAATCTCAATCGCAACACTGTCATCCACCACGGCCTCAAATTTATCCATATTAAAGGCGGCGCGGGAGATAACCGTTGTGGCACGTAATGAGAGAGCACTTGGGCCTGAAGTTAATGCGGGTGCGTGATCCAGACTTGCCTCCAAAACCACCGGACGCTGGACATTTTTTACCTGCACTATGCCAAAAATCCTGTATCGCCCGTTGCCCTGAGCCACAACTCTGGTGCTGGTAAACGTGAGCATAGGATAATGTGCGGTATCAAAGAATAACCCGCCCTGCAGCTGATACGTCAGCAGGCTGTTTGAAGCCTGAAGCGTCGCGACGGGGATGTGCACGCTGATGCTGTCGTGCATATCGTTCCCTGCATCCAGCAAAAGTGAGCCAGTGACACCCTCGAGGTGCGCCTGAGAAGTCCCGCCAAAAGCGCGCCATGAAAGTTCTATCGCCGTTTGCGGCGTGAGGACGCTGTAGCTTTCCGGCGCGGCATACAGCCAGGGACTGAACGACAGGCCGAGGATTATTTTCAGAAAAATACGCAGCATGGAGTATTTCCGGTAGCGGACATACTCAGCTAACGTTTCACTGCCGCATTTTATTCATATTTATTTTTATTATTTTTTTATTGATGTGAAAAACTATAAAAACCAGACAAGCCCGTGAAGTTAGACGTCTAACCTCTTAATAACCACACAAAAATAATTAAACCAAAATTAATACACTTGATTACATTAATTCCAGAAGAAGATATTTAAAGTTTAAAAAGTCAGTGTCACATTGTGGGTCCCTCACCCTACTCCTCGTGGCAGCGAGACATAATAAAATGTTAAACATTAATGATAAAAATATTACCCAGGAAGTGCTCTCCAGAATTTCAATTCCCCCCGACGACCGTATGCATACGATTTTTACTGGTCTGATCGAGCATTTGCATTCTTTTGCCCGGGACGTACAGCTGACGGAGCAGGAGTGGGAGAAAGGCATTGAATTTCTTACCCAGGTTGGAAAATATTGCAGCCCCGAACGCCAGGAGTTTATTTTGCTTTCCGATGTGCTGGGATTATCTTCTTTGGTGATTGCGCAAAATAATCGCAAACCCGCGGGCTGCACGGAATCCACCGTATTTGGGCCTTTCCATGTAGCGGAAGCTCCCCAGCTTGCACCTGGAGACGATTTTTCACAGGGCGCGCCGGGTACACCGTGGTTTGTAACAGGCAAAGTAACCGGGATCGGCGGGGAAGCCGTCGCCAATGCAACGATTGATATCTGGCATGCCGACGGCGATGGTCAATACGATGTGCAGGCATCGGATGTTCACGGACTTCGCTGTCGAGGTGTCCTGAAGGCAGACTCGCAGGGAGAGTTCTTCTTCAGAACCGTTGTTCCTGAGGCTTATGAGATCCCCAGCGACGGCCCGGTCGGCAGCCTGCTTGCCGCCCAGGGGAGAGCTGCGTGGCGCCCGGCGCATCTGCACTTCATGATCAACGCTGAGGGATATCAGCGTTTAATTACGCATGTCTTCAATAAAGAGGATGAATACCTCAATTCAGACAGCGTATTTGGCGTAAGAGCCTCGTTGATTGCCGACTGGGTTGAACACGCGCCGGGCATTGCGCCTGACGGTACGTTTTGCCCGCAATCGTTCTGCACCCTGGACTTCAATTTCGTCCTGAACCCGGCCAGCTAAAGCGGCAACCCCACCCCGCAGATTGACGTTTTTTCCAAGGAATATTTGATGAGCAACCGCGCAAACATACCCGATCTCACCTCAGACTTACCTCGCTGGCTGGCTTACATCGACAGCCTTCATTCGCAGGTCATTGATATGGGCCTGGACAGAATCAAGGACGTGGCAGCCAAACTGAATGTCTTAAAGCCCGCGCCTTTTGTCTTTTTGGTTGGCGGGACCAACGGGAAAGGCACCACCTGCCATACCCTCGAGAAAGTGCTCATGCTGTCAGGGCACAAAGTGGGCATCTTCAGCTCACCCCACATGATCCACTATAAAGAGACCGTGCGCATTCAGGGCCAGGAACTGTCGGATGCCGCCCATATTTCTGCCTTTGTTGAAATTGAAAAAGCACGCGAGGCCACTACGCTCACGCCTTTCGAGTTCAATACGCTAGGCGCGTTTTGCCTGATGAAATGGGCTCAGGTTGATGTCGCAATCATTGAGGTTGGCATGGGCGGCCGGGATGATGCGACCAACATTCTCACGCCGGATGTCTCTGTGATTACCAACGTGGCACTGGATCATGAAGACTGGCTGGGGAAAGGCACCGAAGCCATCGGCGAAATCAAAGCGGGCATCTTCCGCCCCGGTCGTCCGGCGGTGATTGGGCAAGTTCAGGCTCCGGCGTCATTGCTCCGTTATGCGGCACAGATTGGCGCGATTAGCCATCAACGCGGGACCAACTGGCAAGTAATAGATCGTGGAGATACATGGTCGTTTAGCGATAGCTTCGGCGAAATAGCGCCGCTGAGTCAGCCTAAAATGCCTCGGGATAACGTGGCTACCGCCGTCGCGGCCCTGCGCGTCAGCGGGCTTAAATTTGATCTTACCGCGTTGGACGAAGTCATAGATAAAGCCAATTTGCCGGGCCGTTTTCAAGTCATTAACCATCAACCGGCGGTGATTTTAGATGTGGCGCATAATCCTCACGCTGCGGCATATTTAGCGGAAAGATTGCGCAACTTCCCCACAAAGGGAAAGTACCTTTTTGTGTTCGGCATGCTTATTAATAAAGATATCAAAGGCACTGTTGAACAGTTAAAAGAGCTTGCCGGGGAGTGGTATTGCTGTGGCATTCAGGCGGGCCCCAGAAGCTCTACAGCTGAAGATATTGCTCAGTATTTACCGCAGGCAAAATGCTTCCCGGATATTTTATCCGGCTGGGAAGCGGCCAGAGATGACGCCAGTGCCGACGATGCGATCGTCGTTTGCGGCTCATTCTATTCTGTTGCGCCAGTATTAAACGAGCTCAATCTGGGCACCGAAAACAATCAGGGAATACGCTAGCTTTCAGCGGAACATTAATTACATCTAAAAAAACAGCCACCCCGAAAGGTGGCTTTTTTCAAGTATCTGCTTGTTTATTTCAGCTCAAATTCACCCTGCTGCACGCGGGCGGAATCGAGGCCGATAAACACGTTGAACTTGCCCGGCTCGGCATCGTACTTCATCTTCGCGTTCCAGAACTTCAGGGCGCTGATGTCGATTGGGAAGCTGACCGTCTGGCTTTCGCCCGCTTTCAGCGCCACTTTCTTAAAGCCTTTCAGCTCTTTCACCGGGCGGCTCATGGAAGCAGTCACGTCCTGCAGGTACATCTGCACCACGGTTTCCCCTGCCCGATCGCCGGTGTTGGTGACAGTAACCGACGCTTCAACTTTGCCGTCGCGCTTCATGCCAGGGGCAGAGAGCTTCACGTCACCGACTTTAAAGGTGGTGTAGCTCAGGCCGTAGCCAAACGGATACAGCGGCCCGTTGGCTTCATCAAAGTAGCGGGAGGTGTATTTGTTCGGTTTTTCCGGATCGTACGGGCGGCCGGTATTCAGGTGGCTGTAGTACGTCGGAATTTGCCCTACGGAACGCGGGAAGGACATCGGCAGTTTGCCGGACGGGTTGTAGTCGCCGAACAGAATGTCAGCGACGGCGTTACCGCCTTCCGTGCCGCCATACCAGGCTTCAAGCAGCGCGTCCGCCTGCTGGTCTTCTTTCACCAGCGCCAGAGGACGGCCGTTCATCAACACTAACACCAGCGGTTTACCGGTAGCCTTCAGCGCAGCAATCAGGTCACGCTGGCTCTGCGGCAGCGTCAGGTTGGTGCGGCTGGACGCTTCATGCGCCATGCCCTGGGCTTCACCGACCACCGCCACGACCACGTCGGCATTTTTCGCCGTATTCACCGCTTCGTCGATCATCGCCTTCGGCGTGCGCGGGTCAACGGTGACCGCCGGTTCGTACTGGTTCAGGAACTCGACGATATCTTTTTCATCGGTCACGTTCGCGCCCTTCGCGAACACCACTTTGCCCTGCTGGCCAACGGCATTTCTGATGCCCTCCAGCGGGGTGACGGACTGCGCGGCCACGCCTGCGGCTGACCAGCTGCCCATGGCGTCACGCTTGCTGTCCGCCAGGGGACCAATCACCGCAATGGTAGAGGTCTTTTTCAGCGGCAGCGTTTGCAGACGGTTTTTCAGCAGCACCATGCTTTCTCGCGCCACTTCACGCGCTTCTTTGCGGTGCAGGCGGCTTTCGGCGTTGGTATCTACCGGATCAGAGTCTTTCGGCCCGAGGTGGCTGTACGGATCGTTGAACAACCCCATGTCGTATTTCACGTTCAGCACGTGGCGGGTGGCGTCATCCAGCTCTTTCATCGGCACCGCGCCGCTTTTCACCAGCTCCGGCAGGTATTTGCTGTAGTACTCATCACTCATGCTCATGTTGATGCCGGAGTTGAGCGCAATGCGCACCGCGTCTTTCGGGTCGCTGGCTACGCCGTGTTTGATGAGCTCTTTAATCGCGCCGTGATCGGAGATGGTGATGCCTTTGAATTTCCATTCGTCGCGCAGCAAATCTTTTAATAGCCAGCTGTCGGCGGAGGCCGGCGTGCCGTTCAGGGAGTTCAGCGCCACCATTACGCCACCGCTGCCCGCATCCAGCGCGGCTTTGTACGGCGGCATGTAGTCGTTGAACAGGCGCTGCGGGCTCATGTCGACGGTGTTGTACTCTTTCCCGCCTTCCACCGCGCCATAGGCGGCGAAGTGTTTCACGCTGGTCATCACCGAGTAGCGATCGGCCGGACTTTTGCCCTGCATCGCTTCAACCATGGTGCGGCCCATAATCGAAGTCAGGTAGGTGTCTTCCCCAAAGCCTTCGGAGACGCGGCCCCAGCGCGGATCGCGCGAGACGTCCACCATTGGCGCCCAGGTCATGTTCAGACCGTCGTCGGCGGCTTCATAGGCGGAAATCCGCCCCACGGTTTTGACCGCATCCAAATTGAACGAAGACGCCAGGCCGAGGCTTATCGGGAAAACGGTACGTTGGCCGTGCACCACATCGTAGGCGAAGAAGAGAGGAATTTTCAGGCGGCTGAGCTGCATCACCTGGTCCTGCATGGTGCGGATATCCTGACGGGTGACCGTGTTGAAAATGGCCCCCACCTGCCCGGCTTTGATCATTTCGCGGATGGCTTCTTTCGGGTTGTCCGGGCCGACGCTTATCAAACGCAGCTGACCGATTTTTTCATCGGTGGTCATTTTTTTCAGCAGGTCGGTGACGTAGGCATCACGCGCTTCCGGCGTTAAAGGGTGCGGGCCAAACATTTCGTCGGCCAGCGCAGGCTGCAGCGCCAGGCTTACGGCAATCCCTACAGAACAGAGCCATTTCATCGGATTCACTCTCACAAGCGTTTGTTAAGGCGTGCAGTTTGCCACATCGCCATCACGGTAAGAAGAGCGTAGCCAAGTCTGGCTGCTGATTTCGTGGAGATTTCCTCGTTACGCTCACGTTTTTCGGCGCTATGCTTAACGACAGGCTTTTTGATGCCATCACAAGGAGTGGATCCATGTCTGTTTTGATGACTTCCGATAATAAAACGCTGATAAACGAACTCTCTCGCCACGTTGGCTCGCACCATGTTTTAACCGATCCGGCCAAAACGGCCCGCTACCGCAAAGGCTTCCGTTCAGGCCAGGGGGAAGCGCTGGCAGTGGTCTTCCCTGGCTCTCTGCTGGAGCTGTGGCGCGTATTAAGCACCTGCGTCGCGGCGGATAAAATTATTATTATGCAGGCCGCCAACACCGGCCTGACCGAAGGCTCGACGCCCAGCGGCAGCGACTACGACCGCGATATTGTGATTATCAGCACGCTGCGCCTCGACAAGCTGCATCTGCTGGATAAGGGCGAGCAGGTGCTGGCGTATCCAGGCACCACGCTGTACTCGCTGGAAAAAGCGCTGAAGCCGCTCGGGCGCGAGCCGCATTCGGTGATTGGCTCATCCTGTATTGGCGCTTCGGTTATCGGCGGGATTTGCAACAACTCCGGCGGGTCACTGGTGCAGCGCGGCCCGGCCTACACCGAGATGTCGCTTTTCGCGCGCATTGATGAAAGCGGCAAGCTGCAGTTGGTAAACCATCTGGGGATTAACCTCGGCACCACGCCAGAACAAATTCTTGCCGCGCTCGACGATGAGCGCGTGAAAGACAGCGACGTGCAGCACGATGGCCGCCACGCTCACGACCACGACTATGTCACCCGCGTACGCGACGTTGAGGCCGACACGCCCGCGCGTTATAACGCTGACCCGGACCGCCTGTTTGAATCTTCCGGCTGCGCGGGCAAGCTGGCGGTCTTCGCCGTCCGCCTCGACACCTTCCCGGCGGAAAAACGCCAGCAGGTGTTTTACATCGGCACCAACCAGCCCCGCGTGCTGAGCGAAATTCGCCGCCACATTCTGGCCAACTTCGAAAATCTGCCGGTTGCCGGGGAGTATATGCACCGCGATATTTACGACATCGCGGAGAAGTACGGCAAAGACACGTTCCTGATGATCGACAAGCTCGGCACCGACAAAATGCCGTTCTTCTTCACCATGAAGGGGCGCACCGACGCGATGCTCGACAAAGTGTCGCTGTTTAAACCGCACTTTACCGACCGCTTTATGCAGAAACTCGGCAGCGTCTTCCCGGCGCACCTGCCGGAACGCATGAAAACCTGGCGCGATAAATATCCTCACCACCTGCTGTTGAAAATGGCCGGGGACGGGATCGATGAAGCCAAAGCGTGGCTGAGCGAATATTTTAAAACCGCCGAGGGTGACTTCTTCGTTTGTACGGCGGAAGAAGGCAGCAAAGCCTTCCTGCACCGCTTTGCCGCCGCCGGGGCTGCCATTCGCTATCACGCCGTGCATGCGGATGAGGTGGAAGATATTCTGGCGCTGGATATCGCGCTGCGCCGCAACGATGAAGACTGGTTCGAAGAACTGCCGCCGGAGATCGGCGAGAAGCTGATCCACCGCCTCTATTACGGCCACTTTATGTGCCATGTCTTCCACCAGGATTACATCGTTAAAAAAGGCGTGGACGTGCACGAACTGAAAGAGCAGATGCTGGCGCTGTTGCACGAGCGCGGGGCGCAGTACCCCGCCGAGCATAACGTCGGCCATCTCTACAAAGCGCCGGAAACGCTGAAGCAGTTCTACAAGGCCAACGATCCCACCAACAGCATGAACCCGGGGATTGGAAAAACAACCCGGCGTAAAGGCTGGGCCGAAGACGACAGCGCGCAGGAGCACGGCTGACGGAGATAAGTTTCTCCTATGACGGGCGAACTATGTTTCATTCTTTTTTGAGCATAGATTAATGAAACGGGTGAAGAACAACTTCACCCTTTTTCTGCCCAAGGAGCGAAAGATGTCCGCAGTAGAAACTCTGCCTTTCCCTGCCGTACTCATCAGGGAAGCCACCCCCGACGATATCCCCGTCATGACAACGATTTATGCCTGGCACGTGCTGAACGGCAAAGGATCGTTTGAAGAAATCCCGCCTGATGGAAAACAGATGACCGAGCGGCTGGCGGCGGTTCGCGCTCATGGCCTGCCGTGGCTGGTCGCGGTGATTGATAATCAAGTGGTGGGCTACTGCTACGCCACGGTGTACCGCCCTCGCCCCGGCTACCGCTACACGGTTGAGGATTCGGTGTATATCGATGCCAGCATGACCGGACGCGGCATTGGCAAAGCCCTGTTGAGCGAGCTCATTGCGCTATGTGAAAAAGGGCCGTGGCGGCAGATGATTGCGGTGATTGGCGACGGGGAAAATAATACCGGATCGTGCAAATTACACCGCCAGCACGGGTTTGAAACCGTCGGATGTTTGCGAAGCGTTGGCTTTAAGCTGGGAGACTGGCGAGACACGGTGATGATGCAGCGCCCCCTCAACGGTGGAGACGGGACGCTGCCGGACTGATTACTCTTCTTCTGAACCTGCGGCGGTGTTGTTCGCCATTTGCGCCGCTTTAGAGCGCTTATAGCTTAGCGCGGCCGCCGGAACCGGGGTCACTTTGCCGGTTTCCAGGAAGGAACGCAGGCGGTTGGCGTCGGCGAAGTGGGTGTATTTCCCGAACGCGTCCAGCACCACCAGCGCCACAGGGCGGCCGTTGATGACAGTGCGCATCACCAGGCAGTGGCCCGCGTTATTGGTAAAACCGGTCTTCGTCAGCTGAATATTCCAGTTTTCGCGGTACACCAAATGGTTGGTGTTGCGGAACGGCAGCGTATAAGCCGGATTGCGGAAGGTGGCCATGTCTTCATGCGTGGTGCTGAGCTGGCCCAGCAGCGGGTATTTCTGCGTTGCCACCAGCAGTTTGGTCAGGTCGCTCGCGGTTGAGACGTTTTCAATCGACAGGCCGGTCGGCTCCACATAGCGGGTGTGGGTCATGCCGAGGGACTTCGCCTTCGCATTCATCGCGCGGATAAATGCGTCGTAGCCACCAGGATAATGATGTGCCAGGCTTGCCGCCGCGCGGTTTTCTGACGACATCAGCGCCAGCAGCATCATGTTTTTGCGGCTGATTTCGCTGTTCAGGCGAACACGAGAGTAAACGCCTTTCATTTCAGGCGTGTGGCTGATGTCCACTTTCAGCATTTCATCCATCGGTAGATGGGCGTCCAGCACCACCATCGCGGTCATCAGCTTAGTGATAGAGGCAATAGGACGAACCAGATCCGGATGGCTGGAATAGAGAATCTTGTTGGTTTGCAGATCGACAATCATGGCGCTGCCGGAGGCAATTTCCTGACCGGCGCTGGCCGCGTGAGTGGCGACCTTACTGGCCTCTGCCTGCGGGGCAAAAGGCACAGTCATCATCAGCGCAAGGCTGAACAACGATAAACGGATTTTTGTCGGCATGGTGACACTTCTGTAATGATTCCGGAAAAGTAGAGGCTCACCGCTAAGCGTCATCGGGATGACATAAACGTGCGGGGCGCCGGAATCATACTCCGCCGCCCCGCTTGACTGCCAGTTAAGAATCGTAACGTTATATCAAAACTTTCTGTAAATTCGCTCCGTCAGAACAAACGGTAGCCATAACCCCACAGAATCACCGCGACGGCCAGCAGCACTTCCAGCACCAGCACCCCAATGGCCAGGGTGGAGCTGGAAAAACTCATCCCCTCTTCTTTGTCGATGCCGAGGAAGTCCGGCACGCCGACGTAGAGCAGATAGCCGGTGTAGACCAGCGCCAGGGCGCCTACCGCCATGCACAGCCAGACCAGCGGATAAAGCGCCACAATCCCGCTTAAGAACAGCGGCGTGGCCACGTAGCCGGCAAAGACCATACAGCGGGCAAGCGACGGACGCTGCGGATAGTTACGCGCCATCCACCAGATAACCCGGCCCATCACCGCGACGCCGCCGAGCATCAGGGCGTAGAAAAGAATGCCCAGATACAGGCCGGTAAACATAGAGAGCTGAACGTAGGTGCCGTCCCCGAAGTTCCAGCCGATTTGCGTGGTGCCGATAAACGCGCAGATGACGGGAATGGCCGCCATCAACAGCACATGGTGCGTGTAGTGATGCGAGACGGACTCGTTCTCACGCTTAATTTCCTGCATTTCCCGATTAGGATGGGAAAATAATCCCCAGACATGGCTCATACAACCTCCGGACCTGCGGCGCAAATGCTTGCGATACTCCAAGTATAATTCACCTTCAGGTTATTATTTAACCAGGTGAAAAATATCTCCGATTCAGTACAAGCCTGGCGGCGATGAGTTGTATGCTTTAGGGAAGCGTTTTACATGGAGGAGAGTCCAGCTTAATGGATATCAATGGCTTAATAGAACAGTATGGCTACGCCGCGCTGATTATCGGCAGTATGGCTGAAGGGGAAACCATTACCCTGTTAGGCGGTGTGGCCGCGCATCAGGGGCTTTTAACCTTCCCGCTGGTGGTCCTGTCTGTCGCGCTCGGCGGCATGATTGGCGACCAGGTCTTGTTCCTGGTCGGCAGGCATTTCGGCAGCGCCCTGCTGGCTCGCTTTAAAAAACATCAAAAGAAAGTGGCCAAAGCGCAGGCGCTGATCAACCGCCATCCGTATTTGTTTGTGATTGGCAGCCGCTTTATGTACGGGTTTCGCATCGTCGGGCCAATCATCATCGGCGCCAGCAAACTGCCGCCAAAGCTGTTTATTCCGCTGAATATCTGCGGGGCCATTTTGTGGGCCACGCTGTTTACGACGCTTGGCTATCTCGGGGGCGAAGTCGTCGGCCCGTGGCTGCACAGCCTGGATACTCACCTGCGCCACTGGATTTGGCTTATTGTTGCCGTGGTGCTGGTCGTGGGCATTCGTCTGTGGTTCAAACATCGGCAAAAAGAGGATTAATCCTCTACGGAGGGCAGCAATGCCAGCCATGCCCGCAGCAGCAGCAGCGCCTCTTCGCTATCGCCATCGCGCTGGGCTTTGACTATCGCCCCGTCAATCACCAGCGCCAGCATTTCTGCCTGCTGCCTGCCACCTGCATTATCGGGCAAGTAACCTGCCAGACATTCTACCATCGCCTGTTTGTGGGCACGGGCAATCGGCAGCGTTTCCGGCAGCGCCTCGGCCATTTCCACCGCCGAATTAATAAACGCGCAACCGCGAAACGCCTCGTCGTCAAACCAGTTTTGCAAAGTTGCCATTAACGCTTCCGCCAGCCCTTTCCCTTCGCCCGTTTGCGCTTCCAGCGTGCGGCTAAACCACGCCATCCAGCGCTGGTGGCGGTGATCCAGAAAAGCACGGATCAGGTCGTCTTTTGCCGGAAAATGCCGGTAGAAAGTGACCTTGGTGACGCTGGCTTCTTTAATGATTCGGTCTATGCCAGTGGCACGAATACCGTCGCGGTAAAACAAATCGTGCGCGGTGTGCAAAATGCGCTCGCGGGCACCGAGGGTCGCAGTAGGCATAAATTCTCCTGTTAAAAATCTATCATGACGCATGTAGACAAATCTGTCTACACAGGCTAGCTTAGAGAGGTAGACAGACCTGTCTACACATTCACAGGAGCAGACCATGACAGTAAAACCCCCGGTTCCCCCGTTTACGCTCGAGACGGCTAAACAAAAAGTTCGTCTGGCGGAAGACGCCTGGAACAGCCGCGATCCTGAACGCGTCTCGCAGGTTTACGCCCTGAATACTCACTGGCGCAACCGCGCTGAATTTGTTGATGGCCGTGAAGCCGTCGTTGGCTTTTTAACCCGCAAGTGGCAGCGTGAGCTGGACTACCGGCTGATCAAAGAGATCTGGGCGCACGACGGCAACCGCATTGCGGTACGCTTCGCCTACGAATGGCACGATGATTCCGGCAACTGGTTCCGCAGCTTTGGCAATGAGAACTGGGAGTTTGACGAGCAGGGCCTGATGATTAACCGCCACGCCTGTATCAACGACACGCCGATCAAAGAGAGCGAGCGCGCCTTCTTCTGGCCGCTGGGCCGCCGCCCGGACGATCATCCCGAGCTGAGTCATTTCGGTTTTTAACGGTTTTGCCGCCGGAGCCGGTTTTCTTTCCGGCGGCGTCGCGTTTAAAATTCCTGCTGGCCAATGATGGCCTCAGTAATACAGAGGATTTATGACGCAAAATATCTACGACGACCCGGCTTTTTTTGCCGGTTACGCCACCCTGGACCGCTCCATAAAAGGTCTGGACGGTGCGCCTGAATGGGCAAAAGTTCAGGCGATGCTGCCGCCGCTGGCGGGCAAGCAGGTGCTGGATTTAGGCTGCGGCTACGGCTGGTTTTGCCGCTACGCGAGAGATGCCGGAGCGGCAAAAACGGTCGGGCTGGATGTCTCGACTCTCATGCTCGCCAAAGCCCGCGAAATGACCGAAGGTCCCGGGATCGAATATCGCCAGGAAGATCTTTCCGCCCTACAACTGCAGGCAAACAGTATCGATCTGGCCTACAGTTCGCTGGCGCTTCACTACCTGGAAGACATTCGCCCGCTGTTTGCCGCGCTTGAACAGGCGCTGGTGCCGGGCGGCAAGCTGGTCTTTACTGCCGAGCACCCGATCTATACCGCCGCCGCGGTGCAGGCCTGGCTGCAGGATCAGACCGGGCAACGCAGCTGGCCGGTGAATCATTATCAGCAGGAAGGCGAGCGCCTCAGCAACTGGTTTGCCGAAGGCGTGAAGAAACAGCACCGCAAGCTGGCCACCTGGATTAATGCCCTGATTGAAAGCGGCTTTGTGATTGAAAAGCTCGACGAATGGGGCCCGGAGGCCGAACAAATTGCCCTCAACCCCGGGCTGGCAGAAGAGGCCGAACGGCCAATGATCTTCTTGCTCGCAGCCGGTAAACCCCAGCGCTAAAGCTCAGTAGTACCCTTTTTCTCAATTATTCCGTCTACGGGGAGGCAACTCCCCCGTCTTCGTATCCTTGCCTATACTCAACAAGAGCCAACTAAAAGGTAAGGAGCGCTAATGAAAATTATTTTATGGGCCATTCTGATTATCTTCCTCATCGGGCTGCTGGTGGTGACCGGCGTATTCAAAATGATCTTTTAAAAACGCCTGGCGCCACGTTGTTGTGGCGCCTTTTGCTACTTTCCGGCCTGGCTACTGTAGTTTACCGGCACCCAACGCCAGGCTTTGCCTTCTTGCTTCACATGACCAATCCCCGGGAAAGCAATGTGCGCCGCCGCGACCCAGTCGCCTTCCTGAGCCGCCAGTTTTAACACCTTCTCACGCGTGGCAACCGCCTGCTGTTGGTTAACATCGAAATGAATCGCCACTTCCGGATCGGGCATCTGCACCGCTTTAGCATGAATAATATCGCCCCACATCAGCATGTTTTGACCGCTGCGGCTAACACGATAAATCACGCTGCCCGGCGTGTGCCCTGCGGCAGGAATGGCTTCGATGCCGGGAAGGATTTCAGTGGGCGCATGAAAAGTGGTTAGCTTACCGGCATCAATCACCGGGCGCAGCGAACGTTCAGATTCAGCAAAGGTATGCCGCTGGTCCGGCTCAACGTCGCTGAGGTGAGCCGGGTTGAGCCAGAAATCGACATCCTTCTGCTCTACGCGAACCGTCGCGTTGGGGAAAGCGGGCTTGCCATGGTATTCCACTCCGCCGGAATGATCGGCATGAATATGGGTCAGCAGCACCAGAGAAATATCCTCAGGGGCAATACCTGCCGCCCGTAAATTCTCCAGCAGGTGCCCACCGGCAGAGCCAAATAATGCCCCGGCTCCCGTATCAACCAGAATCAATTCACGCCCCGTATTGATAACAAAGGCATTGATCGACGTTTCTGCGGCGGGCGTCATCGCATCCTCCGCCATACGCTGGCGCAGTTTCTGCGGCGTGATATGCGTCAGCAATTTATCCAGCGGGACCACTACGGTGCCGTCCGACACCGCCGTAATTTGCCAGTCCCCCAGCATCATGCGGTAATAGCCAGGCGATTGCTGCTGAGTGATAGCCTGCGGCGTGGCGAGGACAGAAGTGGACATTGTGCCGCCTAAAAGCGTTAGCAGCATGAGCAAATTTTTCATTTTATTCTCCAGGCAGGTGTTCAACTTGCCGCCAGTATCCCGTCGGGCGTATCATCACGCCAATTGATTGGAGAAATAATGACTATCAAAGAAAATGATTTCCGCAAAATCGATCTCAATCTGCTGATCGCTTTTGCCGTGCTGTTCCGCGAGCAAAGCGTCTCGCTGGCGGCCGACAAGCTGCACCTCGGGCAGCCTGCGGTCAGCGGGGCGCTGGCAAGGCTGCGGGATATGTTCGACGACCCGCTGTTTATTCGCAGCGGCCACCGCATGCAGCCCACCGCGCGCGCAAGCGAACTGCACACCGAGCTGGTGCCTCTGCTGGAACAGCTGCAAAGCGCTCTGTTCCAGCAGGCAGAGTTTTGCCCGGCCAGCGCCAAAGCGACCGTGACCATCGGCATGACCGATTGGGTGGAAATGTGGCTAATGCCAAAACTTATTCCCGCGCTGAAGCAGGACGCGCCGGGGATGCGTATTAACGTTGTCGCCAGCGATCCGTTTACCGACGCCCAAAGGCTGGAAGGCGGCGAGCTGGATATGGCGATCAGCGTGGCGAACCAAAGCGCCCGCTGGCTGGAGCGTGAAGTGTTGACCAGCATGAATTTTGTGACGCTCTGGCACCCGCAGCACATCGAGGCCAGTGCGCCGCTGCCGCTGGAAGAGTATGTTGCCCACCGGCACGTGCTGGTCAGCTATCGTGAGGCCAACAGCAGCCAGATAGACACCCTGCTGGCGAAGCTCGGGCAGACGCGCCATATCAGCTACACCACACCGCATTTTGCTGCGCTGCCGGGATTGCTGATGCAAATGCCCGCGCTGGCTACCGTGCCGGCAGGACTGTCAGCCAGCTGGCAGAAAACCTGGGGTTTGACTGCCAGCCCGGTTCCGGTAGACGTTCCGCCGTTTGAGGTTGCTTTATTGTGGCATCAGCGCCATAACAGCGACGCCGCGCTGATGTGGCTGCGCGGGTTTATTCAGCGGCTGGTGAATGTGGCGTAAGAGAGCAGAAAGGAAAGAGGGAAAACGTATTTTCCCTCTTTTAGACTGATGGCAAACTGGCTTTATTTCCAGGGCTTAGCGCTTCAGGCTGCCACCGTTGGTGGTAATCACCTCTTTATACCAGTGGAAGCTTTTCTTTCTTGAACGTGCAAGCGTGCCGTTCCCCTGGTCATCGCGATCAACGTAGATAAACCCGTAGCGCTTCGACAGTTCGGCTTTCGACGCACTAACCAGATCGATTGGCCCCCAGCTGGTGTAGCCCATCACGTCTACGCCGTCCTCGATCGCCTCGCTCACCTGTACCAGATGGTCGCTCAGGTAGCTGATGCGGTAATCGTCGTTGATCGTGCCGTCATCTTCGGGCTTATCTTTCGCCCCCAGGCCGTTTTCGACAATAAACAGCGGTTTCTGGTAGCGATCCCACAGCATATTGAGCAGGATGCGCATGCCAGTCGGGTCAATCTGCCAGCCCCATTCGGACGCTGGCAAATGCGGGTTTGGCACCATGCTGAGAATATTACTGCGGGATTTCGCGTTAAGCTCTGCATCTGCCGTCACGCAGCCGGTCATGTAATAGCTGAATGAGATAAAATCGACGGTATTTTTCAGAATTTCACGATCGTTCTCGCTGATTTCAAGCTGAATGCCATTGTCACGGAAATAACGCTGCATATAACCCGGATAGCTGCCCCGACATTGCGCGTCGCCAAAGAACAACCAGCTGCGGTTTTCCTGCAGCGTTTCCAGCACGTCTTCCGGTTTACAGGTGAGCGGGTACATCAGGCCGCCCAGCAGCATATTGCCGATTTTCGCATCCGGGATGATTTCGTGGCAGGCTTTCACCGCCAGGCTGCTGGCAACCAGCTGATGATGGATAGCCTGATAAATTTCGCCTTTGTTCGGCTCCCCTTCCAGCCCGACGCCGGTCAGCGGCGCATGAAGCGACATGTTAATTTCATTGAACGTCAGCCATAGCTTCACTTTATGCTGATAGCGGGTGAAAACGCAGCGGGCGTAACGCTCAAAGCAGTCAATAACTTTGCGATTGCCCCAGCCGCCGTATTGCTTGACCAGCCCCCACGGCATTTCGTAGTGAGAGAGGGTCACCATCGGCTGAATACCGTGCTGTGCCAGCTCATCAAACAGTTTGTCGTAATACGCCAGCCCGGCTTCGTTTGGCTCAGACTCGTCGCCTTGCGGGAAAATGCGCGTCCAGGCGATGGACATGCGCAGGCAGCTAAACCCCATTTCAGCAAACAGCGCAATGTCCTGCGGGTAGCGGTGGTAAAAATCGATGGCGATATCTTTAATGCCGCTGTCTCCCGGCACGCGCTCCTTCAGTGGGCCAAACACCCCCTGCTGCATGACGTCCGAGGTAGAAATGCCCTTGCCGCCCTCCTGCCACGCGCCTTCAACCTGGTTTGCGGCAATAGCCCCGCCCCACAGAAATGTCTTCGGAAATGCTGTCATGTCACTCTCCTTTGCTTAGCGTTCTACCGTCAGGAACGGCATACCTGTATCAATGCTGGACTGCTGCGTCACGCGGGTCACTTCCCGGAAATCCTCGCTATTGCTGACAATTATCGGCGTAGCGAGGTCGTACCCGGCGGCGAGGATGGTTTCGCGGTCGAACTCAATGAGCAGGTCGCCGGGTTTAATTTTGTCTCCCGGCTGGACGTGGGCAGTGAAGTGCTGCCCATCCAGCTTCACCGTGTCGATACCAATATGAATTAAGACTTCAATACCGCTGTCGCTTAACAGACCAATGGCATGCCGGGTCTGAAATAGCGAGGCGACTTCGCCGTAAAACGGCGCGCGGACTTCGTTTGTCAGTGGAATAATGGCCGCGCCCTTCCCTAACAGACCCTCTGCAAACGTAGCATCAGGGACCTGGCTCATCGCCAGTACCGTGCCGCTCATCGGCGCCAGAATATCTTCGTCTCCGGCAATGGCCGTGGGTGATGATGAAGCTGGCGCGCTGCGCGGCAGACCAAAGGCCCAGGTCAGCGCGCAGGCCAGCAGCAGTGATAACAGGGTACCGATGATGGCTCCCCACACGGTGCTGTCCATGCCGCCCGGCGGAAGCATCTGCGCCAGACTGAAAATACTTGCCAGCCCGAAGGAGTAAAGATGGCTTTGACTAAAGCCGACAATGGCACCACCAATTCCCCCGGCGATGCAGCCAAAAATGAAGGGGCGGCGGTTAGGCAGCGTCACGCCATACACCGCCGGCTCAGTGATACCGAAGATCCCCGCGGTCACCGCTGAGCCGGACAGAACTTTGAGCTTTGCATCCCGCGTAGAGAGAAAGACCCCAAGCGCGGCACCGACCTGCCCCATTACCGCCGGTAGCAGGAGCGGCATCAGCGTGTCCTGCCCCAGCACGCTGAGGTTGTTGATCATGATGGGGACCAGGCCCCAATGCAGGCCAAATATCACGCAGACCTGCCAGATAGCGCCCATCACGGTTCCCGCCAGCCACGGCGCAAAGGCATAAATGGCCTGATAGCCGTGCGCCAGCATTTGGCTCAGCCAGGTTGCTGCCGGCCCAATAATCAGGAAAGTCAGCGGCACTACGGCGCCCAGGCAAACCAGAGGCGTGAAAAAGTTCTTCATTGCTGCCGGGAAAACCTTGTTGCAACGTTTTTCCAGCCAGCAGCTCACCCAGGCAGCAAAGATGATCGGGATCACCGAGGAGCTGTAGTTGATAAAGGTCACTGGAATGCCAAGAAAACGTTCAGACTGAGAGGCAGATTCGAAAGCCTGCATAATCAGCGGATGCGTAAGTGCGCCCCCGATGGCCATGGTCAAAAACGGACTGCCGCCAAACTTTTTCCCGGCCGTATAACCCAGCACCAGCGGGAAGAAGTAAAACAGCGAATCGCTGGCGGCGAACCAGATTTTATAGGTGGCCGACTCGGTATTTAGCCAGCCGCAAACGACGCTAAGTGCCAGCATCCCTTTCAGGATACCCGAGGCGGCCATCACGCCGAGGAAAGGGGTGAAAATTGCCGAAACGATATCGATAAGCCGGTTCAGTGGATTGCTTTTTTCGCCACGAACTTCTTTTGTGATGGCCTCTTCGCTGAAGCCTGCCGCAGCGCAGATCGCCGTATAAACATCGTGCACGTGGTTGCCAATCACGACCTGGAATTGCCCTCCGCTTTCCACTACCGTGATAACGCCCGGATTACTCTTCAACACCTGAGGCTCTGCGAGCGAGGGATCATTCAGTTTGAAACGCAGCCTGGTGGCGCAGTGCACCAGACTGACGACGTTTTCCTTGCCACCGACATGTTTCAGGATAGCCTGCGCCAGCCCTTGATAGTCCATACCCCTGTTCCTTTTACGTCCCGCCCGCGGGCGATGTCTGCTGAGTAAAGTTAAAAAAAAACCTGAGCCAGCCGCCCCACAGGGAAGCTAACGCTCAGGTTTTGCCTGCCGAAGCAGTCACAATCCGTTTTGTTATTTAAGCTTTGCGACTCTCTTTACGTACTCGCTCAATATGGATAGCGAGGAACATAATTTCTTCGTTGGTCAGCTCGCGCTGGTAGCTTTTGGCCAGATGCTGCTGAAGTTTCTCCGCACAGCGCCACGCCAGCGGGTAGTTGTCTTTTACCGCCGCATGCAGAGCTTCATCATCATCCGCCACGGTGGTACGATTGAGCATTCTTTGAGCAAAAAACTTCAAGTGCGTGACAAAGCGCTGGTAGCTCAGACTTTCGGTCTGGTATTCAATTTGCAGCTGGTACTTCACGATATGCAGGATTTCCTGCATCACGCGGGTGATATCCATCACCTCTGGCATTTCCCCTTCGAGCTGGGCTGTCACCAGATGCAGAGCGATGAACCCCGCTTCATCTTCAGCAAGCAGTACGCCGAGGCGCCGGTGAATGATGCCAATCGCCTCCAGCCCCAGAGCGAACTCTTTGGGATATAACCGCTTGATTTCCCAAAGCAGTACATTGCGGATCGCCATACCTTTTTTCTGCCGCTCAATCGCGAAATGGCAGTGGTCCGTCAGTGAAATATAGAGGCTTTCCTGCAGCTTACCGAGGCGTTCACGCGCCAGTTGAATAATACGATCGCAGGCGGTCATCACTTCCAGCGGGATCTGGTTCAGCAGCTCGCTTAATCTCGCCACCAGCTCATCGCTTTGCAGGGCAAATACTTTTTCTATTTGGCTGCGATCGAGGTTATCTCCTGGCTTTTTTTGAAAGCCCAGTCCCTTCCCCATCACCACCTGTTCGCGCTGGTGTTCGTCGAGAATAACCACTACGTTATTGTTCAGTATCTTGGCGATTTCCATGGTTACCCCAGAAACAAAAAAACCTGATCTCTGGCAGAGCCAGATGATCAGGTTTTGCCTGCTAAGCGCAGTAACAATCCAACATCTGCACTCTATCACGGAGGATATATCGCTCAAGCGCGCAGGACGAAAACCGTGATAGCGATCGCGACACTGCCTGACTAGTTGGCCACGGTTTCTGCTGCAAACAGTTTACGATACTGCTCGTCAAACTGCGGCGCATTCCACTCTCCGTCAAAAACGGTCCATGTAATATACCCACGGTTTAGCCAGCCGGTATCGGTGTCTGTGTCCACCGGCGTCAGCACTTTATCACTCATGATTTGCTGCGCTTTGCCATCTGGCAGCAGTTTATAGTAGTGCTGCGGCACCGGGTTTCGTTCGTTCTCAACGAATTTCACGCCCTTAACGGCCTGCTTTTCTAACGGCGGATAGTTGATGCTCAACCCTGAGCCAGCAGGTAACACAGGCTTGCCTGGCTGCCAGGTTTTCGCCAGCGTATCCACCAGACCTACCACGTAGTCTACTGAGTCCGGCCAGTATTTATGAGTGCTTGGCCACCCGGCCTTCATCTCTTGCTCGTTGAGAATATAGCCAATACTGGCGGCAATCGACGGATAACCATAGCGAACCGCGCGGGCGGCGGCACCGATGGTGCCAGAGTTGAGCTGCGCAACGCCGGTGTTGGGGCCGTCATTCACGCCTGATATCACCAGATCCGGTGGCGTCTCTTTCATTACGCCCAGCACGCCGAAGTCAAGGGCGTCTGCGGGGGTGCCAGGGAAGCAGTAGCGCTTATCGGCCACCTTTTTAACGTCGAATATTTTATTTGGTTTAAAGGTAATGGCCGAACCAATACCGCTTTGATTGGTGGCCGGTGCCAC
This sequence comes from Cedecea neteri, assembly GCF_000758325.1. Lineage (NCBI taxonomy): Bacteria > Pseudomonadati > Pseudomonadota > Gammaproteobacteria > Enterobacterales > Enterobacteriaceae > Cedecea > Cedecea neteri. Next base: position 2,391,023 of record NZ_CP009459.1, on the reverse strand, counting down.
CATCCAGACGTCATATCCTTTTGCCGCCAGCTTCTCCTGCAGAGAGGTTGTCCCAACCGACTCGCAGCCATCATCATTGACGACCAGAATACGCATCGGGCGCTCAGCGGCAAAAGCGGAACCTGCAATTAAGGTGAGCACCAGCCCGGCGATGATGTTCTTTTTCATATTCACTCCTTATTTATGACAGAATCAAAATAAATTAAACCGATATTCAACGCGTACGCTTCCCCCCACGCCTTTCGCACGGCGGAAACTATGATTTTTTTCATCCAGAGAAGGCATTCTGCCAGACGTTAATTTCCAGCTATAGCTCGGCCCAGCCCCGGCGAATACATTCAGGCCTTTAACCTGTGGGCTGTGCCAGAGAAAATAGCCCCCGTATTCCCACTCTTTTAAATCCACGCCTTTGTATTGCATGCCAAAACCGTAATTGCCGTAGATGCCAACCAGTAATTCAGGCAAGATCTGATACTGGCTGTATAAATACAGCATTTGTTCGCCGTCGTTGATATAGTCATTGCCCTCGCCATCGGCTTTGCTATTAAAGGCACCTCGGGTGTTTTTACCAAAGTGCCAATAAAAATGACCTAAACCGTTATCCAGAGGTGCCCGGGTATGAGACCAGCCGAGGCCGGATTCAGCCCGCCCATATTGATAACCGACAAGGGCAAAAAGATGTTGTGCGCTGCGGCTAAACCCTCGAGCACCCTCCCAATCGCTGAGGCCACGGGCGTAGTAGTACGTGCTTCTTGCCAGGAGATTAAAATCTTTGCCAAGCGGCACCACGGTATTCGCTTCAAGCCCGTGGCGAAGAAGATAGCTATCGCTCTCGGCGGCAATGTAGCTGATTTTACTGCCCTTTGCTGGAGACCAGCTCAGTTCGCTGGTCGCGATATAGTCAATTTGCTTGTTCGTTTTTAGGGTGCGAAAGCGGCGTTTCTCTGGTTCATCGCGCTCAGAAAAGCGGTTAACGACGGCGGCCTTTGCATCAAACTCATCCCAGACAAACTCGGCGCTAACGCCTTCCCAGGTACTGGGGGCGGCGCGGCTGCGGGTGACGTTTAACGCGCCGAATTTATAGAGCTGACGCCAGCCAGCCCAAAGAGAGAGATGCCGCTCAGCGTCGCCCCATCGTGCTTTGGCATACAGTTGTCCAAGCTTATTGAAGCCCTGTGCTTTGCCGTTTTTGTCCCGCAACAAGTCCCTGCCGTAGAAGGCATCGTTGGCGTAAAGCTTCGCTACGCCATACCACGAAGCATCAATGCCCACGCTGTCCCACAGCCAGCCGCTTTGCCAGTCGAGATGCACCGCCTGGGCCCAGGCGTTCTGATCGCCAATCCCCTGGTCCGCCATTGCATCGGTGGTATTCAACATCCAGACATTTTTTAAGGTGGCATCAAGATGGCTGCCCGTCAGCAGGCCACCGTCATAGCGAGCATAGCTGGCCAACGCATCGGGCATACCTCCCAAAGCAAACAGCAGCATCATGCCACCGGTTATTTTTGTGCGTGAGTACATGATAAACGTCCCTTGTTTTAATAAAAAAGAAGCAAAAAAAAACCTAAATTCATTTCCCGACATGCGGAGAATAAATTTAGGTTTTGCCTGTGAGACAGTAGCAATCCTTGGTGTAATTTATGAGGCTATAGTGGCATCATGCTGCAAGCAGCTCCAGCACTAAATAAAATTAAAATGGAATTTTGTGAACTCTATTCAGGAAATAATGAAAGAAGATGAATTGATTTAAAGAAAATGCCCGTGAATTAAAAACTCAATTAACGGGTCATGTAGAAAATGATTATTTTAACGCGCCAATAACATTGGCGATTTCACCGGACGTTTTTAATGTACGAATAACGGTAAACAGTTCCGTTGCTTCAACGTATTCTTTACGTAAATAACCAAGCCACTGTTTAATCCTTGCCACGTGATACAGCCCGGTATCACCCTGTTTTTCGAGGCGGCTGTATTTTTGCAAAAGCGTAACGACATCGGCCCACGGCATTCGCGCTTCGTTGTATTTGATAACCCGGCTCAGGTTCGGCACATTCAACGCCCCACGCCCAATCATCACCGAATCACATCCCGTAGCGGCCAGGCAATTCTGCGCGCTTTGCCAGTCCCAGATTTCACCGTTAGCGATAACCGGGATCGACAGCCGCTGGCGAATTTCACCGATGGCGCCCCAGTTGATCAGCTCGGCTTTGTAGCCATCTTCTTTAGTACGTCCGTGAACCACCAGTTCCGTCGCCCCCGCCTGCTGCACGGCATCCGCAATTTCAAACTGACGTGCGCCGCTGTCCCAGCCGAGGCGAATCTTTACCGTGACCGGCAAATGCGCTGGCACAGCCTCACGCATGGCTTTCGCACCGCGATAAATGAGTTCGGGATCTTTGAGCAAAGTCGCACCGCCGCCGCTGCCGTTGACCAGCTTTGACGGGCAGCCGCAGTTTAAGTCCACGCCCCAGGAGCCGAGTTCGACCGCACGAGCCGCGTTCTCAGCCAGCCACTGCGGGTATTGCCCAAGAAGCTGAACGCGAACCAGCGTACCGGATGGCGTGCGGCTGGCGTGATTAAGCTCGGGGCAAAGTTTGAGGAAAGATTTAACCGGCAACAGCTGATCGACCACGCGAAGAAATTCGGTGATACAGAGATCGTAGTCGTTAACCTCGGTAAGAAGTTCGCGGACTAAAGAGTCGAGAACCCCTTCCATCGGGGCAAGAAGAACACGCATGACGCATCCGAAAATATTTGTGTTGTTATCCCCTCACCCCGACCCTCTCCCCAAGGGGGAGAGGGGGAAACCCAGAATCTCACTCATTCCTTCCCCCAAAGAGGAAGGGGAGAAAATCCAGGATCCCACTCATTCCTTCCCTTAAAGGGAAACAGAAATACAGGGTATCTTTACTCCCCTCTCCCTTTCAGGGAGAGGGTTAGGGTGAGGGTATGAAACTTACTGCGCAGCCGCTGGTTTACGCGGTGGGCGACGGCGACGAGCATTGTCCCCTGCCGGCTTCGCAGCACCTTCGCCCTGCGGTTTACCGCTGCGGCGCGGGCCGTTGTTACGCTCACCGGAAGCATTTGCGTTTCCGCCGCTGCCACCGCGACGCTGGCCCTGCCCCTGGCTTTGACCACCGCGACCACCCTGGCCGCCACGACCACCGCCGCCACGCTGCTGACGACCGTTGACGATTGGCTCAGCCGGAATAGACGGATCAACGTCAAAACCTGGCAATGCGATACGTGGGATCTCGCGCTTCAGCAGACGCTCGATGTCACGCAGCAGCTTATGTTCATCCACGCAAACCAGAGACAACGCTTCACCGGTGGCTGCCGCACGACCTGTACGGCCAATACGGTGCACGTAGTCTTCCGGTACGTTCGGCAACTCATAGTTAACGACGTGCGGCAGTTCTTCAATGTCCAGGCCGCGAGCGGCGATATCGGTCGCCACCAGCACGCGAATACCGCCACTTTTGAAGTCCGCCAGCGCGCGTGTACGAGCGCCCTGACTCTTGTTACCGTGGATTGCCGCCGCGGTGATACCGTCTTTTTGCAGCTGCTCTGCCAGATGGTTAGCGCCGTGTTTGGTGCGGGTGAACACCAGCACCTGCTGCCAGTTGCCTTCGCCAATCATCTGCGACAGCAGTTCCCGCTTGCGTTTTTTGTCCACAAAGTGAACGTGCTGCGTGACCTGCTCAGACGCCGTGTTGCGGCGAGCCACTTCCACTTCTTCCGGGTTGTGCAACAGCTTTTCAGCCAGCGCTTTAATGTCGTCGGAGAAAGTAGCGGAGAACAGCAGGTTCTGGCGGCGCGCAGGCAGTTTAGCCAGCACGCGGCGAATGTCATGAATGAAACCCATATCCAGCATACGGTCGGCTTCGTCCAGCACCAGGATCTCGATCTGATCTAGCTTCACGGCATTCTGATGCTCAAGATCCAGCAGACGGCCTGGGGTTGCCACCAACACATCCACGCCGCCGCGCAGCTTCATCATCTGCGGGTTAATGCTCACGCCGCCGAAGACAACCAGCGAGCGGATATTTAAATATTTGCTGTAGTCGCGGACGTTCTCACCAATCTGCGCCGCCAGTTCGCGGGTTGGGGTGAGGATCAGCGCACGCACCGGGCGACGGCCCTTCTGGTGAGGGGCGCTGTCGGTCAGACGCTGTAACAGCGGCAGGGTAAAGCCTGCGGTTTTGCCGGTGCCGGTTTGGGCACTGGCCATCAGGTCACGGCCTGATAAGACTACCGGGATTGCCTGGCGCTGGATTGGGGTAGGCTCGCGATAGCCCTGCTCTTCCACCGCACGCAAAATATCGGCATTCAGGCCGAGAGAATCAAAAGACATAGGAACTCCAGAACCGCCCTGACCGCAGCATTGCGCGGTGTAGTTTCCAGGGGGAACATCACGCGCCAGCGCTAAGCTGGCGAAGAGAGGAGGCGCAAACCACGGCGCCGTTCGCGTGCAGTGTAGCAGTTTTTGTGATCTTCCGCATAAATTCTCATTTTCCGCCACGCTAACAGAATAAAGCCTTGCTCTGGACAGGGTTGATAACTTTGCTTACTCTTAATCAATCGATTGATTAACATTTTAAGAGGTCGGTATGACACCTTCGCCGACGCCGGTCACCAGCCGCGGAGAGCAGGCTAAAAATACGCTCATCACCGCCGCCATCGCGCAGTTCGCAGAGTATGGCATGCACGCCACCACGCGAGATATCGCCGCCCAGGCCGGGCAAAATATTGCCGCGATCACCTACTACTTTGGCTCCAAAGAAGCGCTATATATGGCATCCGCCCAGTGGATTGCTGACTTCATCAGCGGTAATTTTCACGAGCATGTTGCCCGCGCCGAAGCCCTGCTGCGCCAGCCCGAAACGGACAAAGAGAAAATACGGCATCTTATCCATACCGCCCTCGGGCAAATGATCGCCCTGCTGACCGCCGACGACACGCTCAACCTGAGCAAATTTATCTCCCGCGAACAGCTTTCCCCGACCGCCGCTTATCAGCTTATTCACCAGCAGGTTATCGACCCGATGCACACCCTGCTGACCACACTGGTGGCGCATTACACCGGGCGAGATCCTTTTGATACCGACACTATTTTGCATACCCACACGCTGCTCGGCCAGGTACTGGCCTTCCGGCTGGGGCGAGAAACGATTCTGTTGCGTACCGGCTGGCCTCAGTTTGACCAGGCCAGGGTGCAGCAAATAAGCCGCGTGGTGCTGAGCCACGTTGATTTCATCCTGCAGGGATTATCTTTAAACAGAGGAAACGCTAGTGATGAACAATAAGAAGCCGGTGATTGCCGTGATTGTGATTGTAGCGCTCGTGGCTGCGGCGTTTGGCGGCTGGAAATGGTATCAGAGCCGGCAAAACAGCGAGCTCACGCTCTACGGCAACGTGGATATCCGCACCGTTAACTTGAGTTTCCGCGTGGGAGGGCGGCTTGCGGCGCTTGAGGTTGATGAAGGCGATGCGATCAAAACTGGTGAACCGCTTGGGCTGATAGATAAAGCGCCCTATGAAAACGCGTTGCGCCAGGCCGAGGCCAACGTGGCGGCCGCCCAGGCTAAGTACGATTTGATTATTGCTGGCTACCGCGACGAAGAAATAGCCCAGGCTGCGGCGCAGGTTAATCAGGCGCAGGCAGCCTACGATTACGCGCAAAACTTCTACCAGCGCCAGCAGGGACTGTGGGCGACCAAAACTATTTCAGCGAATGATTTAGCCAACGCCCGCTCATCCAGCGACCAGGCAAAAGCCACGCTGAAGGCGGCCCAGGATAAGCTCAGCCAGTACCGCAGCGGCAACCGCCCGCAGGAAATTGCTCAGGCGCAGGCCAGCCTTCAGCAAGCCAAAGCGCAGTTGGCTCAGTCGCAGCTAGATCTGCAGGACACCACGCTGATTGCGCCTTCTGACGGTACTCTGCTGACCCGCGCCGTTGAACCCGGCAGCATGCTTAACGCAGGCAGCACGGTACTCACCCTGTCGCTCACACGCCCGGTTTGGGTTCGCGCTTATATCGACGAAACCAACCTCGGGCAGGCCAAACCCGGCAGCGAACTGCTGATTTACACCGATGGCCGCCCGGACAAGCCATATCACGGCAAAGTGGGCTTTGTGTCTCCAACGGCGGAGTTCACGCCCAAAACCGTTGAAACTCCCGATTTGCGCACGGATTTAGTCTACCGCTTACGCATTATCGTGACCGATGCAGATGACGCGCTGCGTCAGGGCATGCCCGTTACGGTGAAATTCAACGCTGGAGCTCAGCATGAGCAGCAATGACGCGGTTATTCATCTGCAGGGGCTGGTGAAGCGTTTCCCTGGACTTGAAAAACCGGCCGTCGCCAGCCTGGATTGCGAAATTCACGCCGGGGCAGTCACCGGGCTGGTAGGCCCGGACGGCGCGGGGAAAACCACGCTAATGAGAATGCTCGCAGGGCTGCTGCAGCCAAGCGAAGGCAGTGCCTCAGTGATCGGCCTCGACCCGATTAAAGACGACCGCGCTCTGCACGCTGAACTGGGCTACATGCCGCAGAAATTTGGCCTGTACGAAGATTTGACGGTAATGGAAAACCTGACGCTCTATGCCGACCTGCGCGGCGTGACCGGGGAGCAGCGCAAAAGCACATTTGCCCGGTTACTGGAATTCACGTCCCTCGGTCCGTTTACCGAACGGCTGGCGGGCAAGCTCTCGGGCGGGATGAAGCAAAAACTTGGTCTCGCCTGTACGCTCGTCGGCCAGCCGAAAGTCCTTTTGCTGGACGAGCCTGGCGTAGGCGTAGACCCCATATCCCGGCGGGAACTGTGGCAAATGGTGCACGAGCTGGCGGGTGAAGGCATGCTAATCCTCTGGAGCACATCGTATCTCGATGAGGCCGAGCAATGCCGGGAAATCCTGCTGATGAACGAAGGCGAACTGCTTTATCACGGCGCGCCGAAAGCGCTCACGCAAAAGATGGCCGGACGTTCACTGCTGGTCAGCCACGAGCACGAGAATAACCGCCAGCTGCTTCAGCGCGCGCTGAAGCTGCCGCAGGTCAGCGACGGCGTGATTCAGGGGCGCTCGGTGCGGCTGATCCTTGCTAAAGAGGCCAAAGTGAGCGAGCTGGCAAATGCCCTGAACGTGCCCGAGACCAGCCTGAAAGAAACTGACCCGCGCTTTGAAGACGCTTTTATTGATTTGCTGGGTGGCGCCGCCGCGAACGAATCGCCGCTGGGCGATATTCTTCATACCGTTGACGGCGAGCCCGGCGAAACGGTGATTCAGGCCGAAGAGCTAACCAAAAAATTCGGTGACTTTGCCGCAACCGACCACGTTAACTTTGCCGTTAAGCGCGGTGAAATCTTCGGGCTGCTTGGCCCTAACGGCGCCGGTAAGTCCACCACCTTCAAGATGATGTGCGGTTTGTTAGTCCCCACTTCGGGCAAAGCGCTGGTGCTGGATATGGATTTGAAAACCAGCTCCGGCAAAGCACGCCAGCACCTGGGCTACATGGCGCAAAAATTCTCCCTCTACGGCAACCTGACGGTGGCACAAAACCTCCGTTTCTTCTCCGGCGTTTATGGCCTCCGCGGGCGCGCCCAGCAGGACAAAATTGCCCGCATGAGCGAGGCGTTTGCGCTGCAGCCTATCGCCAATAGCACGACAGATTCTCTGCCGCTGGGTTTTAAGCAGCGACTGGCGCTTGCCTGCTCGCTGATGCACGAACCGGATATTCTGTTTCTCGACGAACCGACTTCCGGTGTGGATCCCATTACCCGCCGCGAGTTCTGGCTGCATATCAACAGCATGGTAGAAAAAGGCGTGACGGTGATGGTGACCACTCACTTTATGGATGAGGCCGAATACTGCGACCGCATCGGGCTGGTATACCGGGGCAAGCTGATTGCCAGCGGCACGCCGGACGACCTGAAACAGCAGATAGCAGATGACGACACGCCTGACCCCACCATGGAGCAGGCGTTTATCGGGCTGATTCACGAATGGGATAAGGAGCACAGCGATGAGCGAACATAGCCAAAGGATATCGTGGCGCCGCGTCCGCGCCCTGTGCGTGAAAGAAACCCGGCAAATCGTGCGTGATCCCAGCAGCTGGTTAATCGCCGTGGTTATCCCTCTTCTGCTGCTGTTTATCTTCGGCTACGGCATTAACCTGGACTCCAGCCGCCTCCACGTCGGCGTGCTGATCGAGCAGCAGAGCGAGGACGCGCTGGACTTCACTCACGCCATCAGTGCCTCGCCGTTTATTGAACCCACCATCAGCGATAACCGCGAGCAGCTGATTCAACTGATGCAGGCCGGGAAGATTCGCGGCATGGTGACGATTCCTCCTGACTTTGCGCAGAACATGGCCCGCCCCGGCGCAACGGCTCCGATTCAGGTGATCACCGACGGCAGCGAGCCCAATACGGCTAACTTTGTTCAGGGCTATATGCAGGGGATATGGCAGCTCTGGCAACAGCAGCGGGCGGAAGATCGTGGGGAGCATTTTGAGCCTTTAATCGACGTACAGCTGCGCTATTGGTTTAACCCCGCCGCCATCAGCCAGCACTTTATTATTCCCGGCGCGGTGACCATCATCATGACGGTCATTGGCGCAATACTGACGTCTCTGGTCGTGGCCCGCGAATGGGAGCGCGGCACCATGGAGGCCCTGCTTTCCACGCAGGTGACAAAGACCGAACTGCTGCTCTGCAAACTGGTGCCCTATTATGTTTTGGGGATGTTAGCCATGCTGCTTTGTATGCTGGTGACGGTGTTTATTCTCGGCGTGCCGTGGCGCGGCTCGCTGGTGCTGCTGTTTCTGATCACCAGCCTGTTTTTACTCAGTACGCTGGGCATGGGGCTGCTGATTTCCACCATTACGCGTAACCAGTTTAACGCCGCGCAGGTCGCGCTGAACGCTGCATTTTTACCGTCCATCATGCTGTCCGGCTTTATTTTCCAGATAGACAGCATGCCAGCGATTATCCGGGCGGTAACCTACGTCATCCCGGCGCGCTACTTTGTCAGCACCCTGCAAAGCCTGTTCCTGGCGGGGAATATCACCTCGGTGTTGATCGTCAACACGCTGTTTTTGATTGCCTCGGCGGTGATGTTTATCGGCCTGACGGCGCTGAAAACCAAACGTCGGCTCGATTAAGGGAGAAAGCATGTTTTATCGTTTATGGACGTTGATTCGCAAAGAGCTGCAGTCGCTGCTGCGCGAGCCGCAAACCCGCGCCATTCTGATTTTGCCGGTGCTGCTGCAGGTGCTTTTGTTCCCGTTTGCCGCCACGCTTGAGGTCACCAATGCCACTATCGCTATCTATAACGAAGACAACGGCAACAACTCGATTGAGCTGACCCAGCGCTTTGCCCGCGCCAGCGCATTCAGCCACGTGCTGTTGCTGAAAAGCCCGCAGGAAATAAAGCCGACGATAGACAACCAAAAAGCGCTGCTGCTGATTCGCTTCCCGGCGAATTTCTCGCGCGATATTGCCAGTCAGAATCCGGCAAAGCTGCAAATCCTGCTTGACGGGCGGAACTCAAACAGCGCGCAAATTGCCGCGAATTACCTCCAGCAAATCGTCAATAACTATCAGCAAGAGCTGATGACCGGTATGCCCAAACCCAACAACAGCGAGCTGACTATTCGCAACTGGTACAACCCTAACCTCGATTACAAATGGTTTGTGGTGCCGTCGCTGATTGCGATGATTACCACCATTGGCGTGATGATTGTGACGTCCCTTTCGGTTGCCCGCGAGCGCGAGCAAGGCACGCTCGATCAGCTGTTGGTTTCTCCCCTGGCCACCTGGCAAATATTTATTGGCAAAGCGGTTCCCGCGCAGATTGTCGCGCTGGTGCAGGCCACCATTGTGCTGGCGGTAGGGATTTGGGGATATCACATCCCCTTCTCCGGCTCGCTGCTGCTGTTTTACTTCACGATGATTATCTACGGGCTATCGCTGGTGGGGTTCGGGCTGCTGATTTCCGCCCTCTGCTCAACCCAGCAGCAGGCGTTTATCGGCGTGTTTGTCTTTATGATGCCAGCGATCCTGCTCTCCGGCTATGTTTCGCCGGTGGAAAACATGCCGGTGTGGCTGCAGGATTTAACGTGGATAAACCCGATTCGTCATTTCACCGACATCACGAAACAGATTTACCTGAAGGATGCGAGCTTTGGGATTGTCTGGCAGAGTTTGTGGCCGCTGCTGGTGATTGCGGCCACAACGGGTTCAGCGGCGTACTGGATGTTTAGACGCAAGATTGCGTGATTTGTCTTTCGCGAGCAGAGAGAAGATAGCCGGTCCGGCGAGCATCGCCATGCCGGCCAGCGCCAGAAGAAGGTGACTTTGCACCACGCGTGACAGCAGCCACAGCGCAATCATAGCGTTGCCGAAATACCAGGTCGTGGTGAGCTCTTCAAGGAAGTCACCGATATCGCGCAGCAGGCCGGTGTGAAAACGCTGGAAGATAAACATCAGCACCACGGTGGCGACATAAAGCAGGCACAGCCCTACGCCCACGGGGATCAGGGTCGCGGTTTTCCAGCCAACGAGCAGCGCAGCGACCACCGCAAGATGCAGCATAATCTGCCAGCAACCCAGTCCGGTTCTCACTCTTACACGTTGTTGCCACTTCATGTTTTATCTCCTGGAGTATTTCTTCCTGTTAATCAGAGTACGCAAGTGTACGGAAATTTCCTCAATACGCCCCCTTTTTGTGACAGATATTGCAATATATTTCCGTTCAGACAGGGAAAAGTCGCGGGAGGAAAAGCAAAACTGTGGGGAAATTCCCTCCCCCGAAGGAGAGGGAATGCTGACATTAACGACGGTTGCCGAAGATACGCAACAGCATCAGGAACAGGTTGATGAAGTCGAGATACAGCGTCAGGGCACCCAGAATCGAGTATTTACGCAGCATTTGCGCGTCGCGGGTATCAATTTGCTCGCCGATGTTTTTCAGTTTCTGCGTGTCGTACGCGGTCAGGCCCACAAACACCACCACGCCGATGTAGGTGATGGCCCACATGAGCGCATCGCTTTTCAGCCAGAAGTTAACCAGCGAAGCCAGTACAATTCCGATCAGCGCCATAAACAGCATGTTGCCGAAGCCGCTCAGGTCACGTTTGGTGGTATAGCCATAGAGGCTCATGGCGCCAAACATCCCACCGGCCACCACAAACGTGCTGGCGATAGACGAATAGGTATAAACCAGGAAAATGCTCGCCATGGTCAACCCGGTCAGCGCCGAGTAAAGCATAAACAGCGAAGTCGCCACGCCGGCGCTCAGCTTGTGCACCATGCCGGAGAGCACAAAGACCAGCCCCAGTTGAACGATAATCAGACCAAAGAAGGTGATTTTACTGGAGAAGACAAACTCCATAACCGCCGGGGTATTCGCTGCGTACCACGCGATAAAGGCGGTTAAAAGCAGACCGCAGGTCATCCAGCCGTAAACTTGTGCCATAAAGGTCTGAAGGCCCGTATTGGCACGCTGCACGATAGTCTCATTGGGACGCGGGAATCGGTCCATGATGCTTCCTCTGTGTTGTGAATTAAGCTTCTGACGCGAGCTGTTTGGCTCGCCCGCTTTAAGATTAACACATCCCGCAGACCGCGTAGCCTACCAGCGTTTAGCCGCCTGTTTATCGCTGTCCCGGGCTTCGACCCAGCGGTCGCCTTCGGCGGTCGCTTCACGTTTCCAGAACGGGGCGCGGGTTTTCAGGTAATCCATGATGAACTGGGCGGCTTCAAACGCCGAGCTGCGGTGCGCGCCCGTCACGCCGACAAAAACAATTTCATCGCCGGGCCACAGTTCGCCGATGCGGTGGATCACCGTCACTCGCTGCAACGGCCAGCGGCTTCTGGCCTCGGCGACAATCTCAGCCAGCGCTTTTTCGGTCATGCCCGGATAATGTTCAAGCGTCAGGGCACTAACGCTGTCGCCAAGGTTGTGATTGCGAACTTTACCGGTGAAGGTCACGACGGCGCCGTCTTCATCGCACTGCGAAAGCCACTGATATTCTTCGCCGACGTTAAAATTCTCGCGGCCAACAATGATTCGGGTGCTGTCCATTTAACCTCCTGTTACCGGAGGGAAAAATGCCACTTCATCGCCCTTCGCCAGCGGATGATCAAAGCTCACCAGCGTTTGATTGACCGCGGCCAGCAGCTTGCCGGACTCCAGCGCCAGCGCCCAGCGACTGCCTCTGTCGGCTAGTGCCGCACGCAGTTGCTCCACGTCGCCGTAGGCTTCATCCAGCGCGAGGCTATCGCAGCCAACCAGTTCTCGTACCTGGGCAAAAAACAGAACATTAAGCATCGTTTTCCACCTTAAAGTCGCCGGATTTTCCGCCGCTCTTTTCCAGCAGGCGCACCGGGCCGATCGTCATGTCTTTTTGTACGGCCTTGCACATATCATAAATGGTCAACGCGGCGACGGAGGCCGCAGTTAATGCCTCCATTTCTACGCCGGTTTTTCCCGTCAGGCGGCACACGGACTCAATGCGAACGCGGTTTTGCTCAGCCTGAGCCTCAAGCTGCACTTCTACTTTGCTCAGTAAAAGCGGATGGCACAGCGGAATCAGTTCCCAGGTACGTTTAGCAGCCTGGATCCCCGCGATACGCGCAGTGGCAAAAACGTCACCTTTGTGGTGACTGCCGTCAACAATCATCGCCAGCGTTGCCGGCTGCATGGTCACAAACGCTTCAGCGCGGGCCTCACGAACCGTCTCAGCCTTGGCGGACACATCCACCATATGGGCTTCCCCGGCGGCGTTAATATGGGTCAAATGCGACATAACTTACTTCTTAATATGTGGGTGGAAATTGCACGGGCGCTGACGAGCATCCAGTTGAGGTTGAATGATATTTTCCCAGGCAGTGCGGCAGGCCTTTGTTGAACCCGGCATGGCGAAAATCAGCGTTTTGTTCGCCATGCCCGCAACGGCCCGTGACTGCAGCGTAGAAGTGCCAATCTCTTCAAATGAGAGCATACGAAACAGTTCGCCAAAGCCTTCAACTTCCCGGTCAAACAGCGGGAGAAGCGCCTCCGGCGTCTGGTCTCCGTCGGTAAACCCGGTGCCGCCGTTGATCAGCACCACCTGAACCTGCTCATCGGCAATCCACTGCGAAACTGCGGCCCGGATGGCATAACGGTTTTCTTTGGCGATAGCTTTGTCGACCACCTGATGCCCCGCTTCCGTGGCGACCTCGCTCAGATAATGGCCCGAAGTGTCGTCCTCTTCACCACGACGGCTGGACACCGTCAAAATAGCAATACGTGCCGGGATAAACTCTGCGCTTACCTGACTCATCGATATTCTCCTTGTGGGCAGGCTCTAGCCGCCGATATACGACAGATTTTGGGTGATGCCGGTATTACCGTCATGCAGGAAATGGGTTTGTTTTTTCTGCGCCAGCGCGGAAGAGATACGCCCTTCCAGCTCGCTTTGCTGGCCGTCATCCGTCAACAGATCGCGTAACGCAATCCCCTGATCGCCAAACAGGCAGAGGTGCAGGTTGCCGACGGACGAAACCCTCAGCCGGTTGCAGCTGGCACAGAAGTCTTTCTCATACGGCATGATGATCCCAATTTCGCCTTTATAATCGGGATGGCAGAAAACCTGGGCAGGGCCGTCGCTGCGCTGGCGCAGCTGGTGTACCCAACCGCGTTCAAGCAGCTGGTCGCGAATGGTTTTGCCGGAAATATGGTGTTTGCGGAAAATCGAGCCGCCGTCGCCGGTTTCCATCAGCTCAATAAAACGGAGCTGAATGGGACGCGGTTTGATCCAGGCGAGGAAGGTCTCAAGTTGATGGTGGTTTACATCACGCATCAGCACGGTGTTCACTTTTACTCGCTCAAAGCCCGCGCTGAAAGCTGCGTCAATGCCTTCCATCACCTGACGAAATTTATCCTGACCGGTAATGGCATGAAACTGACGAGCGTCCAGGCTGTCGACGCTAACATTCAGGGCGGTCAGCCCCGCATCACGCCAGGCATTAACATCCCGGGCCAGGCGATAGCCGTTGGTCGTCACCGCAAGCTGGCGAATCGACGCGTTTTCACGCACCGCGGCGATGATTTCGGTAAAGTCGCGGCGCAAAGAAGGTTCCCCGCCGGTCAGACGCACCTTTTCGGTTCCCAGAGCGGCGAAAGCCCGGGTAACGCGGCGGATTTCATCGACGTTGAGGAAGCTTTTATTGGCCACGCCGTGCGGCTTGTAGCCATCAGGCAGGCAATAGCTGCAGCGAAAGTTGCAGACGTCGGTAATTGATAAGCGCAAGTAATAGAACTTACGCGCAAAAGCATCAGTAAGCTGGGACACTGAGTACACCTTTCCAAATACGGGAGATGCAGTCATTTCTTCCTGCACCCTGGCAACCTCAGGGGCTGCGGCCAGGGCACCTTATCTTGTGACTTAGGTACCAGGGCTTGAGTGTGTGTTACTGCGATAGTAGCGCGACATCTGGCTTCGCGCCATATCAGTTTTCGCTATATAAATCTATACATAACGAGATGATTGCTTAATTTCGCTACAGAGTACTTAAAAAGCTAACTTTTACTTTGATATGCATCATTATCCACAGAGCAAGAATCGTCTTTTTGGCGCTTTTACGCTACCTTAAGCGCCTGTATGCCTCTTAAGGATTATCTTTTCTATGCGTAATCGCACGCTTGCAGATCTTGATCGGGTTGTCGCACTGGGCGGTGGGCACGGTCTGGGCAGAGTAATGTCATCTCTCTCCCCTCTTGGCTCACGTTTAACCGGCATCGTCACCACCACCGACAACGGTGGTTCAACGGGGCGTATTCGGCGCTCTGAAGGCGGGATTGCCTGGGGAGATATGCGCAACTGCCTGAACCAGCTGATCACCGAACCAAGCGTGGCATCGACAATGTTTGAGTACCGTTTTGGCGGTAATGGCGAACTTTCAGGCCATAACCTCGGAAACCTGATGTTAAAAGCGCTGGATCACCTCAGCGTGCGCCCTCTGGAAGCAATCAATTTAATTCGCAACTTGCTAAAGGTCGATGCACAGCTGATTCCGATGTCGGAACATCCGGTCGATTTAATGGCTACCGACGACCAGGGCAACGCCGTGTATGGCGAAGTGAGTATCGACCAGTTGCCCAATCCACCGCAGGATTTGGCGGTCTACCCTAAAGTCCCGGCCACGCGTGAAGCCCTGGAAGCCATCGCTGAAGCCGATTTAATTTTGATTGGCCCAGGGAGCTTTTACACCAGCCTGATGCCGATTCTGCTGCTTGAAGAGATGGATCAGGCGCTGCGCCGCACGCCAGCGCCAATGGTGTATATCGGCAACCTGGGCAAAGAGCTAAGCCCTGCCGCAGCCAGCCTTTCCCTGCGCCAAAAACTTGAGTTGATGGAACAGCATATCGGAAAACGCGTTATCGATGCCGTACTGGTTGGCCCGCAGGTTGACGTCAGCGAAGTAGGCGACAGATTGGTTATCCAACAGCCGCTGGAGGCCAGCGACATTCGCTATCGCCACGACCGCCAGCTGCTGCGGGCAGCCCTCGAACAGGCCGTGCAGCAGCTCGGTTAAGGCTCGCCGCTTATGAGGCGGCGATAAACATTTCGCGCAACTTGTGGAGCTGGTCGCGAACCTGCGCGGCCTCTTCAAACTCCAGATTCTGCGCATGTTCCAGCATCTTCGTTTCAAGCTGATGAATTTTCTGCTGCAGCGCTTTCGGGGTCAGCACAACTTCATCATCTTCAATCACGCTGCGTGCTTTGGTTTTAACCCGCCCTTTGGTCTTAGCCATGCCTTCGCCAAGCTGCAGAACGTCCACCACTCGTTTGTTCAGGCCCTGCGGCGTAATACCATTCTCTTCGTTGTAGCGCTGCTGCTTCTCACGGCGGCGTTCGGTTTCACCAATCGCTTTGGCCATTGACGGCGTGATTTTATCGCCGTAGAGAATCGCCTTGCCGTTAACGTTACGCGCCGCACGGCCAATGGTCTGAATAAGCGAGCGCTCGGAACGCAGAAAACCTTCTTTATCCGCATCCAGAATGGCAACCAGCGACACTTCCGGCATATCAAGACCTTCTCGCAGCAGGTTGATCCCCACCAGGACGTCAAATTCACCAAGACGCAAATCGCGGATAATCTCCATGCGCTCCACGGTGTCGATATCTGAGTGCAGGTAGCGCACGCGCTCGCCATGCTCCTCTAAATACTCGGTCAGATCTTCCGCCATCCGCTTGGTTAATGTCGTCACCAGCACGCGTTCATTGATGGCCACACGTTTACGAATTTCAGAGAGCAAATCATCTACCTGCGTTGCCACCGGGCGCACTTCAATCACTGGATCGAGCAGCCCCGTAGGGCGAACAACCTGGTCAACGATGTCCTCGCCAGATTTTTCCAGCTCATAGTTGCCCGGCGTCGCTGAAACGTAGATGGTCTGCGGGGCCAGCGCTTCAAACTCTTCAAATTTTAACGGGCGGTTATCCAGCGCCGACGGCAGGCGGAAACCGTATTCCACCAGCGTTTCTTTACGGGCTCGGTCGCCACGATACATGCCGCCAATTTGCGGAATGGTGACGTGGGATTCATCCACCACCAGCAGGCCATCAGCCGGAAGATAGTCAAAAAGCGTCGGGGGTGGTTCGCCAGGCCCTCGCCCGGAGAGGAAGCGCGAGTAGTTTTCAATGCCCGAGCAATAACCCAGCTCGTTCATCATCTCGAGATCAAACTGGGTTCGCTGGGTAATACGCTGCTCTTCCAGCAGTTTATTATTTTCCAGCAGGAATTTTCGGCGCTCGGCCAGCTCAACTTTGATGTCTTCCATCGCCTGCACAATACGCTCGCGCGGCGTCACGTAGTGCGATTTAGGGTAGATAGTAAAACGCTGAATAGTTTGATCGATTTGCCCGGTGAGCGGATCAAACAGCGACAGCCTTTCAACCTCTTCGTCGAACAATTCAACGCGAAGCGCAAGATCGTCTGATTCAGCCGGGAAGATATCGACCACCTCCCCTCTTACGCGGAACGTACCGCGCTGGAATGCCTGATCGTTGCGCGTGTATTGCAGCTCCGTGAGACGGCGCAGGATCGCCCGCTGATCGATGATCATGCCCTTCGTCAGATGAAGCATCATCTTCAGGTACAGGTCCGGGTCACCCAGACCGTAGATCGCCGACACGGATGCCACCACGATGACGTCCCGGCGCTCAAGCAGCGCTTTGGTCGCCGACAGACGCATCTGTTCAATGTGTTCGTTCACCGACGCATCTTTTTCAATGAAGGTGTCCGAGCTTGGCACATAAGCTTCAGGCTGGTAGTAATCGTAGTAAGAGACAAAAAACTCAACGGCATTGTCCGGGAAGAACTCTTTCATTTCACCGTAAAGCTGCGCCGCCAGCGTCTTATTTGGCGCCAGTACCATCGTGGGGCGCTGAAGGTCAGCAATCACGTTTGCCACCGTGAAGGTTTTACCCGACCCCGTAACGCCCAGCAGCGTCTGGTGCGCCAGCCCGTTTTCAAGCCCGTCTTTCAGGCGAAGGATAGCTTCAGGCTGGTCGCCAGAAGGTTTAAATGCGGAATTCAGTTTGAACGCTTTACTCATGAACGGGCTACCTGATGAAGAAACGAGCGGGCCGGAGAGTAATTTTACCCGGCAGCGGGATTTTTGCCAGTATAAAAACTGTATAAAACACCAGTTCTCATTTTTACTACGCCTGCTAACGACTGCTTTTTGCCACTTTGTTTGCCCACAATTTGCCCCTTCGCCAGATAAATCTCCAGCCGTGACCGGTTATCCCCAAATTTTTTCGCCTTTTAACATTTGTCAAGGGAGGTAAGGATACCTCTGGCCGAATGTTTGACAGTTTTATTGCAGCTGTTGCTTTTATTTAACAAATTGAATTTAAATGAATATTTCACAAAGACCGGTTTCGCGCCAATTTGGCCGCAGGCCGCGCCCGCTCTCGCTTTCGTCAAGTTTTCTAACTCTAATGCACAAGGTTATCCACAGGAATGGTGGATAACTGCAGCAAGCCCTTTTGCCTAGCCACTCGGAAAAATCCCTGATCTTCCTGTGCCAGGGGCGAAAAAAAATTTTCGCTAATTTTTTTGCTTTTATTCATTCGATTTCGCTATACCCGGCCATATTGAGCAAGATCCCGAAATCGAGATATATCCTGAGGTTAAAAGGCGTTTTATTGCACCAAATTCGTTCTTTTTAGCACCTGTCGGGTGCAGCAAGATCTCATCTTGCACCTCAACTTTATCCTCTCAGGAAACCGATACTCAGTTTTATCCTGAATAGCGCGATGCTTTCAGGCGTTATCACCAAGCTGGCAAGCTAATTGCAGCATATCCAGGGGGGAAATGACTCCCCAACCCAGGAGATGAGCCATGCTTAGCTTACGCGCTGTTAATCAGTTCTACGGTAACAATCACATTCTGTGGAACCTCGACCTCGAGCTGACCTCGGGAGAATGCACCTGCGTGCTTGGCGCGCCAGGCCAGGGCAAAACCACGCTCGTAAACTGCATTACCGGCTATTTGCCAGTCCAAAGCGGCAGCATGCTGTGGCAACAGGCGGGACAGCCGCCCGAAGACTTGGTGAATAAACCGGTTGAGCGCAGGACTGCGCTTGGGATCGGTTACGTTCCCCAGGACAGACGCATCTTCTCCCAGCTTAGCGTTGAGGAAAACCTGCAGATAGCCATGATGGCCGGTCATCAGGCCCCTCGGGCCATTCCGGTGCTAATTGATGACCTGTTTCCCGAGCTTTATAGCCTACGGCAGGTAAAAAGCTGCGAACTCAGCGGAGATATGCAGCAACAGTTAGCGCTTGCCAGGGCACTGGTTTTAGAACCCAGGCTGCTGATACTGGATGAGCCCACTCTCGGCGGAGGGCACCGCTTTATCACAGAAATGGGCAACCTCATCCGGCGCTTAAACCGCGACTTCGGCCTGACTATTTTGTTGGTCGAACAGCGGCTGTCTTTTATACGCCGGGTTGCAGACAAGTTTTGCCTGTTACATAAAGGCCGGAATGTCGCGCAAGGAAATGTCTCCCAACT
This sequence comes from Cedecea neteri, assembly GCF_000758325.1. Classification (NCBI taxonomy): domain Bacteria; kingdom Pseudomonadati; phylum Pseudomonadota; class Gammaproteobacteria; order Enterobacterales; family Enterobacteriaceae; genus Cedecea; species Cedecea neteri. The sequence goes on along the minus strand of NZ_CP009459.1, from coordinate 2,371,950 downwards.
GGACGACAAGCTCGTGGCAGGCTGGTTAGATCCCTGAACGCAGTCTCTACTACAAATTGTTCAATTTTGCCTGAAAGACCGGGTTGAGGTCCGTCATCGCCCGATGCAGGTTGCACTGCCGCGTCACTTTTGCGATATCCAGCAAAGGCGAAGGTATGGACCTCACGCCAGAGCTGTTCATCCAGCGTAAAACCGCGTCGAGATTCCATAGTGCCGTTTTCCCATCATGTACTGGCGCTGGAAACGCCTCCCGGGAAACCATAACTTTGCGAATATACTGCCGGGACACGCCCAGCAGTTCCGCTACGTCGCTCAACCCCACTAAATCAGGGGCAGCTTCAACCAATAACGCACCTGGAATAATGCCTGAAACGTCCTTTAGCGCGCTCAGTAAGGCTTCTTCTGCAGTGTCGGCTTCGCGGATGAAATTCAGGGCAATACGCCCCGTCACACCGATGCCAACAAGGGCGTCATCACATCCACCCGCACCCAGCGCACCAACCCACTTCTCCGGATTTTTTTGCCCTTTAGGTAGCCTAAAAACAAGCGTGAACGTGTATTCCGCCATGATGACTTCCCCTTGTTAATGCAGGACGCTGCGTGATGCCCTATTGGCGCATCCATCCACAAGCCTGCGAATTTGTCTGGCATGATTCTCTGTGTTGCGAGGCGTACTCCATACACAGCTGATGCAAAACTCGCCGCACCGGCATGTTTTATCGTTCCAGGGGCAATACATTTTTCCCCAGCAATGCGAACCGCCCTCTTTAACCCGCCAACCCTGACATTCTGCGTAGCTTAGTGCCGCCTCTATCTCTTTTTGCGGGTGCCGTTTTCTGGCCATATCTCCTCCGGCTAAAAAAGCATCTCATAAAGGTTGTCACATGACAACTAAAAGTATGAAATACTCTATAGACGTTGCAGCCTGGAAAGAATCATTGTCTGTGGGGAAAATGTTAAAGTGGGAGCCAGCCCGAGGCTTCGCTGCGGGCCTGGCTTTTGTTGCAGTCGCCTTACGGCTTAGATCGTAATAACGGAGAGATCGAGGTAGTGACCAAGCTCAGTTTGATCGCTGATATCCTCAAGCCAGGGAATTTCCCCCAGCAGCGGAGCCGGCAGCCGCTGTTTGAGCGTGGCGAGATATTCCGCATGCCTTTTTCCTGCGGGTTGAACGCCGTTGGCTACCCAGCCAGCCAGTGGTAAACCGGCGGCCTGCACCGCCTGTGCTGTGAGTATTGCATGATTAATGCAGCCAAGTTTCACACCCACCACTAAAATAACCGGCAGTTGCTCGCTGATGGCCCATTCAGCAAATGTCGTGGTGTCAGACAGAGGGGTAAACCAGCCTCCCGCCCCTTCAACCTGAACCCAGTCGGCTTTTCCTGTAAGATTCTTGAGGCCTTCAGACATAGCAGCAAAAGTAATGGGGCGCTGCTCTTCGGCACTAATGATATGCGGGGAGGTCGGCTCAAGAAAAGCCAGCGGATTGATCTCCTCATACGGCAATTTGACCGAGCTATTGCGCTGCAGCGCTAACGCATCACTGTTGCGAATGCCTTCAGACGTCATTTCACTGCCAGAGGCCACGGGTTTATAGCCCACAGAGCGATACCCTGCAGTATTCGCCGCCTGCAGCAGCGCACAGCTAGCGACGGTCTTACCGACTTCGGTGTCGGTACCGGTCACAAACCACTTTTTAATCACGTTCAATTACTCCAAAAATTATCTGCCAGCTAAGAGAGAACTGCCCGTCTTGCCGGGGCCACGCTTCGCTCAGCCGCTGCAGTTGCCCACGCGTCAGCAGAGTGTTTTTGCGGCCATCGTGCAGGTGTGTTGCCCCAACGCCCTTCAGCGAACGCATGGCGCTCATAACGTCAGGAAAACGCTGGCTTACGGTGCGGCTGGTTAATACATAACGCCAGGGGCGACATGCTTGCTCAATCTCGCACACGGATAAAAACTGATTGGCATGCGCACGTTCGTCTATCCCGCGCCAGGCCTCGTGCAGCTCAGGCAGTGAACCTGCCGCAAGCGTAGTGAATGCGATGCAGCCCCCCGATTTTGTCACTCGGTAAAGCTCGGATAAGCCTTGTTGCAGATCGCTGCACCACTGAACGGCAAGATTACTCCAGGCCAGATCCACCTGGTCATCCGCCAGCGGGATAGACTCGATATCCCCCTCAAGAAAACGATGCGCCGACTGGGTTTGCTGACACCGCTCAAGCATCGCTTTCGAGATGTCCAGCGCCAGCACTTCGCTTCCTCTTTCCCGCCAAATTCTGCTGTACCAGCCTGTGCCGCAGCCTGCATCCAGCACGCTTGCGGCGAGGCGGTTTTCCAGCTCGGCCAGCAGATTATCACCGCAGATACGCTGCAGCTCGGCGAAATGCTCGTAGCTGCCTGCCGCCCGGCTAAACGCTGCGGCAACGGCGGCTTTATCAACAAGCTGCGTCATAAAGTGCCCCCAGCAATGCGTCTATATCGCCAGAAGTATGCGCTGCCGTGAGGGTGATGCGCAGGCGGGCGCTACCGGGAGGAACGGTAGGCGGGCGAATGGCGGTTAACCAGAACCCCCGATCTTTCAGGCGGGAGGCGAGATCCAGCGTGCGCTGATTCTCCCCCACAATCAGAGGTTGTATCGCGCTGCCAGAATCAGCCAGATTCAGCGAGAGTCGGGCAGCCCCCTGCCGAAAACGCAGAATATTTTCAGCCAGCCTTGCTCTGTAATCATCGCCCTGCTGAACCACCTTTAACGCGGCCTGAAGCGAGACGGCCTGCGCCGGCGGCATGGCGGTGCTGTATATCAAGTGGCGGGCAAACTGCAGCAGGTAAGTTGCAACGTCTTCGCTGCACAATACCGCCGCGCCGCTGCCGCCAAACGCTTTACCAAAGGTGACGACCAGGATATCTGGTCTGGTATTTTGCAGATGACAGCTGCCACGCCCTTCGTCGCCAAAGACACCAATGCCATGCGCATCGTCGACCATTAGCCAACCGCCTGCTTGTCTTGTCGCCTGTGCTATTTCAGGTAGTGGCGCGCTGTCCCCGTCCATGCTGAAGATACCTTCGGTCAGGACAAGCTGTTCACCTTCATGCGGTTTACCAAGCTGCGTGGCAAGGGCCTGAACGTCGTTGTGATGAAATCTGCGTAGCTGAGCCGGGCTTTGCATCGCCGCTTCCATCATTGAGGCATGGCAAAGCTTATCGGCGATAAGCGTGTCCGTTTTTTGCGCCAGCGCGGAGATCACCGCCTGATTTGCGCTGTAGCCGGAGATAAACAACAGCGCTCGCTCAAAGCCTAGCCAATCCGCCAGCTGTTCCTCAAACGCCTGATGTGCATGGCTATACCCCGTGACGTGGCCAGACCCGCCGCTGCCAACGCCGAACTGCGTCGCGCCTTTTTGCCAGGCCTCCACAATCTGCGGGTGATGGCTCAATCCCAGATAATCGTTGCTGGAAAAATTCAAATATTCCCGACCGTTGGCCGAAAAAATACGCCCGTTACCGAGCGTATTGGCCTGTCGGGTGCGAAGGCTGGCGCTGGATCGCCGTTCGCTTAAAGCCCCGGAGATTCGCAGTGGCCAGCTCATACCGCCGCCGCGTTGTAGTAATTGTCGGTATCGGCGTTGAGGATCTGCCCGGCAAGCTGTTCCTGCTGTTCGTTGTCGCCCATTTCGGTGGTGGTTTGTTGCGGATTAAGCCCAAGCTTGCGGAACAGCTGCAGATCTTTGTCCTCCTCCGGGTTCGGCGTCGTCAGCAGTTTGCAGCCGTAGAAAATGGAGTTTGCCCCGGCCATAAAACACATTGCCTGCGTCTGCTCGCTCATCTGCTCACGGCCTGCGGAAAGGCGCACGTAGGAGGTTGGCATCATGATACGCGCCACCGCGATGGTACGAATAAAATCAAAGGCATCCACATCTTCATTATCCGCCAGAGGCGTGCCTTTGACTTTCACCAGCATGTTAATAGGTACGCTTTCTGGTGGCGTTGGCAAATTCGCTAATTGCAGTAGCAGTCCAGCGCGGTCGGTGACGGTTTCACCCAGGCCGACAATCCCCCCGGAGCAAACTTTGATCCCTGCATCACGGACTTTATCCAGCGTGTCCAGACGTTCCTGATAGGTTCGGGTTGTGATGATATTGCCGTAAAATTCCGGGGAGGTGTCCAGGTTATGGTTGTAATAATCCAGCCCTGCGGAGGCCAGACGCTGCGCCTGTTCATTGGTCAGCGTGCCAAGCGTCATACAGGTTTCCAGCCCCATAGCGCGAACGCCCTGCACCATTTGCTCAAGATAAGGCATATCGCGCTCATGCGGGTTCTTCCAGGCGGCTCCCATACAAAAACGGGTCGAACCTGCGTTTTTAGCCTTGCGGGCGGAGTCCAGCACCTGCTCGACTTCCATCAGGCGTTCAGACTCCAGGCCAGTTTTATATCTGGCGCTTTGTGGGCAATATTTACAGTCTTCCGGGCAAGCGCCGGTTTTTATAGACAGTAAGGTACTGACCTGTACCTGCCGGGGATCGAAGTGCTGTCGATGCGTTTGCTGGGCTTCAAACAGCAAATCCAACAACGGTTTTTGAAATAAAGCAGTGACCTGCGACATTGTCCAGCGTGCGTGGTGAGCCATGGGGTCTCTCCAAAAGGGGTGTTATGAGAAATCGATTGACGTTATACTCGTAAACCTAAATGTTTTTCAAATGGTTTACAAGTCACCCTATGACCCCTGATGATTTAGCGTTCGACCAGCGACATATCTGGCACCCGTACACCTCAATGAGCCAGCCGCTCCCGGTTTATCCCGTTGTGGCCGCGGCGGGCTGTGAGCTGCAGCTGGCTGGCGGGAGCATGCTCGTCGACGGCATGTCTTCCTGGTGGGCGGCTATTCATGGCTACAACCACCCGCGACTGAATCAGGTCATGAAGCACCAAATTGACAGCATGTCGCACGTGATGTTCGGCGGGATCACTCATCCACCGGCCGTTGAGCTGTGCCGCAAGCTGGTCGCGATGACGCCTGTCCCGCTGGAATGTGTGTTTCTGGCGGACTCGGGTTCGGTCGCCGTTGAGGTCGCCATGAAAATGGCGCTGCAGTACTGGCACGCTAAGGGCCAGCCCCGCCAGCGTTTTCTGACCTTCCGTAACGGCTATCACGGCGATACGTTCGGCGCGATGTCGGTCTGCGATCCCGATAACTCGATGCACAGCCTGTGGCAGGGCTATTTGCCTGAACATCTTTTTGCCCCTGCTCCACAATGCAGCTTTGGTGATGAATGGAACGAGATGGATATCGTGCCATTTGCCCGCCTGATGGCCGCCCATCGCGAAGAGATTGCCGCCGTTATTCTGGAGCCTGTCGTCCAGGGCGCGGGCGGCATGCGTTTTTACCACCCTGAATGGCTACGTCGCCTCCGCCGCATGTGCGACCGGGAGGGAATTCTGCTGATCGCCGACGAGATCGCTACAGGTTTTGGCCGCACCGGGAAACTGTTTGCCTGCGACCACGCGGGTATTTCACCGGACATCATGTGTCTCGGCAAAGCCTTGACCGGCGGCACGATGACGCTCTCAGCGACGCTTGCCACCCGCCATATCGCAGAAACCATCAGCAACGGTGAAGCCGGATGCTTTATGCACGGCCCAACCTTTATGGGGAATCCGCTCGCCTGTGCGGTTGCCAGTGAAAGCCTGGCGCTCCTGGCGGAAGGTGACTGGCAGCAACAGGTCCCTGCGATTGAACATCAGCTGCGGGAAGGTTTGCTGCCGCTCACAGCGAATGAAAACGTAGCCGACGTGCGCGTACTGGGTGCTATTGGCGTGGTGGAAACACGCAGGCCTGTGGACATGGCCGCTTTACAGCGTTTCTTTGTCGAACAGGGCGTGTGGATCCGGCCATTTGGCCGCCTGATCTACCTGATGCCGCCTTACATCATCAGCCCTGAGCAGCTGGATAAATTAATTGTAGCCGTCGCACAGGCGGTAAAAAATCCTGAGTTTTTCCGCTAGCTCCCGACTCAAACGGGCCGGGATCGCTTGCCGGCCTGGTCTGTCCTTCACTAATCGATTTCTGGAATGAATTTACACAAATAAATCCAGTTAAGTTATTAATCCCTTCCCGTCTCGCTGCCGATTAACCTTTCACCAGATTCACACCACAGAGAGACAGAAATGAAGAGAACCATTGTACTCAGCTTCTGCCTGATAGCAGGCAGCGCCCTGGCCGATACCGGCTCGCCCCAGCTAAAAGCGGAAACACAGTCAGTGATTCGCCAGGCGGGTTATCAGTGCGATACCGTGAACAGCGTGTACCCCGCCGCATTTGGGGGTTCACTTACCGTCTCCTGCGACAGTGACCACAAATATATTATTCGCAAGAAAGACGGCCAGTACACCGTAGAAAAAGAATAACAAAACGCGTTTTCATCGCCGGAAAATACCCTCTTTCTCCTTTCTGAAGCCGATTTGCACAATCGGCTTCCCGTTTCGCTCAACTTAGTATAAAAAGTCAGGCTTTGAGATAACCCTCTATTCCACCGTATAGCAAGGAGCAACCTTGAACACATTATCGGTTTCTCGTCGCGCCGCAGCCCTGGCTTTTGTAATGGCGCTGAGTGCATGTAGCTCAACCCCACCCCAGGACAAACCGTCTACTCAGGTGGCACCGGGAACCCAGTCCCGCCCAATCCTGGCGGCTGACGAAGCGCAGAATTTTGTAGCAGCGCGCTACTTCACCGCGATGAACCCAAATGAAGCCCCGTGGACACCGTCCTCGATTCGTACGCCTCAGCAGCCTGATTTTGTGGTTGGCCCTGCCGGTACGCCTGGCGTCACCCACACGTCAGTCCAGGCCGCGGTGGACGCTGCTATCATCAAGCACAGCAGCTCTCGTCTGTATATCGCCATTATGCCGGGTCAATATGAAGGTACGGTGTATATTCCTGCGGCTTCCGGTAGCGTGACGCTGTACGGTACCTCTGGCAATGCAGACGATGTCAAAATCGGCCTGACGCTGGACTCTGAAACCGACCCGACAACCTGGCGTCGCACCGTTAACCCGGGCGGGAAATACATGCCAGGGAAACCTGCCTGGTACATGTTTGATAACTGCCAGAGCCGCCGTGGTGCGACCGTGGGCGTGATGTGTTCCGCGGCCGTTTGGTCACAGAATAATGGCCTGCAGCTGCAGAACCTGACCATCCAGAACACCCTGGGCGACAGCGTAGACGCCGGTAATCACCAGGCCGTGGCGCTGCGCAGTGATGGCGATAAAGTGCAGCTGAACAACGTTCACCTGCTGGGCCGTCAGAACACCTTCTTCGTCACCAACAGCGACGTTCAGAACCGTATGTTGACCAATCGTCAGCCTCGCACGCTGGTAACCAACAGTTACATTGAAGGCGATGTGGATGTGGTCGCAGGCCGCGGTGCCGTGGTGTTTGATAACACCGATTTCCGCCTGGTGAACAGCCGCACCAAAGAAGGTTCCGTGTTCGCGCCAGCCACGCTGCCAAACATCTACTACGGCTTCCTGGCCATCAACAGCCGCTTTACCGCTGCCGGTGATGCTCAGCTGGGCCGCTCATGGGATTTAGCCGGTGAAAACGGCCAGGCCGCAAATGGACAGGTTGTGATCCGCGACAGCGTGATCAACGAAGGTTTCAACACGGCTAAACCGTGGGGCGATGCGCTGGAGTCCAAGCGTCCGTTCGCGGGTAACACGGGCACCAAAGACGATAAAGGCGCGATCAAACGCGATCTGAATGACCCGAGCTTCAACCGCATGTGGGAGTTCAATAACCGCGGCGTAGGCAGCCCGGTCGTCGAAGAGAAGTAATTTTTAATTCAGTAAGAAAAAACCTCGCCGCGGCGAGGTTTTTTTATGGCTGACAATCAGTGCGCGTTAATCACAACCCACATTGGTCCCTGCCCGACGGCGTAGCGGCCTTTTTCTTCCAGCAGCCCCTGCTCGCCGTTAATTTTGTACACGGCAGCGTGATGGGATTTCTGCCCGACGGCAACCAGGTACTTACCGCTGTGGTCAACGTTGAAGCCGCGAGGCTGCTCTTCCGTTGGCTGGTAGCCTTCGATATTCAGCACGCTGCCATCTTCGGAAACGCTGAATACGGTAATAATACTGGCAGTGCGGTCACAGGCATAAAGATGACGGCCGTCCGGAGTAATATGGATATCGGCAGCCCAGCGGGTACCGGTGAAACCTGGTGGCATAAAGTCCAGCGTCTGCACGCATTCAATTTTGCCGTGCGGGTCGCGCAGTTCCCAGACATCAACGGTGCTGTTCAGCTCGTTCACGCAGTATGCATACTGCTGGTTCGGGTGAAACGCCATGTGGCGCGGGCCTGCGCCCTCAACCGTCGTGACCTCAGCAGGCGTTTGCGCCACCAGCTTGCCATCATCGGACAGCGTGAACAGGCAGATACGATCCTGTTTCAGCGCTGGCGTCCAGAGCGTGCGGTTATCCGGGGAGATATTCGCCGAGTGGCAGCCGTCCAGCCCTTCAACCACATCGACGGTTTCGCCCGGCAGGCCATCATTTTCAAGGCTAATCACCGCCACGTTTGCCGCGTTGTATGACGCGCTGAACAGGAAGCGGCCTTTACGGTCGGTAGAAATGTGGGTTGGGCTGCCCGGCAGAGGTGCCACGCCAGCTTCTGTCAGAGAACCATCATCAGGCGTAATGCGGTAAGCCACCACACGAAACTCAGGGCGCACGCCAACGTACAGGAAGCGTTTATCCGGGCTGATAACCATCGGCTGAACTTGCCCTGGAGCATCAACCACCTGCACAAGGGTCATTTCGCCGCTGGCGTGCAGCGTCCAGACGTGGATCTGCTGGCTTTCCGGGCTGGCGGTATAAACTGTCTGTTTCATGACTTTACTTTCCTCCTGACGTCGTAAGTAAGCATCATAAGGCCGGCTCACGGCGCGAGCTATTTTGCGCTATAGCGTGAGCGGTGTACCATCGGAACGAACCTTATGAATAATGACTGGAACCCTAAATGAGTTATCGCGTAATTGCTCTCGATCTCGACGGCACCCTGCTGACCCCGCAAAAAACCATTCTCCCGGAGTCCATTACGGCCCTTCAGCAAGCTCGCGAAGCGGGCGTGAAAGTGGTTATCGTAACGGGTCGCCATCATGTCGCCATACATCCTTTTTATCAGGCACTGGCCCTGGATACACCTGCAATTTGCTGTAATGGCACTTATTTGTATGATTATCATGCAAAAAAGGTTCTGGCGTCCGACCCTCTTCGCCCGGAGCAGGCCGCAAAAATGGTGGATTTACTGGCAGCTCACCGGGTACATGGCCTGATGTACGTCGACGATGCGATGCTCTATCTCGAAAGCTCAGAACATGTCAAAGCCCACGTCGCCCGCACCCAAACCTGGGCGCAATCATTACCTGAACAACAGCGCCCAGTTTTCCGCAGCGTGCCTTCACTCAAAGAGGCGGCTCAGGACGTGGAGGCTATCTGGAAATTCGCCCTGACGGATTCAGACATTCCTAAGCTCAAGCAGTTTACCGTTGAGGTAGAGCGCGAACTGGATCTCTCCTGCGAGTGGTCGTGGCACGATCAGGTTGACGTCGCCCAGCGTGGCAACAGTAAAGGCGCTCGCCTGGCTCAGTGGGTAGCGTCTCAGGGACTGGCCATGGATCAGGTGATTGCGTTCGGTGACAATTACAACGATCTGAGCATGCTGGAAAGCGCCGGGATGGGCGTGGCCATGGGCAATGCCGACGACGCCATTAAATCCCGCGCCGATATGACTATCGGCACGAATCTGGAAACAGGCATCGCCGAAACGCTTTATAAGTACGTGCTGTAATCAGGTTGCGATCGACACGCTTTTCACTTGCGCATACAGCCACTGGCCGGGTTTTACCGCCAGTTCGTCCCGGGCCCAGGGGCTGATGCGCGCCCACAGCGTGCGGGAACCCACTTCAAGCTGAACCTCCACCTGCCCTTCGTCGTCAAAGCACTGGGCAACCTTAGCCCTCAGCACGTTGCGAATACTGCTGTTGACCGGCGGCTGAAGCACCAGCGAGACGTCAGAAGCCTGGATGCGAATACGCAGCGGAGCCTGCACCGGTTTGTCGATTTTGTTCACCCACAGGTGCTGATCGCCAAGCGCCAGCGCCGTCATGGCGTAATGAGGATGATGCTCAAGCACGGTAACTTTCAGCACGCTGCTTTGCTGCTCTTTAGGCAGCCACGGATGCATCACGCTGCTGCCCCAAACCTCTTCAAGGTTGCCAAACGCCTTAACATTCCCCGCATCCAGCACCAGCACTTTATCCGCCAGATGTAAGATTTCCTCCAGTGAATGGCTCACGTACAGCATAGGAATGTTGATCTCGCGGGCGAGCCGCTGGAGATAAGGCAACAATTCACGTTTACGAGGAATGTCCAGCGAGGCTAGCGGCTCGTCCAGTAGCAGCAGCTCCGGCGCGGTCAGAAGTGCCCGTCCAATAGCAACGCGCTGCTTTTCACCGCCGGAAAGACTCCAGGGAAAACGCTCCAGCAACTCTTCAATGCCGAGCAATGCCACCAGCTTATCAAACTGGCCGGCCATGCTTTTTGCCATGCCGTATTTTAAATTGCCGCGAACGCGGTAGTGCGGGAACAGGCGCGCATCCTGGAACACATAGCCTACCCGGCGTTTTTCCGGCGGCAGATAAAGTTGCTTTTCGGCATCGGTCAGCACGCGATCGTTCAGCACGATCCGCCCCATCTCCGGCTTAGTCAGGCCGCTAATCGCATTGATTAATGAGGTTTTCCCTGCGCCAGAAACGCCAAAAACAGCCGTGATGCCCTGGCCCGGCAGGGTTTCATTGATTTCCAGCCGGTGCGTCCCCAGGGTTTGAATGAAGTTAAGTTCCAGCATCAGTTTGCCCCCATACGTTTACGGCTGACTCTCGCCAGCCATTCAGCCACCAGCAGCGAGGCCATCGCCAGCACGATAGCGATCAGGCACAAACGTGCGGCAGCGCTTTCTCCGCCGGGGGTTTGAATCAGAGTGTACATGGCGGAAGGCAGCGTTCGGGTTTCACCAGGAATGTTGGACACAAAAGTAATTGTCGCACCAAACTCACCCAGCGAGCGGGCAAAGGCCAGCACGGTACCCGCAATAATACCCGGCAGCGTTAACGGCAAAGTAATGGTGCAGAAGACACGCCAGCGCCCTGCGCCCAGCGTTCTGGCGGCCTGCTCAAGACGAAGATCAACGCCTTCCAGCGCCAGGCGGATTGCCCTGACCATCAGCGGGAATGACATCACCGCCGCCGCCAGCACCGCCCCTCGCCAGCTAAAAGCGAAGGTAATGCCAAACCAGTCATACAGCCAGGCGCCAATAAAACCGCGGCGGCCAAAAGCCACCAAAAGCAGATAGCCCACCACCACCGGCGGCAGGACTAAGGGAAGGTGAATCAGGCTGTCGAGCAAGGCTTTGCCCGGGAAGCGGCAGCGAACCAGCACCCAGGCAAAGAAGATCCCGACAGGAAGGCTGAACAGTACCGCAATAGATGAGACTTTTAGGCTTAGCAGTACCGCCTGCCACTCGGGATCGCTCAATATCATTGTTTCGTCGTAAATCCGTATTTTTGGAAGACTTTCGCCGCTTCCGGTCCTTTCAGATAGCTATAGAACGCGGTCACTGACGGGTTATCGTGGCCTTTCACAATCGCAATCGGGTATTCCACTTTCTTGTGAGAATCTTCCGGGAAGGTCCCCACGACTTTTACGCCTTTTCCGGCAACGGCGTCAGAACCGTAAACGATGCCCAGCGGCGCTTCGTCGCGCTCAACCAGCGCCAGCGCACCACGAACATCTTCCGCCGGAGCAAGTTTACTGGATAAGCTGTCCCATGCGCCCAGCTTTTGCAGTGCCTCTTTGGCGTAAATCCCTGCCGGAACATGATCGGGATCGCCCACGGCCAGACGGCCACCTTTCAGCAGCGATGACCAGTCGGTTTTCGCGTCAATGGTGATGTCGCCCTGTTTGCTGGCGGTAGGCGCAACGACGACCAGGCTGTTACCCAGGAGCGTTTCGCGAGTGTCTGTTTTGATGGTGTCTTTCTCAACAGCATAATCCATCCATTTCTGATCGGCAGAAATAAACAAATCGGCCGGCGCACCCGCTTCAATCTGGCGAGCCAGCGTGGAGGAAGAGGCAAAAGAAGAAGCGATCTCAACTTTCTTCTCTTTCTGATATTGCGTGGCAATATCCTGCATCGCATTGGTTAACGACGCCGCCGCAAAGACGGTAATTTTGCTACTTTCAGCCAGTGCCTGGCCTGCCAGAGAAACAGACAATGCCGCACCCAGGGCAAGGCGAACCCAACGTTGATTCATGTTTTCACTCCGTTTGTTTCGTTATGTAACGTGAAATATAACGATTGCAATGCGGAAGATACAGAATTTATCGGCAGAAAGAGGAAGGGCTTTAAAGTTCTTGACGGAGATCAACGGAATGACTGCGTGTGGGGCGTTAAGGCGGCAGAAAGAGAAAACCCGGCAAATGCCGGGCTTTCAGGGAATCAGTGATGCTGTTTCGGCTGTTGGTCGCGATGACCGACTTTTGAAAAGACGTTAAACACTTCACCCAATCCGTAGATGAGACCGAGAATGACTGCCATCACAACCGGCACCATGACCACGGCAAACACCAGGCTTTTCAATAACTCGAACATAATTGCCTCCGGCAAAAGCGAGAGTGATTATTCTAGCGGCAGTTGAGAAAAACGCACTCTCCTTTTGTGCCATTTGCCCGCCCGCCTCGGCTTATCCAGCTGACCAGGTATAAGGTGCCGCAATGCCGAGTGGCATTTCAAGCCCCCACCATACCAGCAGGAAGAGGCTCCAGCTCACCAGGAAGGCGATAGAATAAGGCATCATCATTGACACCAGCGTGCCCACGCCAGCGCCTTTCACATAGCGCTGGCAGTAAATCACGATCAGCGGGAAGAACACCATCATCGGCGTGATAATGTTTGTGGAAGAATCACCGATGCGGAATGCCGCCTGAGTAAGCTCTGGCGATATCCCAACGGCCATAAGCATCGGCACCATAATGGGTGACAGCAGCGCCCATTTTGCCGAGGCTGAACCAATCAGCAGATTAACCAGCGCCGTCAGCAGCACCATACCGATAATTGTCGCCTCTCCCGGCAGCGCCATGGCTTTAAGGCCGTCCGCCCCCGACAGCGCCACCAGCGTACCAATGTTGGAATCGCTGAAGGCTTTGATGAACAGCGCACAGAAAAACGCCATCACCATATAAGAACCCATTTTACTCATTGAGTCGTTCATCGCCCCAATGACATCTTTCCCCGATTTGAAGGTGCCTGCCGCAAAACCATAGACAATGCCCGGCAGAATAAAAATCAGGAAGATAAGCGGTACGATAGACTTCATGATGGGCGCAGCAAAGTCGGTTAACGCGCCTGCTGGGCTTCGTAGCGTTGAACTTTCAGGCCAGGCAGCAGCGGCAAGCCCCAGCAAACTAAGGAGCATCACCAGGCCCGCACGACGGAATGCCCGACTCTCTTCTGGCGTAACACTGGACATATCTTCATCATGCTTAAAGTCGCCATCCACCGCCATTTTACTGACCCGGGGCTCGACGATTTTCTCCGTCACCCACCAGCCAACGAGAGTAATCAATATTGTTGAGCCGATCCCGAAGAACAGATTACACAGCGTGTTCACGGTATACGTTGAGTCGAGGAGCTGAGCCGCAGCCTGGGTGAAACCTTGCAGCAGCGCGTCGTTTCCGGTTGGCACCATATTGGCCGCAAAACCACCGGATACGCCGGAAAATGCTGCTGCGATCCCCACTAAAGGATGGCGCCCGGCAGACATAAAAATAATTGCGCCGAGAGGGATCACCAGCACATATCCCGCATCCGCCGCGACGTGGCTAAACATAGCGACAAAAATCAGCATCGGCGTCAGCAGTTTTTTCGGCGTAACACGCAGCATTTTTTTCAACGCAACGTTAATAAAGCCGGAGCTTTCCGCAACGCCGACGCCCAGCATCGCCACCAGGACAATGCCCAAAGGAGCAAAGCTGGTAAAGGTGGTCACCATCGTAGAAAGCGTAAGCGTTAACGCCTCGGCAGAGAGCAGGTTATTGACCTGCACGGCCTGCTGCGTCACCGGGTTAATGATGCCAAACTCCAGCTGTGACAGCACGGCGGACAGCCCCATCACAACCAGTAAAAAATAGAAGAAAATCAGCGCGGGTTCCGGCAGTCGGTTACCGGCTTTTTCAATGGCATTAAGAAAACCGTTCAGCAAGCGATTCTCTTTTGCCTCATTTCCTTTTGTTGTCAGCGTACTCATAGTTGCCCCCAATCCCGAGATATGTCTGTTCTGTCATCCAATGTACGGCAGGGATAATAGGGTTAATCACAAGACGAAACTATTCTTTTAATGAAATTAATCTCTAAATAAGACCTGGTTAATAAAAATTAAAATCCAATAAACAGACAAAAACTGGTTATTAATTCGATATAATCGAAAGATAGCCATAAAATTGTTGTGCTCAATCAGGAACGATTTGTCCCCTGGCGGCGAACTGATATAATTTTCCCCATGATTACAAAGGGAAACGCTGAGCCGGTTTGCGGCGCGGAGAAACTATGCAGGCTGAAATTTTATTAACGCTGAAACTCCAGCAACGGCTGTTCGCCGATCCGCGACGCATTGCGCTGCTCAAACAGATTCGCCACACGGGCTCCATTAGCCAGGGTGCAAAACTGGCGGGCATCAGTTACAAAAGCGCCTGGGATGCGATTAACGAAATGAATCAGTTGGCAGAATCAAGCCTGGTTGATCGCGCCACCGGCGGCAAAGGCGGCGGCGGTGCCGTCCTGACCCGGTATGGTGAGCGTCTTATTCAGCTTTACGATCTACTCGCGCAAATTCAACAAAAGGCCTTTGATGTTCTGCAGGATGACGCCCTGCCCCTGGACAGTCTGCTCGCCGCCATTTCCCGCTTTTCGCTGCAAACCAGCGCCCGCAATCAGCTGTTTGGTACCGTACTTAAACGCGATGACGAACAGGTTCAGCAGCACGTCGATATTCTGCTGGCAGACGGTGAAACGCGTCTGAAAGCGGCGATTACCCGCCAAAGCGCAGAGCGACTGGGGCTGGACGAAGGCAAAGAAGTATTGGTGCTTATCAAAGCGCCGTGGATAGACGTCACGACTGATGTTAATGCAACAGGCAATGCCGATAACCAGTTGCCGGGTAAAATCAGCAGCATTGAGCAGGGCAAAGAACAAAGTGAAGTGCTGGTTCAGCTGGCGGATGGCCAGACGCTGTGCGCCACCCTGCCGAATATCCACGTAGAACAACAGGCGCTGGCAGAAGGTGCTAAGGTCACAGCATATTTCAATGCAGACAGGGTGATTGTCGCCACACTCTGCTAAAAGTCCGCTTCTCATTGACATCAACGCAGACACGCCGTAAATCTGTAGCTTCATCGCTGCAAAAAATGGGATAAAACATGTCTGCGTTGCAAATTTCGCAAGGTACGTTTCACCTTAGCGACATAAAAAACCTTACCCTGAAAGACCTTACCCTTCGCGCCGGAGAAAGCTGGGCGTTTGTTGGGGCGAACGGCAGCGGCAAATCCGCTCTTGCCCGTGCGCTGGCCGGTAGCCTGCCCATCATGAAGGGCGAACGCCACTGCGGCTTCACCCGCATTGCTCATCTCTCTTTTGAACAGTTGCAAAAGCTGGTCAGCGACGAATGGCAGCGCAATAACACCGATATGCTAAGCGTCGACGAAGATGACACCGGCCGCACCACCGCAGAAATTATCCAGGAGGAGGTGGTCAATGAAGCCCGCTGCCGCGAGCTAGCCGCGCTGTTTGGCATTGAACATCTGCTCATTCGCCGCTTTAAATACCTGTCGACGGGGGAAACACGCAAAACGCTGCTTTGCCAGGCGCTGATGTCGGAGCCAGAACTGCTCATCCTGGATGAGCCGTTCGACGGGCTGGACGTGAAATCCCGCCAGCAGCTGGCAAACCTTCTCGAGCAACTTAGCGCCCAGGGCTACACCCTGGTTCTGGTCCTGAACCGATTCGATGAAATCCCGGATTTTGTGCAATTTGCCGGCGTGTTAGCAGACTGCACGCTGACAGAAAGCGGTAAAAAGCAGGCGCTACTTGAGCAGGCGCTCATCGCTCAGTTGGCCCACAGCGAGAAGCTGGCTGGCGTGGCGCTCCCGGAAGCTGACGATCCGTCCGCCCGCTATACGCTGCCGGAAAACCAGCCTCGTATTGTGCTTAACGATGGCGTGGTGGAATACAACGATCGCCCTATCCTGCACAAACTTAGCTGGTCAGTGAACCCCGGTGAGCACTGGCAAATTGTCGGCCCTAACGGCGCCGGAAAATCAACGCTACTCAGCCTGATCACTGGCGATCATCCGCAGGGCTACAGCAACGATCTGACGCTGTTTGGCCGCCGTCGGGGTAGCGGCGAGACAATATGGGATATCAAAAAACACATTGGTTACGTCAGCAGCAGCCTGCATCTGGATTACCGCGTGAGCACCACCGTGCGAAACGTTATTTTGTCAGGCTATTTTGACTCCATTGGGATCTACCAGGCCGTTTCAGATCGCCAGCAGAAGCTGACCCGCGAATGGCTGCATATGTTAGGGATGGATAAAGCCACCGCCGATGCGCCATTCCATAGTTTGTCCTGGGGGCAACAGCGCCTGGCGTTGATCGCCCGCGCACTGGTGAAGCACCCAACATTGCTGATCCTCGATGAGCCTCTGCAAGGGCTGGATCCCCTCAACCGGCAGCTGATACGCCGCTTTGTCGATATTTTGATTGGCGAGGGAGAAACGCAGCTGCTGTTTGTGTCTCACCACGCCGAAGATGCCCCGCAGTGCATTACTCATCGATTGACGTTCGTACCGGACGGCGACAAATACGGCTATCAAATAGAAAATATTCTTCCTACATAATCTCGCAAAAAGCGTGCGGCTATTCCTGACCTGACTTTCGGAATAGCCGCACGCTTTTATTCTACCTGTCTGTTTTACAATGCCTTGTATGCTGCTTTAGCCGTATTGCTGAGGTAGTGTAAACGATACCACTAATCTGGTGCATATCACATTTTTCAGCCGTCTGTTATGCTATGGTTATCTTAACCCATAGGCTATATGGAGCGAAAAATGAGAGTTTTGGTTACAGGTGGTAGCGGTTACATTGGAAGTCATACCTGCGTACAATTGCTGCAAAACGGCCATGACGTGGTGATCCTCGATAACCTCTGCAACAGCAAACGCAGCGTATTGCCGGAAATTGAACGTCTGGGCGGCAAGCATCCGCTGTTTATCAACGGTGATATTCGCGATGAAGCCCTGCTGGCAGAAATTTTCCACGATCATCGTATTGATGCCGTAATCCATTTTGCCGGTCTGAAAGCCGTCGGTGAATCGGTGCATAAGCCGCTGGAGTATTACGACAACAACGTGACCGGCACCCTGAAGCTTATCTCCGCCATGCGAGCGGCAAACGTAACTAACTTCATCTTCAGTTCTTCCGCCACCGTTTACGGCGACCAGCCTCAAATCCCTTATGTAGAAAGTTTCCCTACCGGAAAACCCGCCAGCCCTTACGGCCAAAGCAAGCTGATGGTTGAGCAAATTCTTACCGATTTGCAAAAAGCCCAGCCAAACTGGAGCGTTGCGCTGCTGCGCTACTTCAACCCGGTTGGCGCCCATCCGTCGGGCGATATGGGCGAAGATCCTCAGGGCATCCCAAATAACCTGATGCCTTACATCGCACAGGTTGCCGTAGGCCGCCGCGACTCGCTGGCTATCTTTGGTAACGATTATCCAACCGAAGACGGCACAGGCGTACGTGATTACATCCACGTGATGGATCTCGCCGACGGCCACGTCGCCGCTATGCAGGTGCTGAACGGTAAACCAGGTGTCCATATCTACAACCTGGGCGCAGGCGTCGGCAGCAGCGTGCTCGACGTGGTGAACGCCTTCAGCAAAGCCTGCGGTAAACCGGTGAACTACCACTTTGCCCCTCGTCGTGATGGCGATTTGCCGGCCTACTGGGCCGACGCCACCAAAGCCGACAAAGAACTCAACTGGCGTGTCAGCCGTTCGCTGCAGGAAATGGCAGACGATACCTGGCGCTGGCAGTCACGTCACCCCCAAGGTTATGAAGATTAAGGATATGTAATGGAGCAGTTTAACCCGGTCGATCATCCACATCGCCGCTATAACCCGCTAACAGGTCAATGGATTTTGGTTTCGCCACATCGGGCGAAACGCCCCTGGCAGGGCGCGCAGGAAACCCCTGCGCAAGAAAAACTTCCGGCACACGATCCGGACTGTTTTCTTTGTCCAGGGAATACGCGCGTGACCGGGGATAAAAACCCCGAGTACACCGGCACTTTCGTTTTTACCAACGATTTTGCGGCGCTGATGACGGACACGCCCGATGCACCGAAGAGCCACGATCCCTTGATGCGTTGCGAAAGCGCGCGCGGTACCAGCCGGGTTATCTGCTTCTCTCCCGACCACAGTAAAACGTTGCCAGAGCTCACGCTGCCCGCTCTGGAAGAAGTCGTACAGACCTGGCAACAGCAGACCGCTGAGCTGGGGCAGACATACCCGTGGGTTCAGGTATTTGAAAACAAAGGCGCGGCCATGGGCTGCTCCAACCCACATCCTCACGGACAGGTTTGGGCAAACAGCTTTTTGCCTAACGAGGTCGCCCGTGAAGATACCCTACAACGTGAATATTTCACCCACCAGGGCACCCCAATGTTGCTGGACTACGTGCAGCGTGAACAGGCGGACGGTAGCCGTACCGTGGTTGAAACCGAGCACTGGCTGGCTGTCGTCCCTTACTGGGCAGCCTGGCCGTTCGAAACGCTGCTGCTGCCCAAAACCCATGTCCTGCGTATCACCGACCTCAGCGCAGAACAACGTGCTGACCTGGCATTAGCACTGAAAAAACTCACCAGCCGCTATGACAACCTCTTCCAGTGCTCCTTCCCTTATTCCATGGGCTGGCACGGCGCGCCGTTCAACGGTGAAAACAATCAGCACTGGCAGCTTCACGCGCATTTCTACCCGCCGCTGCTGCGCAGCGCCACGGTACGTAAGTTTATGGTCGGCTATGAAATGCTGGCCGAAACCCAGCGAGATTTAACCGCAGAGCAAGCCGCAGAACGCTTGCGTGCCGTCAGTGATATCCATTTCCGCCAGTCAGGAGCGTCATTATGAGTCTGAAAGAGAAAACCCAGCGTCTGTTCGCTGAGCAATTTGGTTACCCGGCAACCCACGCTATTCAGGCCCCGGGCCGCGTAAACCTGATTGGTGAGCACACCGATTACAACGATGGTTTTGTACTGCCGTGCGCCATTGATTATCAGACGGTTATCAGCTGCGCTAAACGAGAGGACCGTATCGTCCGCGTTGTTGCCGCCGATTATGACAATCAGCAGGACAGCTTCTCCCTCGATGCCCCTATCGTCTCGCACGACACTCAGCAGTGGGCTAACTACGTTCGCGGTGTAGTGAAACATCTGCAAAAGCGAGATAAAAACTTTTCCGGCGTGGATATGGTGATCAGCGGCAATGTGCCGCAGGGCGCAGGGTTAAGCTCGTCCGCTTCACTGGAAGTCGCGGTCGGCAAAGTATTCCAGCACCTTTACCACCTGCCTCTGGATGGCGCTCAGCTGGCGCTCAATGGCCAGGAAGCGGAAAACCAGTTTGTCGGCTGCAACTGCGGCATTATGGATCAGCTGATTTCCGCCCTTGGCAAGAAAGACCATGCGCTGCTGATTGATTGCCGCTCCCTTGGAACGAAAGCCGTCTCGATGCCAAAAGGCGTTGCGGTAGTGATCATCAACAGTAACTTCAAGCGCACGCTGGTGGGTAGCGAATACAACACCCGCCGCGAACAGTGTGAAACCGGCGCCCGTTTCTTTAGCCAGAAAGCGTTGCGCGACGTTGAGCTGGCAAAATTCAATGCCGTCGCGCACGAGCTGGATCCGATTGTTGCCAAACGCGTTCGCCACGTGCTGACCGAAAATATCCGTACCGTAGAAGCCGCAGATGCGCTTGCCAAGGGTGACCTGGTTCGCATGGGTCAACTGATGGCCGAATCTCACGCTTCCATGCGCGATGATTTCGAAATCACCGTGCCGCAAATCGATACTCTGGTAGAGATCGTCAAAGCGGCGATTGGCGAGCAAGGCGGCGTACGTATGACCGGCGGCGGTTTTGGGGGCTGTATTGTCGCGCTTGTGCCTGAAGACCTTGTCCCGGTAGTGAAACAGGCTGTGGAAGAACAGTACGAGAGCAAAACTGGAATTAAAGAAACCTTCTACGTTTGCAAAGCCTCCGAAGGAGCGGGTCAATGCTAAAAGAGACGCCGCAGCTGGCACCGGACGGCCAGCCGTTTCGCCTTACCACCCTGCGCAACAGCGCGGGGATGGTAGTCACGCTGATGGACTGGGGCGCGACCTTGCTTTCCTGTCGGGTACCGCTTAAAGACGGCAGCGTGCGGGAGACGCTGCTGGGCTGCGCTTCACCTGAGCACTATTTGCAGCAAAGTGCCTTTATGGGCGCGACCGTCGGGCGTTACGCTAACCGCATTGCCGGAGGGAAACTCACCGTTGGTGGTGAAATGCTCCAGCTTGAGATTAACCAGGGCGAAAACCAGCTTCACGGCGGGCCGGAAGGCTTCGACAAACGTCGCTGGCGCATTGCCGTGCAAAATGAACAGGCCGTGACCTACGAGCTGGATTCCTGCGACGGCGATCAGGGTTTCCCAGGAAAATTACGAGCCACGGCGCGTTATGCTTTGACGGAGGATAACCGCATCAGCATCGAACTTCGAGCCACCGTCGACAAGCCTTGCCCGGTCAGTCTCACGAACCACGCTTACTTCAACCTCGACAACGTTCAGAGCGATGTCCGGCAGCATAAGCTTCAATTGCTGGCCGACAGCTATTTACCGGTCGACGCCAGCGGCTTGCCTGCTGGAGAGCTGAAAGAAGTGGTCAGCACCAGCTTTGACTTTCGTGAACCTAAGACGCTTGCACAAGATTTTCTGGCCGACGTCGATCAGCAAATCACCAAAGGCTACGACCATGCTTTCCTGCTGCAGGCCAAAGGCGATCTCAGCCAGCCCGTTGCACGAGTCTGGTCCACCGACGGTGCGCTGGAAATGAAGGTGTTTACGACGGCGCCCGCGTTACAAGTCTATAGCGGAAACTATCTGGCGGGCACACCTGCACGCGATAAAGAAAGTTATAGCGACTGGAACGGTCTGGCGCTGGAGAGCGGCTTCCTGCCGGACAGTCCAAATCACCCGGAATGGCCGCAGCCGGACTGCTGGTTAAAACCGGATGAGACCTATCTCAGCGTCACGGAATACCAGTTTCTGCCTCATTAAAACCTCTTGCCCTTTTCATTAAGGGCAATTTCTCACCAAATCGCTGACTTTCCCGCCAGATCGAGCCAAAAATATAACAACCTTTTACAACCACCTTACACTCCACGCGCTTTTTCGCTATGTTAAACGTTTATCATTGCCGTGGCTTATGGCGCGGCAATATAATGATAATTGTTATCATTAATCCCAGGCTCATTAAGGAGTAAATCATGGCTGTTACTAAGCTGGTACTGGTTCGTCACGGCGAAAGCCAGTGGAACAACGAAAACCGCTTCACTGGTTGGTATGATGTTGATCTGTCTGATAAAGGTCGTACCGAAGCTAAGGCTGCCGGTAAGCTTCTGAAGGACGAAGGCTTCACTTTCGACTTCGCTTACACCTCTGTGCTGAAACGTGCCATCCACACCCTGT
Organism: Cedecea neteri; assembly: GCF_000758325.1. Taxonomy (NCBI): domain Bacteria; kingdom Pseudomonadati; phylum Pseudomonadota; class Gammaproteobacteria; order Enterobacterales; family Enterobacteriaceae; genus Cedecea; species Cedecea neteri. The sequence continues at coordinate 2,350,063 of NZ_CP009459.1, read as the reverse complement.
GGAATATCCTCGATGAACTGGACCAGGCCTGGCTGCCGGTCGAGAAATCCTGGAAACTGAACGAGCGTCACTACGGCGCCCTGCAGGGTCTGAACAAAGCTGAAACCGCTGAAAAATACGGTGACGAGCAGGTTAAACAGTGGCGTCGTGGCTTCGCGATCACCCCACCAGAGCTGTCTAAAGAAGACGAGCGCTTCCCTGGCCACGATCCACGTTACGCTAAACTGACCGACAGCGAACTGCCAACTACCGAAAGCCTGGCACTGACCATCGACCGCGTAACGCCGTTCTGGAATGAGTCCATTCTGCCACGCATGAAATCCGGCGAGCGCGTTATCGTTGCGGCTCACGGTAACTCCCTGCGCGCACTGGTTAAGTACCTGGATAACCTGAGCGAAGATGAGATCCTCGAGCTGAACATCCCTACCGGCGTGCCGCTGGTGTATGAGTTCGATGAGAACTTCAAACCGCTGAAACGTTACTACCTGGGCAACGCTGACGAAATCGCAGCGAAAGCCGCCGCAGTAGCCAACCAGGGTAAAGCGAAGTAATTCACCGCCCATAAAAAAAGGCGTGGTAAACACCACGCCTTTTTTATTGCTCAAATCAGGCCGTTAGCCGCGACGAGCTTTTACCGCAGCGGCAAGCTTGCGTAGCGCCACTTCTGTATCATCCCAGCCAATGCAGGCGTCGGTCACGCTTTTGCCGTAGACCAGCGGCTCGCCGCTCTCCAGGCTTTGGTTGCCTTCTACCAGATGGCTTTCAATCATCACGCCGATGATAGCCTTCTCGCCACCGGCAATTTGGCCGCAAACATCGGCAGAAACGTCCATCTGCTTTTTAAACTGCTTGCTGCTGTTGGCGTGGCTGAAATCAATCATCACCTGTGGCTCAAGCCCCGCTTTCACCAGGCCCGCTTTGACCTCTTCCACATGCTTCGCGCTGTAGTTAGGCTCTTTGCCGCCGCGCAAAATAATGTGGCAGTCACCGTTCCCGCTCGTGTTAACGATAGCGGAATGGCCCCACTTGGTTACGGACAGGAAGCAGTGCGGTGCGCCAGCGGCGTTGATGGCATCAATCGCAACTTTGATCGTGCCGTCGGTACCGTTTTTAAAGCCGACCGGGCAAGAGAGGCCGGAAGCCAGTTCACGGTGTACCTGTGATTCAGTGGTACGTGCGCCGATAGCGCCCCAGCTCATTAGATCCGCCAGATACTGAGGCGTGATCATATCAAGGAATTCCCCTGCCGCTGGCAGGCCGGAATCGTTGATATCCAGCAGCAGTTTACGCGCAATACGCAAACCGTCGTTAATCTGGTAGCTGCTGTCCATGTGCGGATCGTTAATCAGGCCTTTCCAACCCACAGTAGTACGCGGCTTTTCGAAATAGACGCGCATCACCACTTCCAGCTCGCCCTGAAGCTCTTCACGCAATGCCAGCAGGCGCGTGCCGTACTCTTTCGCGGCATTGGTGTCGTGAATGGAGCATGGCCCAATCACCACCAGCAGGCGATCGTCGCTGCCTTTAAGGATTTTATGAATCGCTTTACGTGCCTGAGAGACAGTGTGGGCGGCTTTTTCAGTGGCGGGGAATTTTTCCAACAGCGCTACAGGGGGGAGAAGCTCGTTAATCTCTTTAATTCTTAAGTCGTCGTTCTGATAATTCATGATATTTCCGGGGTCGTCCTGATATTTTTCTTCGTTGCAATCCTTTCAATCTAACTCGCATAACCACAAGTGTAAACGGGCTTTTACACTTCTAATAAATTAATCCTGAAAACTCGAAAAAAACAGTGAAAACATAATGAGAATCTATGAATTAACGCCATGTTTCAATGCTTACCACTGAATGATGTTAAATTTTCAATATTGAATGCTATTTTGAAAATTAAGGTCCCGTTTCCATTTTTGACTCGCAGGATTTTTCAGCCTCTTTCAACCAGTTGAAACTATGGAGCGGTTATAATTAGCCCACTGGGATTAATTTTTGTGAGAGATTATGGCGCATTCACACCAACATACCTCTGCTGATAGCAACGTAAAACGCCTGCTGTTTGCCTTTCTCATCACGGCAATTTTCATGGTTGCCGAAGTTATCGGCGGCCTGCTTTCCGGCTCGCTGGCTCTGCTGGCCGATGCCGGCCATATGCTCACCGACGCAGCAGCGCTGCTGTTTGCTTTGTTGGCCGTGCATTTTGCTCGTCGGCCGCCCAACGCCCGGCATACCTTTGGTTGGCTGCGCCTGACGACGCTTGCCGCCTTTGTAAACGCCATTGCTCTGGTGGTGATCACCATTCTTATCGTCTGGGAAGCGATTCAGCGCTTCTCAAATCCTCAGCCGATTGCGGGCTGGGCGATGTTGACCATTGCGATCGCCGGGCTACTGGCGAACCTGGTCTCTTTCTGGATCCTGCACAGCGGCAGCGGAGAGAAAAACCTCAACGTCCGCGCAGCAGCGCTCCATGTCCTGGGTGACTTGCTGGGTTCGGTGGGGGCAATTGTGGCCGCGGTGGTGATCCTCTGGACCGGCTGGACGCCGATTGACCCCATCCTGTCGGTGCTGGTTTCCTGCCTGGTGCTACGCAGCGCCTGGAGCCTGCTGAAAGAGAGCGTCAATGAGCTATTAGAAGGTGCGCCGGGCGCCATCGACATTGCCGCCCTGAAGCGCAATCTTTCTCGTTCGATACCGGAAGTACGTAACGTGCATCACGTCCATATCTGGCTGGTTGGCGAAAAACCGCTGATGACGCTGCATGTTCAGGTTATACCGCCCCACGATCACGATGCTTTGCTGGCGCGCATTCACCACTTCCTCGAGCACGAGTATCAGATAGAACATGCCACGGTACAAATGGAGTATCAGGTTTGTCACGGCCCGGACTGCGACCTGAATGAGCATGACCACGGCGCTGGCCATGCCCATCATCATCACTGATCAGGACAAGGCGCGCGAGCCGGACTGCCGCGCGCTGTTGATCCACATCCGGCTGCCATTCAGCGCGATGAACGTCAGAATGAGATATTCCAGCGACATCGCGTAAACACCCTGCAGAGCAAAGATAACCACGCTGATCACGTTAATGATTGTCCATAGCAGCCAGTTTTCCACGTATTTCCGGGTCATGAGAATCATCGCCACAATCGACAACACCATCATGCATGAGTCCCAGAACGGATAAGCATCTGGCTGCAGCTCAGGCAGGGTAACGTTCAGGCCTAAACTCTGCATTACCGTCACGGCAACCTGGGTCAGGAAGGCAAAGACAGGGTCGATGAACATCGTCATCAGCCCAATCGCTGCGACGATAATCACCAGCCACGCAATCGCCTTAGGCAAAGGCAGCCAGCGAATTTGCAGCAGCGATTGATGGTTACTGCTTTGCCGCGACCAGGCATACCAGCCATAGATGTTCGCCACAAAAAAGAACAGCTGTAAAAGCAGGCTGGCGTAGAGCTGGATCTGAAAGAAAATGATGGCAAACAGCGTGACGTTGATTAACCCGAAGGCGTAGTTGCCTATCTTCTCCAGGCTGGCAAGCCAGATACAAAGCAGTCCAGCCAGCGTTCCCACGGCCTCAATCCATGATAAGTCATACCCGCCCGCCCCAATGGGGATGTGGACGAGAATGTTCTGCGTACTAAAAAAATCCATGAACTCCCCAGAGCGTAATACTGTTACGCGTTGCCTTTAATCGTCCGACGCAATTCTGCCGCAAAGTCGAGCATGCGATTAAGCGGAACAAGCGCGCCTTCACGCAGCGCAGCATCCACTTCAATCGTGTGTGCGGCCCCGCCCTGCTCCAGTCCCTCAGCAATCGCTTTAAGCCCGTTCATTGCCATCCACGGGCAATGTGCACAGCTGCGGCAGGTTGCCCCTTCTCCTGCGGTTGGCGCCTCCAGTAGCTCTTTGTCCGGACACGCCTGCTGCATTTTATAAAATATCCCACGATCTGTAGCCACAATAAGCTGCTGGTGTGGCAGCGTTTTAGCAGCACTAATCAGCTGGCTGGTCGAGCCTACGGCATCGGCCATGTCCACCACGGCCTGCGGTGATTCAGGATGAACCAGCACCGCTGCATTAGGATACAGCGCCTTCATTCGCGCCAGCGCCTGAGTTTTAAATTCATCATGCACAATACAGGCTCCCTGCCAGCACAGCACATCGGCACCGGTCTGCTTTTGAACGTAGCTGCCAAGATGGCGATCCGGTGCCCAAATGATTTTCTCGCCCAGGCTGTCGAGATGTTCAATCAGCTCTACCGCAATACTTGATGTCACGACCCAGTCCGCCCGGGCTTTTACCGCGGCAGAGGTATTAGCATAGACGACGACCGTACGATCCGGATGCTGGTCGCAGAAAGCGTTAAACGCCTCAATCGGGCACCCGAGATCCAGTGAGCATTCGGCATTGAGGGTAGGCATTAAAATGGTTTTTTCGGGGCTGAGGATTTTCGCCGTTTCCCCCATGAAACGAACCCCAGCGACCAGTAGCGTGGACGCCGGGTGGTTAGCGCCGAAGCGAGCCATCTCGAGCGAGTCAGAAATACACCCGCCGGTCTCTTCCGCAAGCGACTGGATTTCCGGGTCGGTGTAGTAGTGCGCCACCATCACCGCATCCCGCTCTTTTAGCAGTCGCTTGATTTTTTCGCGATAAAATTGTTTTTCATCCCCGCTCAGAGGAGTGGGTTTCGGCGGGAAGGGATAAATCGCAGTTTCCGGGTCAAACATTACGCTCATCATGCAATCTCGTTTTACTAACTTAACATTACAGGCCAAATAAAGCGTGATTTACGCCATCTTCGGCACACATTGTTTTATATGCTAAACAAGATAGCGAAATTTAGTCGAAATGTCGTGGGTTATTGCTCGATGCGCGGAGAGAAACAGATCGGTGGGAATTGAGTACAGGAATGGCAGGGTTTTCAAATCGCAGATAGCAAAAAGGCGCCTTTAGGGCGCCTTTCTACATTGGTGGGTCGTGCAGGATGACTATCACCCTCCGGGCCGTTGTTATCACAACGTTGTTTCGCTTTCGCTCAACTCAAACCTGCTGCAGGCTCGAACCCTGCCCGAATATCAAATAGCAAAAAGGCGCCTTTAGGGCGCCTTTTTACATTGGTGGGTCGTGCAGGATTCGAACCTGCGACCAATTGATTAAAAGTCAACTGCTCTACCAACTGAGCTAACGACCCGCTTTATGCGGTTACTGCGTTGAAGTTTTGCTTTGCTCGAACCGTTTTCGATTCACTACAGCTTTCATATTAAAAGATGGTGGGTCGTGCAGGATGATTATCACCCTTCGGGCCGTTGTTATCACAACGTTGTTTCGCTTTCGCTCAACTCAAACCTGCTGCAGGTTCGAACCCTTCACGCCTGACTACATCTTTCTACTTTAAGCTGGTGGGTCGTGCAGGATTCGAACCTGCGACCAATTGATTAAAAGTCAACTGCTCTACCAACTGAGCTAACGACCCGCTGTGCGGCTTACTGCAAACTTCTTTACTGCTTACTACTTTAAAGTGGTGGGTCGTGCAGGATGACTATCACCCTCCGGGCCGTTGTTATCACAACGTTGTTTCGCTTTCGCTCAACTCAAACCTGCTGCAGGTTCGAACCCTTCACGCCTGACTATTGCTTACTACTTTAAAGTGGTGGGTCGTGCAGGATTCGAACCTGCGACCAATTGATTAAAAGTCAACTGCTCTACCAACTGAGCTAACGACCCACTTTTGCGTCACTTTGGGTTTGTTTCGTATCCCTTGGCAACGGCGGCATATATTACTGATTTAAGATTTTGACGCAACAATAATTTTGACGCAGATCGCTCAACTGCTTACGTTTCGCACGGCAAGACCAGAAAAACGACGATATCTGGTCAGGCCGCACGCATTATTGCGCATTCAGACGTTTTTGAGCCTGCTTTGCACCGTCAGTATTGGGATACTGTTTTACGACCTGCTGGTAGACGGCTTTCGCTTTTGCAGCGTCGCCTTTGTCCTGCATGATCACGCCAACCTTAAACATGGCGTCCGGCGCTTTAGGGGATTTCGGGTAGTTTTTCACCACGGAGGCAAAATAAAACGCCGCATCGTCCTTTTTGCCTTTGTTGTAATTCAACTGACCCAGCCAGTAATTGGCGTTAGGCAGATAAGTTGAATCCGGATACTTCTTCACAAAGGCCTGAAACGCATTGATAGCATCGTCCTGACGCGATTTATCCTGCACCAGCGCGATAGCAGCATTGTAATCGCTATTAGCGTCACCACCCTGCACTGGGGCAGCAGGCGCCGCGTTAGAGGCCCCTGCGTCCGGTGTGGCAGCCTGGGATGCACCGGCAGCAGGCTGTTGCCCTGCTCCCGCCGCAGCGCCGCTAAGGCTATCCATCTGCAGCAAAATTTGCTTTTGACGTTCCACAACCTGATTCAGCTGATACTGACTTTCCTGAATCTGACCGCGCAGGGAATCAATGTCATTCTGGTTATCGGAGAGTTGTTGCTGGAGTTGGGTCAAAAGCTGACTGTGAGCGTTAGAAATACGCTCGAGTTGAGTGACGCGGTCTTCGACCGAGCCTGAGCCGACACTACTGATTGGCGCCTGAGCAGTAGCGGCCCAGGGGGCCGCTATGCCAACCAGTAACGACAGACTCAACAAGTGATGTCTGAAGTTACTGCTCATGCGATTCTCTTAGTAAACCAGTACGGCACGACGGTTTTTAGCGTAAGCCGCTTCGTCATGACCCAGTACTGCAGGTTTTTCTTTACCGTAAGAAACGATGGAGATCTGGTCTGCAGAAACGCCTTTACCTTGCAGGTACATTTTAACAGCGTTAGCACGACGTTCGCCCAGTGCGATGTTGTACTCTGGGGTACCGCGCTCATCCGCATGACCTTCTACGGTCACTTTGTAAGACGGGTTGCTACGCAGGAAGTTAGCGTGCGCATCCAGCATTGCAGCGAATTCAGAGCTAACATCGTATTTGTCCAGACCGAAGTAAACGATGTTGTTCTGCTGCAGCTGTTGCATCTGCAGACGAGCCTGCTCTTCAGAAGACATGTTGCCGTGGCCGTTAGCGTCCATACCAGTGCCGGCACCCAGCATACCTTCACCGCTCTGACCATTGTTGGCGCTCTTGTTAGAAGAACACGCCGCGATAGCCATAACCGGCAGAGCAATCATCAGCCCTTTCAGCACTTTGTTCAGTTGCATTTCTTTGATCCTTTAATAATCAATATTGTTATCACAGATACGGCGACCAGGCAGGGAATTTGACCTGTCCATCAGTTGCCGGAAGACGCGCTTTGAAACGCCCATCTGTTGAAACCAAATTCAGCACGGATCCCATCCCCTGAGAAGAGCTGTAGATTACCATAGTGCCGTTAGGTGCCAGACTTGGCGTTTCATCCAGGAACGTTGACGATAAAGTTGTTACGCCACCCGCTACCAGATCCTGTTTGGCAATGTGCTGCTGACCGCTAGCGGAGCTGACCATTACCATAATTTTACCGTCGGCACTGACATCGGCATCCTGGTTCTGAGAACCTTCCCAGGACAGACGCTGCGGAGCACCGCCACTAATACTGACTTTATAAATCTGTGGACGACCCGCCTGGTCAGAGGTATAGGCCAGAGTTTGGTTGTCCGGGAACCAGGTTGGTTCGGTGTTGTTGCTGCGACCCTCGGTCACCTGACGAATCTGGCCAGAGCCAAGGTCCATCACGTACAGCTGCAGGCTGCCGGTTTTAGACAGCGCGAACGCCAGCTTAGAACCATCCGGAGAGAACGCCGGCGCACCGTTGTGCTGCGGGAACGAAGCAATCTGACGCACTGCACCGTTAGCCAGGGTCTGTACTACCAGCGCAGAACGGCCGCTTTCAAAGGTCACGTAAGCCAGTTTGCTGCCGTCCGGAGACCAGGCTGGGGACATCAGCGGCTGCGGAGAACGGTGAACCACAAACTGGTTGTAGCCATCATAATCGGAAACACGCAGCTCATACGGGAACTGGCCGCCATTGGTCTGTACAACGTAAGCAATACGGGTACGGAACGCGCCTTTAATTCCAGTCAGCTTCTCAAACACTTCATCGCTGGCTGTATGACCGGCATAGCGCAGCCACTGTTTGTTCACTTTATAGGAGTTCTGCGCCAGCACAGTGCCCGGTGCACCAGAGGTATCAACCAGCTGGTAAGCCACGGTGTAGCTGCCGTCGCCGTTTGGCGTAACCTGACCTACCACGACGGCGTCAATACCGAGCGCGGTCCAGGCAGCAGGCTGAACTTCCTGAGCAGAACCCGGCTGCTGTGGCAGGCGAGATCTGTCGAGTGGGTTGAATTTCCCGCTGTTACGCAGGTCAGCGGCAACGATGCCGCCGATATCTTCAGGCGCGGCGCCAGGGCCTGCCCAGGTGAACGGAACCACACCAATTGGACGAGCAGAATCCACGCCCTGGGTGATCTCGATACGAACTTCTGCGTGCAGCACCGCTGCCCACAGCATTAAGAAACTTAACGCTACACGAAATGCCTGCTTCATCATATCTCCCTTATCCGGGCGGAAAGCCCACGATAATTTAGCAGAATGTTAACAAACCCAAATACACAAAACTACCAAAACCCTGTAACTCAGCTTAGTGTGCTTTCCCCGTCGTGACGGGGAAAACCGCGTTAAGGCTTAAAGTCGATCGGTGCGTTCTTGAAGACTTCATAAACAGCTTCGCTTGGCGGCTTAGGAATCTTCGCCAGACGCGCTGCCGCAACGGCAGCCTGACAAAGTGCTGGGTCACCACCTTCTGGCTTGATATCAAGCAGAAGGCCGTCTGGTGCCAGCTTGATCCGCAGCGAACAGGTCTTACCGGCAAACGAAGGATCGTTATAGAACTTACTCTCGATCGCTGCCTTTATCTGACCAGCATAGCCGTTGATCTCTGCGCCACTAGCGCCGTTGTTCTTATTATTCCCTTTTCCAGCGGCAGCTGCGGCATTACCTTTCGCCCCACCGCCCGTTTTCGGTGCATTCTTACCTGAGCTTAAATCACCGAATAAATCGTCAACGCCCTGTGCTGCGGCCTTGTCAGAAGCAGCTTTCTCAGCAGCAGCCTTTTTCTTCGCGTCGGCGGCCGCTTTCTTATCTGCGGCGGCTTTCGCTGCGGCAGCCTTGTCAGCAGCGGCCTTCTCGGCAGCTTTTTCTGCTGCGGCCTTTTCTGCAGCAGCCTGTTTCGCAGCTTCAGCTTTTTCAGCAGCAGCCTGCTTGGCTGCTTCAGCGGCGGCTTTCTTCTCCGCATCCTGTGCAGCCTTCTTAGCGGCAGCATCTGCAGCTTTTTTCTCAGCATCCTGTTGAGCTTTTTTCGCTGTAGCAGCAGCGTCAGCGGCGGCTTTTTTCTCAGCGTCAGCTGCTTTCCTGGCAGCTTCTTCAGCGGCCTTCTTCTGAGCATCCGCAGCCGCTTTCTTCGCGGCTTCTTCCGCAGCTTTAGCCTGGGCATCAGCCTGAGCTTTTGCCTGCGCGTCAGCCTGGGCTTTCGCCTGAGCATCCGCTTTGGCCTTCGCCGCTGCGGCCGCAGCTTCCGCCTGCTTCTGCTGTTCCTGAGCCTGCTTCGCGGCCGCCTCAGCCTGTTTCTGCTGTTCGGCCTGCGCTTTTGCCTGCTCCTGGGCAGCTAAACGCTCTTTCTCCAGCTCTTTCAGGCGCTGTTGTTCCGCCGCCTGTTTTTGCTGAAGCTCTTCTGCCTGCTGCTGCGCCTGTTTTTCACGCTGTTCAGCGGCGCGCTTGCTGCTTGCCTGCTGCTGCTGTTGGCGATTGTAGTTTTCCACTACCGCACCCGGGTCAACCATCACCGCGTCAATAGAAGAACCACCGCCACCGCCAGCGGATGCATCAATGTGCTCATCAAACGAGCTCCAGATCAGGATGGCAATCAAAATGATATGCAGCACCACTGAAACGATGATCGCCCGTTTTAATTTAGCGTTCTCTTCGGTTGCCTTTGACACTCTCGGTTCCCAAACGGTTTAAGCGAAATGGATCAGATTGGCTGCGTCATCAAACCAACGGACTTCACGCCCGCCTGATGCAACAGATTCAGCGCCTTGATGATCTCGTCATACGGAACATCTTTTGCGCCGCCGATCAAAAAGACCGTTTTTGGATTCGCCTGCAGACGGCGCTGCGCTTCGGCAACAACCTGCTCTGACGGCAGCTGATCCATGCGATCTTTTTCAACCACTACGCTGTACTGCCCTACCCCGGACACTTCAATAATGACCGGCGGTTCATCGTTACTGCTGACGGTCTGAGCATCTGTCGCATCCGGCAGATCCACCTCGACGCTCTGGGTGATGATCGGCGCCGTTGCCATAAAGATCAGCAACAGTACCAGCAGCACGTCCAGCAAAGGAACGATGTTAATTTCTGACTTCAGCTCACGACGACCACGTCCGCGTCTGGCCATGACTTACCCCTTGTTACTGCTTTTCGCTGCTGGTAAAAGCCTGACGGTGCAGGATAGCCGTGAACTCTTCCATGAAGTTGTCGTAATTCAATTCCAGTTTGTTCACGCGTTGGTTAAGGCGGTTGTACGCCATAACGGCCGGAATAGCAGCAAACAGACCAATCGCGGTCGCGATCAGCGCTTCGGCAATACCTGGCGCAACCATCTGCAGCGTCGCCTGCTTCACCGCGCCCAGGGCGATAAACGCATGCATGATCCCCCACACCGTACCAAACAGGCCGATATACGGGCTGATGGAACCAACGGTGCCAAGGAAAGGAATATGGGTTTCCAGCGTTTCCAGCTCGCGGCTCATCGAGATACGCATCGCGCGGGACGCCCCCTCAACCACGGCTTCTGGCGCATGGGTATTGGCGCGATGCAGGCGCGCGAACTCTTTAAAACCGGAATAGAAGATCTGCTCAGAACCGCTCAAGCTGTCGCGGCGGCCCTGGCTCTCCTGATACAGGCGAGACAGTTCGATACCGGACCAGAACTTGTCTTCAAACGCCTCAGCTTCACGGCTGGCGGCATTAAGGATACGCGTTCGCTGAATGATGATTGCCCATGATGCGATGGAAAAACCAATCAAAATCAACATGATAAATTTGACCAGAAGGCTTGCCTTCAGGAACAAATCAAGGATATTCATGTCAGTCACTGCTTGAACTCCGCGACAATAGACTTGGGAAGCGCACGAGGCTTCATTAGGTGTGGATCAACACAAACAATCAGCACTTCAGCTTGGTTAAGCAACTGATTTTCAGCGTTGACTATTCGCTGCGTAAACACCATAGAAGTGCCGCGCATCGATGTAATTTCACTTTGGATTTCGAGTAAATCGTCGAGTCGGGCAGGCGCAAGATAATCAACCGTCATCCTGCGTACGACAAAGGCGACACGCTCCGCCAACAAGGAATGCTGATTAAAGTTGTGCTGGCGCAGCATCTCTGTGCGTGCTCTTTCATAAAAAGCAACATAACTGGCATGGTAAACCATACCACCGGCGTCTGTGTCTTCGTAGTAAACACGAACCGGCCATCGAAACAGCGTTGTACTCACTTTACATCCCGGTAATGCAATTAAACGCTGCTTACTATACGCAAGAGAATGAGGGTTTGGAATGGATTGTTTTAAACGTTAAGTAAATTTTTATGGGCTTGTTAAAGCCCATAATTTCTGCTTCAGGCGGGGGAATGTACGCAGACATTCAGAAGAAGAAAAACAGCAGTCCAGCGATGAGCACTAAATCGGCAACCAGCGGGCAGAAAATGCCCTGCCAGAGCACTTTGGTTGGGCGGAAACCCACGCCGTGAATGATCCCGGCACAAACGCCCCACATCAGCAGGAAGCCATGCCAAATCTCAAGCTCACTCGTTTTGGCGGCAAAACGAGACGGGTCCCAAAAAATACACCCAGCCAGCACCAGCGCCATCACTAAGGAAAGAGCCCGCAAGGGGCTCTTGTCCATTACCGCGTATAGTTTCGCGATAACGTATTCCATTAGTGCTCTTCTTTTCCGGCTTTGCTCGCCTCAACGTGCTCGAGAGCCAGCGCGGTAATAATCCCGAATGCACACGCCAGAAGCGTGCCCAGAATCCATGCAAAGTACCACATAATCAGCTCCTTATTAGTACAGAGAGGTGGAGTTGCTTTCGATGTGCTCTTTCGTGATACGGCCGAACATTTTCCAGTAACACCAGGTGGTGTAGAGAAGAATGATTGGCACGAACACGATGGCAACATAGGTCATCACATTCAGCGTCAGCTGGCTGGATGTCGCATCCCACATGGTCAGGCTAGCGTTCATCATGGTACTGGAAGGCATCACGAACGGGAACATTGCGATACCGGCCGTCAGGATCACACACGCCAGCGTCAGCGAAGAGAAGATAAACGCCAGGGCACCTTTCTCCAGACGAGACATGAGGATGGTCAGCAGCGGCAGCACAACACCCAGAGCAGGAATCAACCATAGTGCTGGCGTATTGTTGAAGTTCACTAGCCAGGCCCCAGCCTGACGCGCCACTTCTTTGGTCAGCGGGTTAGACGCAGCATGATGATCCAGGGCAGAAGTCACTACATAGCCATCGATGCCGTAGATCACCCAGACACCGGCCAGCGCGAAGCAAACCATCATCACCAGCGCAGCAATCTGAGCAGCTGCTTTAGCACGCAGATGTAACTCACCTACGGTACGCATCTGCAGATAGGTTGCGCCCTGGGCCACGATCATCGACACGCTAACAACGCCCGCCAACAGGCCAAACGGATTCAGCAGCTGGAAGAAGTTACCGGTGTAGTAAAGACGCAGGTAGTCATCCACGTGGAACGGAACGCCTTGCAGCAGGTTGCCAAAAGCGACACCTATCACCAGCGGTGGTACGAAGCTACCGATGAAAATGCCCCAGTCCCACATGTTGCGCCAGCGGGTATCTTCGATCTTCGAGCGGTAGTCGAACCCAACCGGACGGAAGAACAAAGAAGCCAGCACCAGAATCATCGCGACATAAAAGCCGGAGAAGGCAGCGGCATAAACCATTGGCCAGGCAGCAAACAGAGCCCCACCCGCGGTGATCAGCCAAACCTGGTTCCCGTCCCAGTGCGGCGCAATGGAGTTAACCATAATGCGGCGCTCAACGTCGGTACGGCCAATCACGCGCGAAAGCATGCCCACGCCCATATCGAAGCCGTCGGTGACGGCGAAGCCAATCAGCAGGACGCCGACCAGCAGCCACCAGATAAAACGCAATACTTCATAATCGATCATTTGACGACTCCTGTCTTAGCGTGCCGGCTGAGAAGCCACGTTGGACTGCTCAAAGTGATAGCGCCCTGTTTTCAGACTGCTCGGCCCAAGGCGAGCAAATTTGAACATCAGGAACAGCTCCGCCACCATAAACAGCGTGTAAAGGCCGCAAATCAGTATCATGGAGAACAGCAGGTCGCCCACGCTCAATGACGAGTTTGCAACCGCCGTCGGCAGAACTTCACCTACCGCCCAAGGCTGACGACCGTATTCCGCAACAAACCAGCCGGATTCGATAGCGATCCAAGGCAGTGGAATACCGTACAGCGCGGCGCGCAGCAGCCATTTCTTCGAACCAATGGCGTTACGGGTCACGGTCCAGAAGGACGCAGCAATGATGAACAGCATCAGGAAGCCACAGGCCACCATGATACGGAACGCGAAGTACAGAGGTGCTACGCGAGGAATGGAGTCTTTGGTTGCTTTCTGAATCTGCTCTTCGGTCGCGTCAGTGACGTTTTCCGTATAGCGCTTCAGCAACAGACCATAGCCCAGGTCTTTCTTCACGTGGTTGAAGCTATCACGCACGCTTTGATCGGTTGAACCACTGCGCAGTTGCTCAAGCAGGCTGTATGCCTTCATCCCGTTACGGATACGCTCTTCGTGCTGCACCATCAGCTCTTTCAGGCCCGTGACCGGCTTGTCCACCGAGCGGGTAGCAATGATGCCCAGCGCGTAAGGAATTTGAATGGCGAAGCGGTTTTCTTGTTTATCCTGGTCAGGAATACCAAACAGGGTAAACGCCGCCGGCGCAGGCTGAGTTTCCCATTCGGCTTCAATTGCGGCCAGTTTGGTTTTCTGCACGTCACCCATTTCGTAGCCAGACTCATCGCCCAGTACGATAACGGAGAGAATAGCGGCCATACCGAAGCTCGCGGCAATCGCGAAGGAACGCTTCGCAAAAGCGACGTCGCGGCCTTTCAGCAGGTAGTAGGAGCTGATACCGAGCACGAACATCGCGCCACAGACATAGCCGGACGCTACGGTGTGTACGAATTTAACCTGCGCAACCGGGTTCAGGACCAGCTCGGCAAAGCTGACCATTTCCATACGCATGGTTTCGAAGTTGAAGTCGGAAGCGATAGGGTTTTGCATCCAGCCGTTAGCGACCAGAATCCACAGCGCGGAGAGGTTGGAGCCCAATGCCACCAGCCAGGTGACGGCCATATGTTGAACTTTGCCGAGGCGATCCCAGCCAAAGAAGAACAGACCAACAAAGGTAGATTCGAGGAAGAATGCCATCAGGCCTTCGATCGCCAGCGGCGCACCGAAGATATCCCCTACATAGTGAGAATAGTAAGACCAGTTAGTCCCGAACTGGAACTCCATGGTCAAACCGGTTGCCACCCCCAGCGCAAAGTTGATTGCAAACAACTTGCCCCAGAATTTGGTCATATCTTTATAAATCTGCTTACCTGACAGCACATAGACCGTTTCCATGATGGCCAACAAGAACGCCATACCTAGCGTCAGCGGCACAAACAGGAAGTGGTACATCGCGGTCAAGGCAAACTGTAAGCGCGACAGTTCGACAATATCAAACATCTTGACTCCTTGCTCTTCGCATGAAGACTTCGACTGTGGTTCACCAGGAGGTTCACCACAAGCATGCCCTAATACAAATACATTCGCTTCCAGTCCCCTTTTTCTCGCCCACTTTATTCAAATGTGAAATCAAAAGGTGAAAGGTTACAAACACGTTAATTAAATCAAAAATAACCCGTAATTATATTACCCTGCAATTCCCTTACAATAAACAGGTCTTTGCTTAATGTTTTTTACGTTTTACGACGGCGATCAATTTATAGCTAAAACACCGTTATTCGGCCAGTTTGATCTGCAGCAATTTTGCCCCTTTATACCCTGCAACGCCAGCTTTAAACATTGATCCAAAACAATTTACATTGGTAATGTTAATTATTTTTCAATAGAGAATTAATCGTGAATTTGTTGTTAATGATATGTTCCAACGCTTCGTTTGAGGTTAATTTCATGACGCTTATTCTCAACATAAAGCGGATATTTAAAGCTGAACCTTAAATTTGCTCCCATGCACATCTGGCCATCTTTACACTATTTACCCGGCATCTTTTTCCGTGGTTTTGGCTCCCTCCCTTTAATATTCACAAATAATTCACTTTTGATATAAATTAAATTAACAAATCATTATTTTTTATAAGGTTACAGCGAGAAAATATCTCAGAGAGAAATTATTCAGGAAAAGAATAAAGGCGAGGGAATGCGCGATACAACGTAAGAGGAGGCTGGATTATCAGGGCCGAAACATAAAAAAAGGCCACCCAGGGTGGCCAACCATGTCGAACACTTATTATTACTGTTTCCCCCGCTTGCGCGGGGGCATCTGCTTACTGCGGCAGAATAGCTTTCAGCGCATCGCCAATGTCGGCGAGGCTGCGAACGGTTTTCACACCAGCGGCTTCCAGAGCAGCGAACTTCTCATCCGCCGTCCCCTTCCCGCCCGCGATGATGGCGCCCGCGTGGCCCATACGCTTGCCTTTAGGCGCGGTAACGCCGGCAATGTAGCCCACAACAGGTTTGGTCACGTGCTCTTTGATATAAGCAGCCGCTTCTTCTTCTGCGCTCCCGCCGATTTCACCGATCATCACAATGGCTTCGGTTTTCGGGTCTGCCTGGAACATCTTCAGGATATCAATGAAGTTGGAGCCAGGGATCGGGTCACCGCCGATACCGACGCAGGTTGACTGGCCGAGACCGATGTCAGTTGTCTGCTTAACGGCTTCATAGGTCAGCGTCCCGGAACGGGAAACGATGCCTACTTTGCCCGGCAGGTGAATATGACCCGGCATGATGCCGATTTTGCATTCGCCTGGGGTGATAACGCCCGGGCAGTTTGGCCCGATCATGCGCACGCCAGCTTCATCCAGCGCCACTTTCACGGTCAGCATATCCAGCGTAGGGATGCCTTCAGTGATGGTGATGATAAGCTTAATGCCAGCATCAATCGCTTCCAGGATTGAGTCTTTGCAGAACGGGGCTGGAACGTAAATCACGGAAGCGGTCGCGCCGGTAGCTTCAACGGCTTCACGCACGGTATTGAATACCGGCAGGCCCAGATGTTCAGTGCCGCCTTTGCCTGGCGTCACGCCACCAACCATTTGCGTACCGTAGGCAATCGCCTGCTCGGAGTGGAAAGTCCCCTGGCTGCCGGTAAAGCCCTGGCAAATTACCTTGGTGTTTTTATCGATCAAAATGGACATTATTTCCCCTCCACGGCAGCAACAACCTGCTGTGCTGCGTCCGTCAGACTTTTCGCTGCAATGATGTTCAGGCCGCTATCCGCCAGTTTTTTCGCGCCCAGTTCGGCGTTGTTACCTTCCAGACGCACCACCACCGGCACGTTAACGCCCACTTCAGCGACTGCGCCAATGATACCGTCGGCAATCAGGTCGCAGCGGACGATACCGCCGAAGATGTTCACCAGAACGGCTTTGACTTTGTCGTCGGACAGGATGATTTTGAACGCTTCGGTAACGCGCTCTTTGGTCGCACCGCCGCCCACGTCGAGGAAGTTAGCCGGTTCGCCGCCGTGCAGTTTAACGATGTCCATGGTGCCCATTGCCAGGCCTGCACCGTTAACCATACAGCCGATGTTGCCGTCCAGCGCCACGTAGTTCAGTTCCCATTGTGCAGCCTGAGCTTCACGCGGGTCTTCCTGAGACTGGTCGCGCATTTCACGCAGATCCGGCTGGCGGAACAGTGCGTTACCGTCGGCGCCCAGTTTGCCATCGAGGCAGATCAGGTCGCCCTGCTTAGTGATCACCAGCGGGTTGATTTCGATCAGCGCCAGGTCACGCTCAAGGAAAATAGTCGCCAGACCCATAAAGATCTTGGTGAACTGCTGAACCTGTTTACCTTCCAGACCCAGTTTGAACGCCAGCTCACGGCCCTGGTAAGGCATTGGGCCTGCCAGCGGATCCAGCGCAACTTTGTGGATCAGGTGCGGCGTTTCTTCCGCTACTTTTTCGATTTCCACGCCACCTTCGGTGGAGGCCATGAAGACCACGCGGCGAGAGCTACGGTCAACTACCGCGCCCAAATACAGCTCTTTGTCGATGTCGGTTGCAGCTTCAACCAGAATCTGGTGTACAGGCTGGCCAGTAGCGTCAGTTTGGTAAGTCACCAGACGTTTGCCCAGCCAGTGCTCAGCAAAAGCACGAATGTCTTCTTTACTGTTAACCACTTTCACACCGCCCGCTTTACCGCGGCCACCGGCATGAACCTGACATTTCACCACCCAAGGACCCGCGCCAATTTTAGAGGCGGCTTCTTCCGCTTCACGCGGTGTGGTGCAGGCGTAACCGACGGGTGCCGGCAAACCATACCGAGCAAACAACTGTTTCGCCTGATATTCGTGTAAGTTCATGAGTTCTATCCATCCAGATAAAGAGCATTAATGCTCGGGGTAAGGTTAGATTTGGTTGTAGGGGCGGGTGTCATAGCACCCGCCAGAGTCTTGTTCGACTACACGTCCAGCAGCAGACGAGTTGGATCTTCCAGCAGCTCTTTAATGGCTACCAGGTAACCCACGGACTCGCGGCCATCGATCAGACGGTGATCGTAAGAGAGCGCCAGGTACATCATCGGCAGGATCTCAACTTTACCGTCAACCGCCATTGGACGATCTTTGATGGCGTGCATGCCCAGGATCGCGCTCTGCGGTGGGTTGATGATTGGCGTAGACATCAGGGAGCCGAAGACGCCACCGTTGGTGATGGTGAAGTTACCGCCGGTCAGCTCTTCCACGGTCAGTTTGCCGTCACGGCCTTTCACCGCCAGCTCTTTGATGCGTTTTTCGATGTCGGCCATGCCCAGGGTGTCAACATCTTTCAGCACTGGGGTCACCAGGCCGCGCGGGGTAGAAACCGCGATGCTGACATCGAAGTAGTTGTGGTAAACCACGTCTTCGCCGTCGATGGAAGCATTCACTTCCGGATAGCGTTTCAGCGCTTCAACAACCGCTTTAATGTAGAAGGACATGAAGCCCAGACGCACGCCGTGGCGTTTTTCAAACGCTTCACCGTACTGCTTACGCAGTTCCATGATTGGCTTCATGTTCACTTCGTTGAACGTGGTGAGCATGGCGGTAGAGTTTTTCGCTTCCAGCAGACGCTCGGCCACGCGCTTGCGCAGACGGGTCATTGGTACGCGTTTTTCGCTGCGGCCAGCCAGTGGCGCAACCGGCGCCTGAGTGGCTTCAGCGGCTTTAGCCTGTGCAGGCTGTTTCGCTTTCGCTTCGCTCAGGTGTTTTTCAACATCTTCACGAGTGAGACGGCCACCTACGCCGCTGCCTTTGATAGCGCTGGCATCGAGGTCGTTCTCTGCGATCAGGCGGCGAATAGCCGGGCTGAGGGCATCATTGCTCTGCTCTTCCAGAGAAGCCTGCTGGCGCTGAGCTGGAGTAGACTCTTTGACGTCAGCTTTTGCGGAGGTTTCTTTCCCGCCGCTGTTGCCTTCACGCAGGCGGCCCAGAATCTGACGAGAGGTCACAGTTGTGCCTTCGTCTTCCAGCACCGCATCCAGAACGCCGTCCGCAGAAGCGGGGACTTCCAGTACCACTTTGTCAGTTTCGATTTCAACCAGCACTTCGTCACGTTTGACGCTGTCGCCCGGTTTTTTATGCCAGGTTGCCACTGTCGCGTCGGCTACGGACTCAGGCAGGTCAGGAACTAGAATATCTACGCTACTCATTATTTATCCTTTAATTTATTCGACGTTCAGCGCGTCATTAACCAGATCTTGCTGTTGCTTCTGGTGAACGGACATATACCCTACCGCCGGAGAGGCGGAGGCCGGGCGACCTGCATAACGCAGAGCGGACCCAAACGGAATCACTTCGCGGAAGTGGTGCTGGCTGCAGTACCAGGCGCCCTGGTTCAGCGGCTCTTCCTGGCACCAGACGAAGTCGTGTACGTGCGCGAACGGCTTCAGCGCTTCCTGTACCGCCTGATGCGGGAACGGATAGAGCTGCTCGATACGCACAATCGCCACATCCTTCTGGTCATTCTTACGGCGCTGTTCAAGCAGGTCGTAGTACACCTTACCGGAACAGAGAACCACACGCTTCACGCCTTTCGGATCCAGTTCGTCAATCTCACCAATTGCCGGCTGGAAGGTGCCGTTGGCCAGTTCGTCGAGGCTGGATACCGCCAGCGGATGGCGCAGCAGAGATTTCGGTGACATCACGACCAGCGGACGGCGCATCCCGCGCAGCGCCTGACGACGCAGCATGTGATAAACCTGAGCCGGAGTCGACGGCACACAAACCTGCATGTTCTGCTCAGCACACAGCTGGAGGTAACGCTCCAGACGCGCGGAGGAGTGCTCTGGGCCCTGCCCTTCATAGCCGTGCGGCAGCAGCATCACCAGGCCACACATACGGCCCCATTTCTGCTCGCCGGAGCTGATGAACTGGTCAATCACAACCTGTGCCCCGTTGGCGAAGTCGCCGAACTGCGCTTCCCAAATGGTCAGGGTACGAGGTTCTGCCGTGGCATAGCCATATTCAAAGGCCAGAACCGCTTCTTCAGACAGTACGGAATCCCAGACTTTGAAGATGCCCTGGCTGTTGTGGACGTGCGCCAGCGGCGTGTAGGTAGAGCCGTTGGTCTGGTTGTGGATCACGGCGTGGCGGTGGAAGAAGGTCCCACGGCCAGCATCTTCACCGGACAGACGAACGGACACGCCTTCATCTACCAGCGTCGCGTAAGCCAGGTTCTCTGCTGCCCCCCAGTCGAACAACTTGTTGCCGTTCGCCATGTCCTGACGGTCGCTGTAGATTTTCGCCACGCGGGACTGCATTTCTACGGCTTCCGGCACGGTGCTGATACGCTTAGCCAGTTCCTGAACGCGCTTCATCTCAACTTTATTCGGGTAACTTTCATCCCACTCGTGGTTGAGGTACGGCGACCAGGTAAAGGAGTGCATGTTCATCGGACGCCACTCTTGCACGACACATTCGCCGGCATCCAGCGCATCGCGGTACAGATTCACCATTTCGGTGGCATCTTCCAGCGTGGCCAGTTTGTCCTGCTCCAGCTTGTCGGCGTAGATCTTACGTGGGGTCGGATGTTTTTTGATCTTCTGGTACATCACCGGCTGCGTTGCGCTTGGCTCATCAGCTTCGTTATGCCCGTGGCGACGGTAGCAAACCAGGTCGATAAACACGTCACGTTTGAAGGTGTTACGGAAGTCCAGCGCCAGACGAGTAACGAAGGCCACAGCTTCCGGATCATCCGCATTAACGTGGAAAATCGGCGCCATCACCATCTTACCGATGTCGGTACAGTATGGAGTAGAACGTGCATCCAGCGGGTTAGAGGTGGTGAAACCAATCTGGTTGTTGATAACGATACGCACGGTACCGCCCACTTCGTAGCCACGCGCTTTGGACATGTTCAGGGTTTCCTGAACCACACCCTGCCCGGCTACCGCGGCATCACCGTGAATGGTGATTGGCAGTACCTGGTTGCTGCCTGGCTTATCCAGACGATCCAGACGCGCACGCACGGAACCGATAACCACCGGGCTAACGATTTCCAGGTGAGACGGGTTGAACGCCAGCGCCAGGTGAACCAGGCCGCCTTCGGTTTCAACATCGGAAGAGAAACCCATGTGGTACTTCACGTCGCCGGTGCCGAGGTGTTCTTTATGTTTGCCCGCAAATTCGTCGAACAGATCCTGCGGTTTTTTACCCAGCACGTTGATCAGTACGTTCAGACGACCGCGGTGCGCCATACCCAGCACCACTTCGCGCGTACCGCTCTTACCGGCGTGGCGAATCATCTCTTTGAGCATCGGCACCAGCGCGTCGCCGCCTTCCAGCGAGAAGCGTTTCGCGCCTGGGAATTTCGCTCCGAGATAGCGCTCCAGACCTTCCGCCGCGGTCAGCTCGCTCAGGAAACGTTTTTTCTCTTCCTGAGTAAAGCTTGAACGCCCGGCTACCGATTCGATGCGCTGCTGGATCCAGCGTTTTTCTTCGGTATTGGTGATGTGCATGTATTCCGCACCGATAGACCCACCGTAGGTTTGCTTCAGCGCAGCGATCAGGTCGGCAAGCTTCATGGTCTCTTTGCCAATGGCAAACGATCCCACATTGAAGCTCTGCTGCAAATCTTCTTCGGTCAGGTTATGGAACGCCGGATCCAGATCGGCAACCGTTTCCTGCTGCCAAAGCCCGAGTGGATCGAGCTTAGCAGCCTGATGGCCGCGGAAACGCCAGGCGTTGATCAGCTGCAACACTTTTACCTGTTTGGCATCGGTGTCAGGATCGGTGACTGCGGTGGAGTAACGTGAGGCATCCTTCGCCAGACGACGGAAATAATCACGCGTTTTTGAATGGAATTGATCCGGTCTGGCTCCGGTGCCAGGTAACTGCTGGAACATCGTGCGCCAGTGCGCATCAACAGAGTCAGGATCGGTTAAGAAGTCTTCATAGAGCTGCTCTATGTAGGACTGGTTTGCGCCCGCCAGCCAGGAAGAGTCCAGCCAGGGCTTCATCGCGCCGTTCTGCATCGTGATCCCTTAAGCATTTTATGCTTATTTCGCCGTGGATAACTATAACGCACACCGTAGGGTATACAGGTATACGTTCCAGGGTTCACTTTCTTCGAGCCTGTTGCCGTGGAGGGCGGCCCGCGAAGGAACCTTTAGAAACTGTCTTAAGGGTTTCCCCTCACCCCTTCCCCATATAAGAGAGGGAAGATCGTCGGCAGTTTTTAAAGATTTCCTGCAATTTGTACCCTCTCCCCTGCGAGGAGAGGGTACTTTTCTAACTTAAGCGCTTTTTTGCAACAGCATCGACTTGATATGGCCGATAGCTTTCGTCGGGTTCAGCCCCTTAGGACAAACGCTGACGCAGTTCATAATGCTGTGACAGCGGAATACGCTGAAAGCATCGCTCAGGCCGTCCAGACGCGCGTCCGTTTCGGTGTCGCGGCTGTCGATCAGGAAGCGATACGCAGCCAGCAAACCGGCCGGGCCGATAAACTTGTCCGGGTTCCACCAGAACGACGGGCAGGAGGTCGAGCAGCAAGCGCAAAGAATACACTCGTACAGACCATCCAATTTTTCACGCTGCTCAGGCGACTGCAAATGCTCACGAGCGGGTGGATTTTGCCCATTATTCAACAAGTAAGGCTTAATCTTCTCATATTGAGCATAGAATTGCCCCATGTCTACCACCAGATCGCGGATCACCGGCAGGCCAGGCAGAGGACGGATGACTATCTTCTGCTTACCGTTGCCGAGCGCCGAGATTGGCGTGATACAGGCCAGTCCGTTTTTGCCGTTCATGTTCAGGCCGTCGGAGCCACAAACGCCTTCACGACAAGAACGACGGAATGACAGACTAGGATCTTTTTCTTTCAGCTGCATTAAAGCGTCAAGCAGCATCATGTCACGGCCATCTTCCGCTTCCAGGGTGTAATCCTGCATGCGCGGAGCATCGTCTACATCCGGGTTATAACGATAAACTGAGAATTCGAGTTTCATTGTCCTGTCTCCGCATTAATAAGTACGAATCTTCGGCGGGAACGCCGGACGCAGTTTCGGTTCCATGTTGACGCTACGACGCGTCATGGACTCCGTCTCTGGCAGATACAGGGAATGGCACAGCCAGTTTTCGTCATCACGCTCCGGGAAGTCGAAGCGGCTATGCGCGCCACGGCTCTCGGTACGGAAGTTTGCCGACACCGCAGTGGCGTAAGCGGTTTCCATCAGGTTATCCAGCTCCAGACATTCAACGCGCTGGGTGTTGAACTCGCTGGAAGTGTCGTCCAGACGGGCATTTTTCAGGCGCTCGCGGATCGCTTTCAGCTGCTCAAGCCCTTTGGCCATCGCGTCACCTTCGCGGAACACCGAGAAGTTGTGCTGCATACATTCCTGCAGCGCTTTGCGGATTTCCACCGGATCTTCACCGTTACGGTTGCCGTTCCAGCGGTTGAGGCGCTCAAGGGAGGCGTCGATTTCAGCGTCGGTTGCGTCAAGCAGATCGCCCTGCTCGGCAATGGATTCCTGCAGGTGCAGGCCAACAGCACGCCCGAACACCACCAGGTCAAGCAGGGAGTTGCCGCCCAGACGGTTCGCACCGTGTACGGAAACACAGGCGATTTCGCCCACGGCGAACAAACCTGGGATAACCACATCTTCGCCCTGCTCGTTCACGGTCAGCGCCTGACCAGTTACTTTGGTCGGAATACCGCCCATCATATAGTGGCAGGTTGGGATAACCGGGATCGGCTCTTTCACTGGATCGACGTGGGCAAAGGTACGAGACAGTTCCAGAATGCCCGGCAGGCGGGATTCCAGCACTTCTTTACCCAGGTGGTCGAGTTTCAGTTTGGCGTGTGGACCCCACGGACCATCACAGCCGCGGCCTTCACGGATTTCGATCATAATGGAACGCGCCACCACGTCACGACCCGCCAGGTCTTTCGCATTCGGGGCATAACGCTCCATGAAGCGTTCGCCGTGTTTGTTCAGCAGGTAACCGCCTTCACCGCGGCAGCCTTCTGTTACCAGAACCCCTGCCCCGGCGATACCGGTTGGGTGGAACTGCCACATTTCCATATCCTGCACCGGCACGCCAGCACGGATAGCCATGCCGACGCCGTCACCGGTATTGATGTGGGCGTTGGTGGTGGACTGATAAATACGGCCTGCGCCGCCGGTTGCCAGCACGGTTGCGCGGGCTTTGAAGTAAACCACTTCCCCGGTTTCGATGCACAGCGCGGTGCAGCCAACTACGGCACCATCGGCGTTTTTCACCAGATCCAGCGCATACCACTCGGAGAAGATGGTAGTGTGGTTTTTCAGGTTCTGCTGATACAGCGTGTGCAGTAAAGCGTGGCCGGTACGGTCAGCCGCTGCAGCAGTACGTGCCGCCTGCTCGCCGCCGAAGTCTTTCGACTGGCCGCCGAACGGACGTTGATAAATGGTGCCGTTTTCCAGACGGGAGAAAGGCAGGCCCATGTGGTCCAGTTCCAGAATCGCTTCCGGGCCGGTTTTACACATGTATTCGATGGCGTCCTGGTCACCGATGTAATCGGAACCTTTTACCGTGTCATACATGTGCCATTCCCAGTTATCTTCATGGGTATTACCGAGCGCCACGGTGATACCACCCTGCGCGGATACGGTATGGGAACGAGTTGGGAACACTTTTGAAAGCAGCGCACAGGTCTGGCCGCTCTGGGAAATCTGTAGCGCCGCGCGCATACCTGCGCCGCCGGCACCAATCACTACAGCATCAAATTCTCTGACTGGCAGTTTCATTACACACCCCACACCACAACGAATCCATAAATGACGTAAACCACCAGCGCGACAACAATCAGCAGCTGTAAAGGAAGGCGAATCGCCAGCGGTTTAACGTAGTCGGTCAACACCTGCCACATGCCAATCCAGGCATGGATCAAAATAGAGAACAGTGCCAGCAGGGTGAAAACTTTGGTGAAGGCAGAGGCAAAGAAGCCGTGCCAGACGTCGTAGGTCAGCTCGCCGGTGACAGCGAAGAAGCCAATCATGTAGATGATGTACAGGGTGAGTACGATGGCGGTAGCGCGAACCAGCACATAATCGTGCACGCCATTGCGACCCAATGCGGAGGCATTGCTTACCATACGAGGACTCCTGCAAGAATTGAAAGCACGACAGTAATAACAAAGGCGATATGTGCGGATCGTTTGCCCGCTACAAAGGTCTCTTCCAGATAGCCAAAGTCCATCAGCAGATGGCGAATACCAACCACCACGTGATAGGCCAGAGCCGTCAGAATGCCCCACATTATAAATTTAACGATAAAGCTGCTCATCACGGCGGACGCGGTCAGAAAACCTTCCGGGGAGGAGAGTGACAGTCCCAGCAACCAAAGCAGAATGCCGACCGCCACAAATGTGATCACGCCGGAAACGCGGTGGAGGATGGAAGCGATTGCAGTGACGGGGAACCGGATCGTTTTCAGGTCCAGATTGACAGGTCGTTGTTTTTTCACGTTTCTTATCATGAATAGCGCCCACATGCTCTTCTTATTGTTTCCTTCCTCCGGATCTGCATTCGGGGTCAGACAGCGCTAACTTTCTATAACTGTGCGTCATGCAAAAAACAGCTACATCCAGAGGCCAGGGATCTGGCTACAACGCTGGGTGGCTCCCGGTAGCAGGGTGTTCCGGAGACCTGGCGGCAGTATAGGCTCTTCACAAAATCATTACAATTAACCCACATAGTGTTTGAAGGGTTTTGCTCGGAACAGTGAGCAGGATCACGATAACAACATTATTTTAAATTTTAATCATCTGATTTGACAAAAGTTAAACATTCTTGTTACAAACAGGGCCAGAAAAGCCGTATAATTCGTAAAAGTTATAGGGTCAGCCTTTCACCTGAGTAATAGTTATGTAACAGTGGATGGGTATTGACCCGAGAGATCAGGACAGTTATTAGTGATATACAGGTTTGAATGATACTGATTGCTAAGACGCTGATTTGCTGTAGTTTCGCCCTCAAAGCGAGTGTTACCTGCAAGCGCCCATCGCTCTGTACCCTGGTTGTACTCCTCTAAACAGAGCCGCGAGCCAATTAAAAAACTGGTAACCAACCATTGTGGGTTCGAATGCAAATCGGACGCCCGGCAGTCTTATGAAATAAGGCGCTAAGGAGACCGTAAATGGCTGATACTAAAGCAAACCTCACCCTTAATGGTGACGATGCTCTCGAACTTGATGTGCTAAAGGGCACGCTAGGTCAGGATGTAATTGATATCCGTAGTCTTGGTTCTAAAGGTGTATTTACTTTTGACCCAGGTTTCACCTCTACCGCATCCTGCGAATCCAAAATCACTTATATCGACGGTGACGAAGGCATTCTGTTGCACCGCGGTTTCCCGATTGACCAACTGGCCACCGAATCCAGCTACCTGGAAGTGTGCTACATCCTGCTGAACGGCGAAAAACCGACGCAGGAGCAGTTCGACGAATTCAAAACCACCGTTACCCGTCACACCATGATTCACGAACAGATTACCCGTCTGTTCCACGGCTTCCGTCGCGACTCGCATCCGATGGCCGTGCTGTGCGGCGTAACCGGTGCGCTGGCGGCCTTCTACCACGATTCCCTTGACGTGAATAACCCACGCCACCGTGAAATCGCGGCATTCCGCCTGCTCTCCAAAATGCCAACCGTAGCGGCAATGTGTTACAAGTATTCGATTGGCCAGCCGTTCGTTTATCCTCGCAACGACCTCTCCTACTCGGCTAACTTCCTGAACATGATGTTCTCCACGCCGTGCGAAGAGTACAAAGTTAACCCAATTCTGGAGCGCGCAATGGATCGTATTCTGATCCTGCACGCAGACCACGAGCAGAACGCATCGACGTCAACCGTGCGTACCGCAGGCTCTTCCGGCGCTAACCCATTTGCGTGTATCGCGGCGGGGATCGCTTCCCTGTGGGGACCGGCTCACGGCGGCGCGAACGAAGCTGCGCTGAAGATGCTGGAAGAAATCAGCACCGTGGAGCACATTCCAGAATTTATCCGTCGTGCCAAAGACAAGAACGACTCGTTCCGCCTGATGGGCTTCGGCCACCGCGTGTACAAAAACTACGACCCGCGCGCCACCGTGATGCGTGAAACCTGTCACGAAGTGCTGAAAGAGCTGAACCTGAAGGATAACAACCTGCTGGAAGTGGCGATGGAGCTGGAACACATCGCGCTGAACGACCCGTACTTCATCGAGAAGAAACTCTATCCGAACGTAGACTTCTACTCCGGCATCATCCTGAAGGCGATGGGCATTCCTTCCTCCATGTTTACCGTTATCTTCGCGATGGCGCGTACCGTGGGCTGGATTGCACACTGGAACGAAATGCACGACGACGGCATTAAAATTGCCCGTCCACGTCAGCTGTACACCGGCTACGACAAACGTGATTTCAAATTCGACCTCAAAAAGTAATCTTTTCGCTTTCTGAGTAAAAAACGCGCCCTGTGGCGCGTTTTTTTATTTCTGGCAGCGAGGACACCAGTAAAAAGGCCTTGAAGAGAAGTTGGTTCTTTCAATAATCCCGCCACACCGCTCACACGGTTCACCCGCCAGGTGAAACACCCTAAAGCTGAAAACAGCCCCGTGATGTTTGTTCTCATCTCCCTGGCCTCGCGTCTGATAAGAAAGCCGTGGAATCGCCAGCAAAGCAGTCGCTAACCGCTCAATCTGCACTTCGCTTAACTCCTCCGCGCGGTGCTGCGGCGCAAGCTCCGCTTCCCAGAGGATTTCCACTCTCAGGTAATTCCCCAGACCGGCAAGAAAAGCCTGATCGAGCAGTAACCCGCTGAACTGCCGACGGCGAAACTTCGGCGACAGCAAACGTGCTTTGACCAGATCCACCGTCAGCGTTTCATCCAACACATCCGGCCCAACGCGCTGCAAGAAAGGATGTTGTTCAAGCTGCCCCTGATCCAGTATTTCGATGTCCGAGGCGCTGTAAAGAAGAATGGCTTTTTTAGCCGTTTGCAGCCTGACACGCAGCACACGGTTCGTTTCTGCTATTTTACCTGCGTCAGCCACTCGCCATACGCCGTAAAGCTGATTATGGCTGTACAAAGTTAAGCCGTTGGAAAAATGCGTCAGCATCGCTTTCCCTCGGGTCTCGATACTGTCGATGGTTTTCCCCACCAGCATCGCCTCAAACGGCTTTAGCTCTTCAAAAGCAAACCAGGCTTCGGTTAACGGTTCCCCGCCCACGGCGGCTTCCAGCTTATCCGCCGCGCGGCGAATCTCCGGTCCTTCCGGCATACTAAACTCCCTGAAACGTTACGCTTCCTGTGCCAGTTGCCAGGCGATCTGCTCGAGATAAATCGCCTGTTCGCGGCGCGCTTTGAGCGCTTCCGCCAGCGTACACGGCACAAAATGAATGGGTTCCCCCAGCCTGACCTGAGCCAGATGATAAAGATCGGCCTCAATCACGCAGGCAATGCGAGGATAGCCCCCGGTTGTCTGGGCATCGTTCATGAGCACAATCGGCTGGCCGTTATGCGGCACCTGAATCACGCCCGGGAGCAGGCCATGGGAGAGCATTTCTCGCTGGGTCGTCCGCGCCAACTCTGGCCCCTGAAGCCGATAGCCCATCCGGTTACTCTGCGGGCTAATTTGCCAGGCCAGACGCCAGAAACTCTCCTGTGACGCCTGACTGAACTCCTGATACTCCGGCCCGGTCACAGCACGAATACGATTTCCCCAAAGCACTTGCTTAACGCCGCGAGGATGCTGAAATTTACGCTGAGGTTTACGCAGAGATAAACGGTCACCATCCCGCAGCAAACGCCCCTGATGACCGCCGATCCCGGCTTTAAGATCGGTGCTGTAAGACCCCATCACTTGCGGCACATCCAGGCCACCGTCGACGGCAAGGTAGCTGCGCATACCGTGCGCAGGTTTTTTCAGCGTCAGCCTTTGGCCTTTTTTGACCGGCAGTCGCCAGCCCGTCCAAACGGCGTTGCCATCCAGTTCCGCATGGCAGCCAGCTCCGGTAAGCGCAAACCAACCGCTACGCCCGAATTCAATCACGCACTGCCCTAGCGTGATTTCCAGTGCGGGGGCGTCAGGCGCATTCCCGACCAGTAAATTGGCGACTGAGAGAGCGGGTGTATCGAGCGCGCCGCAGCGGCTCACGCCCAAATGGCGATGCCCTTCGCGGCCCGTATCCTGCACGCTGGTTTGAATCCCGGCGCGAATAATATTCAGCATATGCCCCCCTGTTGCGGGACGAAACGCACGGTGTCACCCGGCAACAATAAAGTGGGTGATGAGCCGTTGGGGTTGAACAAATGGAGTGAAGTGTGGCCGATGATTTGCCAGCCTCCCGGCGTCACCAGCGGATAAATACCGGTTTGACTGCCGCCAATGCCTACAGAGCCGGCAGCAACCTGCAGCCGCGGCTCTGCGCGGCGGGGCGTAGCGAGCACTTCAGGCAGCCCCCCCAAATAAGCAAACCCCGGCTGGAAGCCAAGGAAGTAGACGATGTATTCCGCGCCGGAATGCAGGGCGACGACCTGCTCGGGCGTTAAATTATTGTGCCGAGCTACGGCATCAAGATCGGGCCCCATCTCACCGCCGTACACCACCGGAATATCGATCTGACGAGGCACAGGGATCACAGCTTCACTTTCTTCCCACCAGCGCTGAAGCCATTCAATGCCATCCAGCGCTAACCGCTGAGGATCTTTCAGCACCACGGTGATGTTATTCATGCCAGGAATGGCCTCGCTCACCTCCTCAGAGGCATTCAGGCGCTGCATCAGCCCCCAAATGCGCTGCTGGCTGGCAAGTCTGACGGGCGGCTCCAGTTCAAGAACCACCGCTTTTTCACCCAATAAATAACAGCGAGCTCGTTGCACAGGCCCTCCGGTATCAGGCTGGATTAGGGATGTCGATAAAGATAACGTCGAGATCGGTTTCGCTGTTTAGCCAGTCGCTAAGCGCCTGGATCCCACCCCGCTCGGTGGCATGGTGACCTGCTGCATAGAAATGCAGCCCCTGCTCGCGGGCGGAGTGAATCGTCTGTTCGGAAACCTCGCCGGTAATAAACGCATCCACACCAAAGCGTGCCGCGCTATCGATAAAGCCTTGCCCACCGCCGGTGCACCACGCCACGCGGCGGATCTGATCCGGGCCAGTATCCCCACACCACAGCGGCGTGCGGCCTAAGCGCATTTCAATCCAGGAAGCCAGCTCCACGCCGGAAAGCGGCGTAGGGAACTCGCCCCACGGCACCAGCGGCTCAACTTCCCCTTTCGTTTCAATCCCCAGCAGCGCGCCAAGTTGGGCGTTATTCCCGAGCTGTGGATGGGCATCAAGCGGTAAATGCCAGCCGTAAAGGTTGATGTCGTTCACCAGCAGCGTTTTCAGACGATTGCGCTTCATGCCGCGGATCACCGGCGATTCGTTTTTCCAGAAATAACCGTGGTGGACGATCACCGCGTCGGCCTGCTGGCGCACGGCCTCGTCCAACAGCGCCTGGCTGGCGGTAACGCCGGTGACAATCTTGCGGATCTCTTCCCGGCCTTCAACCTGCAGGCCATTCGGGGCGTAATCGCTGATTGCCGCGCTGTTCAGCTTGTCATTAATCAGGCGTTCCAGTTCACTGTTTTTCATCATTATTCTCTTAGGTTATTTTCTTGCTGCTTCATAAGCGGCAAGCGTATTCAGTCGGGCCTGTTTATGGTCAACAATCGGGCGCGGGTAGTCCAGCGTTTGCTTTTGTTTATCGGCCCAGGCCCACGGCGAATGAATCTGTTTCCCAGGCACAGTTTTCAGTTCAGGTAGCCAGTGGCGAATAAAATCCCCTTCAGCATCAAAGCGTTCGCCCTGAGTTGTCGGGTTAAAAATGCGAAAATAAGGCGCGGCGTCGGTGCCCGTAGAGGCCGCCCACTGCCAGCCACCGTTGTTCGCCGCCAGATCGCCGTCAATCAGCTGTGACATAAAATAGCGCTCGCCCTGCCGCCAGTCGATCAGCAAATCCTTCACCAGAAAACTCGCCACGACCATGCGTAAACGGTTATGCATCCAGCCCGTTAGGTTCAACTGCCGCATCGCCGCATCGACAATCGGGTAACCCGTTTTACCCTGCTGCCAGGCTTCAAGCCATGCATTATTCCCGCTCCAGCGAACTTTATCAGTCCAGGCGATAAACGGCCGGTGGCGGCAAAGCTTCGGGTACGCGACCATCAGGTGGCGGTAAAACTCGCGCCAGATGAGTTCGTTGAGCCAGGTGGCTCCGGCCTCCCCCTCCAGCGCTTTAGGGTGTTCTTTTAGCAGGCGATGCAGGCACTGACGCGGAGATAAAACGCCGGTGGCCAGATAAGGCGACAGCCGGCTGGTGCCTTCTATCGCCGGGAAATCACGTTGATCCGGGTAATCGGCAGCGGGCTGCAGGCAAAACTTACGTAGCATGCCGATAGCCTCCGGCTCACCCACCGGGAAGAGTTCACGGTCAAACGCCTCACGGGGCATATCAAACGTAAAGCGTTCATTGAAATGGCACTCTCCCCGGGCTTTGGGCGAAGGCACGCATTCCGGCAGCCCTTCCTGCAAACGCCGAATAAACGCCTTGCTGAACGGGGTAAAGACTTTATACATCTCGTGGTTACCGGTAGTGACGCTGCCCGGCGCAAGCAGCAGGCTGTCATCAAAGCCCTGCACTGTAACGTCTACATCCAGGGCTTTTTCCAGCGCGGCGTCACGGGCGCGCTCGTTGACTTCATACTGGTAGTTGTAAAAAAGCGCGTCGACCTTTTGTTCAGCGCAGAACGCTTTTATACAGTCTATCGACGCGGCGAAATCCGCAGCCTGTTGGATATGAAGTTCAATCCCGCGACCGGCCAGGGCATGACCCAGGGCCCGTAAATGTTCAAAGATAAACTCGGCCTGCTTTGGCGCCATGACGTGCTGCCGCCACTGTTCGGGCGTCACGACAAAAAATCCGATGACTTTTGCATCGGGATTACGGCAGGCGGCGTGTAAGGCGTAGTTATCGTGAATACGTAGATCGTTGCGGAACCAGACCAGATGGGTGGGCATAACTCTCCCTGGATTAATTGCCTGACCGCCACCATTGCGCCTGGGCGACGGTTCAATATTGGAAGTTATTCCGGGCAGCAGAAGAATACCAATGCCAGACTAAGCGACACCGCTGCTGCCCGCGTCTAAGTTGTTAACTAAGTGTAGCAAGACGCAGACAACAAAAAAGCTACCCGGAGGTAGCTTTCGTCAAATCGATTCAGCTTTTTAGTAAAAGTCGAAGGCGGCGGCTTCGGATTGCGCCATCCATACTGGTTTGTCGCTGGTTTTAGACCAGACGCGGTGCAGGTAGCTGTAAAAACGCGCGCGATCTTTCCAGAACAGCATTACAGGCAGCGCCAGCACGCCGGCAGCGACTGCGAAGGTGCGACGCAGGATGACCTGATGCGCAGGGTATTCTTTGTATAAAGACATAGGCTTCTCCTCATAATGTGTGACCGACACCGCATGTCGGAAAATCGAAACTTGTTATCTGGTTAAAATACTATCTCATTGTTTGAAAGTTTACTACTCCTCCGACCAGATAAATGCACTTTTTTGTGCGCTATTTATCTTTCCCCCTGTAATTAAGTTACAAAATGGTTAAATAAATACTAACCATTAGTTAACTAATGGCTTTTGCCATTTTTATACTTTTTTTACACCCCGCCCCCGGACTTTTACGACATCTTTTCACCTGAAATCCTATTCTGCCGCGAAATGCTTAACGCACCGTTGGAGGTGGATTGTGAGTGCAGGCGTCATAACCGGCATCGTGCTGGTCTTCTTGCTGTTGGGTTACCTGGTTTATGCCCTGATTAAAGCGGAGGCGTTTTAATGGCTGCGTCCGGATTTTTACTGATCGCCAGCTTCCTGCTGGTGCTCTTTGCCCTTGCGAAACCGCTGGGCGCCGTGCTGGCACGCCTGATTGACGGCGAACCGCTGCCGATTGTGGGCCGCATTGAGCCGTTTTTGTGGTCCCTGATGGGCAGCAAAGGTGAAGAAATGGGCTGGAAACGCTATCTGATGGCGATTCTGGCATTTAACGTTTTCGGGCTGATCCTGCTGTTCGCGATGCTGCTGTTCCAGGACAGCTTGCCGCTTAACCCGCAGCATCTGCCGGGCCTCTCCTGGCACCTGGCGCTGAACACTGCCGTCAGTTTTGTCTCCAACACCAACTGGCAGTCTTACGGCGGCGAAACCACGCTGAGCTACTTCAGCCAGATGGTGGGTCTGACGGTACAAAACTTCGTTTCCGCCGCAACCGGCATTGCCGTGGTGTTTGCGCTGATTCGTGGTTTTTCTCGCCATTCCACCAGCACGCTGGGCAACGCATGGGTCGATTTAACCCGCGTCACGCTATATATCCTGCTGCCTATCGCACTGGTGATGGCGCTGTTCTTTATTAGCCAGGGTTCGCTGCAGAACTTCTCTGCTTACCAGCCTTACACCACTGTCGAAGGCGTTCAGCACTTGCTGCCAATGGGGCCGGTGGCTTCTCAGGAAGCGATAAAAATGCTGGGTACCAACGGCGGGGGCTTCTTCAACGCCAACTCCTCTCACCCGTTTGAGAACCCTACGGCGCTGACCAACTTTGTGCAGATGATTTCTATCTTCCTGATCCCGGCTGCGCTCTGCTTCGCCTTTGGTGAAGCCGTGGGCGACCGCCGTCAGGGGC
This sequence comes from Cedecea neteri, assembly GCF_000758325.1. Lineage (NCBI taxonomy): Bacteria > Pseudomonadati > Pseudomonadota > Gammaproteobacteria > Enterobacterales > Enterobacteriaceae > Cedecea > Cedecea neteri. The sequence goes on along the minus strand of NZ_CP009459.1, from coordinate 2,316,510 downwards.
GCGCGCTGCTCTGGGCGATGACCATCATCTTCGTGGTCTGCGTGGTGGTGGTGATGTGGGCCGAGCTGCAGGGCAACCCGCACTTTATCCAGTTGGGCGCCAACAGCAGTATCAACATGGAAGGCAAAGAGAGCCGCTTCGGCATTCTGAACAGCAGCCTGTTCGCGGTCATTACTACCGCGGCATCCTGCGGGGCAGTTAACGCCATGCATGACTCCTTCACGGCGCTGGGCGGCATGGTGCCAATGTGGCTGATGCAGATTGGTGAAGTGGTCTTCGGCGGCGTAGGTGCAGGCCTGTACGGCATGCTGCTGTTCGTCCTGCTGGCCGTGTTTATCGCCGGGCTGATGATTGGGCGTACCCCTGAATACCTGGGTAAGAAAATCGACGTGCCGGAAATGAAAATGACTTCGCTGGCCATTCTTATCACCCCTGCTCTGGTGCTGCTCGGCACCGCGCTGGCGATGATGACGGATGCAGGCCGCAGCGGCATGGCAAACCCGGGTATTCACGGCTTCAGCGAAGTGCTGTATGCGGTTTCTTCTGCCGCAAACAATAACGGCAGCGCCTTCGCTGGCCTGAGCACCAACACGCCGTTCTGGAACGTCCTGCTGGCCGTATGCATGTGGTTTGGCCGCTTCGGGGTGATTATCCCGGTGATGGCAATTGCCGGTTCCCTGGCCGCGAAAAAATCCCAGGCCGTCAGCATCGGCACGCTGCCAACGCACGGCCCGCTGTTTATCGGTTTACTGATTGGGACAGTGCTGCTGGTTGGCGCCCTGACCTTTATCCCCGCCCTCGCTTTAGGCCCGGTTGCGGAACACCTTTCTCTGGTTAATTTCTGATTACGAGGCTTCCATGAGTCGCAAGCAACAGGCGCTGTTTGAACCTGGTCTGATCCGTCAGGCGCTAATTGATTCTTTTAAAAAGCTCGCCCCGCAGGTGCAGTGGCGCAACCCGGTGATGTTTATCGTCTGGGTGGGGAGCATCATCACTACCCTGCTCGGGATAGCGATGTTCACTGGCCTACAGCAGGGGGATGCCCTCTTCACACTCGCCATCAGCCTGTGGCTGTGGTTTACCGTGCTGTTCGCCAACTTTGCTGAAGCGCTGGCAGAAGGCCGCAGCAAAGCCCAGGCGAACAGCCTGAAAGGAGTGAAAAAAACCAGTTGGGCGCGCAAACTGCGCAGCCCGCAGCATGATGCTCAGGTGGACCACATTCCGGCGGCCGATCTGCGTAAAGGTGATGTCGTGCTGGTGGAAGCCGGGGACATCATCCCTTGCGATGGCGAAGTCCTTGAGGGTGGCGCATCGGTGGATGAAAGCGCCATCACAGGGGAATCCGCCCCGGTTATCCGTGAATCCGGCGGCGACTTTGCCTCGGTGACCGGCGGGACGCGCATTCTGTCCGACTGGCTGGTCATCCAGTGCAGCGTTAACCCAGGGGAAACCTTCCTCGACCGCATGATTGCCATGGTGGAAAGCGCCCAGCGTCGTAAAACGCCGAACGAAATCGCCCTGACTATCCTGCTGGTAGCGCTGACAATTGTCCTGCTGCTGGCGACCGCAACCCTGTGGCCGTTCTCGGCCTATGGCGGCCAGGCGGCCAGCGTAACCGTGCTGGTTGCCCTGCTGGTCTGCCTGATTCCAACCACCATCGGCGGCCTGCTTTCCGCCATCGGTGTGGCCGGGATGAGCCGTATGCTGGGTGCGAACGTGATCGCCACCAGCGGCCGAGCGGTAGAAGCTGCCGGGGATATCGACGTCCTGCTGCTGGATAAAACAGGCACCATCACGCTCGGTAACCGCCAGGCCTCAGCCTTCCTCCCTGCCCCCGGCGTGGATGAAAAAGAGCTGGCCGATGCCGCGCAGCTGGCCTCACTGGCGGATGAAACGCCAGAAGGCCGCAGCATCGTGGTCCTGGCAAAACAGCGCTTTAACCTGCGTGAACGCGACGTGCAGAACCTGCAGGCAACGTTTGTACCGTTTACCGCGCAAACTCGTATGAGCGGCATCAACATCCAGGATCGCATGATCCGTAAAGGTTCTGTGGATGCCATCCGCCGCCACGTAGAAGTGAACAACGGCCACTTCCCGGCCCAGGTCGACACGCTGGTTGAAGGCGTGGCTCGCCAGGGCGGTACGCCGCTGGTGGTTGCCGAAGGCGCTAACGTTCTGGGCGTGATTGCGCTGAAAGACATCGTGAAAGGCGGCATTAAAGAGCGTTTCGCGCAGCTGCGCCAGATGGGCATCAAAACGGTGATGATCACCGGGGATAACCGCCTGACCGCCGCGGCGATTGCCGCCGAAGCCGGGGTGGATGACTTCCTTTCCGAAGCCACACCGGAAGCCAAGCTGGCGCTGATTCGCCAGTACCAGGCCGAAGGTCGTCTGGTGGCGATGACGGGCGACGGTACCAACGATGCCCCGGCGCTGGCTCAGGCGGACGTAGCGGTAGCCATGAACTCCGGGACTCAGGCAGCAAAAGAAGCCGGGAACATGGTTGACCTGGATTCTAACCCAACCAAGCTGATTGAAGTGGTTCACATCGGGAAGCAAATGCTGATGACTCGCGGGTCGTTGACCACATTCAGTATCGCTAACGACGTAGCGAAATACTTCGCCATTATCCCGGCGGCGTTTGCGGTGACTTACCCGCAGCTCAACGCGCTGAACGTGATGCACCTGCACTCCCCTGCTTCGGCCATTTTGAGCGCGGTGATCTTCAATGCGCTGATCATCATCTGCCTCATCCCGCTGGCACTGAAAGGCATTAGCTACAAGCCGCTGAGCGCTGCCGCGATGCTGCGCCGCAACCTGTGGATCTATGGCCTGGGCGGTATCGTCGTGCCGTTTATTGGTATCAAAGTGATTGACGTGATCCTGACCGTGCTCGGTCTGGTCTAAGAGGAAAAGAACATGGCTACGTTACGCCCCGCTTTATTACTGCTGATTATCCTGACGCTGATTACCGGAGGGGTTTACCCCCTCCTCGCCACGCTGCTGGGGCAATGGTGGTTCCCGGCTCAGGCCAACGGCTCGCTGATCGTTGAAGACGGCAAGGTTCGCGGTTCAGAGCTGATTGGTCAGGACTTCACTAACGCAAAATATTTCCAGGGCCGCCCCTCTGCCACCTCGGATAGCCCCTATAATCCAATGGCATCCGGCGGCAGCAACCTTGCGGCCAGCAACCCGGAGCTGGACAAAGAGGTTAAGGCTCGTATTAGCGCGCTGCGTGCGGCTAACCCGGAGGCTAATCCAGCGGTACCCGTTGACTTAGTCACCACCTCCGCCAGCGGCCTGGACGGGCAGCTTTCTCCTGAAGCGACCGCGTGGCAAATCCCACGGGTAGCGAAAGCCAGAAACCTGCCGGTGGAGCAAATCGCTCGCCTGGTGGCGGAAAACACCACCACGCCGCTGGTGAATTTTATCGGCATGCCGGTAGTGAATATCGTTAAGCTGAACCTGGCGCTGGACCATCTCCAGGCGAAGTAAAAAGGACGTGTTATGACCGAGGAGCCGCTGCGCCCCAACCCCGATAAGCTGCTGGAGAAAGTCAGTCGCCAGCCGCGTGGGAAACTGAAAATCTTCTTCGGCGCCTGTGCGGGCGTCGGGAAAACCTACGCGATGCTTCAGGAGGCGCAGCGCCTGCGGGCGCAGGGCCTCGATGTGCTGGTGGGCGTGGTGGAAACCCACGGCCGCAAGGAAACTGCCGAACTGTTGAAGGGGCTGACGATTCAGCCCCCTCGTCGTATCCATCACCGGGGGCGTCTGGTTCAGGAATTTGACCTGGACGCCGCCCTCGCCCGCAGCCCTGCTCTGATCCTGATGGACGAACTGGCGCACACCAACGCGCCAGGCTCACGCCACCCTAAACGCTGGCAGGACGTGGAAGAGCTGCTTGAAGCCGGAATCGACGTTCTGACCTCCGTTAACGTTCAACACCTGGAAAGCCTGAATGACGTGGTAGGCGGGGTGACCGGAATTCAGGTGCGCGAAACTGTCCCCGACCCTATTTTCGACGCTGCCGACGAAGTTGTGCTGGTTGACCTGCCGCCGGACGACCTCCGCCAGCGCCTGCACGAAGGAAAAGTTTATATCTCCGGCCAGGCCGAACGCGCCATTGAACATTTCTTCCGCAAAGGCAATCTTATCGCCCTACGTGAACTGGCGCTGCGGCGCACTGCAGACCGCGTTGACGATCAGATGCGCGCCTGGCGGGACAACCAGGGCCAGGAAAAAGTCTGGCACACGCGGGACGCCATTCTGCTGTGCATCGGCCATAGCAACGGTAATGAAAAACTGGTTCGTACTGCCGCTCGCCTTGCCGCCAAGCTCGGCAGCGTCTGGCACGCCGTCTACGTAGAAACGCCGCAGCTTCACCGCCTGCCGGAACATCAGCGCCGGACTATTTTAAGCGCTCTGCGGCTCGCCCAGGAGCTGGGAGCCGAAACCGCCACGCTTGCCGACCCTAATGAAGAAAAAGCGGTGCTGCGCTACGCCCGCGAACACAATCTCGGCAAAATCATTATTGGTCGCCATACCACGCGCCGCTGGTGGCACCGCACTTCTTTCGCTGACCGGTTAGCCAAACGCGCCCCGGACCTCGATCTGGTGATTGTTGCGCTGGATGAAAAACCGCTCCCCTCCCCGACCAGGGCGCCGGACACCAGAACGCTGAGCGAGAAATGGCGCATTCAGCTCCGCGGCTGTGCCGTGGCGGTGGTGCTCTGCGCGTTTATTACCTTTATCGCCAACCAGTGGCTGGTGGCCTTTGATGCTGCCAACCTGGTGATGATCTACCTGCTTGGCGTGGTGATGGTCGCACTGTTTTATGGCCGCTGGCCGTCCGTCCTCGCGACGGTCATCAACGTGATTAGCTTCGACCTGTTCTTTATTGCGCCGCGAGGCACGCTCGCCGTGTCGGACGTACAGTATCTGCTGACCTTCGGCGTGATGCTCACCGTAGGGCTGGTGATCGGGAATCTGACCGCCGGGGTACGTTATCAGGCGCGCATCGCCCGCTACCGGGAACAGCGCACCCGTCATCTGTATGAGATGTCTAAAGCGTTGGCCGACGACCGCACGCCGCAGGACGTCGCCGCCACCAGCGTGCAGTTTATTAACAACACCTTCCAGGCCCGTAGCCTGCTGCTGCTCCCGGACGATCACGGGAAACTCAGCCGTATCGCGGCGGAAGGCGAACCCGCGCAATGGGATGAAGCAATTGCGCGCTGGAGCTTTGATAAAGGTCAACCGGCCGGTGCCGGAACGGATACGCTGCCAGGCGTGCCCTACCGTATTCTGCCACTCAGCACTACGGAAAGGACGCTAGGCCTGCTGGTCGTTGAGCCGGAGAATCTGCGCCAGCTGATGATCCCCGAACAGCAGCGTCTGCTGGAAACCTTTACCCTGCTGGTCGCCACCGCGCTCGACAGGCTTCTGCTCACCGCCAGCGAAGAACAGGCCCGGCTTTCCAGCGAAAGAGAGCAAATCCGCAACTCACTGCTGGCCGCGCTTTCACACGACCTGCGTACGCCGTTGACCGTGCTGTTCGGCCAGGCAGAAATCCTCACGCTGGATCTCGCCAGCGAAGGCTCAAAACATGCTCCGCAGGCCAACGAAATCCGCCAGCACGTGCTGAACACCACCCGGCTGGTGAATAACCTGCTGGATATGGCCCGCATTCAGTCAGGAGGTTTTAACCTTCGCAAAGAGTGGCTGACGCTGGAAGAAGTCGTCGGCAGCGCGCTGAAGATGCTAGAACCGGGTCTGGGCGGCCGCCATATCGCCCTTAATTTGCCTGACCCGCTGATGCTGATTGAGGTCGACGGCCCGCTGTTCGAGCGCGTGCTGATCAACCTGCTGGAGAATGCGGTGAAATATGCCGGTTACAAAGCCAGCATCGGTATAAAAGCGACCTCGACGGCAGACAAGCTGGACCTGGAAGTTTGGGACAGCGGCCCGGGGGTTCCCGCTGGTAAAGAGCTGCTGATTTTTGATAAATTTGCTCGCGGTAACAAAGAGTCAGCGATTCCTGGCGTTGGTCTGGGGCTGGCTATCTGCCGGGCGATTGTTGAAGTTCACGGCGGCACAATTTTTGCGCTTAACCGCCCGGAAGGCGGTGCCAGCTTCCACGTTGTGCTACCTTTATCGCCTCCCCCCGAACTCCCTGAAATGATTGAGGTGCTGTGACAACGGTTCTGATAATTGAGGATGAAAAAGAGATCCGCCGCTTTCTGCGCACCGCGCTGGAAGATGAATCGTTGCGCGTTTTTGATGCCGAAACCCTGCAGCGTGGCCTGATTGAAGCCGCCACCCGCAAGCCAGACCTGGTGATTCTGGATCTCGGCCTGCCGGATGGCGACGGCATCGATTTTATTCGTGACTTCCGCCAGTGGAGCCAGACGCCGGTCATCGTCCTGTCGGCCCGGAGTGACGAACAGGCGAAGATTGCCGCCCTGGACGCTGGCGCAGACGATTTTCTCAGCAAGCCGTTTGGCATCGGTGAACTGCAGGCCAGGCTTCGCGTCGCCCTGCGTCGCCACGCCAGCACCGTTCAGCCCGATCCGGTTTATCAGTTTTCCGAAATCCGGGTCGACCTCGCCTCGCGCCGTATTACCCGCGGCGAAGAGGAAATTCACCTGACCCCGATTGAGTTCCGCCTGTTAGCTACCCTGCTGAATAATCACGGCAAAGTTCTGACCCAGCGCCAGTTGCTTAATCAGGTTTGGGGCCCAAATGCCGTGGAGCACAGTCACTATCTGCGCATTTATATGGGCCACCTGCGCCAAAAACTGGAAAGCGATCCTGCCCGCCCTCGCCACCTGCTCACCGAAACCGGAATCGGCTACCGTTTTATGCTCTGAAGGAGTAACCTCTGGCTCGTTCAAGAGGAGCCCGTTATGAGCGCATGGTTAGTCTACGCCCTGTTGTCTGCCGCCACGGCAGCGCTGGTCGCTATTTTTGGTAAGGTTGGTTTGCAGCATCTGGACGCCAACACCGCCACGGCCGTTCGCGCCGTGGTCATGGCGTTATTTTTAGTTGGGGTGGTTGTGGTTCAGGGAAAACTGAATCTTGTTAGTACGGTGTTTGCCGATAAAAAAGCGCTGCTGTTTATTTTGTTAAGCGGCGTGGCCGGGGCGCTGTCCTGGCTGTTCTATTTTATGGCGATCAAAAGTGGTGACGTGTCGAAGGTCGCCCCTATCGATAAGCTGAGCGTGGTGTTCGCGGTGATTCTGGCAGTGATTTTGTTCGGTGAGAAAGTGTCGCTGATTGCCGGGATAGGCGTGGCGCTTATCACCTGCGGCGCACTGATGGTGGCTTTGGGTTAAAAGAGAAAGGCTCCCAGGGGAGCCTTTTTACCTATTACTTCGCGCTTTTCAGCACTTCGCTAACAATCTCTACCGCTTCTTTCTCAATCTGCTCGCGGTGCTCAGCACCCAGGAAGCTTTCACAGTAAATCTTGTAGGCGTCTTCAGTGCCGGACGGACGAGCAGCAAACCAGCCGTTCTTCGTCATTACCTTCAGGCCGCCGATGGAAGCGCCGTTGCCCGGTGCCGCCGTCAGACGAGCGGTGATCGGGTCACCAGCCAGCATGTCTGCACTCACCATTTCAGGTGACAGTTTAGACAGCGCGGCTTTCTGTGCTGAAGTGGCTGGGGCCTGAATACGGTTGTAGCTCGGAGCACCAAAGCGCGCGGCTAACTCGTCGTAATGCTGCTGCGGGTTTTTGCCCGTAACGGCGGTGATTTCTGCCGCCAGCAGACACATGATGATACCGTCTTTGTCGGTCGACCATGGGGTGCCGTTGAAGCGCAGGAATGATGCCCCGGCGCTCTCTTCACCACCGAAGCCGAAGCTGCCGTCGAACAGTCCGTCAACGAACCACTTAAAGCCCACCGGGACTTCCACCAGCTTGCGGCCCAGATCTTCTACCACGCGGTCAATCATCGCGGAGGAAACCAGGGTTTTACCGACGGCCACATCTTTGCCCCACTGCGGACGGTGCTGGAACAGATAGTTGATAGCCACGGCCAGGTAATGGTTCGGGTTCATCAGGCCAGCCGGCGTGACGATACCGTGACGGTCGTAATCAGGATCGTTGGCAAAGGCCAGATCGAATTTGTCGCGCAGCGCCAGCAGGCCCGCCATCGCACATTCGGAGGAGCAGTCCATACGGATTGCGCCGTCTTTATCCAGGTGCATGAAGCGGAAAGTCTGGTCGACCTGATCGTTCACGATGGTCAGATCAAGGTTGTAGTGCTTCGCGATACGGTGCCAGTACTCGATCCCGGAACCGCCGAGAGGATCAACCCCCAGCTTCAGGCCCGCTTTTTGAATCGCGGCCATGTCGACGATATCCACCAGCCCTTCGATGAACGGCTGAACCAGATCCTGCGCCTGAACGTGGCCGCTTTCCCAGGCTTTATCCAGCGTAATACGCTTCACGCCTTTCAGGCCGTCGGCCAGCAGTGCGTTAGCGCGATCTTCAACCACTTTGGTGACGTTGGTATCAGCCGGGCCACCGTTTGGCGGGTTGTACTTGATGCCGCCGTCGTCCGGTGGGTTATGGGATGGCGTGATCACAATCCCGTCCGCCTGAGCGCCGCCCTTTTGGTTATGCACCAGGATGGCGTTAGAAATCGCAGGCGTTGGCGTATAGCCGTTATCCTGCTGCACAATGACGTCCACGCCGTTGGCGGCCAGCACTTCCAGCACGGAGATAAACGCAGGTTCGGACAGCGCGTGGGTGTCTTTGCCCACATAGCACGGGCCGGTGATCCCATTCTTCGCGCGTTCTTCAGCGATAGCTTGCGCAATCGCCAGAATATGAGGTTCGTTAAAGCTATGCCGTGCTGCACTGCCGCGGTGGCCGGAGGTCCCGAATTTCACCGCGTGTTCGCTATTCCCCACCACTGGCTTAAGCACGTAATACTGCGCCGTAAGCTGGGCTACGTTAATCAAGTCGCTCTGTTGTGCAGGTTGGCCCGCACGATCGTGGTTAGCCATTGGCTCTTCCTTACTGACGCCAGGTTTTTAAATAGTGCCGCAAACCTTTTCAATCAGCTCCGCAGGGAACTGCATTGACTGCATGATGTGTTCGATCATGCTGCATTTACGACCAGTATTCGTATTGGTGATCACCCAGTATGGGGTGCCCGGAACATGCTTGGGCTTGGTTTGATTGCCGTTTGCCAGCAGCGTTTGCTCATCGCCAGCAAAATAGACGCGGGTGCGGCCATGCAGCGATTCAGTGGCTTCACCGAAGGTTTTTGCATCCAGCTGATACAGCGTGGACAACACCATCATAAAGCGGTTTACGGCTTTATTCTGGGCAGCGTACTCATCGGAAAGCAGCAGCTCACGAACGGCACGCACGCGGTTGCGAGCGGTGTTCGCAGGTTTTTCTTCAACAACGGGAGCCGCAGCGCGCTCAGGCGCGGCTGGCGTAGAAGTGGCTGCTGGTGTTTGCCCGGCGGTAAATTTAAGCATACGCCGTAAAATGTCTGACGCGCTCTCGCCGATGTGTTTGGTCTGGCTGGCAATATAGCGGTAAAGCTCGTCATCAACTTCGATTGTTTTCATCTTAATCCAGTGCGATATCTTTTCTGAATACAAGTCGTTGGGATTATAGGGTCAAATCCCAACAGCGAACAGGAGAGGCGACTCAAAGTCAGAGTAAACTGAATATTTGCCGCACGCCCGCGAGAATGCCAACATGATACCCTAACCAAACGAACCAAAATAAAGAACTTTGCCATGAAATTAAATGCTCGCCTGCAAACTGCGCAACAATTGAATAGCAATTCCCCTATCGTACTGATTCACGGCCTGTTCGGCAGCCTGGATAACCTGGGCGTTCTGGCGCGGGATCTGGGTAAAGATCATGCGTTGCTGCAGATCGATCTGCGCAATCACGGGCTGTCGCCGCGCAGCGATGATATGAGCTATGCCGCAATGGCCGGGGACGTTCTGGACACGCTGGACGAATACGGCATCGAGAAAGCGACGTTTATTGGCCATTCTATGGGCGGCAAAGTGGTGATGGCGCTTACCGCAATCGCCCCTCAACGTATTGATAAGCTGGTGATGATAGATATTGCGCCGGTTAATTATCAGGTTCGCCGCCACGACGAAATTTTCGCGGCTATTCGCGCGGTCACCGAAGCGGGCGTAAAAACTCGCCAGCAGGCGGCGCAAATCATGCGCGACCACATAGCTGAGGAAGGCGTCATTCAGTTTCTGCTGAAATCCTTTGCTGACGGCGAGTGGAAATTCAACGTGCCGGTGCTTTGGCAGCAATACGAAAATATCGTTGGCTGGCAGCCTGTCCCGGCCTGGCCACATCCTGCGCTATTTATTCGCGGCGGGAATTCTCCTTACGTTGATGAAAGCCACCGCGAGGCGCTGTTAAGTCAGTTCCCGCAGGCCCGTGCTCACGTCATCGCTGGAGCGGGTCATTGGGTTCATGCGGAAAAACCGGATGCCGTTTTACGGGCGATCCACCGATTTATCGACGCAGAGTAGAAAAACTGATTAAAAACAGACCGACCGGGCAGTTGAAGTCGCTAACGCGTTGGCGGGAATGGCGCGCTGATGTATGATGGCGCGCTTAATTGCACCGGCACCCTGCCCCTGCAGCCAGAATTTCCTGTCAGTATTCTAATCATGGCAAAAGAACAAACGGACCGTACTACATTAGATCTGTTCGCGGACGAGCGTCGCCCCGGGCGGCCGAAAACTAATCCGCTCTCGCGCGATGAGCAATTGCGTATCAATAAGCGCAATCAGCTGAAGCGCGATAAAGTGCGTGGTTTGAAGCGAGTTGAGCTAAAACTGAACAACGAGGCGGTCGATGCCCTCAACCAGCTGGCTGACGCCCGTAACATCAGCCGTAGCGAACTGATCGAAGAGATGTTGCTCGAGCAGCTTAAAAATCTCGGGTAACACCTTCAGCCGCCCTACGGGTTATCTGAAATCTCAAAAGGGTGAGCAAAACCATGTTGCAGACTGTGCACCCGGGCGTGATAGCTGTTTCCGCTGCTGGGGCTGTTCTGCTATGATTGCCCTATACGTGGGCATTGAACGGCCAGCATACTATTAAGTTTCAAGAGGTTATTTTACTCATGGCAATCGTAGGCATTTTTTTCGGCAGCGACACCGGTAACACCGAAAATATCGCGAAAATGATTCAAAAACAGCTCGGTAAAGACGTTGCTGAGGTGCATGACATTGCTAAAAGCAGCAAAGAAGATCTCGAAGGTTTCGACATTCTGTTGCTCGGCATCCCGACCTGGTACTACGGTGAAGCCCAGTGCGACTGGGATGACTTCTTCCCTACTCTTGAAGAAGTCGATTTCAACGGCAAACTGGTTGCGCTGTTCGGCTGCGGCGACCAGGAAGACTACGCGGAATACTTCTGTGATGCGCTGGGGACCATTCGCGACATCATCGAACCACGCGGCGCGGCGATTGTCGGCCACTGGCCAACCGCTGGCTACCACTTTGAAGCCTCCAAAGGCCTGGCGGATGACGACAACTTTGTCGGCCTTGCCATCGATGAAGATCGCCAGCCGGAGCTGACCGCTGAGCGCGTTGAGAAGTGGGTTAAACAGGTTTCTGAAGAACTGAATCTGGCCGATATCATTAACGCCTGATTTCCGTGGCGCAAATGCGATATTTGCGCCATCTTGATAGCTTGTAGCAATGAAAATAATTGCTACAAGTTTGTAACTTTCTCGTACATCCCTGTACAATGTCTTCCTGATAGCTTGGCTGATAATTACTGTAAATGGCGACGCCGCCACGATTTTTCAGCCTTATTTTGCACCATACTTGCGGTTCCCATTTAGAAGTAGCAGTTCTATAATGAGACGCATTACTCTTTACGCTCACTGCAGTTTGAGCGAATCGTTAAGCAACAGGACACTTTCCGCATGACTGACAACAATACCGCATTAAAGAAGGCCGGCTTGAAAGTCACGCTTCCGCGATTAAAAATCCTCGAAGTGCTGCAAGAGCCGGTAAATCATCACGTCAGCGCGGAAGACTTATATAAACGTCTGATCGACATGGGCGAAGAAATTGGCCTGGCGACCGTCTATCGCGTGCTGAACCAGTTTGATGATGCAGGGATCGTGACCCGTCATAATTTTGAAGGCGGCAAATCCGTTTTTGAACTGACCCAACAGCATCACCACGATCACCTGATCTGCCTCGACTGCGGGAAAGTGATCGAGTTCAGCGATGATTCTATTGAATCACGCCAGCGTGAAATCGCCACACGCCACGGTATCCGCCTGACTAACCACAGCCTCTATCTTTACGGACACTGTGCTGAAGGCGACTGCCGCGAAGACGACACCGCCCACGATCCTAAATAAGTAATCCGCATTAATGAACGCTGCTTCGGTGGCGTTTAAAAGCAAAAACCGGCAGGTTTCCCTTGCCGGTTTTTTTATTGACTGAAAAAGGCTATCAGCTGTTATTGGCGCGAATCTCCTGCCAAATCTTATCGCAGCGCACCTTCACGGCTTCATCATTGCCCGTCTTTCTTGCCTGGATGCATTTCTGGTAATCCAGCACGTTCACCGTCTCTTTCTCAACAAACGCTTTGTGCTGTTTTTCCTGACGCAGTACGTTCAGCACGCTCTGGCAGGCTTCAATTTTATCCGGGTTGCCTTCCGCCGTGTTAATACAGGCGCTATAGGCTTGTTTCAGGCGCGAATCTTCCGGAGGAGCCGGAGGCTGAACACAGGCAGACAGCGTGAAAACAGCGGCGGTAACCAGTAAAATCTTTTTCATGTTCGATTCCTTATAAAAAACGGGCGCTTACGCGCCCGGTTTCACATCAGAAGATGGTGAACGGAGCAATCACGATGAACTTCACGTCACGCTCATCCTGGAACATGTTGCCGTAACCACCGCCCCAGCTTGGGATGTCGGAGTGGTTGTCGTACTGAGTGAAGTGCAGTTTGAACAGCGTGCCTTTCGCACGGCCTTCCTGCACGGTATACATGGCGTCGAGGCTGTAAGAAGACTCTTTGATCTTGTTGGAAGCGAGATCCTGACGATTACCGGAAGCATCAAGCGCCCATGTAGATGGTTTTGCATCCCACGCATAAACGTAAGAAGCACCGACTGCCCAACCCGGCAGGTTCCAGTTGCTCAGGTCATACATTGCACCGAAGAACACGGCTTTTTCACCGTTGGCGTTGAAGTCAGAGCGGTTATCCCACCACACATCCAGACGACCGTTGGAAGACGCGTAGGTTGGCGTCATACGCTGCAGGAAGTAACCCTGCTGGCCTTCTGCCTTCACCATGGTCCCTTCCAGACGCAGGTCGACCTGGCCAATTTTATAGCCAAATGTCAGCGCCTGGAGCCATGCGGTGCCATCGTAGATATCATTGATGGTGTTGTTCGCGGCTTTGTCACGGGTACCGTAGAACTGGTAGCTGGTGCTCAGCGGGCTGCCTGCAACGTCGAATTTGTAGCTGGCTTTAGCAAAGTACTGATCAACAAAGCCCTGAGCCTGACCGAATGCTGCTTCCAGAATCAGATCGTTTTTGAAGTCATACTTCGCGCCGATGGAGTGCAGGTAATCAACTTTGGTCTTTTTATCGTTCTGGTAGAACTTGTCGGTTTCAAGGTGCCATGGCGCCTTGTACTCGTTAGTCCACATGTAGGAGAAGCTCAGCGCACCGGCGTCGCCGTAATCGAATGCGGCACCCGCTTCAGCCCCCTGATAAGTACCAGGCATGAAGCTCCAGTGTGGTGCTAACAGCGTTTGGCCGGTTGGCTGAATGTAACCTGCGCGAGCCCAAACCGGGCCGTATTTGAATTTAGCCGCCGCTTTATAAAGGCTAATGCCACCTTTATCGCCGGAGTAGTCTTCGTCGTAGGTTTTATTTTTAGAGGAGAATGCGATTTCGTTCGGGTGGCCGCTGGCGCTGTCTTCGGCCATTTCGATGGCGGTGAAGGCGGCAATATCGAAACCAAACATATCGGCCGCATAGCCAGACTGGAAGTCGAGGTTGGCGTTCCAGGTTGAGTGCGACAGGTTAGTTTTGTACTTACCGTCGGACACATCTTTACGGTCACGTTCACGCTGCCAGTAATAGATGCCACCGGTTAGCGTAGAGTCATCAACAAAGCCCGCGGCGCTAGCCTGCGGAGCCACTACAAAGCCTGAAAGAGCGGTAACGCTTGCAATAGCAAGAGCAAGCGCACTACGTTTGCCACTAAACGTACGCATAGTTAAATTCCTCTTTGACGTAAAAATCATCGTCTGACGTGAAAAGCGCCAATGACGAAAAAAAGTAAAATTGCCTGACGGCTAAAAGCGGTTTTTGCCTAACACACCCGCATTACTGCTGCTCATAGACTATTTTTCGCGACGCGAATTATCAATGACTTTGTATCAGAGATTTCCTGGAGTATGACAGAGAGCACATAATCTATGTGCATTTGTAACAAAATTGCGCAGCAGATTATTAACCCTGATTACGATTGATTTTAAGAATAAAATTTCTTTGAGAGCGCTTTCATTATAAGCATCAGGAGATTACGGGGAAAAGATCATGTCGTTCGAGGAGGTATTCACGAAAAATGCAAATGAGAATTAATTCGCATCGCGAATGTGTACACAACGTTAATGGTCGGTAAGTAAAAAGAAAAAACGCCGCATTTAGCGGCGTTTTCATCAGGCAATAAACGGCTATTATTCGCCGATTTTAGCCCAGGTATCACGCAGGCCAACGGTGCGGTTAAACACCAGTTTTTCCGCCGTCGCATAGCGGCTGTCCAGGCAGAAGTAACCTTCACGCTCGAACTGATATGCCTTACTTTTTTCCGCGTTCTGCAGGCTAGGCTCAGCGAAGCCCTGGCGAATAACCAGGGAATCCGCATTGATGGTAGACAGGAAATCTTCCGCAGCCCCTGGATTCGCGACGCTAAACAAGCGATCGTACAGACGAATTTCAACCGGCAGCGCGTGTGCCGCACTCACCCAATGAATAACCCCCTTCACCTTGCGACCGTCTGCCGGATCCTTGCTCAGGGTTTCCGGATCGTAGGTGCAGTAAAGTTCGGTGATATTACCTTCTGCGTCTTTTTCTACGCGTTCGGCTTTGATCACATAGGCATTACGCAGGCGAACTTCTTTACCCAGCACCAGGCGCTTGTATTGCTTGTTTGCTTCTTCGCGGAAGTCAGCGCGATCGATATAGATCTCGCGGCTGAATGGTACTTCACGGCTCCCCATTTCAGGTTTGTTAGGATGATTCGGCATGGTGACCGTCTCTTCTTCACCTTCAGGGTAGTTAGTGATAATAACTTTTACCGGATCCAATACAGCCATTGCTCGCGGCGCATTCTCGTTAAGATCGTCACGGATGCAGGATTCCAGAGAAGCCATTTCAACGGTATTGTCCTGCTTGGTGACGCCAATGCGCTTACAGAACTCGCGAATGGATGCTGCGGTATAGCCGCGGCGGCGCAGGCCGGAAATAGTCGGCATACGCGGGTCGTCCCAGCCTTCTACAATCTTCTCGGTCACCAGCAGGTTCAGCTTACGCTTGGACATGATGGCGTACTCGAGGTTCAGGCGAGAAAACTCGTACTGGCGCGGATGGGCAGGGATGGTGATATTATCCAGCACCCAATCATACAGGCGGCGGTTGTCCTGGAACTCCAGGGTACACAGCGAGTGTGTAATGCCTTCCAGTGCATCAGAAATACAGTGGGTGAAGTCGTACATCGGGTAGATGCACCACTTGTTACCGGTCTGGTGGTGATCGGCAAATTTAATGCGATACAGCACCGGATCACGCATAACGATAAACGGCGAGGCCATATCGATTTTGGCACGCAGGCAGGCGGTACCTTCGGCAAACTCACCGTTGCGCATTTTCTCGAACAGCGCGAGGTTTTCCTCAACGCTACGATCGCGGAACGGGCTGTTTTTACCTGGCGCAGTCAGCGAGCCACGATATTCACGAATTTGTTCCGGGCTCAGCTCATCAACATACGCCAGCCCTTTATTGATCAGCTCAACGGCATAATTAAACAGCTGGTCAAAATAATCAGACGAATAACGCACGTTGCCAGACCAGTGGAAGCCCAGCCATTCAACGTCGTGCTTGATGGACTCTACGTATTCGATGTCTTCTTTTACCGGGTTTGTGTCATCGAAGCGCAGGTTGCATTGCCCCTGGTAATCCAGGGCGATGCCAAAGTTCAGGCAAATAGACTTGGCGTGGCCAATGTGCAGATAGCCATTTGGCTCAGGCGGAAAACGGGTGCAAATACTGGTGTGCTTACCGTTCGCCAGGTCTTCATCAATGATCTGACGAATAAAGTTAGTTGGGCGGGCTTCAGCCTCACTCATCGCGGGTTCCTCAAAGCGTGTACCTTAGTTAACGGCGTATGATCTAATAAGCAGCCTCGGGAAACAACCTTTAGTTGCATAAATTAGGGTTATCCATATTTGCTTAGCGACAAGCAATAAAAAAGCGGCTGACGATTTACGTCAGCCGCTTAAGGCACAAATGCTTACTCAGGAGCGATTACTTGCCTTTAATCTCATACAGTGGCGTTTGACCTGCAACCACCTGACCTTTCGCCTGGATAACCAGACCGCTGAAGTCGTCGATGTTGCTGCAAACTACCGGGCTAATCATGGAGCGCGCATTAGCGTTCAGGAAATCAAGATCCATTTCCAGAATCGGCTGGCCGGCAACCACTTCGGCCCCTTCTTCCACCAGACGCGTGAAGCCTTTACCACCCAGAGCAACCGTGTCGATGCCCATGTGAACCACAATCTCTGCGCCTTTTTCTGTTTCAAGGCAGAATGCGTGGTTGGTGTTGAAGATTTTCACGATAGTCCCGGCTGCAGGAGAAACCACGGTTTTGTCCGTTGGCTTAACGGCTACGCCATCACCGACGGCTTTGCTGGCGAAAGCTTCATCAGGCACCTGATCCAACTCAACTACGTCGCCAGTTACTGGAGAAACCAGAGCAGCAACGGTTGTGCTGGTCGCGTTTGGAACAGCCTGTGGTTTAGCCGCAGGAGCCGGTGCCGCCGCAGCAACAGGCGCCGCTGCTTCTACGCTGCCAGCTGTTTTCATTGCGTTAGCAATTTTTTCTGCAGCAAAGCCAACGATGATTTGCACGCTGGTTTTGTTCAGGCGAATAACGCCCGTCGCACCCAGACGCTTAGCCAGCGCTTCGTTAACAACGGAAGAGTCTTTCACGCTCAGACGCAGACGAGTGATACAGGCATCAATACCGGTCAGGTTTGCAGAGCCGCCTACCGCAGAGATGTACTGACGAGCCAGACCAGAAACGTCCTGGTTCGCGTCACCACTCACATTCACGTCCTGACCATCAGCTTCGTCGCCGGCTACAGCCAGTTCACGACCTGGCGTCAGCAGGTTGAATTTGGTGATGGTGAAACGGAACACCACGTAGTAGAGAACGAAGAACACCAGACCCTGAGGGATCAGCATCCACCAGTGGGTTGCCAGCGGGTTACGGGAAGAAAGCACCATATCCACCAGACCCGCAGAGAAGCCGAAGCCCGCAATCCAGTGCATGCTTGCCGCGATAAATACGGAGATACCGGTCAGCACTGCGTGAATCACGTACAGTACCGGTGCAACGAACATGAAGGAGAACTCCAGCGGTTCGGTGATCCCGGTGAAGAACGCAGCGAAAGCAGCGGCCATCATGATACCGGCAACTTTTGCTTTGTTTTCAGGACGTGCACAGTGATAGATGGCCAGCGCTGCACCCGGCAGACCGAACATCATGATCGGGAAGAAGCCCGCCTGGTAGCGACCGGTGATACCCACAACCGCTTTACCTGCTTCGATGGACTGAGCGCCACCCAGGAAGTTAGGGATGTCGTTAATCCCTGCCACGTCAAACCAGAACACGGAGTTCAGAGCATGGTGCAGGCCAACTGGGATCAGCAGACGGTTGAAGAAGGCGTAGATACCTGCGCCCGCAGAACCCAGCTTCTGAATGTGCTCACCGAAGTTCACCAGACCGTCGAAGATCATCGGCCAGACGTACATCATGATGAAAGCCACGGCAATCATCACGAAGGAGGTCAAGATTGGCACCAGACGGCGACCGCTGAAGAAGGAGAGCGCTTTCGGCAGCTCAACGCCGCTAAAGCGGTTATAGAGTTCTGCAGAAATGATACCGACCAGAATACCAACGAACTGGTTGCTGATTTTACCAAACGCCGCCGGAACCTGGTCCGCCGGAATTTTCTGGATCATAGCAACCGCTGCCGGTGAGCAGAGGGTGGTCAGAACCAGGAAGCCGACAAAGCCGGTCAGTGCTGCTGCACCGTCTTTGTCTTTGGACATGCCGTAAGCGACGCCGATGGCGAACAACACGGACATGTTATCGATAATGGCGGAACCGGATTTAATGAAGAGCGCGGCTAACGCGTTGTCTCCACCCCAACTGACTGGGTCAATCCAGTAACCAACCCCCATTAATATTGCTGCTGCTGGCAGTGTAGCCACCGGCACCATAAGTGCCCGGCCCACGCGCTGTAGATAACCTAGAATACTCACTTTATTCCCCCTATGAGACCCCGTTAAGGCTCGCTCAAGCAGTGTTTTTATTGTCTTACTTACATTGAATACACGGCGACGATTCACATCACACGGTGAAGTGTGAAAAAAATTAATTCGTACCGCAAATTAAACACACCTTTTTTGTGATATTTATCACCAAATATCGCTTCAACCCTCCCCCTTCACTGGCTATCTCCGAAAACTTATTTTATGATTCAAAAAATCAAGGCGGATTGATCCCTGTCGGTTCAGTATAAAAGTGGTTTACCCTTATGCTTATCGAGATCGATTCAGCTAACCCTATTTTTACTCTTAAACTACGAGGTGAATGATGAGACTGATTCCCCTGGCTACCCCGGCACAAGTCGGCAAATGGGCAGCTCGCCATATTGTAAACCGCATTAATGCATTCAAACCAACCGCGGACCGCCCTTTTGTTCTGGGTCTGCCAACCGGCGGCACGCCGCTGGAAGCTTACAAAGCACTGGTTGAGATGCATAAAGCAGGCCAGGTTAGCTTTAAGAACGTCGTCACGTTCAACATGGATGAATACGTCGGTCTGCCGAAGGAGCATCCAGAAAGTTATTATACTTTCATGCACCGCAACTTCTTTGATCACGTTGATATCCCAGCGGAAAACATCAACCTACTGAACGGTAATGCGGAAGATGTTGATGCAGAATGCCGCCGTTACGAAGAGAAAATTCGCTCCTACGGCAAAATTCACCTGTTCATGGGCGGCGTGGGCAACGACGGTCACATCGCGTTCAACGAACCAGCATCTTCCCTGGCCTCCCGCACCCGTATTAAAACCCTGACCCATGACACTCGCGTGGCAAACTCTCGTTTCTTCGGCGGCGACGTGACTCAGGTACCTAAATACGCCCTGACCGTTGGCGTGGGCACTCTGCTGGATGCAGAAGAAGTGATGATCCTGGTGCTGGGCGGCGTCAAAGCGCTGGCACTGCAGGCGGCCGTTGAAGGCAACGTTAACCATATGTGGACTATCACCTGCCTGCAGCTGCATCCGAAGGCAGTGATCGTGTGTGACGAGCCGTCCACCATGGAGCTGAAAGTGAAAACGTTGAAGTATTTCAACGAGCTGGAAGCAGAAAACATTAAAGGCCTTTAAGGCCCGGTTGACAACTGACGCGTCGTAAAGGCGTCAGTTGTCCTGGAAAATCAATGCATTGGTTTTCTACAGTCAGTCATAAAGAGGAAGGTGTTTCGGCTTTTCCTCTTTATTAGCGATCTTACAGTCTTAAAGCACGACGTTATTACCGGGGGTAGGATATGTATGCATTAATCCACGGTCGGATTTATACCGGCCACGAAATTCTGGATGACCACGCGGTAGTTATTGCCGATGGCCTGATTGAGCGCGTTTGCCCTGTTGATGCACTGCCAGCAGGTATTGAAACGCGCGATGTGGGCGGTGCCGTCATTGCCCCCGGTTTTATTGACGTACAGCTGAACGGCTGCGGCGGCGTGCAGTTTAACGACACTGCAGAAGCCGTTTCTGTTGAAACGCTGGAAATCATGCAGAAAGCGAATGAGCGCTCAGGCTGCACCAGCTACCTGCCAACGCTTATCACCACCAGCGACAAGCTGATGATGCAGGGCGTGAAAGTCATGCGCGACTATCTGGCGAAATACAGCCACCAGGCGCTGGGCTTACACCTTGAAGGGCCGTGGCTCAACATCGTGAAAAAAGGGACACACAACCCAGGCTTCGTCCGCAAGCCGGATGCGAAGCTGGTTGATTTCCTGTGCCAGAATGCCGATGTGATCACCAAAATCACCCTGGCACCTGAAATGGTTGAGCCAGAAGTCATTCAGAAACTGGTTGCGGCAGGCATCATCGTTTCTGCGGGTCATTCCAATGCAACGATTAAAGAAGCCAAAATTGGCTTCCGCGCTGGGATCACCTTCGCAACCCACCTTTTCAACGCGATGCCTTATATAACAGGCCGTGAACCGGGCCTGGCGGGCGCAATTTTTGATGAAGCTGACGTTTACTGTGGCATCATTGCTGATGGTTTACATGTGGATTATGCGAACATTCGCACCGCAAAACGCGTGAAGGGCGATAAACTGTGTCTGGTTACCGACGCAACCGCGCCGGCAGGTGCCAACATCGATCAGTTCATTTTTGCTGGCAAAACAATATACTACCGTGACGGCCTGTGCGTTGATGAGAACGGCACGCTGAGCGGCTCTGCACTGACCATGATTCAAGGCGTTCGCAATTTGGTGGAACACGCGGCCATCGCGCTGGATGAAGTCCTGCGTATGGCAACCCTCTACCCTGCTCGCGCCATGGGCGTGGATAAGCATCTGGGCGCAATCGAAGCCGGTAAAGTGGCTAACCTGACCGTGTTTACCCGCGACTATAAAATTATCAAGACCATCGTTAATGGTAACGAGGTCGTAACTGAGTAAATAGCATGACGACTGGCGGACAAGCCCAAATTGGTAACGTTGACCTGGTAAAACAGCTGAATAGCGCGGCGGTCTACCGCCTGATTGATCAGCACGGTCCCATCTCGCGCATCCAGATTGCCGAACAAAGCCAGCTTGCGCCCGCCAGCGTCACAAAAATTACTCGCCAGCTTATTGAGCGCGGCCTGATTAAAGAAGTCGATCAGCAGGCCTCCACTGGCGGCCGCCGCGCTATCTCTATCACTACCGAAACACGTAACTTTCACGCTATTGGCGTGCGCCTCGGGCGCCACGACGCCACTATCACCCTGTTCGATCTGAGCGCGAAATCCATCGCCGAAGAACACTATCCGCTGCCGGAACGCACGCAGGAAACGCTCGAGCATGC
This sequence comes from Cedecea neteri, assembly GCF_000758325.1. Classification (NCBI taxonomy): domain Bacteria; kingdom Pseudomonadati; phylum Pseudomonadota; class Gammaproteobacteria; order Enterobacterales; family Enterobacteriaceae; genus Cedecea; species Cedecea neteri. Next base: position 2,295,081 of record NZ_CP009459.1, on the reverse strand, counting down.
GCTGCTTAATGCCATCAGCCACTTCATCGAAACCTGGCAGCGTAAAACCCGCGAACTTATTGCTATTTCCGTCATCCTGCCGGGGCTGGTTGACCCCGAAAGCGGCGTGATCCGCTATATGCCGCACATCGCCGTCAACAACTGGGCGCTGGTCGACAGCCTGGAAAAACGTTTCAAAGTGACCTGTTTTGTCGGCCATGATATTCGCAGCCTGGCGCTGGCCGAGCACTACTTCGGTGCAACCCATGATTGTGAAGACTCTATTTTGGTGCGCGTTCACCGTGGCACCGGCGCAGGCATCCTGTCAAACGGGCGGATTTTTATCGGCCGCAATGGCAACGTGGGTGAGATCGGCCACATCCAGGTAGATCCGCTGGGCGAGCGCTGCCACTGCGGTAACTTTGGCTGCCTGGAAACCATTGCCGCGAACGCCGCCATTGAAAAACGCGTCCGCCATTTGCTGGAGCAAGGCTACAACAGCCGTCTGACGCTGGAAGATTGTAGTATTCAGGCCATCTGCAAAGCGGCGAATAAAGGTGATGCGCTGGCCTGTGAAGTGCTGGAGCACGTTGGCCGCCATCTGGGGAAAGCAATTTCCATCGCCATTAACCTGTTTAACCCGCAAAAAGTCGTGCTTGCCGGTGAGATAATCGAAGCCGAAAAAGTGCTGCTGCCTGCTATCGAAGGCTGCATCAACACCCAGGTATTGAATGCCTTCCGTAAAAACTTGCCTATTGTCTGCTCAAAGCTGGACGACCGTTCGGCAATCGGGGCCTTTGCGTTGGTTAAGCGCTCAATGCTAAACGGCGTCTTGCTTCAGCATTTGCTGGAAAGTTAATGCTGCCCAGGCAGCATTTTACGCTATAGTTACCGACTTCATTCCGTGAGCCAGAGTTGTTAATGACCACCATCCAGAACGTAATTTGTGATATCGACGGCGTGCTGATGCACGACAACGTCGCCGTGCCGGGCGCTAATGAATTTCTGGCACGTATTCTTGAAAAAGAAATGCCGCTGGTGCTGCTGACCAACTACCCTTCCCAGACCAGCCAGGATCTTGCCAACCGCTTTGCCTCCGCGGGCATCGACGTGCCGGAGAGCGTGTTTTACACCTCGGCCATGGCCACGGCTGATTTCCTCCGTCGTCAGGAAGGTAAGAAAGCCTACGTCGTCGGTGAAGGGGCGCTGATTCACGAGCTCTACAAAGCTGGATTTACCATTACCGACATCAATCCTGACTTTGTCATCGTCGGTGAAACCCGCTCCTTTAACTGGGAGATGATGCATAAAGCCGCTTACTTCGTGGCGAACGGGGCGCGTTTTATTGCCACCAACCCTGACAGCCACGGCCACGGCTTTAGCCCGGCCTGCGGCGCGCTTTGCGCTGGCATCGAGAAAATCTCCGGGCGTGAGCCGTTCTATGTCGGCAAACCAAGCCCGTGGATTATCCGCGCGGCGCTTAATAAAATGCAGGCGCATTCAGAGCAAACCGTTATCGTCGGCGATAACCTGCGGACGGATATTCTCGCGGGCTTCCAGGCCGGCCTTGAAACCATCCTTGTGCTGTCCGGCGTCTCCAGCCTGAACAACGTTGACGATATGCCATTCCGGCCAAGCTGGATTTATCCTTCTGTGGCTGAAATCGATATCTTCTGATTCAGAATGCCGGCATCCAGCCGGCATTTTTATATCGATAAAAAATCGCCGACCAGGCGAGTCAAACTTCAGTGCAAATTGTTAAAAATTGACGATCCGTTAATTTTAACGCCCCAAACATCAGCATTTTTCATAAATCAGCAATCCTCACTGCACTATTTATTAGCTGAAAGCTAAAAGCCTTGCATTCCCTTCAGCGATTGAGCATTTTCATTACTAAGCAACGCAGCAAAGCCGCAGTAAAAGCAAAAATCGGCACCGCAGCACCACAACTCAAATCGCTCAGGCAAGTGTACGGAGAAGTTATATGTGTTCTATCTTTGGCGTTCTGGATATCAAAACTGATGCAGTTGAATTGCGCAAAAAAGCGCTGGAATTATCGCGCCTGATGCGCCACCGTGGCCCGGACTGGTCAGGTGTTTACGCCAGCGATAAAGCCATTCTTGTGCACGAACGTCTGTCCATCGTTGACGTCAACGCGGGTGCTCAGCCGCTGTACAACACCGAAAAAACTCACGCCCTGGCGGTTAACGGCGAAATCTACAACCACCAGGCTCTGCGCGCCGAATACGGCGACCGCTATACCTTCCAGACCGGTTCAGACTGTGAAGTTATCCTGGCGCTCTATCAGGAAAAAGGCCCTGACTTCCTTGATGACCTGCAGGGAATGTTTGCCTTCGCACTTTACGATAGCGAGAAAGACGCTTACCTGATTGGCCGCGATCACATCGGTATTATCCCTCTGTATATGGGCCACGATGAACACGGCAACCTGTATGTCGCTTCAGAAATGAAAGCTCTTGTACCGGTTTGCCGCACCATCAAAGAGTTCCCGGCGGGCAGCTACCTGTGGAGTAAAGACGGCGAAATCCGCAGCTACTATCAGCGCGACTGGTTCAGCTACGAAGAAGTAAAAGACAACGTCACGGACAAAAATGCGCTGCGTCAGGCGCTGGAAGATTCCGTGAAGAGCCACCTGATGTCCGACGTGCCTTATGGCGTTCTGCTGTCGGGCGGGCTGGACTCTTCCGTGATTTCAGCGATCACCAAGAAATTTGCCGCGCGTCGTGTAGAAGATGAAGAACGCAGCGAAGCGTGGTGGCCACAGCTGCACTCCTTCGCTGTCGGTCTGGAAGGTTCTCCTGACCTGAAAGCTGCGCAGGAAGTTGCTAACCACCTGGGCACGGTTCACCACGAGATCCACTTCACCGTGCAGGAAGGCCTCGATGCGATCCGCGATGTTATCTATCACATCGAAACTTACGATGTGACAACGATCCGCGCTTCAACACCTATGTACCTGATGTCGCGTAAAATCAAAGCGATGGGCATCAAAATGGTGTTGTCCGGGGAAGGCTCTGATGAGGTATTCGGCGGTTATCTATACTTCCACAAAGCGCCAAATGCCAAAGAACTGCACGAAGAAACCGTGCGTAAACTGCAGGCCCTGCACATGTTTGACTGCGCCCGCGCCAACAAGGCGATGTCCGCGTGGGGAGTTGAAGCTCGCGTCCCGTTCCTGGATAAAAAATTCCTCGACGTGGCAATGCGCATCAACCCGCAGGATAAAATGTGCGGCAACGGTAAAATGGAGAAGCATGTCCTGCGTGAGTGCTTCGAATCCTACCTGCCGGCAAGCGTGGCGTGGCGCCAGAAAGAGCAGTTCTCTGACGGCGTAGGCTACAGCTGGATTGATACGCTGAAAGAAGTGGCCGCTGAACAGATTAGCGACCAGCAGTTGGCTACCGCTGCCTACCGCTTCCCGTATAACACACCGGGCTCGAAAGAAGCCTATTTGTACCGCGAAATCTTCGAAGAGCTGTTCCCGCTGCAAAGCGCGGCGGAATGCGTACCCGGCGGCCCGTCAGTGGCCTGTTCTTCCGCAAAAGCGATCGAATGGGATGAGTCGTTCAAAACCATGAACGATCCATCAGGACGCGCGGTGGGAGTGCACCAGGCCGCCTATTAATCGCTGATTTAGCTTAAAACAACGGGCCTTATGGCCCGTTGTCGTTTCTGTATTCTCGCCGCGGCTTTATCCCTGTTTTTAAGCGGAATTAAAAACAAAAACGTGCGTTATTGTCGATATTTCAAGCAAGCTGTTCGCAAGTCATTCAAACGAGCATTCCGAGCGGGTTTTCGGGAAAAAACTAGTTGACGCTGTAGAGTCAACTCAGCATAATGCGCCCCGCAACGCCGATAAGGTAGCGCGTAAAAAGATGGCTACGTAGCTCAGCTGGTTAGAGCACATCACTCATAATGATGGGGTCACAGGTTCGAATCCCGTCGTAGCCACCATCTTTTTTATGCGGGAGTGGCGAAATTGGTAGACGCACCAGATTTAGGTTCTGGCGCCGTAAGGTGTGCGAGTTCAAGTCTCGCCTCCCGCACCATTTATCTTTCGCGTTGCGCGGATGGGGTATCGCCAAGCGGTAAGGCACCGGTTTTTGATACCGGCATTCCCTGGTTCGAATCCAGGTACCCCAGCCATTATTTTTCGATACTTGCGGTTCACCGCGACGGTTATTGGGGTATCGCCAAGCGGTAAGGCACCGGTTTTTGATACCGGCATTCCCTGGTTCGAATCCAGGTACCCCAGCCATCGAAAAATATGATAGAGTTTGGCTACGTAGCTCAGCTGGTTAGAGCACATCACTCATAATGATGGGGTCACAGGTTCGAATCCCGTCGTAGCCACCATACAAAGGAATTATTGATTAACGTCGGTAAATCCAAAAAAATTGTTGGGGTATCGCCAAGCGGTAAGGCTCTGGTTTCTGATACCAGCATTCCGAGGTTCGAATCCTCGTACCCCAGCCAATTTTAAAGTCGTTAAGCAGTTCGTTTAACGCAATTGGGGTGTCGCCAAGCGGTAAGGCTCTGGTTTCTGATACCAGCATTCCGGGGTTCGAATCCCTGCACCCCAGCCACATAATGAAAAGCCCGCGCAAGCGGGCTTTTTGCTATCTGGCATTTAGTCAGCCTGAGCAGAGCGGGAAACCGCCCTGCATGTCTTCATTATAATCCCAGGGCGTATTTCAGCGCTTTACGCTTCAGGCCACCGGCTCTTTCCGCCGCTATCAGCCCAAGATTTCGCACCACACGCAGCGGCCCCAGGTTATTGCTGAATCCCGCATAGAACAGATCCATTCCGCTCTGCATCAGGAAATTATCCGCCTGACGGCGCCTCTGATAACGTTTCAGGATAGCCTCACTTGCCCAGGCTTCCGCGTGGCTACGGGCACCGATCAGGACATCAAGCAAAGCATCCACGTCGCGATACCCCAGGTTAACGCCCTGCCCCGCCAAAGGATGAATCGTATGCGCCGCATCCCCTATCAGCGCCAGCCCCGGCTGGACATACTGCAAAGCGTGTCGGCGAGTCAGCGGAAATGCCCCGCTGGCGACCGGCGTAACCGCTCCGAGCCGCTGAGGAAAAGCAGCCGTAATCGCTTTTTGCAGCTGGGGCATGTTCATTCCCTGCAGTTGCCGAATTCGTGCCGGCGTGTCATACCAAACCAAAGAGGCCCAGTTATCGAACAGCGGCAGGAAAGCGTGCGGCCCTGTCGGCGTGAAATGCTGCCAGGTGCTGTCCCCCGGCTCAAACTCGCATTTAACGGTAATCAGCATACAGGCCTGACGATACTGCCAGGCATGCACACCAATCCCCGCCCATTTTCTGATCTGAGAATTCGCGCCATCCGCGCCAATCACCATTTCAGCATTGAGTGAAGCGCCGTCATCAAACTCGAGCGTCCAACCTGCTGTCTGGCGATGGATTTGCCTCAACCTGGCCGGGCAACGTAAAGAGATATTCGGATGTGCCTCAAGCGCTTGCCAAAGTACGCGCTGCAGTACGTTATTTTCAACCATGAAACCCAATTCGGGTAAGCCCAGTTCTTCGGCATCAAAGCCAACGTGCGCGCTTTCCCATTCCCAGGTTTCCAGACGGCGATAAGGATGTGCCCGCATCGCTAAAACGTTATCCCAGACGCCAAGAGACTTGAGCAGGCCAACCGATGCGCTACTGATGGCAGAAATGCGGACATCAGGCTGGCTACCTGGAACAAAAGCCTCAGGAGCATGATGTTCAATCACCGCCACACGGAAACCGTGCTGTGCCAGCCCCAGCGCAGCCGCCGCGCCGACCATACCGCCGCCGACAACGGCTACTTCAATTGGTTGATTTACCATAAGTCTCTTTCCTTCATTCATCTTTGCTGATTCTACTGGCTTTTCCCAGGCTGGTCACATCCATAGCAAAGCATTACACTATCCGGCTTAATTCCTGACTTCACCTTGAGCAATGGCAAGTCGATGACAAAAAAACTCCATATAAAAACCTGGGGCTGCCAGATGAACGAATACGATTCATCGAAGATGGCCGACCTGCTGGACAGCACCCACGGCTTTACGCTGACCGATAACGCGAATGAAGCGGACGTTCTGCTGCTGAACACTTGTTCTATTCGCGAAAAAGCACAGGAAAAGGTGTTTCACCTGCTGGGGCGCTGGAAGCATATTAAAGCCAAACGCCCGGACGTGATCATTGGCGTCGGCGGCTGCGTTGCCTCTCAGGAAGGGAAAAAAATTCGCCAGCGGGCACACTATGTAGATATCGTCTTTGGGCCACAAACCCTGCACCGCCTGCCGGAAATGATCAACCAGGTTCGCGGCACCCGCAGCCCGGTGGTGGACGTCAGCTTCCCGGAAATCGAAAAATTTGACCGCCTGCCAGAACCGAAAGCGGAAGGCCCGACCGCCTACGTCTCCATCATGGAAGGCTGCAACAAATATTGCACCTATTGCGTGGTGCCTTATACCCGTGGCGAAGAAGTGAGCCGCCCTTGCGACGATATTCTGTTTGAAATCGCTCAACTGGCGGAACAGGGCGTGCGTGAAGTTAACCTGCTGGGTCAAAACGTTAACGCATACCGCGGCGCGGCTTACGACGGCGGTATTTGCTCGTTTGCCGAACTTCTGCGTCTGGTTGCAGCGATTGACGGTATCGACCGCATTCGCTTCACCACCAGCCACCCGATTGAATTTACAGATGACATTATCGAAGTGTATCGCGACACGCCGGAGCTGGTCAGCTTCCTGCACCTGCCTATTCAAAGCGGCGCTGATCGCGTGCTGAATATGATGGGCCGCACGCATACCGCACTGGAGTATAAATCGACGATTCGCAAGCTGCGCGCTGCGCGCCCGGACATCCAGATCAGCTCAGACTTTATCGTCGGCTTCCCGGGCGAAACCAGCCAGGACTTCGAGCAAACCATGAAGCTGATTGCTGACGTCAACTTTGACACCAGCTTTAGTTTTATCTTCTCTGCTCGTCCGGGCACCCCGGCGGCCGATATGGTTGATGACGTACCGGAAGAAGAGAAAAAACAGCGCCTCTATATCCTGCAGGATCGTATTAACCAGCAGGTAATGGAATGGAGTCGTAAAATGCTGGGCACGGTGCAGCGTATTCTGGTGGAAGGGACTTCGCGTAAAAGCATTATGCAGCTGTCCGGCCGTACCGAAAATAACCGTGTGGTGAACTTCGAAGGGACGCCGGATATGGTAGGGAAATTCGTGGATGTTGAAATCACCGAAGTCCTGACTAACTCCCTGCGCGCGAAGCTGGTACGCACCGAAAGCGAAATGGGCCTGCGTATTGCTGAAACCCCGGCTTCCGTTATTGCCCGTACCCGCAAAGAGAATGACATTGGCGTTGGGACTTACCAGCCTTAATTCTCTCCATAGCCTGCCGGAACGCTAATTCCACGTCCCGGCAGGCAGTCTCATTGTTTGCACTTGCATTCTGAAGGCATCACCCAAATATCAATTGTGACGCTTGCGCCATCACGCTGCGGGATAAATAATTTCCCTGTAGCCGAACCATATTTTCGGCTACGCGAGACCGTTTACTCTAACTGGCCCCGAGTGACCCAGAGGATAAGTTTGAATATCGAAACACGTGAATTAACGCTGGAACCGGCGGATAACGCCCGTCTGCTTAGTCTGTGCGGCCCTTTTGATGACAACATCAAACAGCTGGAACGCCGACTGGGGATTGAAATCAACCGTCGTGACAATCACTTCAGGCTCACCGGTCGTGAGCTTTCCGTTAACGCCGCTGCGGATATTCTGCGCCATCTGTACGTAGACACCGCGCCAATGCGCGGTCAGAGCCAGGATATCGACCCGGAACAAATTCATCTGGCTATTAAAGAAAGCCGGGTGCTGGAGCAAACGGCCGACAGCGTGCCGGATTACGGTAAAGCTATCCATATAAAAACGAAGCGTGGCGTCATTAAGCCGCGTACGCCTAATCAGGCGCAGTACATCGCCAATATTCTCGACCACGATATCACTTTCGGCATTGGGCCAGCAGGGACAGGGAAAACCTATCTTGCAGTTGCCGCTGCGGTTGATGCATTAGAACGCCAGGAGATTCGCCGCATTCTGCTGACCCGCCCGGCGGTTGAAGCGGGTGAAAAGCTGGGCTTCCTGCCCGGAGATTTGAGCCAGAAGGTTGACCCGTACTTGCGTCCTCTGTACGACGCGCTGTTTGAAATGCTGGGCTTCGAGAAAGTCGAAAAGCTTATTGAACGTAACGTCATCGAAGTGGCACCGCTCGCCTACATGCGTGGCCGAACCCTGAACGATGCCTTTGTCATTCTCGATGAAAGCCAGAACACCACCACAGAGCAGATGAAAATGTTCCTGACCCGCATTGGCTTCAACTCCAAAGCGGTGATTACCGGTGATGTGACGCAAATTGACCTGCCACGTAACCTGAAATCAGGCTTACGTCATGCTATCGACGTCCTGTCCGAGGTGGATGAAATCAGCTTCAACTTCCTTAACAGCGAAGACGTAGTACGTCACCCGGTTGTGGCCCGCATTGTTAACGCCTATGAGGCCTGGGAAACCGCCGATCAAAAACGCAAAGACGAGCTTGCCGCCGAGCGTAAACGTGAAGCCCTTGCCCTGCAGGCTACCGCTCAGGAGAGCAAATGAGTCAGGTTATTTTAGATTTACAGGTGGCATGCGAAACCGAAAGCGGCCTGCCGGATGAAGCACAAATTCAGCGCTGGCTGGATGCGGTGATTCCTCAGTTTCAGCCAGAGTCAGAGGTCACCGTGCGTCTGGTAGACGAAGCCGAAAGCCACGACCTGAACCTGACCTATCGCGGGAAAGATAAGCCCACCAACGTGCTTTCTTTTCCGTTTGAAGCCCCGCCAGGGATCGAGCTTCCTCTGCTGGGCGATCTGATCATCTGCCGTCAGGTGGTTGAGCAGGAAGCCAAAGAACAAGAGAAGCCGCTGGAAGCCCACTGGGCACATATGGTTGTACACGGCAGCCTGCATCTCCTCGGTTACGACCATATCGAAGACGATGAAGCCGAAGAGATGGAAGCGCTGGAAACAGAGATAATGCTTGCTCTTGGGTATGCCGATCCGTACATTGCCGAGAAAGAGTAGTCGGCTCAGGGCTTTCCCTTTGCCGCCGTCACGCGCAGGCAGTGCACCATCAGGCTGCCTGTTAGTATTTGATTTATATGAGGCCTAAAACCTAACGCCATGAGCGACGACAATTCACAGAATAGTGACACGCCGGAAGCCAAAAAGGGATTCTTCTCCCTCATTCTCAACCAGCTGTTTCACGGTGAACCTAAAAACCGTGACGATCTGCTGACGCTTATTCGTGATTCTGAGCAAAACTCTCTGATAGACCAGGACACCCGCGACATGCTCGAAGGGGTGATGGATATCGCCGACCAGCGCGTCCGCGACATCATGATCCCGCGCTCGCAGATGGTGACGCTCAAACACAACCAGACGCTGGACGAGTGCCTCGATGTCATTATCGATTCCGCTCACTCCCGTTTCCCGGTGATAAGCGAAGACAAAGATCACATCGAAGGGATTCTGATGGCGAAAGATCTGCTGCCATTTATGCGTAGCGACTCTGAGCCTTTCAGCATGGAAAAAGTGTTACGTCAGGTGGTTGTCGTGCCTGAAAGCAAGCGGGTTGACCGCATGCTGAAAGAGTTTCGTCAGCAGCGCTATCATATGGCGATTGTCATTGATGAATTTGGCGGCGTTTCAGGTCTCGTGACTATCGAAGATATTCTCGAACTGATTGTCGGGGAAATCGAAGATGAGTACGACGACGAGGAAGACGGCGATTTCCGTCAGCTGAGCCGCCATACGTGGACGGTGCGAGCCCTCGCCTCTATTGAGGACTTCAACGAAACCTTCGACACGCACTTTAGCGATGAAGAAGTCGACACCATCGGTGGTCTGGTGATGCAAGCCTTTGGGCACCTGCCAGCCCGTGGCGAAACCATTGAAATAGATGGTTACCAGTTCAAAGTCGCCATGGCCGATAGCCGTCGTATTATTCAGGTTCATGTCAGAATTCCGGACGACTCGCCGCAACCTAAACTGGACGAATAACTCAGCTATGGCTATAGCTCAACTTCTTCAACGCCAGCGCATTCGCCTGCTGCTGGCGCTTTTCTTTGGGGCCTGCGGAACGCTGGCCTTTTCCCCTTATGATTTCTGGCCTGCAGCCATTGTTTCTCTTGCCGGCTTGCAGGGCCTGACGCTAAACCGTCGCCCGGTACAAAGCGCCGCGATTGGCTTCTTCTGGGGGCTTGGGCTGTTCGGCAGCGGGGTCAACTGGGTCTATGTGAGCATCGCACAGTTCGGCGGTATGCCGGGCCCGGTGAACGTGTTCCTGGTGGTTCTGCTGGCAGCTTATTTGTCGCTCTACACCGGTTTGTTCGCCGGTATTCTCAGCAAGCTGTGGCCAAAAACAACGTGGTGGCGCGTAGCTATTGCCGCCCCGGTCGTCTGGCAGATTACCGAATTCCTGCGCGGCTGGGTGCTGACCGGCTTCCCGTGGCTGCAGTTTGGCTATAGCCAGATCGATGGCCCGCTAAAAGGCATCGCGCCGATTTTTGGCGTCGACACGATTACCTTCCTGCTGATGATTATCAGCGGCCTTCTGGTGTTCGCCCTGCAGGCACGGAAATGGGTTCCTGCCGTGGTATCTGCGGCTTTACTGTTATTACCCTGGCCGCTGCGCAGCATTCAATGGTTCCAGCCTCTGCCAGAGCGTTCCGTTGACGTAGCGATGGTACAAGGCAACATTCCTCAGTCCCTGAAGTGGAATGAAAGTCAGCTGCTGGACACGCTGAAAATTTATCTGGATAAAACAGAGCCGGAGATGGGCAAAGCCAAGCTTATCATCTGGCCGGAATCGGCTATCTCCGATCTGGAAATTAATCAGCAGCAGTTCCTCGCCATGATGGATGACCTGCTGCGGGCAAAACACAGCTCGTTAATTACCGGTATCGTTGATGCACGTCTGAATAAGCAAAACCGGTATGACACCTACAACACCATTATCACGCTTGGTGAAGGTAGCCCTTACAGCTACACCAGCAGTAATCGCTACAACAAAAACCACCTTGTGCCATTCGGTGAGTTTGTGCCGCTTGAATCGATTCTGCGTCCACTGGCCCCGTTCTTCGATCTGCCTATGTCATCATTCAGCCGTGGGCCCTATGTTCAGCCGCAGTTGCTCTCTAACGGCGTTAAGCTGACGGCGGCAATCTGCTACGAAATCATCCTGGGTGAACAAGTCCGGGACAATTTCCGGCCAGATACTGACTTCCTGCTGACTATCTCCAACGATGCCTGGTTCGGTAAATCTATCGGCCCGAGGCAGCACCTGCAGATGGCGCGTATGCGTTCGCTGGAGCTGGGGCGGCCTCTGCTGCGCAGCACTAACAACGGCGTCACTGCGGTGGTCAACGCCGAAGGTGATATCACTAATATTATCCCGCAGTTCACTCGCGAAGTGCTGGAGGCGAAAGTCACACCTACCACAGGCTTAACGCCTTATGCCCGCTTCGGCTTCTGGCCGCTTTGGGTGATTACCGCTTTATTCGGTTTCAGCGCACTGGTGATAAGCCTGCGTAACCGCAGCAAAAAGTAATCTCCCTTTCTCGTTCCTAAGGCCGGCAAATTTGCTGGCCTTTTTCATTTCTGGCACAAGCTTTGCTAGATATTAACAGTTGAAATCAAATAGCTGGCGCAAAGACGCCCTGTGGCCTGGCTGTATCGGGCAGTGAAAAATGCATGCACCAAAAAGCGACATCGCAAGCACCGTTATAGTGCATCGGCATATCTTTGCCTTTAAACGGTGCGGCGCGCCTCGCAAAAATAAACATCTTATTAGCATTTTCTTTACATTCAGCTAGGTTAGATGCTAACAAAAGAGCATGACATGACGCTTTTAGCAGCATGAAAAAACAACAAAACACAACACTCACATCGGATACCGGTGCCTCCTCTGGCACTAAGATTAAGGAGTTGGATATGCAATTACGTAAACTGGCCACGGCAATGCTGGTGATGGGCATGAGCGCCACAATGGTTCATGCAGAAGACGCGACGCCTCAGCAGTCAACGCTGGATAAAATCAAAGCCAACGGCGTTATCGTGGTCGGCCACCGTGAATCATCTGTACCTTTCTCTTACTACGACAATCAGCAGAAAGTGGTTGGCTACTCTCAGGACTACTCTAACGCCATCGTAGAAGCGGTGAAAAAGCAGCTGAACAAGCCTGACCTGCAGGTAAAACTCATTCCAATCACCTCTCAGAACCGTATTCCGCTGCTGCAAAACGGCACTTTCGATTTTGAATGTGGTTCCACCACCAACAACGTAGAGCGTCAAAAACAAGCCGCCTTCTCCGACACCATCTTCGTTGTCGGCACCCGTTTGCTGGTGAAAAAAGGCGGCCCAATTAAAGACTTCCCTGACCTGAAAGGGAAAACTGTTGTTGTGACCTCCGGCACCACCTCCGAAATCCTGCTCAACAAGCTGAACGACGAGCAGAAAATGGGCATGCGTATTATCAGCGCCAAAGACCACGGTGACTCCTTCCGTACCCTGGAAAGCGGCCGTGCCGTTGCCTTTATGATGGATGATGCCCTGCTGGCCGGTGAACGTGCGAAAGCTAAACAGCCGGATAACTGGGAGATCGTCGGCAAGCCGCAGTCCCAGGAAGCCTACGGCTGTATGCTGCGTAAAGATGACCCAGAGTTTAAAAAGCTGATGGATACCACCATCGCGCAGGCGCAAACCTCCGGTGAAGCCGCGAAATGGTTTGATAAGTGGTTTAAACAGCCAATTCCACCGAAAAACCTCAACATGAACTTCGATCTTTCTGACGAAATGAAAGCGCTGTTCAAGGAACCAAACGACAAAGCTCTCAACTAATTAGAAACACAGGGGCCGGAAAAATCCGCCCTCCCGATTGACGAACTGAAGCCAGGACAGACTATGCGTTGGTGGGTCGTTCCCCCACCAGCGTGAAGGTGCCGAAAAACGCAGACAAAGATCTGCTTCAAGGCACCGGCTTCTCATCAATCTTCGAGGGTAGCCTGCGCTACCCTCTTTTTTTTATCTCGGAGTAAGTTATGTCTATAGACTGGAACTGGGGAATCTTTTTACAGCCCGCCCCGTTCGGCAACACAACCTATCTGGGCTGGATTTGGAATGGCTTCCAGGTCACCGTCGCCCTGTCAATAACCGCATGGATCATTGCTTTTCTGGTGGGGTCTCTGTTTGGTATTTTGCGTACGGTCCCTAACAAATTCCTGTCCGGGCTAGGTACGCTCTACGTTGAACTCTTTCGCAACGTTCCCCTGATCGTCCAATTCTTTACCTGGTATCTGGTGGTGCCTGAACTGCTGCCGGAAAACATTGGCATGTGGTTTAAGTCCGAGCTGGATCCCAATATTCAGTTCTTCCTCTCGTCAATGATTTGCCTCGGGCTGTTTACCGCCGCTCGCGTCTGCGAACAGGTACGTGCCGCAATTCAATCTCTGCCTCGCGGCCAGAAGAATGCGGCTCTGGCAATGGGGCTGACGCTGCCTCAGGCCTATCGCTACGTGCTGTTGCCTAATGCCTATCGCGTCATCGTGCCACCAATGACCTCCGAAATGATGAACCTGGTGAAGAACTCGGCCATCGCTTCAACTATTGGTCTGGTGGATATGGCGGCACAGGCTGGCAAGCTGCTGGATTACTCGGCACACGCCTATGAGTCCTTTACGGCGATTACCCTTGCCTATGTACTGATCAACGCCGTCATCATGGGCGTGATGTATGTGGTAGAACGTAAAATTCGCCTGCCTGGCAATATGGGGGGCAAATAATGCTCGATCTTGACTGGAGTTCTATTCTACCTGCCCTGCCTTACTTAATGCAGGGGCTGGTCATTACGCTCAAAATCACCGTTACCGCGGTGGTGATCGGTATTGTCTGGGGCACGCTGCTGGCCGTCATGCGCCTGTCGAGCTTCAAACCGATCGCGTGGTTTGCTACCGCTTACGTGAACGTTTTCCGCTCTGTGCCGCTGGTGATGGTACTGCTTTGGTTCTATCTGGTGGTGCCAGGCTTCCTGCAGTCGGTGCTTGGCCTGTCGCCAAAGACAGATATTCGCCTGATTTCCGCGATGGTCGCCTTCTCCATGTTTGAAGCCGCCTACTATTCAGAAATCATTCGCGCCGGTATTCAGAGTATTTCCAGAGGGCAGTCAAATGCCGCCCTGGCGCTGGGTATGACCCACTGGCAGTCGATGAAACTGATTATTCTGCCGCAGGCCTTCCGCGCAATGGTGCCGCTGCTGTTAACCCAGGGCATCGTTTTGTTCCAGGATACCTCGCTGGTGTACGTTTTAAGCCTGGCAGACTTCTTCCGCACCGCCTCCACCATCGGCGAGCGTGACGGTACGCAGGTCGAAATGATCCTGTTTGCCGGCCTGGTCTATTTTGTGATTAGCCTCAGTGCATCGCTGTTGGTCAGCTACTTGAAGAAAAGGACTGTGTAATGATTACCCTGAAAAATGTTTCTAAATGGTATGGTCACTTTCAGGTGCTGACCGAGTGCTCCACCGAAGTGAAGAAAGGCGAAGTTGTCGTCGTGTGCGGGCCTTCCGGCTCCGGCAAATCCACGCTGATTAAAACCGTCAATGGCCTTGAGCCCGTACAAAAAGGCGAAATCCTGGTGAACGGCACCCAGGTGAACGATAAGAAAACCAATCTGGCGCAGCTCCGCTCCCACGTTGGCATGGTGTTCCAGCACTTCGAGCTGTTCCCTCACCTGTCGATTATCGAAAACCTGACGCTTGCCCAGGTCAAAGTGCTGAAGCGTGACAAAGCGGCTTCCCGCGCCAAAGGGTTAAAATTACTCGAGCGCGTAGGGCTCGCCGCCCATGCCGATAAATATCCAGCGCAGCTTTCCGGCGGCCAGCAGCAGCGTGTGGCGATCGCCCGCGCCCTGTGTATGGATCCTATCGCAATGCTGTTTGACGAACCAACCTCAGCGCTCGACCCGGAAATGATCAACGAAGTACTGGACGTGATGGTTGAGCTGGCCAATGAAGGCATGACCATGATGGTGGTGACCCACGAAATGGGCTTTGCCCGCAAAGTGGCTAACCGCGTGATCTTTATGGATGAAGGGAAAATTGTCGAAGACTCAAACAAAGACGACTTCTTCAATAATCCTCAGTCTGAACGTGCCAAAGACTTCCTGGCAAAAATCCTGCACTAAGAAGGACGCGTCACAGTAAAAAGCCTTCCCTGCGGAAGGCTTTTTTTTAAGGCTCAAACGGCCGCCGATGAAACTGATTATGACCGCATTTTGGGCAAACCGGCAGCACATCAGGCGTGTAAATCGCAATATGGTGATGACAGTTTTCACACACCAAATTGCCTAACCCAACAACTTCCCCGCTGTGATACACCCCGTGATGGCTGAGATCTTTAAACACTTCCCGCCACTCAAGCTGCGTTTTGTCGGTAATGTCCGCCAGTTCCTGCCATAAACTCTCTTTAATCACCCGCATAAAAACGCTGTCGGTGAACTCTTCCTGACTTTCCCCGTAGCTACGAGCAAATTCTTCAAGGTCACGGCGCACCGCACGCGTTACCTCCTCTATCTCCGTTCGGGTCAGCTCGCCTGTATCATTCATCTGCTTACGGGCGCTGGCAACCAGCGCATCAATATCGCGCTCCCCCTTGCGTAGCCGTTCACTTAGCGATTCGACCAGTTCCCGATAAAATTGAGCAACCTTGTTCATCGTTAGCCTGCCTCCTTGAAGGATTCCCGCATTCGCGGCGTGGTAACTGATTCTAATAGTAGACGTTAATCCGCCCACGCTTTGTTAGATTAGCCACACCCTGGGTAAAAAACTGCAAGCGTTACAGAACGGTGAAATGGTCACTGAGGGCGTTGAAAGGCTGTTTTGCCGCTGTCGAATCGGCTATGCTATGACGATCTAAACTCGAATTCATTAAAGGCTACGTTTCGTAGCCGTCTTTCATAAACAGGACTACTGGCTGCCATGCAAGAGCAATACCGCCCGGAAGAGATAGAATCCAACGTCCAGCAACACTGGCAAGAGAACCGTACTTTTGAAGTGACCGAAGACGAAGGCAAAGAGAAATACTACTGCCTCTCCATGTTGCCCTATCCTTCCGGCCGACTACATATGGGCCACGTCCGTAACTACACCATCGGCGACGTTATCGCACGCTACCAGCGTATGCTGGGTAAAAACGTCCTGCAGCCGATCGGCTGGGATGCTTTCGGCCTACCGGCTGAAGGCGCCGCGGTAAAAAACAACACCGCGCCAGCCCCGTGGACCTACGACAACATCAATTACATGAAGAACCAGCTGAAAACGCTGGGCTTCGGCTACGACTGGAGCCGTGAACTGGCTACCTGTACGCCTGAATACTACCGCTGGGAACAGCAGTTCTTCACTCAGCTGTACAACAAAGGTCTGGTTTACAAAAAAACCTCCGCGGTGAACTGGTGCCCGAACGATCAGACCGTACTGGCAAACGAGCAGGTTATCGACGGCTGCTGCTGGCGCTGCGACACCAAAGTTGAGCGCAAAGAGATCCCACAGTGGTTCATCAAAATTACCGCCTACGCTGACGAACTGCTGAACGACCTGGATACGCTGGATCACTGGCCGGATCAGGTTAAAACCATGCAGCGCAACTGGATTGGCCGCTCTGAAGGCGTGGAAATCACCTTCGACGTGGAAAACAGCGCCGAGAAGCTGACCGTTTATACCACCCGCCCTGATACCTTCATGGGTGTGACTTATCTGGCCGTTGCCGCCGGTCATCCTCTGGCGCAGCAGGCTGCAGTCAATAATCCTACCCTTGCCGAATTCATTGAAGAATGCCGCAACACCAAAGTGGCCGAAGCCGACATGGCAACCATGGAGAAGAAAGGCGTCGCCACCGGCATTAACGCCATTCATCCACTGACCGGCGAAAGCGTTCCGGTTTGGGTGGCCAACTTCGTGCTGATGGAATACGGCACCGGTGCCGTGATGGCTGTTCCAGGTCACGATCAGCGTGACTGGGAATTCGCCACAAAATACAGCCTGCAGATTAAGCCAGTCATTCTGAATGCCGACGGCAGCGAGCCGGATCTTTCCGCCTCTGCAATGACCGAAAAAGGGGCGCTGTTCAACTCCGGTGAATTCGACGGTCTGGACTTCCAGCAGGCGTTCAACGCCATTGCCGATAAGCTGGCTGCTAAAGGCGTGGGCGAGCGTAAAGTGAACTTCCGTCTGCGCGACTGGGGCGTTTCCCGTCAGCGTTACTGGGGCGCACCAATCCCAATGGTCACCCTGGAAGACGGCACCGTGATGCCAACCCCGGAAGATCAACTGCCTGTTATCCTGCCGGAAGACGTGGTCATGGACGGCATCACCAGCCCAATTAAAGCCGATCCTGAGTGGGCGAAAACCACCGTTAACGGGATGCCTGCGCTGCGTGAAACCGACACCTTCGACACCTTTATGGAGTCTTCCTGGTACTACGCCCGCTACACCTGCCCGCAGTACGACAAAGGCATGCTGGATTCCAAAGCTGCCAACTACTGGCTGCCAGTGGATATTTACATCGGCGGGATTGAACACGCCATCATGCACCTGCTCTACTTCCGCTTCTTCCATAAGCTGATGCGCGATGCAGGCATGGTGACTTCCGACGAACCGGCCAAACAGCTACTTTGCCAGGGTATGGTGCTGGCGGACGCCTTCTATTACACCGGCGTTAACGGCGAGCGTAACTGGGTTTCTCCGGTCGACGCTATTGTTGAGCGCGATGATAAAGGCCGCATCGTCAAAGCCCGTGACGCAGAAGGTCGCGAACTGGTCTATGCTGGCATGAGCAAAATGTCGAAGTCGAAAAACAACGGCATCGACCCGCAGGTCATGGTTGAACGCTACGGCGCAGATACCGTTCGTCTATTTATGATGTTTGCTTCACCGGCAGACATGACGCTTGAGTGGCAGGAATCCGGCGTTGAAGGCGCCAACCGCTTCCTGAAACGCGTCTGGAAACTGGTCTACGAACACACCAACCGTGGTGCAGCGCCGGCGCTGGATATCGCTGCCCTGAGCGAAGATCAAAAAGCACTGCGTCGCGATGTGCATAAAACGATTGCTAAAGTAACCGACGATATCGGCCGCCGTCAGACCTTCAACACCGCTATCGCTGCCATTATGGAGCTGATGAACAAACTGGCAAAAGCACCGCAGGACGGCGAACAGGATCGTGCCCTGCTGAACGAAGCACTGCTGGCCGTTGTACGTATGCTGTATCCGTTCACCCCGCACGTTTGCTTCGATATGTGGCAGTCACTGGGCGGTGAAGGTGATGTGGATAACGCACCGTGGCCACAGGCTGATGAGCAGGCAATGGTCGAAGACTCTCGCCTGGTCGTGGTTCAAGTTAACGGTAAAGTACGCGGTAAAGTCACCGTGCCTGCCGATGCCACTGAAGAACAAGTGCGCGAGCGCGCCGGTCAGGAACATCTGGTCGCGAAATATCTTGAGGGTGTAACCGTACGTAAAGTGATTTACGTTCCGGGTAAACTGCTCAACCTGGTTGTGGGCTAAGCGCAGGAGGAAGCGTGCGACATCCCTTTATCACCCTGTTAGTAACCCTGGCGGTGCTGGTCACCGCCGGATGTGGTTTTCACCTGCGTGGCAACACGCAGGTTCCTTCAGAGATGAAGACGCTGATCCTCAACTCTGGCGATCCTAACGGCCCGCTAACGCGTGAAATTCGTAAACAATTGCGCTTAAACGGCGTCACGATTGTTGACGATACCGGCACTGGCGTACGTAAGGATATTCCTTCCCTGCGCGTAGGCGCTTTAGGCCTGGGTCAGGACACGGCTTCAGTGTTCCAGAACGGCCAGACGGCGGAATACCAGATGGTCATGACCGTCAATGCTCAGGTCCTGATCCCGGGTCACGATATTTACCCGATCAGTGCGAAGACATACCGTTCATTCTTTGATAACCCGCTGACTGCCCTGGCAAAAGACGCCGAGCAGGATCTGCTCATCAAAGAAATGTACACCAACATTGCCCAACAGCTGGTCCGCAAGCTGATGGCTGTACACGCGGCCGACCTTGCAGCAACAAAAGACGAGGAAAAGCCCGTTAGCCCAGTGAAACCGGCCGAACCGACAGGCCGTGTGTCCACCACTCTGCCGGCAACCTCTGTCAGCAAATGATCCGAGTGTATCCGGAACAACTCCACGCGCAGCTCAATGAAGGGCTGCGCGCGGCGTATCTGCTATTAGGTAACGATCCTCTCTTATTACAGGAAAGCCAGGATGCCGTTCGCAAACACGCCCAGCAAAATGGCTTTGAAGAACACCACACCGTACAGATAGAAGTCTCCACCGACTGGCAGGCCCTGTTTTCGATTTGCCAGGCTCTCAGTCTATTTGCCAGCCGCCAGACGCTGCTGTTACTGCTGCCGGAAAATGGCCCCAACGCCGCCATTAACGCTCAGCTAGAAACGCTGGTTAGCCTGCTTCACGACGATATTCTGTTACTGATTCGCGGCAACAAACTGACGAAAGCGCAGGAAAATGCCGCCTGGTTTACCCAACTGGCAAACCGCTCGGTGCTGGTGACCTGCCAGACACCAGAACAGGCCAATCTGCCCCGCTGGGTGTCTCAGCGTGCAAAACAGATGAATCTGACGCTGGACGATGCTGCCAATCAGCTGCTCTGCTACTGCTATGAGGGCAATTTGCTGGCGCTTTCGCAGGCACTGGAAAGACTCTCGCTAATCTGGACGGACGGTAAGCTAACGCTGCCTCGCGTTGAGCAAGCCGTAAACGATGCAGCCCATTTCACGCCTTTTCACTGGGTAGATGCTCTGCTCGCCGGAAAGAGCAAACGAGCGCTGCATATACTGCAGCAGCTTCGCCTGGAGGCCAGCGAGCCGGTCATTCTGCTGCGAACCCTGCAGCGGGAACTGCTGCAACTGGTCAATCTCAAACGTCAGTCGGCAACGACGCCCTTACGGACGCTGTTCGATCAGCAACGCGTGTGGCAAAACCGCCGCCAGCTGGTCACTGAAGCGCTCAATCGTGTTTCTTCGGAGCAGCTTTATCAGGCCGTTCGTTTACTGACACGTATCGAACTGACGCTGAAGCAGGACTACGGGCAGTCAGTCTGGGACGAACTCGAAGGCCTCTCTCTGCTTATCTGCCATAAAGCCTTACCGGAAATCTTTATTGATGCCTGATTCCTCTTTGTTAGCGCTGTACGGCGGCACCTTTGATCCTATCCATTATGGTCATTTGAAATCCGTTGAGGCGCTGGCCCGGCTGGTGAAACTCAAAAACGTCACCATCATGCCCAATAATGTGCCACCGCATCGCCCGCAGCCGGAAGCGAGCAGCGCACAGCGCAAAGAGATGATTAAGCTCGCAATAGCAGGTAACCCATTATTCACGTTGGATGACAGGGAACTGACCCGGTCGACACCGTCCTGGACCGTGGAAACGCTGGAGCAGCTTCGCGCCGAGTTGGGGCCCCAACAGCCGCTGGCCTTTATTATTGGTCAGGACTCATTGCTCAGCCTCCACCGCTGGCACCGCTGGGAAACGCTGCTCACGCTGTGCCATCTGCTGGTCACCCAGCGGCCTGGTTATCCACTAACCATGGAAACGCCCGAACAGCAAAGGTGGCTCGCTCAAAACGTCACGGATTCTGTCGCAACGCTACACCAGCTGCCAGCAGGGAAAGTCTTTCTAGCCCCAACGCCGCTCTACGATATCTCCGCAACCACCATTCGCCACCGGCTTGAGAGCAATCAGCCCTGCGACGATCTACTCCCGCCTGACGTACTGACTTTTATTCTCCAGCACGGGCTTTATCGCTAAGCGTTGGGGCTCGTCTGAATTATAGGGGGAGAACAGTGAAGCGCGCTGGATTACGCTATTATGATTTACCGGGAACGCCAGCCATTGACACCACTTCTCAGGCTGTTATGCTCCGCTGCCATAATTTCCTGCCCGTAATCCGGCTTTTCTGAAATAGTTTTACAAAAATGGCAATGCAAACTCCGGCGCGCAATGGGATGATAGCCCGCGATTCGCGCTGGTCGGCCAATTTTTCAGCCAAAGCCGCCTGCCCTGCTGGTCCAGGGTTATTACGGGCTAAACCAAACACTCTCATTCTCTCAGGGGGAACACTTGCAGGGTAAAGCACTTCAGGATTTCATTGTCGATAAAATCGACGACCTTAAAGCCCAGGACATCATCGCAATTGATGTTAAAGGCAAATCCAGCATCACCGATTGCATGGTTATCTGCACCGGGACATCTAACCGACACGTCATGTCAATTGCTGAACACGTTGTGCAGTCCTCTCGTGAAGTTGGCCTGTCGCCGATGGGCGTGAAAGGCATCAACGCTTCCGACTGGGTTGTTGTCGATCTGGGCGAAATTATCGTTCACGTCATGCAGGAAGAGAGCCGCCAGCTGTACGAACTGGAAAAACTCTGGAGCTAACGGGTGAAGCTGCAACTGGTGGCCGTTGGAACCAAAATGCCTGACTGGGTGCAGACCGGCTTTACCGAGTACCTGCGCCGCTTCCCGAAAGACATGCCTTTTGAGCTGGTAGAAATTCCGGCTGGAAAACGCGGCAAAAATGCCGATATCAAACGTATCCTCGAAAAAGAGGGCGAGATGATGCTGGCCGCCGCGGGCAAAGGTAACCGAATTGTGACGCTGGATATTCCCGGTCAACCGTGGGATACCCCGCAGCTTGCCACACAGCTTGAACGCTGGAAGCAGGATGGCCGCGATGTCAGCCTGTTAATCGGTGGCCCCGAAGGATTAGCACCAGCCTGCAAGGCCGCCGCCGAGCAAAGCTGGTCGCTCTCCACGCTAACCATGCCTCATCCGCTGGTCAGAGTGCTGGTGGCGGAAAGTCTCTATCGGGCGTGGAGCATTACCACCAACCACCCTTACCATCGTGAGTAAACCTGAGCGGGTAATACTAAGCAGCGAATGAAATTACAGAATTCTTTTCGCGACTATACGGCTGAGTCTGCGCTCTTTGTGCGCCGGGCGCTGGTCGCTTTTATCGGCATTTTGCTGCTTACCGGCATTCTGATCGCCAATCTTTATAATCTGCAAATCGTTCGCTTTAACGACTATCAGACACGGTCCAATGAAAACCGCATCAAGCTGGTGCCCATTCCGCCCAGCCGCGGCATTATTTACGATCGTAACGGTACCCCGCTGGCGCTGAACCGCACCATCTATCAAATCGAGATGATGCCGGAGAAAGTCGATAACGTTCAGGATACGCTGGAGGCGCTGCGCCCGGTGGTTGACCTGACCGATGACGATATCGCGAACTTCAAAAAAGAGCGTGCCCGCTCGCACCGCTTCACCTCTATTGCGGTCAAAACTAACCTGACGGAAGTTCAGGTTGCCCGCTTCGCCGTAAACCAATACCGCTTCCCAGGTGTGGAAGTGAAAGGCTACAAACGCCGCTTCTATCCTTATGGCTCCGCGCTAACCCACGTCATTGGCTACGTTTCTAAAATCAACGACAAAGACGTTGAGCGCCTGGATAAAGAAGGCAAGCTGGCTAACTACGCCTCGACCCACGACATCGGCAAGCTCGGTATAGAGCGCTATTACGAAGATGTGCTGCACGGGCAAACGGGCTACGAAGAGGTTGAGGTTAACAACCGTGGCCGCGTCATCCGCCAGCTTAAAGAAGTGCCGCCTCAGGCCGGGCATGATATTTATCTGACCCTCGATCTGAAGCTGCAAACCTACATCGAAACCCTGCTCGCTGGCAGCCGTGCTGCGGTGGTCGTTACCGATCCGCGTACCGGCGGCATTCTGGCGCTGGTTTCTATGCCAAGCTATAACCCGAACCTGTTCGTCGACGGTATCTCCAGCAAAGACTACTCGGGCCTGCTAAACGACCCGAACACGCCATTAATTAACCGCGCGACTCAGGGCGTGTATCCACCAGCCTCTACCGTGAAGCCTTATATGGCCGTCTCGGCCTTAAGCGCTGGAGTGATCACCCGTAATACCTCGCTGTTTGACCCAGGTTGGTGGCAATTGCCAGGTTCGGAAAAACGCTACCGCGACTGGAAAAAATGGGGCCACGGCCGCCTGAACGTCACAAAATCTCTGGAAGAATCGGCGGATACCTTCTTCTACCAGGTCGCCTATGACATGGGGATCGACCGCATTGGCGAATGGATGAGCAAGTTTGGCTACGGTCACCTGACGGGAATCGACCTTTCCGAAGAGCGCGCGGGCAACATGCCGACGCGCGAGTGGAAGCTGAAGCGCTTTAAAAAACCGTGGTATCAGGGTGACACTATCCCAGTCGGTATCGGCCAGGGTTACTGGACGGCCACGCCAATCCAGATGAGTAAGGCGATGATGATCCTCATAAACGACGGTATTGTTCGCGTTCCACATCTGCTGATGAGCACCACGGAAAATGGCAAGCAGGTTCCCTGGCAGCAGCCGACTGAAGCGCCGGTAGGTGACATCCACTCTGGCTATTGGGAAATTGCCAAAGACGGGATGTATGGCGTAGCCAACCGACCCAACGGAACCGCGCACAAATACTTCGCCAATGCGCCTTACAAAGTGGCGGCGAAATCCGGTACCGCACAGGTCTTTGGCCTGAAGGCCAACGAAACCTATAACGCGCATAAAATTGCCGAACGTCTGCGCGACCACAAGTTGATGACGGCTTTCGCACCTTACGACAACCCACAGTACGCCGTGACCATGATTCTGGAAAACGGCGGCGCAGGTCCGGCAGTTGGGACCATCATGCGTCAGATCCTCGACCACGTTATGTTAGGGGATAACAACACGGTACTGCCGTCGGAAGCACCGGCCGCCTCGGCCGCAGAGGATCAATAAGCATGACTGACAATCCTAATAAAAAAACGATTTGGGATAAGGTTCACCTCGACCCGACCTTCCTGGTGACTATCCTTGCGCTGCTGGTGTTCAGCGCCCTGGTGGTGTGGAGCGCCAGTGGCCAGGATATGGGTATGATGGAGCGTAAAATCGGCCAGATCCTGATGGGACTGGTAATCATGGTCGTCATGGCGCAAATTCCCCCTCGCGTCTACGAAGGCTGGGCGCCCTATCTCTATATTTTCTGTATTGTTCTGCTGGTGGCGGTTGATGCCTTCGGGGCAATTTCAAAAGGGGCGCAGCGCTGGCTGGACCTGGGTTTTGTACGTTTCCAGCCTTCGGAAATTGCCAAGATTGCCGTCCCGCTGATGGTCGCACGTTTTATTAACCGCGACGTTTGCCCTCCCTCGTTGAAAAATACCGGTATTGCGCTCGTGCTGATCTTCATGCCTACGCTGCTGGTTGCCGCCCAGCCAGACCTGGGAACATCTATTTTAGTCGCCGCATCGGGCCTGTTTGTGCTATTTCTTTCCGGCATGAGCTGGCGACTTATTCTGGTTGCCGTTCTGCTGGTAGCCGCCTTTGTGCCGATCCTGTGGTTCTTCCTGATGCATGACTATCAGCGCGCACGCGTGATGATGCTGTTAGATCCAGAAAGCGATCCGCTCGGCGCGGGCTATCATATCATTCAGTCCAAAATCGCCATCGGTTCCGGCGGGCTGCGTGGTAAAGGCTGGCTGCACGGCACACAGTCGCAGCTGGAGTTCTTGCCCGAGCGACATACGGACTTTATTTTCGCGGTACTTGCGGAAGAACTAGGCTTAGTCGGCATTCTGGTGCTACTGGCGCTCTATCTGCTGCTGATCATGCGTGGCCTGTTTATTGCCGCTCGTGCGCAGACCACCTTTGGCCGGGTAATGGCTGGTGGGCTGATGCTGATCCTGTTCGTCTATGTATTTGTAAATATTGGCATGGTTAGTGGTATCTTGCCGGTGGTCGGTGTACCGCTGCCGCTCGTCAGCTACGGGGGGTCGGCGCTAATTGTGCTGATGGCCGGGTTTGGTATCGTCATGTCGATACATACTCACAGAAAAATGTTATCAAAAAGCGTGTAACTGGATGAGGTGCGCAATGGGTAAGCAAAAACGGTGGGCTGGCGTCTGCATCGCAGCCGCATTACTGGCAGCATGTTCGTCAAATGATGAGAGTCAGCAGCCGGTGAATCAGGCGCCACAGCCGGCCGTGTGCAACGGTCCCGTAGTGGAAATCAGCGGCGCTGAGCCACGTTACGAGCCGCTGAATCCGTCAGTCAACCAGGATTATCAGAACAATGGCAAAAGCTACAAAATTGTTCAGAATCCGGCAAACTTCAGCCAGGCAGGCTTCGCGGCTATCTACGATGCCGAACCAGGCAGCAACCTGACCGCCTCTGGCGAAGCGTTTGATCCTAATGCGCTGACCGCAGCACACCCAACGCTGCCTATTCCAAGCTATGCGCGAATCACTAACCTCGCGAATGGCCGCATGATTGTGGTCCGCATCAACGATCGTGGCCCTTATGGCAACGATCGGGTGATCTCGCTGTCTCGCGCAGCAGCCGACAGGCTGAACACCTCAAACAATACTAAAGTCCGTATCGACCCTATTATCGTTGCACAGGATGGCACAATGTCCGGCCCGGGTACGGCCTGTACGACTATAGCCAAGCAGACCTATGCGCTGCCGTCCCGTCCGGACCTTAGCGGCGGCATGGGAAGCGCTTCCTCCCCAGCTCAGCCTGTAGCGCCGCAGGGTGATGTGCGCGCCATCAGCAACTCAACGCTGCAAAGTGCAGATACCACCGGCGCACCTGTTCAGAGCAGCGGTTTCCTCGGCGCTCCTACGCCACTTGCGGCAGGCGTGATAGAAACACCTGATACTCCGGCAACGGCGGCAGCAACATCTGCGACACAACAACCTGTTGCAGCAACAGCAGCACCTGCTGCAACGCCTACTCCGCCAGTAGCGCCACAGCCAGGGCCGATCGTTGAGCAGCCAGCGCCTGCTGTTTCTGCGCCGGTCACCGCGCCTGGTTCCACACAAGGCCACGTCCAACGTAGTGCAGCTGCTGCAAGCGCTCCAGCCTCCAGTGGCCGTTATGTTGTTCAGGTCGGTGCAGTGAGCGATGGCGCACGCGCCAGCCAGTGGCAGCAAAAGCTAAGCCAGCAGTTTGGCGTGCCGGGCGCAGTTTCTCATAACGGCTCTGTGTATCGCGTTCAGCTTGGCCCGTTCAGCAGCCGCACTGAGGCCACCGCCCTGCAGCAGCGCCTGATGTCGGAAGCGCAACAGCAGTCATTTGTGACTAACGCTCCCGCTATGTAAAGCGATGACTGGCCTGATCCTAGCCCGTAAATTTGTGTAAAGACCATTAACAAACTCACGCGCAAAGTCAGATGCCAGTCAAAAATGCTTTTGCTATAGTAAGGCACTTTTTTTAATTCCATCACGGACGTCGTAGTTCCATCATGAATACAGCTCCTTCTGCACGTTTTGTTAAGCGCCTGGCGCTCACCTCGGCTTTCGCTCTTGTGGCTATGGCCTCTGCTCAAGCTGACGACCTCAACATTAAAACTATGATCCCGGGCGTCCCGCAGATTGATGCAGAAGCGTATATCCTGATTGACTACAACTCAGGCAAAGTGCTGGCCGAATCAAATGCTGACGCTCGCCGCGACCCGGCCAGCCTCACCAAGATGATGACCAGCTACGTCATTGGCCAGGCGATGAAAGCCGGTAAATTCGACGACAATGCGATGGTCACCATCGGCAAAGATGCCTGGGCTACCGGTAACCCTGTGTTTAAAGGCTCCTCGCTGATGTTCCTGCAGCCAGGAATGCAGGTTCCGGTCAACAAGCTGGTTCGCGGTATTAATCTGCAGTCAGGTAATGACGCCTGTGTGGCGATGGCCGACTTCGTCGCCGGCAGCCAGGATGCTTTCGTCAGCCTGATGAACGGCTACGTTTCCGCCCTGGGCCTGAAAAACACCCACTTCCAGACCGTACACGGCCTGGACGCCGAAGGTCAGTACAGCTCTGCGCGTGATATGGCGCTGATCGGCCAGGCGCTGATCCGCGATGTGCCGAACGAATACGCTATCTACAAAGAAAAAGAGTTCACCTTCAACAACATTCGTCAGACCAACCGTAACGGTCTGCTGTGGGATACCAGCCTCAACGTGGACGGTATTAAAACCGGCCACACCGATGCCGCAGGCTATAACCTCGTGGCTTCCGCTACGGAAGGCCAGATGCGCCTGATCTCCGCGGTTCTTGGCGGACACACCTATAAAGGCCGTGAAACAGAAAGCAAAAAGCTGTTGACCTGGGGCTTCCGCTTCTTTGAAACCGTTTCTCCGCTGAAAGCCGGCAAAGAGTTTGCTTCTGAGCCAGCCTGGTTTGGCGATAACGACCGTGCTTCGCTCGGCGTGGATAAAGACGTTTACCTGACCATTCCTCGCGGTCGCATGAAAGACCTGAAAGCCAGCTACGTGCTGACCACGACTGAACTGCACGCCCCGCTGCAGAAAAACCAGGTTGTGGGCACCATCAACTTCCAGCTGGACGGTAAAACCATCGAGCAGCGTCCATTAGTTGTTCTGCAGGAGATGCCGGAAGGGAATTTCTTCAGCCGAATCATTGATTACATCAAGCTGATGTTCCACCACTGGTTCGGTTAATTATTGAACACTTGAAAGTGTCAAACCTGACCCCATATACTTAGCATCAAAGCAACTCCCGCCCGCCGGCGGGAGTTATTATTTTTATTGCCGTAACGCTGGAGCTACCATGAAAACCAAACTGAACGAACTGCTCGAATTCCCAACCTCTTTTACTTACAAAGTAATGGGCCTGGCGAAACCGGAGCTGGTTGATCTGGTCGTTGAGGTGGTGCAGCGCCACGCCCCTGGCGACTACACGCCGCAGGTTAAACCAAGCAGCAAAGGGAACTACCACTCGGTTTCTATTACCATCAATGCCACCCACATTGAGCAGGTTGAAACCCTGTATGAAGAATTAGGCAACATCGAAATCGTTCGTATGGTGCTGTAATCTGATAACCCGGCTCAGGCCGGGTTTTAGCTGTGATATACTTCCCGCCACCCTTTTATCCCGGAGACGCTGTTTTGTCTCAAGACACTATCCTGATCCGCACTCTTGGCCTGCAGCCTTATGAACCTGTCTCGCAGGCAATGCATGACTTTACCGACACCCGCGATGAGACGACGGCCGACGAGATCTGGCTGGTTGAGCATCCTCAGGTTTTCACCCAGGGTCAGGCCGGTAAAGCCGAGCACGTCCTGATGCCGGGCGATATTCCCGTTGTGCAAAGCGATCGCGGCGGCCAGGTGACCTTTCACGGCCCAGGCCAGCAGGTTATGTATTTCCTGCTGAACTTAAAACGACGCAAGCTGGGCGTGCGGGAACTGGTCACCATGCTGGAACAGACCGTGGTTAACACGCTGGCAGAATATGATATTGAGGCTTACCCCCGCGCCGACGCGCCGGGTGTGTATGTCGCCGGACGCAAAATTTGCTCTCTGGGGCTTCGCATTCGGAGAGGATGTTCCTTCCACGGTCTGGCGTTAAACATCAACATGGATTTATCCCCCTTCCTGCGGATTAACCCCTGCGGCTACGCCGGGCTGGAGATGACCCAGGTCAGTCATTTTGTCGAACGCATTACGGTGGCGGATATTCAGCCCCGCCTGGTAGAAAACTTTATCGCCCTGCTAAACCATCCGCCATACGAATACAGCGAAGTGGAGTAAACGTCAGGCCTGCCTTTCGCTGGCCTGATAGTGTCTTTTTATCACTTTTTCGCCCATCGGTTATAATCACTAATTGGATAATTCAGTAACGTCATTATTTAAATAATATGACAGCCTGGAATGGCTTCTGCGGCTTAATTTTTCTCATTCGTGCTTGGGTTGGCAAAATAACTATGCTAATTCCCCCAAACGGTCTATTTGTATCTATAAATATAATATTCTTTATTTTTTGAGCGGAGACCTGACATGGGGCAAAACCCACTGTCTGAGAAAAAAATCGTGGATCGCGATGGTGAAAACAACTATCCCGTATTCAAGACGTTACGCAACATAGATTTAAACTTGCTGACTATTTTTGAAGCCGTCTACATTCATAAAGGCATCGTCAATGCAGCCAGAGTGCTCAACCTGACGCCCTCGGCTATCAGCCAGTCGATCCAAAAGTTGCGCTATATTTTTCCCGATCCATTATTCATTCGCAAAGGCCAGGGCGTCACGCCAACGGCGTATGCGGCACACTTGCATGAATATATCAGCCAGGGACTGGAATCCATTCTCGGCGCGCTGGATTTCAACAACAGCAATGACCAGCAGCGTACCATCACCATTGCCACTCAGCCGTCTATTGGGGCTTTAGTTATTCCTAAAGTCTATTCGGCGATCCGCAAGGTCAATCCAAATCTGCTTATTCGCAATGTGCCCATTAACGACGGTGAGTCCCAGCTCAGCCAGTTTCAAACCGACTTGATTATTGACACCAGTCGCCACTACGCACGTACCATCACCAGCGTGCCGCTGTATCAGGAAAGTATCGCCGTGGTCTGCCGGGAAGGTCATCCCTGTCTTGAACAACGGCTGACTCGCGAAGATCTGCAAAACATGGAGCACACCTTCCTGATCATGCAGGATGACCTGCTGCGCGACTTGCGCCAGGAGATCAGCGAGCGACTACCCAACAGACAGATAGCGTTTAGCAGCTACAACTACGTCACGCTGTCCTCGCTGTTAGGCAGCAGCGATTTGCTGGGCTTCATGCCCTGGCGGCTGTACGAAATGTTTAAAGAGACGTGGAATCTGCGAGCCGTTGACTGCGATTTGTTTGCGGATAAAACGATGGAAACCAGCATGCATTTTAACAAGCTAAGCATTCGGGATACGGTTCTGCAGGAGATAATCAAAGCCATACGCACCGAGTTTGCCTGATTCACAGTGGTTTTCACCTCTTGCCGAACGTTTTAGAGGTGAACACCATGCCCGTTAACCTCGCATTTAGCACAAAACAACAACCCATTTACAATTCTTTCTCCATTTCATGTTGGGGTATACTGATTCTCCCTGGCCGTGATGATATACTTCCGGCCATTAATTCAAAAATAGTTGATAGATCCTAACTTAGCTTGAATTAGCCTGACTTCATTATCCGCAACTGGAACACGCACCCTATGAGCAAACCCATTGTGATGGAACGCGGCGTTAAATACCGCGACGCCGATAAAATGGCTCTGATCCCGGTTAAAAACGTGGCGACAGAGCGCCAGGAGCTGTTGAGAAAACCAGAATGGATGAAAATCAAACTTCCGTCTGACTCAACCCGTATCCAGGGCATTAAAGCGGCGATGCGCAAGAATGGTCTGCACTCCGTTTGCGAAGAAGCCTCCTGCCCTAACCTCGCTGAATGTTTTAACCACGGCACCGCGACCTTCATGATTCTGGGCGCCATTTGTACTCGCCGCTGCCCATTCTGCGACGTCGCACACGGTCGCCCTGTCGCACCAGATGCTAACGAGCCCGAAAAACTGGCACAGACCATCGCCGATATGGGTCTGCGTTACGTCGTAATTACTTCCGTTGACCGGGACGATCTTCGCGACGGCGGTGCCCAGCACTTTGCTGACTGCATCCGGGCTATTCGTGAAAAGAACCCAACTATCAAAATCGAGACGCTGGTGCCTGACTTCCGTGGACGTATGGACCGTGCGCTGGATATTCTGACCGCAACGCCGCCGGACGTCTTCAACCACAACCTGGAAAACGTACCGCGCGTCTACCGCAACGTCCGTCCAGGCGCAGACTACAACTGGTCTCTGAAGCTGCTTGAGCGCTTTAAAGAAGCCCATCCGGATATTCCAACCAAGTCCGGCCTGATGGTGGGCCTGGGTGAAACTAACGAAGAGATTATCGAAGTGATGCGCGACCTGCGTCGTCACGGCGTGACCATGCTGACGCTGGGCCAGTATCTCCAGCCAAGCCGTCACCACTTGCCGGTACAGCGTTACGTTAGCCCGGATGAGTTTGAAGAGATGAAAGCCGAAGCGCTGGCAATGGGCTTCACCCACGCCGCCTGTGGCCCGTTTGTTCGCTCCTCTTACCATGCGGACCTGCAGGCAAAAGGGATGGAAGTGAAGTAATACTGGTTACATCTTGTTACTTATAAACTGACATTCATAAAAAAACCGGCCATTCTGAGCCGGTTTTTTATTTTGCCGTCGTCGTTCAGTCTTTATGAACGATGCGTTGCTCTGCAGCGGCTTCAGCTTCGGTATCGGGCTTTTTGCCAGTGTCGTCTTCAGCCATCGCTTTCTTAAAGCCTTTGATGGCAGAACCGAGATCGCCGCCCAGCGTGCGCAGCTTCTTGGTACCAAACAGCAATACGATCAGCGCGCCGACAACCAGCAGCTTAGTAATACTAATCTCTCCCATACCTACCTTCTTTTGTGATGCGTGCCGTGGCAACGGCGAATAAAAGACCTGATTGCATTAACGGACATTTGCCCGCGCGACACAATAGCAATCTGTAACAAGGTGAATCAAGATTTGATTAAAAAAACATCATAACATTTGCGGCGGCGCAAACCTTCGGTTAAGCAGCACCGGCAGCATTTGCCTGACTTCCGCCACTCGCTCTGCCGTAATCTCGGCAAAAATCAGCGCAGGAGACTCAGCTGCTGCCGCTACGGTCACTCCCAGCGGGTCAATGATTCGGCTCTGGCCGATATTTTTATTGCCACACTCCCCGGAAGCAACCACATAGCACGTAGTATCTAACGCACGAGCGGCGAGCAGTGTGGCCCAGTGAGCCTCTTTATGCGGCCCTTTTAGCCACGCCGCTGGCAGAACCAGCACTTCTGCTCCGCCCAGCGCAAGGCTCAACGCCATATCCGGAAAACGAAGGTCGTAGCAGGTCATCAGCCCGACATTCATGCCGGCAACCTTAATCAGAGGTGCCAGGCTTGTTCCGGCATCCACCAACTTAGACTCCTGCACGCTGAAAGCGTCATACAGATGAACTTTCTGGTAGCTCGCCACAATTTCGCCACCGCGAATGGCCAGTAAGGTGTTTGCCGCCCGCCCATTGTGAGTAGGAACATGCAGCGTTAGCACCGTAGTCATAGCGTTCTTCCGGCTTTCAGCCCGCAGCTGTTGCACATAGCCGCCATCCAGCGCCTGCGCTGACTTAACTGACAGATCCGGATCGCTATCACTCCGGGCTAACACCGCCTCAGGCAAAACGAGCAAATCAGCCCCTTTGCCTGCTGCTTGCGCCATAAGGCTGACGCAGGTTGCCGCATTTTCCTGCCAGACTGGCCCTACCACAAACTGCCCGACCGCCACCTTCATATTCGCCTCGCCGTTCAAAGGATTAATTACAGCACATTGGGTATAAATCTCCCGGCCTGAACGCTACACTTTTCACATTGCTGATGTTTAATAAGGATTAATCGTGATTCAGATGCTATTCGCCGTCTTTATCGGCGGCGGGACAGGCAGCGTAGCACGCTGGTTTCTTAGTATGAAGTTCAATCCGATGCACATGGGCGTTCCCATCGGGACACTAATCGCTAACCTGACGGGGGCGTTTATCATCGGCCTTGGGCTGGCGCTGTTCAGCCGCTTCAGCCACGTCGACCCGATGTGGAAGTTGCTGATAACCACCGGTTTCTGTGGCGGCCTGACAACGTTTTCGACGTTTTCTGCGGAAGTGGTTTTGCTGCTGCAGGATGGACGTTTGATTTGGGCTGGCACGAACGTCCTGCTTAACCTGGCAGGCTCATTTATCATGACCGCGCTCGCATTTTGGCTGGTTTCTCTCTTCGTGACCCAATAAGCCCCGAGGCGTTAATGTTAGCTTAATTTTTCTCTGCCACTATCCCTGCCATATCTTTGGGGGAGCGGGCAATGAAAGAACAAATAACCGGCTGGGCGAGCGTGCTGATAAGCGTCGTTATCGTTGGGCTGTTTTTGAAAACCTATCTGTTTGCCTGATAAATCGCAGGCAAAAAAAAACCCGCCTTGGCGGGTTTTTATATTCTACTGGTAATGACTTAGATAGGCATTACGTTTGCAGCAGAAGGGCCTTTGGCACCGTTAGTGATTTCAAACTCAACGCGCTGGCCTTCAGCCAGGGTTTTGAAACCATTGCTCTGGATTGCAGAGAAGTGTACGAACACGTCTTTGCTGCCATCTTCCGGAGTAATGAAGCCGAAGCCTTTGGATTCATTAAACCACTTAACGTTACCTTTAATCTTAGACATCAAAATTACCTTTACATGAAAAAACGACACAAATGCTGTGTCGGGCATCAGTACAACAATTGTGGTGGCTTTTGTCCAGTCCAGAATTGCTAAAAAGTGATAAAAGTCGCTAACTTTTTACTAGCTTGCACATTACACCTTGTTTTTAAAGGGGTATAAAAACCCTCAGTTTTCACTGGCTTCAGGCCGACTAAATCAGAACTGGAAACGCATCCACGCGAAGTAGACGTTACCGTTGTTATAGGTGCCTGGAATGTAGGTCATCTGGAAGGTTGCCGGGCCGTAGCCAATGGACGCCAGCGGCAGCACAACCGGGATTGGGATGTATTTCCAGTTGTCACGCGCGGTAACGCCGACGGTGTACCCCAACCCTAAATGGAAATTATCGTCGCTCAGCGGACGCCAGGTTTTCTCCCAACCATAGCCGCCGATAGGCTCCCACTTATTAAAGGAGTCTTTGAACGCCATCAGATAGATACCGTTCCAGTTGCCATTTTCATCCCAGCGGGACTGGCCAAAACCTGCGCCCCACGGCCGCTCGTTGTAGCGATCCGTTTTTTCTTTGTCATAGGCAAAGCGGGCGTGCCAGGTGATCGCCGGCACGTAAAGATCGTAGTGTTCTGGCTCATTCCAGGTTTTAGACACCTGGCCTGAGAAGGTGTCCCATGCATTGCTGAAAAAGCCGCTTTCCGCAGCAGCAGAAGCGCTCAACCCAAGCGTGCAAACAAAAATCAAAATTGAGAACAGTTTATTCGCGTAAGTCACGTCGTTATTACCATATTAAAATTCGACAGGTACCTTACTGAATTATATCTCAATGAAAGCTAAATCAGCACATGACTTGTAAAGAAAATTGTCCACCGCCTGCTGTCAATTCGCTGAATTCCCAAACAGATGTCAGACAACGTTGAATAAAATTGCAAGCCGGAGCGCATAACTATATCCGCTCCGGCAAACAACGCTTATTTCCGTTTTTTAATCAGCATATATACCGCAGGGATAACCAGCATCGACAGCAATGGCGCCGTCACCATCCCCCCAATCATCGGGGCGGCAATACGCCGCATCACTTCCGATCCGGTCCCGTTGCCCCACATAATCGGCAGTAAACCCGCCATAATGGTGGCAACGGTCATCACCTTCGGCCTGACGCGCAGGACAGCACCTTCATGGATGGCACGCCGCAACATACCGTCATCCTGTATCTCATCGGCTTTTTGATGCCTGGTCAGTGCCTGGTTTAAATAAAGCACCATGATCACGCCAAATTCAGCAGCAACCCCTGCCAGGGCAATAAAGCCCACGGCTCCAGCCACAGACAGATTATATCCCAACAGGTAAAGCAGCCACACGCCGCCAATTAATGAGAACGGCAAAGTCCCCATAATTAATAGCGCATCCTTCACTCGTGAGAAGGTGACATATAACAGTACAAATATGATTAATAAGGTAAATGGCAGCACAATTTTTAATTTCGCGGTCGCGCGTTCAAGATATTCAAACTGACCTGACCATGAAAGCGAAACGCCTTCAGGCAACTTCACCTGCTCGGCCACGACGCGCTGCATATCCTCTACGGCAGACTTCAAATCACGGCCACGCAGATCGACATAGACCCAGTTAGAAAGGCGTGCATTTTCACTTTTCAGCATCGGCGGCCCTTCTGTAATCGCAATATTTGCCAGTTCAGAAAGCGCCACCTGACCGCCGTTGGAGGTAATAACCGGTAAATCGCGCAGTTTCTGCAGGTTATCGCGCAGTTCACGCGGGTAGCGCACGTTAATAGGAAAACGCTCGCGTCCCTCAATGGTTTCTCCGATATTTTCGCCGCCGATCACCGTCGCCACCAGCGACTGCAGTTCTTTAACCGAAACGCCATAACGCGCCGCTTTACGCCTGTCGATGTCGATGTCCACATAACGCCCACCACTCAGGCGCTCAGCCAACGCAGACGTCACTCCTGGCACCTGCTTGACCACACGTTCAATTTGCTCAGCCACCGACTCAATGGCGGCAATATTATTGCCGTTCACCTTTATCCCTACCGGGCTTTTAATCCCGGTGGCCAGCATGTCCAGTCGGTTACGGATAGGCGGCACCCACACGTTGGCAATGCCCGGCACTTTCACCACGTTATCCAGCTCACTCACCAGCTTGTCCATCGTCATTCCCGGCCGCCACTGGTCGCGTGGCTTAAAGCGAATGGTGGTTTCAATCATGGTTAGCGGCGCAGGATCGGTGGCCGTTTCAGCGCGTCCCGCTTTGCCAAAAACGGTTTCAACTTCCGGCACAGTTTTGATCAGGCGATCGGTTTGCTGTAGCAGCCGTCCTGCCTCACGTGTTGAGATACCCGGCAGCGTGGAAGGCATATACAGCAAATCCCCCTCATCCAGCGGCGGCATAAATTCGCTGCCCAGTTTGCTCAGCGGCCAAAGCGTGGCCACCAGCAACACACCGGCTACCGCAAGCGTGGTTTTCGGCCTGTCGAGCACTTTTTCCAGTACAGGCTCGTAGGCCGCGATCAGCCAGCGGTTAATCGGGTTAGCCTTTTCATCAGGGATCTTGCCGCGAATAAACCAGCCCATCAGCACCGGCACCAGCGTAATCCCCAGCCCTGCAGCCACCGCCATAGAATAGGTTTTGGTGAAGGCCAACGGCGAAAACATCCTTCCCTCCTGCGCTTCAAGAGAGAACACCGGGATAAACGACAGGGTAATAATCAGCAGGCTGCAAAATAACGCCGGCCCCACTTCTACCGCCGCCTGCTGGGAAATTTTCCAGTAATCCTCGCTGCGCGGCTGCTCCCCTGGACGATCGTGCCGCCACTGCTCAAGCACTTTGTGCATGTTTTCAATCATCACTATTGCCGCGTCGACCATCGCGCCAATGGCAATCGCTATCCCGCCCAGCGACATAATATTGGCATTCACGCCCTGGTAATGCATGACGATAAACGCCCCCAGAATTCCCAGCGGCAAGGTAATAATCGCCACCAGCGCAGAGCGGAAGTGGAACAGGAACAGCGAACAAATAATGGCGACCACGATAAACTCTTCCAGCAGCTTGTGGGAGAGCGTTTCAATCGCGTGTTCAATCAGGTGCGAGCGGTCGTACACCGGCACAATTTCAACGCCTGCCGGCAAACTCTTCTGCAGCTGAGCCAGCTTTGCTTTGATCGCGTTAATCGTTTCAAGGGCGTTTTTGCCGTAGCGCATCACAATAATGCCACCGGCAACTTCACCTTCCCCGTTAAACTCCGCCACACCCCGACGAATTTCCGGCCCGAGCCTGAAAGAAGCAACATCGGAAAGCAGCACCGGCACGCCGTCGCGGCTGGCGATCACCACCTGCTTAAAGTCATCCAGATTTTTGAGATAGCCAGAAGTACGCACCATGTACTCAGCCTCTCCCATTTCCAGCACCGACCCGCCCCCTTCCTGATTGGCGCTTTTCACCGCGTTAATGATCTGCTCATGGGTAATATTCAGCGCCTTCATACGCTCCGGATCGAGCACAATCTGGTACTGACGCACCATACCGCCCACGCTTGCCACTTCGGAGACGTTTGGCACAGTTTTCAGCTCAAATTTCAGCGTCCAGTCCTGTAAAGCACGGAGATCGGCCAGACTGTGCTTGCCGGTTCTGTCCACCAGCGCATACTCATATACCCAGCCAACCCCGGTGGCATCCGGCCCCAGCGAAGCTTTGGCCTCCGGCGGCAGCTGAGACTGCACCTGACTCAGGTATTCAAGTACCCTGGAACGCGCCCAGTAAGGATCGGTCCCATCGTCGAACAGAATGTAGACATAAGAATCGCCAAACATGGAGAAGCCACGCACCGTTTTAGCTCCCGGAACGGACAGCATGGTGGTGGTCAGCGGATAGGTGACCTGATCTTCCACGATTTGCGGCGCTTTGCCCGGATAGCTGACCCGCACAATCACCTGCACGTCGGAGAGATCCGGCAGCGCATCCAGCGGCGCTCGCTGCAGCGACCAAAGCCCCCACGCAGCCATAATGATGACGGCCAGCACCACCAACAGGCGATTTTTAAGCGACCAGCGAATAACGGCGGCAATCATTTGTGCGCCCCCGCCATCGGCATCAGATGAGTGATAACGGCCCCTTTTTCATCGTCCATTGTAAAGCTGAACATCACTGCATCACCCGGCTTCAGACTGGTCGGCGATGTCAGCGCAAAAGGCATCACCATCGCGCCCCAGTTCAGCGCCGGGATAGGATGATGGGCGATAGTAATGGCCTCCGCGCTGACCGCTTTGACCACGCCTTCGCCGTCGTAGGTTTTCACCGCTGGTGGCGCTTTAGCCTGCCCTTCCGGCTCTGGCAAAGCGCTGCGCAGGCTTGCCTCTGAGTCGATAAGGAACTGGCCGGAAGTGACCACTTTCTCCCCCTCATTCAGCCCGGAACGAATCTCCACCCAGCCTTTGTCGCTGATGCCCGGCACCACGTTCACCGGTCGGAAATGGCCGCCGTCTTCGGCAACCAGCACGCGGCTTTGGCTCCCGGTTTCAATCAGCGACTCCTCCGGCACAGCCAGAACCGCAGCACGAGGCTGCTGATTCGCCAGATGCACGCTGAGGTACATGCCGGGCTTGAGCTTCATTTGTGGATTATCCAGCACAATGCGCGCCTTCAGCGTGCGAGTGGCAGTTTCGAGATTCGGCAACAGTTCGCTTACACGCCCGTGGAATACCTCCCCTGGCCAGCTATCAGCGGTCGCCACAATCTCGCTTCCCGACTGCAATGCCTGAGCCTGAGACTGAGGGTAATCCACCACAATCCATACGGAGTCAAGGCTTGCCACTTCGAACAGCGGGGCATTCGCGGTCACCTGTTGCCCTTCTCGCGCCTCCAGTTTATTCACATACCCGGCAAGCTTTGCGCGAACGGTTACGCGGGTTTGCGGCTTGCCGCTGCGCTCAACCTGGCGAACCACTTCCGTGGGCATAAACTGCAGCTGCAGCCGCTCTCTGGCCGCCGCGGTTAAGGCGCTGTCTCCCAGCTTGCGCACCGCCAGAAACTCCTGCTGTGCGGCGGTCCATTCCGGGAACCACAGCTGCGCCAAAGGTTCCCCGGCTTTCACGTACTGCTGAGGGGCTTTGACGTACAGCGTCTCCACAATGCCGTTAGCGCTGGCCGGGATAATTTGTACGCTGCGTTCGTCCAGCGTTACGGTGGCAAAAGCGGCGAACGGCACGCTCAGAGCCTTGCGCTCAACGGCGGCTGTCTTTATGCCCAGGTTTTGCTGCTGGCGGTTGCTGACCGTCACGCCGCCGTCGTTGGCCACTTCATCGGCGTATCGCGGGACCAGCGCCATATCCATGAACGGCGATTTCCCCGGCTTGTCGAACCGCTGACCGGGCACCATGGGATCGTACCAATAAAGCACTTTGCGGCCGCTTTCCTGCTGGGGCTGAGCTTCGGCATGTTGGTGAGAGGTTTGCTGCTTCCCGGCGTAATACCCCGTGGCCAGTGCGGCAACAACCGCCCCTGCCAGCAGGGAAAAAGTGAGTGATTTTTTCATTAGTTAACATCCTGAGGCGTTAGGTAGCGGATCGCCGCCCAGTTGGTGGCTACGGCTTTTTCCGCGCTGCTGGCGGTCAGCTCGGTGTCCAAAAGATCCCGCCGAGCGGCCAGCAGTTCAGTCAGAGAGGATTGCCCGGCGCGGTACTGCGACTCCAGCAGAGACAGGCGCTGGCGCTGAAGCGGTAAAGCCTGCTCCTGCTGCCGCTGCCAGACGCTTTGCGCAGCCTGGTAATTTGCCACCAGCGAGTGAACCAGCGCGATACGCTCCCGACGAGCCAGCGCCAGCTGATCGTTCGCTTCCATCGCCCGGGAAACATCGGCGGAATAATCTTTATCCTGCCGCTGAGGTTTAAACAGAGGCAGATCGACGGTGAACATCACGCCCGCCATATCGTCATACCCCTCAGCGCGGCGGCCGTAATAAACTTCGATGCCAACATCAGGTTTAGCTGCTACGGCAGACTGCGCGGACTTAGCGCGAGCAACGTCGGCTTCACGGGCGGCTTCAATCACCTCCGGGTGCTGCATTACACCCTCTTCCAGCACAGCAGGATCGGCCGGTAATCGCTGGTAGCGGGGCAATGTCCCCACCACGCTATCGACCGTTTGTCCGGTCAGCTGTAGCAGGCGGGTCTGCGCCAGGGTGACATCACGCTCGGCAAGCGTGACTTTGTCCTGCATGGTGAGCAGCGTCATGCGGATATCTACTACGCCGGAAGCGGGAGAGCTGCCGCTGGCCACGGTAGCTTTCTGAACGCCAATCTGCCGCTCGGTTTCGTTTACCAGCTTGCGAGCAGCCGTCAGCACGCGCTCAGATAAAGCAAGATCCAGCCACGCCTGCGCGGTATCACGCTGAAGCTTGGCGCGAATCACCTCCGCTTTGGCCTGGCTGCTGGCAGACTGGGCCAGGATAGTGTCCGCTTTGCGATCGCGTTTCTCTTCGCTGACGTAGTCCTGCATGATACCGATGCGCTGCATAGTCATGCCGTCGCGGCTAAAGCGATGGTTGTTACTGCCCTGTACCGGCACGTTTTCGATACCAAACTTCAGCTTTGGATCGGGCAATTGGCGGGCAGAGTCAGCCATGGCGTTCAGCGCATCGCTCTGATTACGGTTGGCGGACAGCGCCGCAGAATAATGCTCGGCGGCCAGCAGAGTCTGTTGCAGGCTGAGCTCCGCCGCCTGTGCGGCGGAGACAGACGTAGCCAACAGCACCCCGCCAAGCCAGAGGCTCAGGGTGTGTCGTTTCATGGCAACCTCGGTTAGTTAAGCGGGGTTGCGGAAGCTAACTGATACCCGGCCGCATGCTGGGTGAAAGAGAAAGCAATCTTCTCCCCCACCTTTAACGCCGGCAGAGAACCGTCTTTTGGCAAAGCGAACGTCATGGTCATCGCTGGCCAGCCAAGTTCGGCGACGGGGTGATGGGCAATAGACACGGTATCGGCGGTGATTGTCTTCACTACGCCTTCGGTCTTGTAGACCTTAGCAGCCGGAGTCGCATCAGAAGACATCGCCATGCCAGGCATGTCAGACATCCCCTTCATAGAGGACATATCGTGGGAAGTTTCAGCGGAAAAAGCAGGGAAAGCGGCAACAACAAGCAGCGCACCGGCTGCAGCAGAACGAATAGCGTTAAACATGATTTATCTCCAAAACACAGTCAAAAAGGGAATGGGCAAAGCCCCAATGCATTGACGGTGCTGGAGTTATTCTCTAAAACGGCAAAAACGAATGGTTGCCGGAGGTCCTGTTGCGGGAGGGGTAACATAAGGGGCGGATTCAACAACCGTTGAACACTGAGGCTCAACCAGCGCAAGGGTATCTGCAACCGGTAACGCCACCAGCGAGATGTGCCCGTTGTCTTTTTGCATCACGTCAGGCACGCAGTGTTTTTCACACAGCGGGTTACTGAGTTTCACCTGCATCGCCTTATCAGGCATCTGCATGGTGTTGGTATGCGGGGCAGCCATGGGGCCAGCGGTCATATCAACCGGGCAATCGTAGGATGCTATTGCCACCTGACTGTTGACAAAAAACCAGCCAAACGCCAACAGCAGCATCAAAAGATGCTTCCTGATAAAGCGCCAGCGGCTTGTCGACCAGAGGGAGGTGTGCAGCATAAAAACCCCGACATAAAAGAGATCGGCAGTATAGGCGGCAGCCTGTCGCGTTTTAAAGTTTTTTTTAACTGCTTTACGAAAAAGCCATTCGTTAACAATCAGGCAAAATAATCATTGTTTTTACATAACCGATCGTCGGTTATGTCGCCAAAACTCGCACAATTTTTATGCCTTATTTTTTTATCGGCCGCGTCGATAAACGTAATGCAGCCAACAAAAGCTTTGCCTAAAGTTGATCCGTTGCAACGAAAGTTGATGTTCATCAGAAACTCCAAACGGGTTCTGAGGCAAATTCTTAGCCCTTTACAGCCATCTGTAAAAAATCACTATTTTAATTTTCTGAGAGAAAACCACTTACAGCCGCAAGCGTAAGGACGCCGAAGAGCGCCTTAGCGTATCAGGGGATATCATGCTTACCATTCTGGAACTTATTATCGGGGTCGTGGTGATTGTGGGCGTTGCCCGCTACATCATCAAAGGCTATTCCGCCACCGGCGTGCTGTTCGTCGGCGGGTTATTGTTACTTATCGTCAGCGCGCTGATGGGGCATAAAGTGTTGCCCGCCAGCGCGGAAAGCACCGGCTACACCGCCACGGACATTTTTGAATACGTCAAAATATTATTGATGAGCCGCGGCGGCGATCTTGGCATGATGATCATGATGCTCTGCGGGTTTGCCGCCTACATGACTCATATCGGCGCCAACGATGTGGTGGTCAAACTGGCCTCTAAACCGCTGAAATTCATCAACTCACCTTACTTACTGATGATTGCCGCCTACTTCGTCGCCTGCCTGATGTCGCTGGCGGTCTCGTCCGCAACCGGGCTTGGCGTACTGTTAATGGCTACGCTGTTCCCGGTCATGGTCAACGTCGGCATCAGTCGTGGCGCAGCGGCGGCCATTTGCGCTTCCCCGGCGGCGATTATTCTGGCCCCAACCTCCGGTGACGTGGTGCTGGCCGCTCAGGCCTCTGAAATGTCACTGGTCGATTTCGCCTTTAAAACGACCATTCCTATTTCCATCGCCGCTATCATCAGCATGGCAATTGCGCACTTCTTCTGGCAGCGCTATCTCGATAAAAAAGAGCAAATCAACCACGAAATGCTGGACGTGACTGAAATTCAGACCACCGCGCCCTCTTTTTACGCCATTCTGCCGTTTACGCCGATCATTGGCGTACTGATTTTCGACGGCAAATGGGGCCCGCAGCTGCATATCATTACTATCCTGGTGATATGTATTCTGATTGCCGCGCTGATTGAGTTCTTCCGCAGCTTCAACACGCAGCACGTCTTCTCCGGGATGGAAGTTTGCTATCGCGGCATGGCGGACGCCTTCGCCAACGTGGTGATGCTGCTGGTTGCCGCCGGCGTCTTTGCCCAGGGCTTAAGCACCATCGGCTTTATTCAAAGCCTGATCTCCATTGCCACCTCGTTTGGTTCCGCGAGTATTATTCTGATGCTGGTGCTGGTCGTTCTGACCATGCTGGCGGCAATGACCACCGGCTCCGGGAACGCACCGTTCTATGCCTTCGTCGAAATGATCCCGAAACTGGCGCACTCTTCCGGGATTAACCCTGCCTACCTGACCATTCCAATGTTGCAGGCCTCCAACCTGGGCCGCACCATTTCCCCCGTTTCCGGCGTGGTAGTGGCCGTCGCCGGGATGGCAAAAATATCGCCTTTCGAAGTCGTGAAGCGTACCTCTGTGCCAGTCGCCGTCGGTCTTATTGTGGTGATTATCGCCACGGAGATTCTGGTTCCTGCAGCAGCGATCGTTCACTAACAAGCAGACATCATCGTTTCAAGCGCCTGCATCAGGCGCTTTTTTTATGCCTATAATAAGCCCGCCTCCAGGACAGATAAGAGAATAATGATGAATTTCACACCGCGACATTTACTGCTTTGCACGCCACTTTTCCTCAGCCATGTAGCATTTGCCGACGCCCTGCTGCCCAGCCAGTACAAGGATTTTGATCGCTACGTACTGGCGCTCTCCTGGCAAACCGGCTTCTGCCAGAGCATGCACGACCGCAACCGTAACGAACCCGCTGAGTGCAAAGCTCAACAGGAACAGGCGGATAAAAGCGCCTTTCTGACAGTTCACGGTCTCTGGCCGGGTCTGCCAAAATCGGTCGCTTCACGCGGTGTCGATGAGAAACGCTGGATGCGCTACGGCTGCGCCACTCGCCCGGTACCGAATATGGCCGAAGCAAGAGCGTCAAACAAATGCGCCGCGCCGGACACCGGGCTTTCCGTTGAAATGGCCTCAAAGCTGGCGGGCGTGATGCCGGGCGCAGGCGGGCAATCCTGCCTGGAACGCTATGAATACGCCAAGCACGGCGTGTGTTTCGGGTTCAACCCTGACGATTACTTCGGCACGATGGTGCGCCTGAACGGGGAAATGAAACACAGCGCCTTTGGCCAGTTCCTGGCTCAGAACTACGGCCAGGTCGTGACGCGTAAAGCGTTTAACAAGGCGGTGAAGCAAACCTGGGGCAGCGATGCAGTGGATGCTATCAAGCTCACCTGTGACGGTAATCCCGCCTACCTCACGGAAATGCAGATCTCCCTGCTGGCAGACAAGATTAACCAACCGCTGCAAACCGCCTCATTCGCCCCACAGAAACACCCCGGCAACTGCGGGAAGAGCTTCCGCCTGGACGCAGTTGGCTACTAACAGGATAAATACTGAAGTCAAAAATTAATCGCATCACTATTTGTTCCGGTTTTTTGGCTATAGCCTTCAGGTAACGAACCTGGAGGTCACCATGAACAGAACAAAACGGTATTTACTGCAGCTGAAGGCGCAGTTCGAGCGTGAAGGCAGTCAGCAAAAACTGCTGGGGTTTATCTGGCTCTCGCCGCAGCAGCGTTATGACATTCTCAAAGAGCTCTTGTTGCCGATAGCGGAACATCACGCTCGTTAAAAACAGTCGGGCTCCTTGCAGCGCGGGGCCCTGCTGAATACCGTTTCCTGACGATATTAGTCAGGCGCATGTCAGATTTTTTCCAGCCAAACAATTCCCCAGCTCTCCTTTCGCACTGATTATTTTGATTGTTTGAACTTCGTCCCAAAATGTTAACAAACATTACAGAGTTCATTTACAGGCAACCGTATGTTACCGATATCATGTTACCGGTATCAGCATCACCCAATAACACGCTTTTGGTGCATTTGCCTGAGAATTTGCCACTGGGGAAATAAAATGACTGAAATAACAACAAATTTAGGCGCAGGAAGCCTGCTGGGTATTGCCGCCTGTTCCGTCGTGCTCCTGCTCGTATTGATCATGCGCTTTCGCGTACATGCCTTCCTGGCGCTGACCCTGGTCAGCGTCATTGTGGCTCTCGTCACCGGCGTGCCGTTCGACAAAATTGTGCCCACGATTCTGGGCGGCTTCGGCAGCACGCTGGCAGGCGTCGCGTTATTGGTTGGGTTAGGCGCCATGATCGGTCGCCTGTTGGAAATTTCCGGCGGGGCAAAAGTGCTGGCAGACACCCTGGTTGGCACATTTGGCGCTCACCGGGCCCCCTTCGCGCTCGGTGTCGCGTCACTGCTGTTTGGCTTTCCGATCTTCTTCGATGCAGGTCTGGTGGTC
Source organism: Cedecea neteri (assembly GCF_000758325.1). Classification (NCBI taxonomy): domain Bacteria; kingdom Pseudomonadati; phylum Pseudomonadota; class Gammaproteobacteria; order Enterobacterales; family Enterobacteriaceae; genus Cedecea; species Cedecea neteri. The sequence goes on along the minus strand of NZ_CP009459.1, from coordinate 2,250,479 downwards.
ATGCTGCCGATCATCTTCAGCGTGGCGAAGCAATTCGGCGGTTCAACCCTGAAATATGCGCTCCCCGCAGCAGGTGCTTTCGCGGTGATGCATGCGCTTCTGCCGCCGCATCCAGGCCCTGTTGCTGCCAGCGAGCTGCTGGGCGCGAACATCGGCCTGTTGGTTGTGGTGGGGCTGATTATCGCTATCCCGACCTGGTATATCGGAGCCTATCTCTTCGGGCTGTATGCCGGGAAGAAATTCGATATTCCTCTGCCGAGTTCTTTCCTTGGTAAAGTCGAAGTGGACCAGAATCACCAGCCGCCGTCATTCGGCATGGTCATGACAATTTTACTGATGCCGCTGGTACTGATTTTCCTCGATACCGGCCTTAACACCGCCACGGTCCTCGGCTGGGTCAGCGCCGACAATACGCTGGTGAACTTCTTACGCATGCTGGGCAAAACGCCTATTGCGCTCCTGATTACCGTCTTTTTTGCCCTGATGGTCTTCAGCGGCAAACATAGCCGCCAGCACCTTGAAAAGGTATGTGACGGCGCACTCGGCCCTATTTGCGGCATTATCCTGGTGACCGGCGCAGGCGGTATGTTCGGCGGCGTGCTGCGCGCAAGCGGCATTGGTGACGCGCTGGCTGGCGTACTCTCAGACACAGGCATGCCGGTTATCGTTGCCGCCTTTGTTATCTCGACCGCGCTTCGCGTCGCTCAGGGGTCAGCCACCGTAGCTCTGACCACCACCGCCGCGCTGGTCTCACCGATGGTCGAAGCCACCACGGGCCTCAGCCAGTTTGATTTGTGCTTTATTGTTATCGCCATAGCGGGCGGAGCAACCGTGCTGTCTCACGTGAATGACTCCGGCTTCTGGCTGGTGGGCCGTTTCCTGGAAATGGATGAGAAAACGACGCTGAAAACCTGGACCGTGATGGAAACGCTGATCGGCACCATCGCCTTCCTGCTGGCAGCGCTGGGGAGCGTGATTCTGTAAGGGAATCGGGGGAAGTCAAAATGTGACTGATCTCGCTTTCAACTCCGGGCTAAGCTCAGTATCATCGTTCCTACGTGAACAACCCTCGCCGGTTTCGGTGGGGGTTTTTCTTTGTACGATTTCAGCACATGAGTGCCCTGCTTTTTTACACGGAGAGAACTATGTCCAGACCTGCCATCATCATTAACGAACTAGACGCCGAACGCCTTGACCGCCTGCTGGAACAGCCGCAGTTCGCCAAAGCCCCGGTGGCAGAGGCGCTCAACGCCGAACTGGATCGCGCGGAGATGTGCAGCCCGGAGAAGATGCCGTCGGATGTGGTGTCCATGAACAGCCGCGTAGAGTTTCGCGATTTAAGCACCCAGGAAGTCCACGTTCGCACGCTGGTTTACCCGGCGAACCTGACCGACAGCGATAACCAGCTTTCTGTTATGGCTCCGGTCGGAGCTGCGCTGCTCGGCCTGCGGGTTGGCGATAGTATCAACTGGACGTTGCCAAACGGCAGCCAGACTCACCTTGAAGTGCTGGCTTTACACTACCAGCCTGAATCTGCCGGGGAGTTTCACCGCTAATTCGATTCGCTGGTGCAGTCTTTCTTCCGGGAGGGGCTGCTTTTTACCCTCTCCCAGAGGGTGAGGGGATAGATTGCTAGCGCTCTGCCCTATTATTTTCCCCCTCTCCCTCCGGGAGAGGGCCGGGGTGAGGGGCCTGCTCTCACAGAATAGCCTCCTCGGTCAAAATACGCTTCGCCCCCAGGTAATGATCCTGCCAGTAATTGTCTGCCAGCTGGCTGATGCGGATATTCAGCCCGGTTCTGGGCGCCTCGATAAACTGCCCTTCCCCTAAATAAACCCCAACATGATCGGCGCGATCCTGGCTTTTGATACTGAAAAAGACCAGATCGCCGCGCCTAAGCTGGCGCGGGTTGATGCGCTTTAATCTTTGATCCTGGAACATCCCATTGGCGGTACGAGGCAGCTTTTGGCTAAGCAGTTTGTTATAGGCGTAATAGATTAGCCCGCTACAGTCGAAGCCCTGCTCGGGCGTCTGCCCCCCCCCAAACATAGGGCTTGCCCAACTGCTGTTTGAGCCGCGCTATCACTTTGTGGAGAGTGGCTTCCACGCGCGGGCTTACCATCTCAGCCATAAGCGCTTCGGTCGCCAGCGGCCACAGACCTTCTGAGCCCCCCATCAGCCCAGGGCGCCAGCGAGTGTGCATGGCGAGCTGTTCACGGTTCAGGGCACGAGCGGCCTTTTTTTGAACAGCCTGGCGCTTTTTCTGTTCAGGCGTCGGTGGGACGACAGCAAGGTGCTTTTTGGCACTGGCAAGCAGCCTTGCACGATTTTTCATCCGTTCACGGGCTTCTTTACTCTGCGGCTGAGCGATCTGTGTGCGCTTCACGCCCGCTTTAGGTTTTTTAACGGGTGAAGCCCTGGTCTGTGAAGAAAACAGGACGAATAGCAGCAGAAAAAAAAATCCCGCCCTACGCCGGGAGAGTTCGGACGCAGGCGGAAAAGTGGAGACAATTGAGGTGGAAATAGACATGAGCAACACAAATACCTGGAAATTTAGCGTGCCACGGAAGGCTGCTGCGCCACGCGCTCAGCCAGCGGCTTAAGCACTTTTTCGCCATGCCGACCAAAGAATTGATACAGAGAAGCGCTAGCGGAGTGGGTCAACACCATGATTTCAATACGGCGATTGGCCGAACTGAGCGGATGTTCAGGATCAAGCAACATCTGGTCAGCCATCCCGCTAACCTGCAGCACTTTCCCGTTATCCAGCCCACCCTTTGCCAGCGCTTTGCGCGCCTGCATGGCACGCTCGCCGGACAAGTTCCAGTTGTTGTAAAGCTCCTGGTCACGAAAGCGCGTCGCATCGGTGTGTCCGGTAATAATAATTTTGTTATCAATGGAGTTCAGCGCCGTAGCAAACTCCGTCAGCAGGCGGTTAAAGAAGGGGGTCAGAATGGCACTGCTACGCTGGAACATTTCTCGTTTTTGGTCGTCCTGCACCAGAATACGCAGCCCCTGCGGCACGATTTCGATTTGCAGATTAGACTGCGCGTCATAGGCTGAAGTGATCTTCATGATCACCCGGGCCAAATCTTCAATTTCCTTTTCTGAGCGGCGGTTCACGTCTTCCAGACTTTCTCCCTGGCTTGCCGCATTGGTCAATGCCTGCAGCGCAGCAACATCCTGCTGAATCGCCTGGCTGGCATCATCCGGCTTTGGCTTCCCGGCCAGAACAGTAATGCTGCCCCCGGAGCCGATTGGCCTGAACCTTGGCTACAAGCTGGTTTCGCTGGTTGATACCGCCAAAGGCAGCCCGCTTTCACAGCGTGTACGCGGGGCGCGCCAGGTTATCTCTGAGACCTGCGGCGTACTGCTGCCGGAGATCCGCATTCGTGAAAATTTCCGCCTCAAACCCGCCCAGTACGCCATCCACATCAACGGGATTCGCGTGGCATTGGGGGAAGTGAACTCGGAAAAACTGATGGCAATCAACGGCCAGCGCGTTTCCGGTATAAAAACCCTGCATTAATAATAAAGTGAGAAGAATGCGCTTGAGCATATTTAAGAGAAAATTCTGAAAGAGAAGTGGCTATTCTGACCAGAACATATGCGGTTTGCAATCTCAGGCTGATTTCATGATTAATTGAAATAAAAATGAAAATAATGCGTTAATAATATGCCATTAATCAGGGTGAAAGGGATTAATAGCATAATCAGAACGGACAGATAATATACTTCCCGTTATGCAGATTCGCGCGGAACCAGCTCACCGGAAATAATAATTCGCTGGGCAGGAAGTTCCGGCTGTTTGATTTTACTGACAATTAACGCGGCAGCCTGCCGCCCGGTCTCTTCACTGGAGGCGGAAACATAGGTAAAGCTCGGCGAGGTCAAATTAATGTACATCATATCCTCGAAACCAATCAGCGAGACCTGCTGCGTTAAGAAAACGTCCTTCCCTACCGTGCGACCGACCTGCTGAATGCCGGTAATTGCGCCGATAATGGCCGCCGGAGAATGACACAGCATGGCGGTAATCTGGTTACTCTTTTCAAGCATCAGGCGCGTGGCAAAAGCCGAAGCCGATGTGTCGTCTGCACATTCCGGCGCCCACTCTTCTCTAAACGGCAAGCCGTACTGCTGCAGGGCGCTACGGTAACCGGACAGCCGCTCGGCGCGGATCAGGCAGCTTTTTGTGCCCCCCAGCCAGGCGATATTGCGGTGGCCGCGCTCAATGAGAAAACGCGTGGCCTGGTTACCGGCCTGACGATTATCCCGCCCAATCACATCGCGCGTACTGGTAATAGTTGATTCAGAGATAACCACCGTGGGCAGCGGGCAGTCGGTAATGGCCTGAGGAACCTCAGCGGAGTGGCAGTCGGCGGCCAGATAAATCACCCCGGCAACGCCCTGCTGGCTAAACGAGGTCAGGCAGTTGCGAAGCTGTTGCTCTCCGTCGCGCGGCTGGCCAAGAAACACCATGTAGCCCTGTTTTTCTAACTGTTGGACAACGCTTGCCGTGACGTTGACGGAGAAAGAGTTGTTAAAGTCACGAATAATCAGGCCGATCAGGTTAGAGGTGCTGGAACGAAGGTTGGCGGCGGCAACGTTATGCACGTAGCCCAGTTCCTTGATAGCGGCATTGACCTTATCAATGGTCGCCTCAGAGATCTTGCCCTTCTGGCGCAGCACCAGCGAAACCGTCGAAACCGATACGCCCGCCAGCTCAGCGACATCAATGATGTTGACCTTTTTCATTCCACCCCTGTAACCGCACATCCATAAATTTCAGCCCCCTGAAACATACAGGAGGCCGAAAGGTATTACATTATTTACCGATCATCGTCGACATTGTCTGCGCAATAAATTGCGCTCTGGCACCAAATATGACCTGGATACCCGAATCGCCGACGAATACCACACCTCGAGCGCCCAGACTGTTCAGGCCGTCTTTGTCGACCATCGAACTGTCGTCCACTTCCAGACGCAGACGGGTGATGCAGGAACCCACGGAGTTGATGTTAGGAGCCCCGCCCAGCAGGCCAATGATATCGCCCGCCAGTTCAGTGTCGGTTTTGTCTCCCGCGTTAGCGGTCACTTCGGTACGACCGGGCGTTTTCACGTCGAAGCGGCGAATCACGAAGCGGAAAGTGAAGTAGTAAATCAGCGCCATCGGCACACCCACGACCACCGCCATCAGGAAGTTAGTCTGGTAGCCGTTGAACGACGGCAGAATCCCGAAGGAGATATAGTCGATCATCCCGGCGGAGAACGATTTGGCGATATGGGCATGCAGCAGGTACATGCACATATAAGACAGGCCAGCCATCACCGCGTTGAACACATACAGAATCGGAGCAACAAAGATGAAGGTGAACTCAACCGGCTCGGTGATCCCGGTGAGGAAGCAAGTCAGCGCCGCGGAGAACAGAATACCGGAGGCAATTTTCTTATTCTTGGTGTTGGCTTCATGGTACATCGCCAGACAGGCCGCAGGCAGTGCGAACAGCATCAGCGGGAACTCGCCCTGCATGAATTTACCGGCATTCTGGTAGCTGTCGCTGCTGAAGGATTTCACGCCCTCTTCCAGCATTTTGAACCAAATTGTCTGGTCGCCGTGAATCACCTGCCCGGTATGGGTGGTGTATTCCCCGAAGGAGTACCAGAAGGACGGATACCAGATGTGGTGCAGGCCCAGCGGGATTAATGCGCGCTCAACCAGCCCGAAGATAAAGGTTGATGCAGCCTGATTATCGCCGTTAACCACCACCGACAGCGCATCAATACCGGACTGAATGTATGACCACACCCACGGCAGCACCATCCCCAACAGGAAGGAGAGAAACGCCGTCGCGATGGCGACAAAACGCTTGCCGGAGAAGAAGCCCAGGAATTCAGGCAATTGCATGGTGTGAAATTTGTTGTAGCACCATGCCGCCAGGATACCGGATATCAACCCGCCAAAGACGCCCATTTGCAGCGTCGGAATGCCGACCACCATGGCATATTTCCCGCCCGCAGAGGCCATTTCCGGCGTGATGTGCATGACGGTACCAATGGTGATGTTGATGATAAACACCGACACCGCCGCCGACAGCGCGGCAATACCCGATTCCGCAGCAAGGCCCACGGCAGAACCGATGGCGAACAACATTGGCAGGTTGTCGAAGATAACCCCGCCCGCGTTCATCATCAGCGGTAAGTGAAACTTATCGCCAAACGCCAGCAGTAAACCTGCAGCGGGCAGCAGAGAGATAGGCAGCATTAATGCGCGGCCAATCATGGAAAGCTTTGATAACGATTTAACAACACTGGACAACAGACTCATGGACGTTTCCCCCGGCGCAGACGCAGTAACCGCGTTTTGTCTGTTAACGCGTTTTTATGGTAGGTAGAACGTTCTAGTAGAACGTTCTACCTAGAGTGCCGAAACGATTTTTGCCCCGCAACTGAATTCTGCGATGTTGTCATATTGTTATCGAATATTTGAAGTGACGCAGGTTTTTAAGCCTGGTATTGATGAGGTAATTTGAATCTGAGGCAGGAAAAGCTCTGCAACTCTCCTTCCCCCAAACGGCAAGGAGAGTTGATGCCTGCCCTCTTCGTTCAGAAAAGGGCGCGGGATTAAGGCTGAACGGTAATGCTCAGGCTCTCAAAAACGACGGTCTGACCCGCCACAATTTTGCAGCGCTTGCGGGTTTCAACTTCACCGTCCACCTTCACGAGGCCTTCGGCAATCACCGCTTTTGCCTGCGCGCCGCTTTCACACCAGCCTTCCAGCTTGAGCAAGTCGCACAGTTCAACGTGAGGGTGTTTACCTAGTGAGAAGGTCGCCATTATTACTCTCCATCAACATCATGATATTCCTCGCAGGCCTGCAAGGTATTCTGAATTAGGGTGGCAACCGTCATTGGACCTACGCCACCCGGAACCGGCGTAATATACGAGGCTTTGGCGGCGGCTTCATCATAAATTACGTCCCCGACCACTTTCCCGCTCTCAAGGCGGTTAATGCCGACGTCCACCACGATGGCGCCTTCTTTAATCCATTCGCCCGGAATAAAGCCAGGTTTGCCCACGGCGACAATTACCAGGTCGGCGTTCTCAACGTGCTGGCGGAGGTTTTTGGTGAAACGGTGCGTTACGGTCGTGGTGCAACCGGCCAGCAGCAGTTCCATGCTCATCGGGCGCCCCACGATGTTGGACGCGCCAATGATGACGGCGTTCAGGCCGTAGGTGTCAATGTTGTAGCGCTCAAGCAGCGTCACGATGCCGCGCGGGGTACACGGACGCAGGCGCGGCGCACGCTGGCAAAGACGGCCAATGTTGTACGGATGGAAGCCGTCCACGTCTTTGTCCGGGTCGATACGCTCGAGCACTTTGACGTTATCGATCCCGGCAGGCAGCGGCAGCTGTACCAGAATGCCGTCAATCTCAGCGTCCGCGTTCAGCGCATCGATCAGTGCCAGCAGCTCCGCTTCGCTGGTGGTTTCCGGCAAATCATAAGAGCGGGAGACGAAACCAACCTCTTCGCAGGCTTTGCGTTTGTTCGCGACATAAATCTGGGACGCAGGGTTCGCTCCCACCAATACAACGGCCAGACCAGGGGCACGTTTTCCTGCGGCAATTCGGGCTTTTACTTTTTCAGCAACTTCAAGCCGTACCTGCTGCGCAATCGTTTTACCGTCAATAATCTTTGCTGCCATCAGAGAGAGAATTCCATCTGTAAACTTAAAGGAAGGGGGTTGCTGCTATTTTGTCAGATGCGCGGCCCGCTGTCAGGCACTGATGTGGGTTTATGCTCATTTGTCACGCAGGTGGTTGAAAAGCCATTGACTCAAGAGGTGCTGACCGTATAATCCACCCCGCATCAAGCCGTAATGTTTCTCTGCATTACTCAGTGCGCCCTTAGCTCAGCTGGATAGAGCAACGGCCTTCTAAGCCGTAGGTCACAGGTTCGAACCCTGTAGGGCGTACCATTTCGAAGTCAACAGACATCAACCGATGTCTTTTTTATGCCTGTAATTCAGTGAGTTGAATGATTTTAGCGCATCGAAATTCTCTCAGCGTCTACCCGCCTCAAAGAGTCTCTGTTGATAAAGGTGATGGTATATTCCGGTTCAATGAGATTATGTACCAACTGAATCACCACGGGTTCAACAGATACCTCAGAGTCATTTAGAAAGTTTTTTCCAGCGACTGAAGCGTGAACGTATAAAGAGAAAGTTCTTGGAACGAGGGAAGAGACTCTGAGTTATATGTTTGATTACATCGGAATGCCTTATAACAGCAAGCATCAACATGGTTCGAACGATCGGATGCCGCAGACTGAATATGAAAATCAATATGATCAACGGATCAAAATTGTCTAGATTATCCGCGGCGATTCACTTTTCAGCCAACACACCCTTACCTGAATAAATATATTCATTCAGCGACCCTACATTAATCGCAGGGCCTTTAAAACGGATATAAAAGAAAAACTGTAATATCTAAGATTGAGTCAGGTAAGCATCCTTGTTGTTATTGCAATCATATCTTACCTTATTAAACTTCCGCTGATGTTGGCTAAAAAACTTTGATTCATCATATTTTATTTTAATATCCATATGAAATATAAGTCATTTTTTCGTCAATTCCTGTCGGAAACCGCGACTATTTCTGCAGGAAAATCCCTACAACTCACAAGCCACCCAGTAATTTTCACGAAGACTTCTCATTCTTCACTGAGGATTATGGCATCTTAAAACGCATTCAGGTATGTTTGGTTTAATGGATTATTATGTTAAGGATTACAAAATATGAAGAGAAGTGCATTGATCGTGGATGATCACCCCTCTATTCGTTTAGCGCTGGGCATAACACTCGGACAACTCGGCTTTGATGATATAGATGAGTGCGACAGTGGCATTGATGCAATCCATTATATAAAAAATAAAAGTTATAGAATTGTTATTCTTGATTTAGGTATTCTAAACATTGATGGTATGACAGTGATTGACACTGTTCGTAAATTAGAGATTAGGACAAAGTTTCTCGTTTACACCGCTTTGGCATCAGATGTCTATGCACAAAGAAGCTTTAGAGCAGGCGCGTGTGGATTTGTCTCTAAAAGTGACTCCATGGATAGTGTTGCTACGGCAGTAAAGGCAATTGATGCCGGTTATAGCTTTTTCCCAAAGATGGTGATTCATACATCCCCACAAAGACACCCATTCGAAACGTTATCAAACAGAGAACTCGCTGTGCTAAGGAAAATTACACTAGGTTTATCTAATAATGAAATAGCGGAGAATATGTGCTTGAGCAATAAAACGGTCAGTACATATAAAACGAGAATCATGAAAAAACTTGGGGTATCAAATCTTGTGGAACTTATTGCCGTGGCAAATTGTGAGAAAGTTAATTGAACATAATAACCTTTTCACCTGTCTCATATTTTTTTTAGCATTCAACACCTGTGCAGGTGATTTCAAATATAACCATCATGAAATTAATTTATTAAACGATAAAAATGAAGCAACCACCTCCACTGAAGATACGCTGGTATTTGGTGTTTTTAGACATAACACACCTCCTTTCGACGTTTTTATTAACAATCAATTTTATGATGGCATAAATGCTGATTTTTTTTATTGGATTGGACACTACGGAAATAAAAGAATTAAAATACGAGTATTTAACGACACTTTAAGCGCCGAGAAAGCACTGATAGACGGTGAAGTGGATATTGTCACTGGGTTTACTTCCAAATCTGGCAGTACATTAAATAGCCTTGATCGGGTAACTTATATTCCTGGAATTCCAATCCTTTCTGTTGTAAATAAATTAGAAATCCAAAAAAATCAAAAAATGAAAGTTTTAGTTTCTAATGAACTAATTTCTGATGATGAAATAAAAAATATCCACCCCTATTCAGTGATTGAAAGGACTGACTCCCCAATATATGGCCTTTTATCTGTCAGCATTGGCCAGAGTGATGTGTTCATAAGTGATGCTATAACGATAGGGTATTTTTCAAAAAATACTGTATTTTACAATCTGAGTGTTAATGGCAGGGTTGATTGCCGCAATTGTGGCATAAAGTTTTTCACAGTACGTAAAGACGACAATATAACAAAAGAAATAATAATGACAGGCATTTCAAAGATGCCCAAGTTAGAACGTTATAGTGCGGTTAGCAAGTGGGATAAATCAAGTGATTTTATTACCCCAGGAGCGAGCGATCTTTTGAATGACAAAGAGTGCAAGTGGATAAAGTCAAATAGATCAATTAAAGTCATTCTTCCTGTAGATATGCCGCCATTTTCTTTCTTCGACGACGGTAAATTTGTAGGTGGTATACCAAGCCTTTTGAAACTAATCGAAAACACTACCGGCATTGAATTTACATTCATTTCTGATAAAAATATATTAAGTGACTCAGACAATGGAAAAGTAATAATTGGCATGGCCAGTTCGATGTTTGCAGTAGATAAAGGATACACTTTTACCCGTAAGTATGCTCAATCCCCCGTTGTGATGGTTAATTTATTACAGACTAAAAATGCCAAAAATAAACCACAGCTAATAGCCACAACGTTGGATATACACAAGGTTCGACAACTTTACCCATCAATTGAACACGTTATACAGACTAAAACAATACGTGAAGCGTATCAGATGCTTCAAAAAGGAATTGTTTACGGAGTGATAGATATTTACTCCTCTGCCAGATATTATGATGAAGAAAGGCCAGGTTTTTATGTGATTACAGCCCCTATAAAAGGAAAAGTAGCCAAATTATCATTCGGCATACCCAAAAATGAGATTTTCTTGAATGATATTATCAACAAGTCTTTAAAACAAATACCAGACTCTGCAATTGATGAACTGGCAAAAAAATGGTCATCTCCAAAACCACAAAAAACGTTCTTTCAACGATACCACATACAAACCATCATATTTATTATGGTGATATCTTTTTTGATTTTTATTATAAGCATGTGGGTAGTACGCCTTATTAACTGTTTAAAAATAAATAACAAAGCTCGCGAGAATCTAAACAACCAACTGTTATCACTTAAGAATTTTATCGACGAAACACCTAACCCTATGTATGTTTGTGACAAACATATGATGATGATTTCATGCAACGCCTCTTATAGTGAATTCCTTAACTTACAAGAAGATGACCTCGCAGGGACTAGTGAAATAATTTTTCTTTATCAGAACGATGATGCAGTTGTTGATTATAGAAATGATGTCAGGAGAGCTATCACAGAAAAGACATCTATAATTAAGGATAGAAAGATTAGAATTAAAAACTCTCCTTTTTTACTTTATGTTCATCACTGGATTGTACCTTACGCTAATGATAAAGATGAAATAATCGGTGTGGTTGAGGGGTGGATTGATGTTACGGAACGCAAGATTCTGGAAGAAAAACTGATACATGCTGACTCAGCAAAATCTGCATTTCTCGCCACAATGAGTCACGAAATAAGGACACCATTAAACGCCATCATAGGCATGCTTGAAATCGGTAATAATAACCTTAAGAAAGGAATGGTAGACAGTACTGCATTTGACGTTGCAGAACGTTCATCCCTGGAACTTCATAAGTTAATTGGCAATATACTAGACATTCAAAAAATTGAATCAGGAAAATTAACACCTCACTGTACTTCTATTGAGTTAAGAACTTTTTTCGAAAATTTAGTTGCTATGTTTAAAGATGATGCAAAAAAGAAAAATCTCATTATCAATCTTATTTTAGATGAAAGCACATATGAAAACAATATTAGTACGGACGAAATTCTCCTGCGTCAAGTGGTTTGTAATGTGTTAAGTAATGCAATTAAATTTACTGATGAAGGGAATGTGAAGTTGCACGTTGTTCTTCAGCCTAATGAATTTAAAAATGGGTGTTTTCTTAATATAAAGATTTGTGATACTGGCTGCGGAATATCCTTGCCTGAACAGGAATTACTTTTCAAGCCTTTTTCACAGGTTTATCAGAACCCCGATAAAAGATCGATGGGCAGTGGCCTTGGTCTTTCTATATGTAAGAGCATCTGTGAAGCGTTAGGCGGTTCCATTAGCCTAAGTAGTAAAGTAGGTTTGGGAACCACAGTATCAATATCTGTTGCAGTTAAATATATTCGTCAAAACAATACACAACCTAAAGCGTTTAATAAATCAGGAGTTCACCACCATAAAAAATTGCGTATTCTTTTAGTTGATGACTACTACCCAAACTTACTGGTACTTAAAAAACAGCTGACCTTTCTTAATTGTGAGGTAGTGGAGTGTGAGGATCCTGTCAGAGCCGTTGAAATATGGCAGACTTTCAGACCACACATAACATTCACAGATTATAATATGAGCGGTCTGGATGGACCTCAGCTCACGACTCAAATACTGGAAATAGATTCCAAAGCCATTATCATTGGGTTAACAGCAGACGCACGCCCTGAAGTTATTGAAATCTGCATCCGGTCTGGAATGGTCGATTGTATATTCAAACCCATAAATCTTGAAATACTATCAAATTTGCTTTCCCGCTATACTAAATTTGATATCAATGACGATTTTTCTATCGTGTCATCGTTGGATTGCAGTACGGATCCAAAGTTCAAAGCTTCACTAAGCGAAAATTCATTTCATTGTATTAGCGATTTACATGATGCCCTTTCTGATTCGAGATTTAACGATATTAGAACTCTGGCACACAAGTTGAAAGGGGGACTGACTCTTGGCCATTACAATGAACTGGTTACGCTTTGTACTAAGTTGGAATCAGCCGCAGAAAATAAAAACGCTAACGAATGCACAGAACTGCTTCTGAAACTTGAAGATGGCGTTAGTCACTCCCTGTTTTAATTATTATCATAATAACATTTCATTTATGGTTTCCTGCGGGTCTGACATGCTGGTATTGATATGCTCCGCCAGTTTCTACGCCATCAAGAGTCAATATCATTTGGATGAATAAAACTCATATACCACGGCAATGACGGCAATTAAATTTATTATTACAGTCATAAAAAACCAGCGTCTGAACGGCTGTTTCTGTGTTTTATGGCGAAAACTTTGCTGAGCCAGAATTGCCCCGGGCCAACCGCCCGTCAGCCCAAAGAAAAGCAATGTTGCCTCCGGCACGCGCTGCCAGCCTTTCACCGCAGCCAGTTTGTCACCGCCGTAAACCAGCAGCGTGAGAACATTCACCAGTACAAACCATATAATCAAAGAGTGAGGCATAACAGCGCTGCCCACCGCGGCAAGTATCAGAAGAAAATAGCAGAAATGGTTAAGGGTCATCAGTTACCACAGTAATACGTGATTGAGGATAAGACGGAATTATATCTAAATAATTTTCATGGATCCTGCAGGGCAACCAGGAGGTTTAGCGACTCAATAAATTGCAGTTGTTATAATTAGCCAATTAATTATTTCTCAAGAAATATATTATCTATCTATCATATTGAATAGTTTGACATCGTCGGCAAGCAATTGTGGCAAATGACACGCTCTTTTACTTTTCCTCGCCAGCACATTTTTCACGCCGCAGTAGACTTATCGGTACCGCCATCTCCTCACGGGGCTGGCACCCAAAACGCTAATATCAGCAGGTGAATAACATGCATAAAGCCATCAAAATGCTGCTTGCCAGCTCGATTTGCTTGCCTTTATTCGCCGCAGCGGCCGACCCCGTCATTCCCTGGGCCGACAACAGCGGTGGAACCGAAAGCCAGCACATCGCCGCCATGGGGCAAAACCTTAACGGCCAGCATCAGGCCATCAGCAAAACTCAGGAAGGCGTCTGGGCGGATAACAGCGGCTCGCCAGGCGCTGACGAACAGGCACTCAGCAGCAGCAAACCCGCTTTCGCCGGTGATCCGAAACTTATGCCTCATCAGGGCTAACCACGCTGCACAGGGCCTCGTGCCCTGTGCCTTAAAACCGCAGCCCCCAGCCCTCAATCACCCCCGGCAATTGTGAAAGCAAATAGAGCACCAGCCCGACCGAGCCCCCTACCAGCGTGCCGTTAATGCGAATGAACTGCAGATCTTTGCCGATGTTGAGTTCAATCTGGCGGGACATGTCTTTTGCGTCCCAGCTTTTCACCGTGTCGCTAATGTGCCGGGTAAGAAACGCAGAGAAATCCGGCGCAATATGCCGGGCGGCCTGCTCAAGGTGCTCATTCAGCGAGGCCCGCAGCGAAGCATCGGCCGTTAGCGTTTCCCCGAGCCATTGCCCCGCTTCGGCAATCCGCTTTTGCACCCGCGAGTCATCGCGGGCGATATCTGTTTTCAGCCAGCCCCGCAGGTCATTCCAAAGCTCGCCGAGGTAGAGATTAAACTTCTCATCCTCCTTCAGGTAACTTTTGATGGTTTCCGCTTTAGCCGCCATTTCCGGGTCATTTTTCAGGCTGTCGATAAGCCGCTGCACGGCGCGATCGAATGCCCGACGAAGCTGGTGCGTTTTGTCCTGGCTGACGTCATCCAGCAGAGAATTAACGGCGTCGGATACCAGCTCTGCGCTTTGCTCGCCCAGCCATTCGGTGGGCAGCACCCTGGCCTTAACCGGATGCTCGGTTTCCAGCCAGTGGACGATTTGGCGGGCAATAAATTCCCTGCTGGCCGGTTTCTCCAACAGTGTCAGCAACTGAGCGATCACCGAGTCGAGCAACGCCTGATGGCGGTTATTTTTGGTCAGGCTTTCCAGCAACAGCGCGCTGGAATAACTGAGATCGACTTTATCAATGGCTTTGTGCACCGCCCGACGAATCAGCCCCTGAATTCGAGCGTCATCGGTTAACGACAGCCACGCCTCCATCACCTTGAGCATGTGCCGCCCTACCTGCTGAGCATTTTCGGGCTGCCGGAACCAGCTCCCCATCATCTGCGCCGGTTCATGGCGACGAATCAGGTCAATCAGCGACTGAGTATCGAGAAACTTTTCCTGCACGAACTTGCCGAGATTCTCGCCGATACGGTCTTTATTACGCGGAATAATGGCGGTATGCCGGGCGATAAATGGGATCGGCACGCGACGAAACAGCGCCACAACAGCAAACCAGTCCGCCATGGCGCCGACCATCGCCGCTTCAGAAATCGCTTTCAGGCCGCTGACCCAGAAACTGGGCGGCAAAAATAAGGTAGCGACGAACGTTGCCGCGGCAATCAGTAAGAGTGAAAGCGCCAGCCGTTTGGCGCGCTTTAATTCGGTGAGTTTTTCCATTACTTAAGCGTAGCGCCCGTCTCAGCCACCAGCCAGTCATGGAACAGCGTAACCTCCGGGCGGCGGCTGGAGCGTTCTGAACGCACGATAAAATAGGACCAGGTCAGCGGCCATTTGTGCTGCGGGAAAAGCTGGCGCAGTTGCCCAAGATCGATCAGTTGCTGGACCAGCGCTTTGCGCACCACTGCCACGCCACGCCCGCTGAGGGCAGCCAGAATAACGGCCGACGTAGAGTTAATGTGCAGGCCGTTTTGCTCACATAAAGCAACGCCAACATCCTGGGATATCGTTTCCCAGTCAGGGAAATTCGCGCCCGGGTGCGGCGTATCATCGTAGATAAGCTTCTGCTTTGACAGCCAGTCTGCTTCGGTGACGCCAGTCAGCAACTGAGGACTACAGACAATTACCGCCTCCTCATCCATCAGCCACGTTGACTGCAACCCAGGCCAGTTGCCGGGGCCGCAGCGTATGCCAACATCGGCCTCGCCATGTAGCACATCGGTCAGTTTTTCCGTGACGTTAAGGCGCAGGTCGATGCTGTCATGTTGCTCGGAAAAGCGATTGAGGCGCTCCATCAGCCAGTTCATCATCAGTACCTGAGAAGCGGTAATCACCACCACAGCGCGGGCTCTGGCACCGCGTAGCTTATTCAATCCCTGCTCCAGGCTGTCCAGCCCAACGGTAATGTCCTGCAGCGCCTCCTTTGCTTCCTCCACCAGCGTAAGTCTTTCTTTTCCACTGCGCGTTCGGTGCAGCAGCGGATGGCCGACCCACTCTTCCAGGGAACGAACAAGCTGCCCCACGGCGGCGGGCGTGACGCCCAGCTCTTCTGCCGCACCGGTAAAGCTGCCGTGGCGCGCCGTGGCTTCAAAGGCGTGCAGCCATTTCAGGCGATTCAGCGATCTCATATTTTCTCTTCGACAAAGGACGATATACCGACAAGATAGTTTTTCTTTCTCGGTTTGCAAGTTCTTATGCTTCGTCAGGCCCAAATGGTTTTGTCATTCTGTCGCCATTCCGAAGCGCCACGCTGGCAGCTTCACCTTATTAAGCAAAGAGAAACGAGGTCATCATGTCTACATCATTCGCAGGTAAGAAACTTTTAGTTGTTGGCGGCACCAGCGGTATGGGTCTGGAAAGCGCCCGCCAGGTGCTGGAAAACGGCGGGAAAGTTGTGCTGGTCGGGAATCGCGCGGAGAAAGCCGAACAGGCACGCCAGGCGCTGTCTGCCCTCGGGGAAGTGTCCGTCATCGTCGCGGACCTGATGAGCAGCGAAGGGATGCACAAAGTGATGGACGTGATTAACGCCGAACACCGCGACATCAGCCTGTTGGTGAACGCCGCCGGGGTCTTCTTCCCGAAAGCCTTTACCGAACACGAAGAAGCGGATTATGACATGTACATGAGCATCAACCGCGCGACCTTCTTCATTACCCGCGAAGTGGTGAAAAACATGGTTGCCGCTGGAATCAAAGGCTCAATCGTCAACATCGGTTCCATGTGGGCACAGCAGGCCATCGGCGCAACCCCTTCTTCCGCCTACTCCATGGCGAAGGCCGGTTTGCATGCGCTGACGAAGAACCTTGCTATTGAACTGGGTACGCATGGTATCCGCGTCAATGCAGTTTCTCCGGCGGTGGTGCATACGCCAATTTATGAAGGCTTCATTCCTAAAGAAGATGTTGCAGGCGTGATGGGTAGCTTCGACAGCTTCCACCCGATTGGCCGCGTTGGTACTCCACGCGACGTTGCCGAAGTGGTTAGCTTCCTGCTGTCCGACAATACCACCTGGGTGACAGGCGCGTTGTGGGATGTTGACGGTGGCGTGATGGCGGGTCGTAATTAAAATCAACCGCCCCTGATCCCAGCCCTCTCCCCAAAGGGGCGAGGGGGGAAAACAACAGGCAGAACACTACGCAATCTATCCCCTCTCCCTTCCAGGGAGAGGGTAAAAAAATGCCTGTTCTCCCAGCCAGATCACGGCGAAACCTCATCGTTAGTGCCATGATGGTTGAAACGTTACCAAAAGGAGCTGAACGATGTATAAAACCATCCTAATGCCGGTGGATGTTTTTGAAATGGAGCTCACGGATAAAGCTATTCGCCATGCCGAATACCTGGCGAAAGAGTCTGAGGGCACAATCCACCTTCTGTACGTTCTGCCTAAATCCCCGCTGTTTAATACCCACGGTTTTTCCTCTGACATCCGCAAATTCGACGAGTACCTGAAGAAAAATGCCGAAGAAAAGATGGAAGAATTGCGCGGGCATTTCTCGCTACCTAAAGAACGCGTGGTGCTTGAGATTCGCTACGGCTCGGTGAGGGATGAAGTGAACGAAGTCGCACAGGACATTCATGCGGATGTAATCATTGTAGGTTCGAAGAACCCGTCTATTTCCACTCACCTGCTCGGCTCCAACGCTTCCAGCATTATTCGCCATGCCCGCTTCCCGGTCTTTGTGGTTCGGTAAAGCGCCAAAAAAGAGCCTGTGCAGGCAGGCTCTTTCCGTTCAGGCTAGATAACGCTTCCCCAGACTAAATTACCCTGATGGAAGGTCGCGGTGCGCGGCGAAATACGCGCCACGGCCTCCGCAGAACAAGAAGCATCGACCAGCACAAAACTCGCTTCATCCTGCGCCTTCGGCCATACCTGTTTGCCTTTATCATCCAGTGGCAAAACATTACCGGTAGCAATCGCCAGCGAACGCGACAGGCTGAGTTCGCTCGGGCGAACGTAGAGCTGCGCATACAGGTTGGCTTTCTCCAGCATGTCGCCCAGCCCGTACGGTGACCAGTGATCGATCACGCTGTCGGTGCCGGTCATCACCAGCACGCCTTTTTGCTGGAGCTGCTTCAGCGGCATATGCAACGTCCCGATGGGCACGGTAGAGGCGAGACTGATCTGCTGCGCTGCCATGCGTGTGGCGATCTCATCCACCTGCTGTGGCGTAAGAGTTGCCAGCGCAAAACCGTGGCTGATGGTTAGCTTGCCTTTAAGCTGCGGCGTTTTCTCCACCGTTTCCACCATGTAATTCACCGCCGCCACGCCAGCCGGGCTGGTTTCATGCAGGTGAATATCCACGCCTTTGTCGTAATCAAGCGCTATCTGGAACATGGTATCGAGCGATTTCTCCATCGCGCCATCCACGTTGGTTGGATCGAGACCACCTACGTAGTGCGCCCCGGCCTTCATCGCTTCCCGCATCAGCGGTTCAGATTTTGAAAGCAGCAAACCGTGCTGTGGAAACGCCACGATTTCACAGTTCAGGCCTGACTTTCTCTCCGCCAGTACCGCCTGCAGGTTTTCAAGGTTTTTCAGCCCGGAGACCGGCTCGATATTGCAGTGGCTGCGGGCGATCGTCGACCCTTTGGACTGGATAAGATCGATAAGCTTTCCGGCGCGCTCGCGAGTGTAGGGCTGCAGCTCCGGCAGAATTTTACGCTCGTAGGCAATCATATCCATGATGGTGGTGCCTTCCGGGCGATTATGCACCTGCCACGGGCCGCCGTAGAACGTCTTGTCCAGGTGGATGTGCATATCGCGCATCGCCGGCAGCAACAGCTTGCCGCCCGCATCATAGGCATGAAGCACGCCGTCAGGGTGTGATTTATTAGCGCGAACTGCCGCAATTTTGTCGTCTTTGATTTCTAACGTGTGCAGTTCGGTGCGGGTACTGACGGCAGTTTCGCCTTCATAGTTAAACCCGGTTTCCAGCAGCACATTGTCGAGGTAATAGTGTTTTTCGCTGATGGCATTCATTTGACGGCTGCTCTCACAGGCGGTTGCAGGTGTTTTCGCGGCCCAGGCTGCGGTACCGCTAGCCCCAAACAGCGCACAGGCGGCGGCGACTTTGCCGCCTCCGCTGATAAAGTCGCGGCGGCTCTTCTCAATCTCAGTCATTATTATTTTTCTACCCAGAGTGTGATGGTGGTTGTCAGGAATACAGCGGTTATGCCCCCGCGTCTCTCAGCAGTTGAGCGATTTCGCGGTAGCCTTTTTCTTCGGCCAGCTCCAGTGGAGTTTTACCGTATTTATCCGTCATGTGTGGGTTGGCGCCATGTTCCAGCAGAAGGGAGACAATATCCTGCTGCTTTTTGCCGCCGTCGTTCAGCACGATGGCCTCAAGCAGTGGCGTCCAACCGAGGAAGTTGGTGTGGTTAACGTTAATCTCGGTGTGCACCAGCAGCTCGCGCACAATCTCGACGTGCCCTTTTTCGCTTGCAGGTGTAATACCCACCCCGCCAAAACGCGTTAAGCGAGTCAAATCCGGTCTGGCAGGTAGCAGCAGGCGCAACAGTTTAAGATCGTCATTCAGGCAGCTAATCAGGAAGGGATTAAAGCAGGTTTCATCCTGCTTATTGATATCCGCGCCCGCCTCAATGAGCAGCGCCACGCAGTCATATTTTTGCTTCAGGCTGGCAATGGTGATCGCCGTTCTGCCATGCCGGTTGGTGACGTTAATATCCACACCGCGTTCCAGACAGGCTTTCAACGTTGTGGTATCCCCTTTTAAGGCCGCCGTCAGAAACCCGGTCACCAGCTCTTGATCAGACATTGTGTTCTCCTGTCGCTCGCGGTTATGGCTGAAATTCGAGAATAACAACGCCCTGGCTGGAAGAACATCCGCTTAAAAAAGATTCATCGCTGATGCCGCTATTGTTGAATGCGCTTTAATAATCTTTTTCAAAATGTGTCAAACTCCCCGCATTGCGCGTCATTGAAGGGAGCACTGAATGAACTCCATCTTTACCGAAGAGAATCTGCAGGCCTTTACCTGCGCCGCCCGCTACGGCAGCTTCAGCCGTGCTGCCGAAGAGCTGGGCGTGACCACCTCTGCCATCAGCTACACCATAAAACGCATGGAGACGTGGCTCGATGCGCCGCTGTTTATCCGCAACACCCGCAGCATCGAGCTGACCGAATCCGGGATCTATCTCTACCGCAAAGCCAGAGACTTGTTGAATGATTTTCAAGGGATCCGGCGGGGCATTGAGACCATTTCGCAGGGCATCGAAGCGAAAGTCAGGATTTGCATTAACCATCTGCTGTACACGCCTCAGCACACGGCAAGGCTGCTGAATATTTTGAAAAAGCAGTTCCCCGGCTGCCAGATTGCCGTCACTACCGAGGTGTACAACGGCGTCTGGGATGCGATGCTCAACAACCAGGTGAACATTGCTATCGGCGCGCCGGATGCGCTGCTGGGTGGGGGCGGCATTGACTACACGGAAATTGGCGTCATTCATTGGGCATTCGCCGTCGCGCCAACTCACCCTCTCGCCGCAGCGCAGGAACCCATCCCTGAAAGCCAGCTCAGGCTGTACCCGAATATCATGGTGGAAGACACCGCCTCCACCATCAATAAGAAAGTAGGATGGCTTCTGCATGGCCAGGAAACCGTGGTGGTGCCGGACTTCACAACCAAATGTCAGTGCCAGATTTTAGGCGACGGCATCGGTTTTTTACCGGATTACATGGCGCGTAGCGCGGTAGATAACGGCCTGCTGAAGATCCGCCAGATCCATAATCCGCGCCAGCATTCCCGGATGTTGCTTGCCACACAGCACGCGGCGACGGGCCAGGTTACCCGCTGGATCAAACAGCAGTTTCGTCCCGGCGGCGTTCTCGCTGAGCTGTACCAGGACCTGATGCATCAGGCCTGACCTTCCCGCCTATTTTACCCGGGTATAATTGACAAAATCTGGCTTCCCCGATAGGCTGCTATTTTTACCCGGATTAAAATAGGTACCCCATGTCTTCTGTCACTCTTACCGCCTTTATGCAGCGGCGGCAGATTGCCCACGGCAGCCTGAGCGAACTGCTGCAGCAAATAAAGGCCACGCCAATCGACCACGAGCCGGTGTTTATCTTCAATGACCAGACCGGCAAACGGCTGGATATCCACGTACACGGGGATGAAGCCAGCGCCATTGCGGCTTACCCGGAACTAGCCGAAGGTCCAACCGAAGACGCTACAGCGGTTAGAACTCGCGGCAGGCCAAAACTTGGCGTATCGGCGAAGGAAGTCACCCTGCTGCCGCGCCACTGGGAGTGGCTGGCCACGCAGCCGGGCGGTGCCTCTGCAACCTTACGTCGACTGATCGAACAGGCCAGAAAAGCCAGCGAACCGGCGGACAACAAGCGCCGCAGGCACGAAAGTGCCTACCAGTTTATGCACGAGGTCGCGGGCGATTTACCGGAGTATGAAACTTGCCTGCGCGCGCTGTTTGCCGATGACGAAGCAGCCTTCAACGCTGCAATGGAAGGCTGGCCGCAGGATATTCGCCGCTATGCGGCAACGTTAGCTTTTGGCAAGCAGGAGTCCAAAAATGACTGAGACAATAAACAAAAAAGATCTGAAGCAGGGCTATAAAGACAGCCCGACAACCGCGGGCATCTATTTGATAACCAATACGCAAACCGGCCACAAGCTGCTCGCCAGCGCCGCAAACGCTCAGGGCGTGTTAAACCGCCACCTGTTTGAACTGAAGTTCGGGCAGCACCGCAATAAGGCGCTGCAGCAGGCCTGGAACCAGTTCGGCGAGCCCGCTTTCGAATTCACCGTGCTCGAAAAGGTCAAACCGGATGAGCAAAACGTTAAAGCCGCGCTGGAAAACTTGCTGGAAGCCTGGCAGCAAAAACTGAGGATCGCCCATGAACACAGCTACTAACCTGCCGGTCTCCCTCTACTTCGACGGCTTCGGTGAAAAAACACACCCGGCAATAGTTCTACTGCCGGGGCTGGGAAGCCAAAGTATCAGCTGGTCGCAGCGCTTTTGCCAGCGGCTGGCCGATGCCGGTTTCTATGTTTTGCGGGTCGATAATCGCGACTGCGGGCTGTCCCCCTCGTTGAACCACGCGGGTGTGCCGGACCTGCAGGCGCTCTCCCA
The DNA here is from genome assembly GCF_000758325.1 of Cedecea neteri. Taxonomy (NCBI): domain Bacteria; kingdom Pseudomonadati; phylum Pseudomonadota; class Gammaproteobacteria; order Enterobacterales; family Enterobacteriaceae; genus Cedecea; species Cedecea neteri. The sequence goes on along the minus strand of NZ_CP009459.1, from coordinate 2,228,363 downwards.
GGGCCAAAGGATCGCCATCGCTTATACGCTCCGGGACATGGCGGCGGACGTTGCGCTCACGCTGGATAACGCCGGTATTCCGGCGGCGCACATTGTTGGCCGTTCCATGGGCGGCATGATCGCCCAGCTGTTTGCCGCGCTATATCCGCAAAAAACGCTGTCCCTGTGCGCCATCATGTCCAGCACGGGCAATTCTCAGCTCCCGCCTCCGGCCCCGGATGTGATGGCCATGCTAATGGGGCCAAAGCCCGATCCGCATTCGCACCAAAGCGCCTGGCTTGAGCAGCAGCTCGCGTTCTTCAGGCGCATTGCCTCAACACACCTCCCGTTTGACGAGGAATACTACACGGCGCTGCTAAAAACCTCGCTGGTGCGCGCCAGTTCTGTGCCCGGCATGCTGCGCCAGATTGCGGCGATGGCGGCCACCGGCGATCTCCGTCAGGAGATAAGACAGATCGTAGCCCCGGCACTGGTAATCCACGGCACTCAGGATCCGCTCTTCCCCGTAGAAGCCGGGCAGGACATTGCTAAGACGATCCCCACGGCAAAATTGCAGCTGATTGAAGGGATGGGCCATGAGATTCCGCCTGCGCTGGAAGAAGAAGTAGCCTCCCTGCTTCTCGCTCATTTCGCGGACAGAAAATAACAGGTGTAATGATGGTCACGTCCTCAAAAACGACGCCTTATCTGCAGCCCACCCAGCAGGCCGGGCGACATTTGGTGATGAAACAAATTCCCGGCGAGGTTTTTATGCTCAATCTCCTGCGCTTTCGGGAAATAGCGGATTACTCAGTCGCCCCGGAATTAATGCCGCTTAGCCCGATTAGCGGCGCGGAAGCATTTCAGCGCTATATACAGCACACCCTGCCATTTTTACGCCAAAGCGGCGGGGATATTATTTTCCTTGGCGCGGCAGACAGCTGGCTGATTGGCCCGCAGGATGAACGCTGGGACTGCGCTATGCTCGTGCGGCAGAGCAGTACAGCCGCTTTTCTGGCCTTTGCGGAGAATGAAGCCTGTATGCAGGGGATGGGTCATCGCACGGCGGCGCTGGAGGATTCTCGCCTGTTACCGATTACGCAGTGCGATGCCTTAATATGAACAAAGGCTTATAGATAAAATGGGTATGGTCAGCCTGAGAACCGCTAATTACAATTATTCACATAAATTATTCATCACTAACAAATAAACGCTTTTTAAATTAAATTAAATAGCAATTCATGCGCTTGTAAATTTAATAAATTGCCAATCTGTTATCAATATGAAATTAATTAGCGTTCACCTGCCGACCAATAAATTTTATTTAGGGGTTAATTCTGATGTCAGAAATTATTTCAACAGCCATTACTTATCAAGTCGAGAATCAAACCTTTGAAGGCGCGCTGGTCTACCAGGAAAATCAAAGCGCTGCGCGGCCAGGCATTCTGATCGCCCCTAACTGGATGGGCGTCAGTGCCGGGGCGGTTGAACAGGCCAAAGGAATCGCCGCTCAGGGTTATGTCGTGCTGGTTGCCGATCTCTACGGCCAGGGCAAGCTCCCGACCAACGCCGATGAAGCCGGTGCCCTGATGATGGGCGTGAAGGACACCCCGGCGGAAGTGGGCCGCATGCAGGCCGCGCTGGACACGCTTGCCACTCAGAAAATTGCCGCTGTCGACGGCAGCAAACTGGCGGTTGCGGGCTTTTGCTTCGGCGGGCACTGCGCGCTTGAGCTGGCAAGAAGCGGGGCGGATATCAAAGCGGCGGTTTCCTTCCACGGCACGCTGAATACCCTGAAAACCCACGCCGCAGGCGAGATCAAAGCTTCGATTCTGGTGCTGGACGGCGCGGAAGATCCGCTCGTTCCGCGCGAGCAACTGAGCGAATTTGTCAGCGAAATGAACGCCGCATCGGTAGACTGGCAGTTGGTGAGCTACGCCGGCGCAGTGCACTCATTCACCGACCCAGGTGCGAACGTTGAAGGCGTGGCAAAATACCACCCGGAAGTAGCAAAACGCGCTTTCACCCAGATGTACACGCTGCTGAATAACGTGTTTAACTGATTCACATGGCCTCTGTTCGCAGGGGCCGCTTTTTTTACCCTTTCTCAAGTGGTTTACACCAAGGTACACTTTCCCGGACAATAGCCTTTTAACTTCAGGCTAACAACGTCATGAACCATCCACATCAAGCGCTGTTGAGCGCGGGCGGCATTTTGCTGCTGGCCTTTCTGTCGTGCCTGCTGCTCCCGGCCCCGGCGTTAACGCTGACGCTGGCACAAAAGCTGATCGACACTTTCCACCTGGTCGACCTTAGCCAGCTGTACGTGATCCTCTTCTGCATCTGGTTCCTCGCTTTGGGCACCGTTGAATATTATCTGCTGCGCTTTATCTGGCGCCGTTGGTTCACAATCACCCGCATCTGACTCAACGCCTGCAGCGTGCCGTTTCCCTGATAAACGGCACAACCTCTAACGACAACGCTTTACTCCCCTTTTCTCTGCCCAGGCACACGACAGTGTTATCTCCGTCAAATAACCATTAATACTAAAGGGGTAATCGCCTACCCAATGTTTATCGAATTGATTTCACGCAATATCTGAATGGTTATAGCTGCTATTTTCGCCCGTACTAAAAACGTCATAACAACGAGGTGACGATGAACGTCAGTCGCAGGAAATTTTTCAAAATCTGCGCCGGCGGAATGGCAGGTACAACGGCTGCGGTGCTGGGCTTTGTCCCAAAAGCCGCGCTGGCGGAAACGCGCAACTACAAGCTACTGCGTGCAAAAGAGACTCGCAATAGCTGTACTTACTGTTCTGTTGGCTGTGGTTTATTGATGTATAGCCTTGGAGATGGCTCGAAAAACGCCAAATCCAGCATTTTCCATATCGAAGGGGACCCTGATCATCCGGTCAACCGCGGCGCACTATGCCCGAAAGGCGCGGGGCTGCTGGACTACATTCACAGCGATAATCGCCTGCGCTACCCGGAATACCGGGCGCCAGGGTCAGACAAATGGCAGCGCATCAGCTGGGAGGAAGCGTTCTCCCGCATTGCCCGCCTGATGAAAGACGACCGCGATACCAACTTTATCGAGAAAAATGAACAAAACGTGACGGTTAACCGCTGGCTTTCCACCGGGATGCTGTGCGCCTCGGCGGCCAGCAACGAAACCGGCATGTTAACCCAGAAGTTTGCCCGCTCGCTGGGCATGCTGGCGGTAGATAACCAGGCGCGCGTCTGACACGGACCAACGGTAGCAAGTCTTGCTCCAACATTTGGTCGCGGTGCGATGACCAACCACTGGGTTGATATCAAAAACGCCAACGTAGTGATGGTGATGGGCGGCAACGCCGCTGAAGCCCACCCGGTCGGTTTCCGCTGGGCGATGGAAGCCAAAAACAACAACGACGCCACGCTGATCGTGGTCGATCCCCGCTTCACCCGCACGGCATCGGTGGCGGACATCTACGCGCCAATTCGCTCCGGCACCGACATTACCTTCCTGTCGGGCGTGATTCTGTACCTGATCTCCAATAACAAAATCAACGCCGAATACGTCAAACACTACACCAACGCGGCCCTGCTGGTGCGTGAGGACTTTAGCTTCGAAGACGGCCTGTTCAGCGGCTACGACGAAGAAAAGCGCCAGTACGATAAAACCACCTGGAACTATCAGTTTGACGAAAACGGCTTTGCGAAGCGAGATGACACGCTAACCGACCCGCGCTGCGTCTGGAACCTGCTCAAAGAGCACGTTTCCCGCTACACGCCGGACGTCGTCGAGCATATCTGCGGCACGCCGCAGGCAGATTTCCTCAAAGTCTGCGAAGTGCTGGCCTCCACCAGCGCGGTCGACCGCACTACCACGTTCCTGTACGCGCTGGGCTGGACTCAGCACACCGTAGGCGCGCAGAACATCCGCACCATGGCGATGATCCAGCTGCTGTTAGGCAACATGGGGATGGCGGGCGGCGGCGTCAACGCGCTGCGTGGTCACTCCAACATTCAGGGCCTGACCGACCTCGGCCTGCTGTCCACCAGCCTGCCAGGCTACCTCTCTTTACCTTCCGACAAGCAAACCTCGCTCGACGGTTACCTGGCCGCCAACACGCCAAAAGCGACGCTGCCGGGCCAGGTGAATTACTGGGGGAACTATCCGAAGTTCTTCGTCAGCCTGATGAAAACCTTCTACGGCGACGACGCGCAGAAAGAGAACGGCTGGGGCTTTGACTGGCTACCAAAGTGGGATCAGACCTACGACGTGCTGAAGTACTTCGACATGATGGATCGCAACCTCGTCACCGGCTACCTGTGCCAGGGTTTTAACCCCGTCGCCTCATTCCCGGATAAAAACAAGGTTGTCGCCAGCCTGAGCAAGCTGAAATACATGGTGGTTATCGACCCGCTGGTGACGGAAACCTCCAACTTCTGGCAGAACCACGGCGAGATGAACGACGTTGACCCGGCGAAAATCCAGACCGAAGTGTTCCGCCTGCCGTCCACCTGCTTCGCGGAAGAAGACGGCTCTATTGCCAACTCGGGCCGCTGGCTGCAGTGGCACTGGAAAGGCGCGGATGCGCCGGGCGAAGCGCTTAACGACGGTGAAATTCTTGCCGGGCTTTATCACCGGCTGCGCCAGATGTACCAGGCCGAAGGCGGCAAAGGTATTGAGCCGCTGATGAAAATGCGCTGGCACTACGAGCAGCCCGATCATCCCGAGTCCGACGAAGTCGCCAAAGAGAACAACGGCTTTGCGCTGGAAGATCTGTTTGACGCCGACGGCAATCTGCTGGCGAAAAAAGGTCAGTTACTTGATTCCTTCGCTCTACTGCGTGATGACGGAACCACGGCCTCCGGCTGCTGGATTTACGCCGGGAGCTGGACCAGCAAAGGTAACCAGATGGCAAACCGCGACAACGCGGATCCGTCCGGGCTGGGCAACACGCTGGGCTGGGCGTGGGCGTGGCCGATGAACCGCCGCGTGCTGTACAACCGCGCCTCGGCAGATCTGCAGGGCAAACCGTGGGATGCCAACCGCATGCTGATTCAGTGGAACGGCACGAAATGGGTCGGGAACGATATTCCGGACTTCAGCACCGCCGCCCCTGACAGCGGCGTCGGGCCGTTCATCATGCAGCAGGAAGGTTTGGGCCGCCTGTTTGCCCTCGACAAACTTGCCGAAGGACCGTTCCCGGAGCATTACGAGCCGTTTGAAACACCGCTGGGCACCAACCCGCTGCACCCGAATGTGGTTTCCAACCCGGTGGCGCGCCTGTACGAAGCGGACGCTAAACGCATGGGCAACAGGCAGCAGTTCCCGTATGTCGGCACCACTTATCGCCTGACGGAGCACTTCCACACCTGGACCAAGCACGCACGGTTGAACGCCATCGTGCAGCCCGAGCAGTTCGTTGAAATAAGCGAAGGGCTGGCGAAAGCGAAGGGCATTGCGCACGGCGACCGGGTGAAAGTCAGCAGCAAACGCGGCTTTATTAAAGCCGTGGCCGTGGTGACGCCGCGCCTGCAAACCCTGCAAGCGGGCGGCCAGGAAATCGAAACCATCGGGATCCCACTGCACTGGGGCTTTGAAGGCGTGGCCCGTAAGGGCTATCTCGCCAACACCCTGACCCCGTCGGTAGGCGACGCCAACTCGCAAACGCCGGAGTACAAGGCGTTTCTGGTCAACATTGAGAAGGCGTAAGGGAGGAAACAATGTCCATGCAATCTCAGGATATTATCAAACGCTCGGCGACCAACAGCTTCACCCCGCCGCCGCGAGCGCGTGACTTCAAGGAAGAAGTCACCAAGCTCATCGATGTCACAAGCTGTATCGGCTGCAAGGCCTGCCAGGTAGCCTGTTCGGAGTGGAACGACATCCGGGACGAAGTTGGCCACTGCGTGGGGGTGTACGACAACCCCGCCGACCTGAGCGCCAGGTCCTGGACGCTGATGCGTTTTTCAGAAACCCATGAAAACGGCAAACTGGAATGGCTGATCCGCAAAGACAGCTGTTTGCACTGTGAAGACCCGGGCTGCCTCAAAGCCTGCCCGTCCGCCGGGGCAATTATTCAGTACGCCAACGGCATCGTGGACTTCCAGTCAGAGCACTGCATCGGCTGCGGCTACTGCATCGCGGGCTGCCCGTTCAACATTCCTCGTCTCAACAAAGACGATAACCGCGTGTATAAATGCACCCTGTGCGTTGACCGCGTTAGCGTAGGCCAGGAGCCCGCCTGCGTGAAAACCTGCCCGACAGGCGCGATTCGCTTTGGCATCCGCAAAGAGATGCTGGAGATGGCAGATCAGCGTGTTGAAAAGCTGAAAAAACGCGGTTTTGAACAGGCGGGCGTTTACAACCCGCAGGGCGTGGGCGGCACGCACGTTATTTACGTGCTGCACCACGCGGACCAGCCTGAGCTGTACCACAACCTGCCGAAAGAACCGAAGATTGATACCCCAATCAACCTGTGGAAAGGCATTCTGAAGCCGCTCTCGGCTGCCGGATTTGTTGCCACCTTCGCAGCCCTGATTTTCCACTATGTCGGGATCGGGCCAAACGAAGAGGTGGACGAAGATGAGGACGACAAGCATGAGTAAGATGATCGTCAGAACCAAATTCATCGACCGTGCCTGCCACTGGGTGGTGGTGGTTGGCTTCTTCCTCGTGTCGCTGTCCGGCATTGCCCTGTTCTTCCCGTCGCTGCAATGGCTGACGGAAACCTTCGGCACGCCGCAGATGGGGCGCATTCTGCACCCGTTCTTTGGCGTGGCTATCTTTGTGGCGCTGATGTTTATGTTCGCGCGCTTCGTGCATCACAACATTCCCGATAAGCAGGATTTACCCTGGCTGAAGGGCATTGTTGAGGTGCTGAAAGGCAACGAGCATAAAGTGGCGGACGTAGGCAAATACAACGCCGGACAGAAGATGATGTTCTGGAGCATCATGAGCATGATCTTCGTGCTGCTAGTGACCGGGATTATTATCTGGCGGCCCTGGTTTGCGCACTACTTCCCGATGTGGATGATTCGCTACAGCCTGCTTATCCACGCGGCTTCAGGCATTATTTTGATCCACGCCATCCTTATCCATATGTACATGGCTTTTTGGGTGAAAGGATCAATTAAGGGCATGATCGTCGGCAAAGTCAGCCGCCGCTGGGCGAAGAAGCATCACCCGCGCTGGTATCGTGCCATCGAGGCCGAAGAAGCCAAAAAAGAGAATCGAGAAGGTCTGAAGTAACAGCCCACCCCCCTCTTCCCGCCCGGGGAGAGGGGTTATCCCGGCTTAACGCAAAAGAATTGTGTTGTTTTGTATCCACACCGCCCACGGCTAAACAACAAAACAAATCCCCTTCCCTCTGACACAGCCCACATACAAACCAGGCGTTAAATAAGCGCATCCGCCACCTACCGGCGGCAACGTGTTCAACGACTGATATGTGAGGCTTATGATGAAACTGTTCCGCAACCTTATTCTCCCGCTCGTCCTGGCCGCTGCTGTAGCGCCTGCTTTTGCAGCCAAAGAAGTCCACAGCGCTCAGGGCCTGGTCAAAATTGGCACCGTCACCGAAAGCGATAGCACTACGCTGTCTCTTGACCAGCTCAATGAAAAACTGGCTGCAAAAGCTGAAAAAGCCGGGGCCAGCGCCTGGCGAGTGGTCTCTGCCGGCGGCAACAACAGCTACTTCGGCAGCGCCGATATTTACCGCTAATTCCCCCCGTACCTTTTAAAACAGGAAACAAAAGATGAAACCCACGCGTAAAACGCTGCTGGCGCTGGCTGCGGCTGGCCTGATGACCGGTTTTGCCGCCCAGGCGGAAACTCAGCACACCATCGTATTAGTGCACGGCGCCTTCGCCGACGCGACCGGCAGCTGGGAGCAGGTTATCCCGCCTCTGCAAACGCGGCATTACGAAATTATCACCGCGCAGATCCCGTTAACTTCGCTGGCTGATGACGTGGCGGCGACCAAACGCGCCATCGCCCGCGCCAAAGGCGACGTTATTCTGGTTGGCCATTCGTGGGGCGGGACGGTGATTACCGAGGCGGGTAACGATCCAAAAGTAAAAGGTCTGGTGTACATCAACGCCTTTGCGCCGTCGCCCGGCCAGTCCACCGCTGACCTGGTTAACAGCTTCCCGGCCCCGCCCGGCAGCGCAAAAATCATCAAGGGCGCGGACGGCTTTCTGAGCCTCGACCCGAAAGCCGTCGCCACCGATTTTGCCCAGGATGCAACGCCTGAAGCGCAGAACATTATTGGCATTACCCAGATGCCGATCGCCGCCGCAAGCTTTACCGAGAAAGTGACCACCGCCGCCTGGCAGCAGAAGCCCAGCTGGTTCCTGGTCGGCAGCAACGACCGGATGATCAACCCGGATCTGGAGCGAGCGATGGCGAAGAAAATTCACGCCCACGTTACCGAGCTGCCGGTCAGCCACGTGCCGATGCTGTATGACCCGAAAAATGTCGCCCGCACGATATTTAAAGCCGTGAACATTACCTCGGGGAATTAACGCGTTTTATTCAATGAGGAGGAAATAACGCTCTCAATAAATAGCCAATTATTTACCGACCCTAAATTCATTTTAATTATCTGGAGAACACGATGAACCGTATTGCTATGTCCGCGATTGCCCTGTCTTTGGTTTCTTTCAGCGCGGCATCCTTTGCCGCTGAATTAACCGGGCCAAACCTTGAGCGCTGTTTTGGCATTGCCAAAGCCGCAGACAACGACTGCAAGGCCGGGGCAGGCACCACCTGCGCGGGAACCTCCAAAGTCGATTACCAGAAAAACGCCTACAAAATGGTGCCCGCGGGGACCTGCACCTCAATCCAGACGCCGAATGGCCACGGCTCGCTGACCGAAGGCTAATCAAAGGGCCACTCCCATGACGATGACACACTCTTTAGGTGCCGGATTAAGCCTTAAGCCCGAGCATTACGCCGACGCCTGGGCCAGTCCATCCCCCCTCTGGTTCGAGGTTCACAGTGAAAATTATCTCATGGCGGGTGGCCCGCGCAGAGAGTGGCTGGCGGCCATCCGCCAGCAGCACCCAATCTCGTTACACGGCGTTTCGCTTTCACTGGCCGGTGACGAGCCGCCGGACGCCCAACTGCTCGCGCAGCTAAAAGCGCTAGTGACTGATATCCAACCGGCGCTTGTTTCCGAGCACCTCGCCTGGTCGCGCTGGAACGGGATTTATTATCCTGACCTGCTGCCAGTGCCGAGGACAACGCGATTGATGCACCGCGTTATCGACAACATCAGCCGCACGCAGGACGCGCTGGGCTGCCAGATCTCACTGGAAAATCCCACGCACTATTTGCAGATGCAGGAGCATGAATGGGATGAAATCGAATTTCTCGACGAAGTCAGCCGCCGGAGCGGATGCGGCCTGCTGCTGGATCTGAATAACGTCTGGCTCAGCGCCCACAACCTCGGCTTTGAGGCTGCAGCCTGGCTGAGCCGTTTCCCGGTCGAACGCGTGACTGAAATCCACCTGGCGGGCTTTAGCCCTGACGAAGGGGGCAGCGCTTTGCTGATCGACAGCCACGACCAGTCCATATCCGAGGATGTCTGGCGGCTGTATACGCAACTGATTCAGCGGGCGGGCGCAAAACCCACGCTTATTGAACGGGATGACAACCTGCCTGCGTTTAGCGTGCTGCTGGCCGAACAGCAGCGTGCTCAGCGCATCCTCGACGCAATCGGAGCCGCCGTATGAGCACTCACTTAAGCCGCTATCATGAGGCATTTGTTGGCCTGTTGTATGGCGAAGCGCGCCCTGAACTTAGCCATCTCCAGACTCAGCCCGGCCTTGCCGTTTATCGCAACAGCGTGATCAAAGCCTGCGTTGATGCCCTGGAAGCTAACTTCCCCTGCGTATCAAGGCTTACCGGCCACGACTTTTTCCGTGAAATGGCATGCGGCTATGCGCTTGAACGGCCGCCACACGGAGGTGAACTCGTTCGCTATGGCGACACCTTCCCCGCTTTCATTAGCGCTTATCCTCCGGCCAGAGAACTGACTTATTTAAGCGCCGTGGCCAAGTTGGACAAGCTGTGGTTAGAAGTGTTTTGCGCCCCTGCCTCGGCCCCGCTGGATGTGCATGCGCTGGCTAACATCACAGCGGACACTTTGGGCAACACATCATTACGGCTGCGGGACAGCGTTCGCTGGTACTGGCACCCCACGCTGCCGGTATTCACGCTCTGGGCGTTCAACCGCGAACAAACAGCCGCGCCGGAGACGATTCACTGGCAGGGTGAAGGCGCTTTGCTAGTTCGCCGCCAGCAGCGCATTTTTGCCGAACCCTTAAGTCAGGGCGGATCGGTCTTCCTGACCGCCTGCCGTTTGGGGGCAACCCTCGCTCAGGCTAGCGAACGGGCCCTGGCTGCCGAGCCAGCCCTCGCCCTCGGCCCTTTTTTCAACAATCTGCTTAGAAACGGCATATTCGCCGCATCTTAATCACACCTTTTGAGGCTAAATGATGAAAGTATCTGAACAACAAATGACAGAACAAGGCATGAGAGCGCTGTGGAATAGACTCTGGGATCGCATCGAGAGAGGCGTTGGCGACAACTTGCTGCTGCTGGTAGCCCGCCTGGGCGTAGCCGCCGTATTCTTCCTCTCCGGCCGCACTAAAGTAACGGGGTTTATGACGCTAAAACCGTCCACCTACGAACTGTTCCGCACCGAATACGCACTCCCGCTTATCCCCTATGATATCGCCGCACACCTGGCCACGCTGGCCGAACATACTTTCCCTGTTCTGCTGGTACTGGGATTGTTTTCACGCTTCGCCGCCGCTGGATTACTGTTTATGACCCTGGTGATTGAAATTTTTGTCTACCCGGATGCATGGCCCACGCACCTGATTTGGGGCGGATTACTGCTGCTGGTTGTCGCCCGTGGCGCTGGCCGCTGGTCGCTGGACAGGGTTCTGAAGCTGGCGTGAGAAAAGAGAGGCGAGGCACTTCATTTATCGCGCCTCGCCTGCTGCCTGCACGGCAGTGAACCAGAGTAAAATCCGCTTATCACCAACGGCTCAGGAAGAGTATCTCAGCGCATCCACCAGCAGGGAAAACGCGGTCGTGTGCTGCTTCCGGCTGGGGTAGTAGAGGTAGTAACCGGGGAACGGTTTGCACCAGGCCTCCAGAACCCGAACCAGCCGCCCTTCGGCAAGCTCATCGCAAACCGTATCGCTCGGCACAAACGCCAGGCCGAGGCCTTGCAGCGCGGCATCAATGCGCTGACGCAGGCTGTTGAACGTTAGTTGCCCATCCACGCGAATTTTCAGCTCACGGCCGTCTTTTTCGAATTCCCACGCATACAGCCCTCCCAGGGTCGGCAGGCGCATATTGATGCAATTATGCTGCTGGAGATCCTGCGGCGTCGCCGGGTAGCCCTGTTTTGCAAAATAGGCCGGGGAACCAATGACAGACATAGTAAGCTCCGGGCCAACGCGCACGGCCACCATATCTTTTGCCACCTGCTCACCGAGACGAATGCCGGCGTCGAACTGCCCGCTGACAATATCGGTCAGGGCGTTATCCACGCTGATTTCTACGTTGATGTCCGGGTACTCAACCAGAAAAGTTTTCAGCACCGGCCATAAAACCGACTGCATGCTGTGTTCGGCCGCATTCAGCCGAATATTGCCCGCAGGTCGCTCACGCATTTCGCTCAACGTAATTAGCTCGCTCTCAAGATCCGCAAAGCGAGGCGCCAGGCTGGCAAGCAGCTTTTCACCAGCTTCCGTAGGCGCGACGCTGCGTGTGGTGCGGGTAAGTAACCGCAGTTGAAGACGCTCCTCAAGACCACGGATCGCGTGGCTGAGCGCGGACTGAGACACGCCAAGTTTTGCCGCCGCTCGGGTAAAACTGCGCTCGCGAGCCACTTCCATAAATGACATCAGATCATTGAAATTCTCTTTCAGCATGGCCGAAACAAGCCTCACAAAGGAATGAAATATCCCCAGTATAGCGAGATTCATGAGCTGGATTCATAAGCTCTTGTACTTTTCCCCGGCTAGTCCTCTACGACATTCAGGACTACCGTATGACAACGAACGATGACCTTCTCGACTGGAGCATTTGATGAAAATTATCCGCAGCGGTTCACAACCTTCACAGCAGGGCCCGGAAAGTTATTTCACCGGTACAGTACGCATTGATTCGCCTTTCAGCGGCACTGAAAACGCCCGCGTTGGTGGGGCCATTGTCACCTTTGAGCCTGCCGCACGGACGGCCTGGCATACGCATCCGCTTGGCCAAACGTTGATCGTGACTCAGGGGCGCGGCTGGCTGCAAGAGTGGGGCCAGGAAATTCAGGAACTGAATCAGGGCGATATTGCGTGGATCCCCGAAGGGGTCAAACACTGGCACGGCGCGGCACCCGATACTGCGATGACGCATATCGCCATTGCCGAGTCCTTAAACGGCAGCCCCGTGGAGTGGCTGGAAAAAGTCAGCGATGAGCAGTACAGAAAGTAGCGACGGAGGAAACATGACTCAGGGCATTGAAAACAAAGTTGTCGTCATCGCCGGTGCCAGCAGCGGGCTGGGTGAGGCTCTGGCACGTCGTCTGGTAAAAGACGGCGCTAAGCTGGTGCTGGGCGCTCGCCGTCTCGAGCGGTTAAAAAAACTGGCGCAGGATCTTAACCTGCCCCCAGAGGCCGCAGTGCAGACTGATGTGACTCAGCCAGAGCAGGTGCAGGCGCTGGTCGATAAAGCCGTGGCGCTCTATGGGCGGGTCGATGTGATGGTCAACAATGCGGGCCTGATGCCGCATTCACTGCTGGAACGCAAAAAGTTTGATGACTGGAACACGATGATCGACGTCAACCTTAAGGGCGTGTTGTACGGCATTGCCGCCGCTCTGCCTTATATGCAGCAGCAAAAAAGCGGCCACATCATCAATACCTCTTCCGTCGCGGGCCATAAGGTTCGCCCGGGCAGCGCAGTCTACGCGGCCACCAAAACGGCGGTGCGGGTGATATCTGAAGGGCTACGTCAGGAAGTAAAACCTTACAACATCCGCACGACAATCATCTCGCCTGGTGCGGTTGAGAGTGAGCTGGTCGCCAGCATTACCGAAGCGGAAGTGGCGGCAAATATCCAACAGTTCTACGACGAGATCGCAATCTCCGCTGAGTCGTTTGCGAACGTGGTCGCCTTCGCCATCAGCCAACCAGAGGATGTCGACATCAACGAAATTCTGTTCCGCCCTACCCGCCAGGAACTTTAACATTTCGGCCTCTCTTCCGCCCGGAGGAGAGGTTTTTTGGTCCTACCAATTCCGCTAAAAACGTGCCCCTTTCTGCAAAACACCGATAAACACCCGCCAGACCGTTGCCAATCGTTAACACAAGATTAACCATTAGCCATCATTTGCTCTACAAAGCAAAATTGGTCCTACCAATCTAATAAAAAACGATAAACGCCTCACCCTGGAGAACACCTGCATGCAAGTCTGGTCCCAACTCTACGACCCGCTCGGGAATATCTGGCTGTCGAGCCTGATTGCCGCGCTCCCGATTCTGTTTTTCTTCTTCGCGCTGATTAAGCTGCGGATGAAGGGCTACAAAGCGGCAACGATGACGGTATTTATCGCCCTGCTGGTTGCCCTGTTCTTGTACCGCATGCCGGTGGATCGCGCGCTTGCCTCAGTGGTGTATGGCTTCTTCTACGGCCTGTGGCCCATCGCCTGGATTATTGTTGCCGCGGTCTTTGTTTACAAAATTTCGGTTAAAACCGGGCAGTTCGACATTATTCGTTCCTCCATTTTGTCAATTACCCCGGACCAGCGCCTGCAAATGCTGATCGTCGGTTTCTCTTTCGGGGCATTTCTGGAAGGGGCCGCCGGGTTTGGTGCGCCGGTAGCTATTACCGCCGCCCTGCTGGTCGGTCTCGGCTTTAAGCCGCTGTACGCCGCGGGTTTGTGCCTGATCGTCAACACCGCGCCGGTGGCCTTTGGCGCAATGGGGATCCCGATTATCGTCGCCGGGCAGGTCACTGGCCTGGACAGTTTCGAAATCGGCCAGATGGTAGGCCGCCAACTGCCGTTTCTGACGATCATTGTGCTGTTCTGGATTATGGCAATTATGGACGGCTGGCGCGGGATCAAAGAGACCTGGCCAGCGGTGATTGTGGCAGGCGGCTCGTTTGCTATCGCCCAGTATCTCAGCTCTAACTTTATCGGCCCCGAGCTGCCGGACATTATCTCTTCGCTGGTGTCGCTGGTGTGCCTGACGGCATTCCTGCGGGTCTGGAAGCCGGTGCGCATTTTCCGCTTTGATAGCGAGGGCGCGGCTGCAACCGTGCAGGAGCAGTCTGCGCAGAAATACACGACCGGGCAGATTGTCAAAGCCTGGATGCCGTTCCTGTTTTTAACCGCCACGGTTACGTTGTGGAGTATTCCGCCGTTCAAAGCGCTGTTCGCCAAAGGCGGCGCGATGGCGGACTGGGTCTATAATTTCTCCGTGCCGTTCCTGGATAACCTGGTCGCCAAAATGCCGCCGGTCGTTGCTGCCAGTGCGCCTTACGCCGCGGTGTTTAAGTTCGACTGGTTGTCAGCCACCGGCACGGCAATCCTGGTCGCGGCGCTGATCTCTATTGCCTACCTGCGCATGAAACCAAAAGCGGCGCTGGTTACTTTCGGCGAAACGCTCAAGGAGCTGGCGCTGCCGATTTACTCCATTGGCATGGTGCTGGCGTTTGCTTTTATCTCCAACTATTCCGGGCTGTCGGCGACGTTGGCCCTGGCCCTGGCGCACACCGGCCACGCCTTTACTTTCTTCTCGCCGTTCCTTGGCTGGCTGGGCGTGTTCCTCACCGGGTCGGACACCTCATCTAACGCGCTCTTTGCCGCACTGCAGGCCACAACCGCGCAGCAGATTGGCGTGTCGGACCTGCTGTTGGTGGCAGCCAATACCACCGGCGGCGTGACTGGGAAGATGATTTCGCCGCAGTCGATAGCCATTGCCTGTGCGGCTGTGGGGCTGGTCGGGAAAGAGTCAGACCTGTTCCGCTTCACCGTGAAGCACAGCCTGATTTTCACCTGCATGGTGGGAGTGATTACCACACTGCAGGCCTACGTTTTAACCTGGATGATCCCATGACTGAAGCTGTGCCGCGCCTTGCCGACCAGATGGTTGAGCGTGTTAAGGCGCTGATTGAAGAACGTAACCTGGAGGCGGGCATGCGGTTGCCCGCCGAACGCCAGCTGGCCGCCGAGCTGGGCTGTTCGCGCTCGATTTTACGCGAGGCGATTCAAAAGCTGATTGGCGAAGGCGTGCTGGCCAGCCGACGCGGCGGCGGCACTTATTTACGCTACCAGACCGAGCAATGGTCGGAACAGCGCATCGTGCAGCCGCTGAAAACGCTGGTTGAGGGCGACCCTAATTACCAGTTGGATATCCTCGAAGCGAGACATTCCATTGAAGGCAGTACGGCCTGGTATGCCGCCATGAGGGCGACGCAGGCCGACAAAGAAAAGCTGATCGCCTGCTTCGATGCCACGCTCAAATTTAAAGAAAGCGATGACCCGGACTTAGCCGCCCAGGCCGACGTCAGGTTCCACCTGGCGATTGCCGAAGCCTCCCACAATATCGTGCTGCTGCAGACCATGCGCGGGTTCTTCGACCTGCTGCAATCTTCGGTGCTGCACAGCCGCCAGCGCATGTACACCGTCCCGGCCATTTTTGCCGGGCTGACCGAGCAACACGACGAATTATTGCAGGCGATTCTGGCCGGAGACGCCGAACGCGCAAGGCGAGCCGCCCAGTCGCATCTCGGCTATGTTCACGCCACCATCAAGACTCTGCAGGAAGACGAAGCCCGTCAGGCACGTATTACCCGCCTCCCGGACGAAGCAAGTGATGAAATAAGGGAAAAGAAACGATGATTATTTCCGCAGCAACCGACTACCGTGCCGCCGCTGAGCGCATTCTGCCGCCCTTTTTATTCCACTACATTGACGGCGGGGCCTATGCCGAGCATACGCTGAAGCGCAACGTGGAAGATCTGGCCCAGGTGGCGCTCAAGCAGCGCGTGCTGAAAAACATGTCGGCGCTGAGTCTGGAAACCCGGTTGTTTAACGAAACGCTCTCCATGCCTGTTGCCCTCGGCCCCGTGGGGCTTTGCGGGATGTACGCCCGCCGGGGAGAAGTTCAGGCCGCAAAAGCCGCCGCAGCAAAAGGCATTCCTTTTACCCTGTCTACGGTGTCCGTTTGCCCGATTGAAGAAGTCGCGCCGGCTATCAACCGCCCGATGTGGTTCCAGCTTTATGTGTTGAAGGATCGCGGTTTTATGCGCAACGCGCTGGAGCGAGCGAAGGCTGCCGGGTGCTCCACGCTGGTATTTACCGTTGATATGCCGACGCCCGGCGCGCGCTATCGTGATGCACACTCTGGCATGAGCGGCCCTAATGCCGCGATGCGCCGTTATCTCCAGGCGGTGACGCACCCGCAGTGGGCATGGGACGTTGGCTTAAACGGTCGCCCTCATGACCTGGGCAATATATCCACCTATCTCGGCAAACCGACCGGGCTGGAGGATTATATTGGCTGGTTGGCCAATAATTTCGATCCGTCCATTTCCTGGAAAGACCTGGAGTGGATCCGCGAATTTTGGGACGGCCCGATGGTGATTAAAGGTATCCTCGACCCGGAAGATGCGCGCGATGCGGTACGCTTTGGTGCCGATGGGATCGTGGTGTCTAACCACGGCGGCCGCCAGCTGGACGGCGTGCTCTCTTCCGCCCGCGCCCTGCCCGCCATTGCCGACGCGGTCAAAGGCGATATTACTATTCTGGCGGACAGCGGCATCCGCAATGGCCTGGACGTGGTGCGTATGATTGCGCTGGGCGCTGATACGGTGCTGCTGGGGCGCGCTTTCCTGTATGCACTCGCCACCCACGGCGAAGCAGGCGTCAGCAATCTACTGAACTTAATGGAGAAAGAGATGCGCGTGGCGATGACGCTCACCGGCGCGAAATCCATTGCCGAAATTACGCCTGAGCTGCTGGTTCGCCAGAGTTTATAGCGCGCCGTTAGCCCGCAATCTCTGAAAAATGAATCCCCACGGCGTGCAGAACTTTTTTCTTCCGGGGGTTATGCATCCGGGGGTGGGGCTTTCAAAAATATGCCTGAAAGCCCCTGGTTTATTTACTGCACAAACGCGGTCAGACGGTTAAAGATGCCAGGGTCGTCGGCGTGGCGAATGATCTGCACCACATCCTCCAGCTTATCGACCTGGCTGACCATCTGCTCCAGCCGCTGATCGTCTGCTACCTGCAGCCAGATACGGCTCTGATCGCCTTCCGGCAGCGGTAAACAGAGAATGCCTTCCACGTTAAATGCGCGGCGGGCAAACAGGCCGCAGATATGTGACATCACGCCCGGGTGGTTGCGTACCGTGAGTTCCAGAATGACGGTTGATTGTTTAGTGATAGATTGCTGCATGACTTACTCTCCAATCATCTGAGTGTTGGCGGCACCCGGCGGCACCATTGGGTAGACTTTTTCATCGGCGTCGATACGAACGTGGATCAGGCAAGGCCCGGGGCGAGAAATCGCTTCCTGCAGCGCGGCCTGCGGATCTTCCGCCTGGTTCAGGTCGCAGGTTGCCAGGCCAAAGCCGCGGGCGATGGTCAGGAAATCCGTCATGCCGGGGTAAGTCGCGGCGAAGATATTCTGCTGGTAGAACAGCGTTTGCTGCTGATGTACCAGCCCCAGCGCCTGGTTGTTCATCAGGATGATTTTTACATCCAGATTGTTTTCCGCCGCCGTCGCCATCTCCTGGATATTCATCATCAGGCTGCCGTCGCCGGAGAAGCACAAGACTTTACGGCCTGGTTCGGCCAGCGCCGCGCCAACCGCTGCCGGTAAGCCAAAGCCCATGGTGCCCAGGCCGCCGGACGTCAGCCACTGGCGCGGACGGTTGAGCGGATAAGCCTGAGCCACCCACATCTGGTGCTGGCCTACGTCGGTAGTAACAATAGCCTCATCGTCTACGCAGGCCGCTGCGGCTTTGATCAGCCCATAAGGCATCAGCGGGTTATCCGCCCCCGGCGTGGCAAACGGGAACTCGCGCTGCAAATCGCCTACCGTTTGCAGCCACTCGCTGCGATGGGCTTTTTTGGTCTGTGGAATAAGTTGGCTCAGCACTTCACGCACGTCACCGCGAATCGCCACATTCGCCTGCTTAATTTTGCCCAGCTCAGCGCGATCGATATCAACGTGAATAATTTTGGCATTCGGGCAAAACTCTTCCGTTTTACCAATCGCTCGGTCGTCAAAGCGTGCGCCAAGCACGATCAGCAGATCGGCTTCGTGCAGGATAAAGTTGGTGCTGCGCGCGCCGTGCATTCCCAGCATTCCCAGAGAAAGCGGGTGCCGGGCGGGGATCGTCCCCAGCGCCATCAGCGTCATGGTTGTCGGCAGCCCGGCACGCTCCGCCAGTTCGCGTGCCTGCTCCGCAGCTCCCGCGCTGATAATGCCGCCACCCAGATAAAGCACCGGGCGTTTGGCTTCGTTGATCATCGCCGCCGCACGGGCGATGTCCTGGTGGTCAAAAGCAGGGGCAGCAGAAGGCGCAGCAACCTCAGGCAGTTCGGCGATGTCGATTTCAGCGGTCTGAATGTCTTTAGGAATATCGATCCAAACTGGACCTGGGCGGCCAGACTGTGCAATACGGAACGCGTCGGTAATCACCTGCGGAAGCTCGTCAATGCTGCGCACCAGGTAGTTATGTTTGGTTATAGGAATCGAAATACCGTAGGTGTCTACTTCCTGGAAAGCATCGGCGCCAATCATCGAAGTGGGTACCTGGCCGGTGATACAAACCAGCGGAATGGAGTCGAGACGCGCGTCAGCAATGGCGGTGACAAGGTTTGTGGCCCCCGGCCCGCTGCAGGCAATGCAGACTGCCGGTTTGCCGCTGGTACGCGCCATGCCCTGCGCCATAAATCCCGCGCCCTGCTCGTGGCGAGCCAGAACGTGGCGAATGCGGGGGCTTTGGCTCAAGGCATTGTAGAGCGGCAGAACGGTGCCACCTGGAATGCCACTAACCGTTGTAATCCCATGATGCTCCAGCATTTTTACAATCAGCTGGGCGCCGGTGATGCGTTGTGAGGGTGTGTCCGAAATTGCCATGCTCCAGTCCTTCTAATTAGCCGGTTCGCTTCTGGGCAGGCACTTAAAACAAGAAACCCCGCCCGGTTTGCGCCGGCGGGGTTTGGAATCGATGCGTTGATTCAGTCCCTACGGCGCATTGCCGACGACCACCACCACACGCACGACGACCACCGCGGCTGGTAGCGCGGTAACTAGTAGGGTCGAAGTTTGCAGGGAATGAGTCATGGGTTTCCTGAATCAAAATTAAAAGTCGATATTGATAAAATCATACTCGCTGGTTTCACACAACAGGATTTTTACCGTCAGCTAAAAAACGAGCTAAATGTCACATTTTTGTTAAATGCTAAGTTTCAGCAGCAGCGTCCGCCGCTTTTACCGCTGTAGCGGGCATCCTGACGCTCGCGGAAAAATTCTTCATAGGTCATTGGCGTCTGCTCAGGGTGCGTCAGGCGCATGTGCTGCACATAGTTGTCGTAATCAGGTACGCCAATCATCAGCTTCGCGGCCTGGCCGAGGTATTTTCCGGCTTTGGCTAGATTATCGAACATGGTACCTCCAGTGGGTTGCCCCTCACCCCGGCCCTCTCCCCAAAGGGGAGAGGGGGAAAAGATAAGAACCGCGTCTCTCTCCGCTTAAGACTAAAACGAAGCTCAATGGGTCTCCGCTCAACGTTAAGATAGAGCCCCATCTATCCCCTCTCCCTTTCAGGGAGAGGGTTAGGGTGAGGGTAAAAATCAGTGCACGCTCTTCGCCTGCGCCACGATCTGTTCGTAATTCTCAGGCATCGGTTCATACGGCGTCTCGCTAGACGTCGGTTGCTCAGACTTCAGCGCCTTGAGCGCGGTTTTCAGCGAGAACCAGCCGAGCACCACAACCACCACCATAAAGAAGATGGTCAGCCCCGCATCCAGACGGTTGTTAAACACCAGCTGGCTGAGCTGCGACTGCGTGTACTGCGCCGGAATATTGCCGCTGTCGATCATCGCCTGGAATTTATTGGCGATGGCGAGGAAGCCCACTTTTGCATCCGAGCTGAATGCTTTCTGCCAGCCTGCGGTTAACGTGCACACCAGCAGCCAGGCGGTCGGCATCAGCGCAACCCAGGCGTAGCGCTGCTTCTTCATTTTGAACAGCACAACGGCGCACAGCATCAACGCCATGCCCGCCAGCATCTGGTTGGCGATACCGAACAGCGGCCACAGCGTGTTAATGCCGCCCAGCGGATCGACTACGCCCTGATGCAGGAAGTAACCCCAGGCGAGCACACAAAGCCCGGTGGCAAGCAGGTTGGCCGGCAGTGAATCCGTCCGTTTCAGTCCTGGAGAGATAACGCCCAGCAAGTCCTGCAGCATAAAGCGTGCCGCACGAGTCCCCGCATCCACCGCCGTCAGGATAAACAGCGCTTCAAACAGGATGGCAAAGTGGTACCAGAACGAGACATCCATAAATCCACCGAGCGCGCCGTGCAGAATATACGCCATGCCCACGGCAAGCGTAGGTGCCCCACCGGCGCGGGAGATGATGCTCTGTTCGCCGACTTCGTTGGCGATGTTGGTCAGCGTTTCCGGGGTGATATGGAAGCCCCATCCGCTCACCACCTGCGCGGCAGAAGCGACAACATCCGCCGTTCCCGCTGGTGCCAGTACAGCCATCGGGCTGTTCATCGCGAAGTACACGCCCGGATCGATGATACAGGCCGCCACCAGCGCCATGATCGCCACGAAGGACTCCATCAACATGCCGCCGTAGCCAATGAAGCAGGCCTGATTTTCGTTCGCCAGCATTTTTGGCGTGGTGCCGGAGGCAATCAGCGCGTGGAAGCCGGAGACGGCCCCGCAGGCGATGGTGATAAACAGGAACGGGAACAGATCGCCGCTCCAGACCGGGCCGGTGCCATCAATGAATTTTGTTAATGATGGCATTTGCAGCGTTGGACGCATGATCAAAATGCCGATCGCCAGCCCGATGATGGTGCCGATTTTCAGGAATGTGGAAAGGTAATCACGCGGGGCCAGCAACAGCCACACCGGCAGCACCGAGGCCACAAAACCGTACCCTACCAGCATCCAGGTGAGCTGCACGCCCGTAAAGTCAAAGTACGGTGCCCAGGTTGGGCTTTCCGCTACCCAGCCGCCGGAAATAATGGCAAACACCAGCATCACCAGGCCAATCACCGACACTTCACCGATACGCCCTGGACGCAAATAGCGAATATAGACGCCCATGAACAACGCCAGCGGAATAGTAAAGGCCACGGTGTAGGTCCCCCACGGGCTGTGGGTTAACGCCTTCACCACGATCATTGCCAGCACGGCCAGGATAATCACCATGATCATAAAACAGGCTACCAGCGCGATAACCCCCGCCGTGTTGCCCATTTCTTCTTTAACTAACTCCCCCAGCGAGCGCCCGTTGCGACGCGTGGAGACAAACAACACCATAAAGTCCTGCACGGCGCCCGCCAGCACCACGCCTGCCAGCAGCCAAAGCATACCCGGCAGGTAACCCATTTGCGCGGCAAGCACCGGCCCCACCAGCGGGCCAGCCCCGGCAATGGCGGCAAAGTGGTGGCCAAACAGCACTTTTTTATCTGTTGGGACGTAGTCAAGACCGTCATTGTTTCGCACGGCCGGCGTCATGCGCGTGGCATCCACCGTCAGCACGCGTTTAGCGATAAACAAACCGTAGTAACGATAGGCAATCAGATAAATACAGACTGAGGCAATAACAATCCACAGCGCATTTATCTGTTCACCGCGATTCAGTGCGATATAGCCGAGGGCGAATGCGCCTATCAAAGCAAGCACGACCCAGACGAGGTGTTTCCCAAATCTATCCATCAATTTTGTCCGTTTTCTAAGTGGATACCGAGAGTTGTTACATTTTGTATCTAGCCTGGAATACCGGTTCTCACAATCGGAAGGGAACAAAACGCGGGGCATTTACCTCAGTTTGTTAATGAGATCACCTAAATATGTATCGCAACCGTAAAGTCGTCAGGTCAATTGTGGAGCATCAGGTTGGTGAATGGTTAACGCGGAGATTAATAACCATGGATGATTAATTAGCGGAATTAATTGGTTTTAAATGTCAATCGAGAAAGATATTGATAATTATTTTCATTTGCAATAGCGTGTTTCCGCACTTTTAACTCCAGGCACTTTTGCCGCGTCCTTCCTCGTTTGGGAAAGGAGCTTCAGGGACGCAGGCGGTGACACTCAGGACAAATAATGAACAATACATTATCGTACTCCCTCGCCACATTGGTGAGTCTGGGTCTCTACGGCACCGCTTTTTCAGCGGCAGCAGCAGAGGCAACCCCCGCTGAAAACGAAGATACGCTCGTCGTGACCGCAGCCCAGCAAACGCTGCAGGCGCCCGGCGTGTCGGTAATTACTTCTGACGAACTAAAGAAGCACCCGGTCGCGCGCGATGTCTCTGAGATCATTCGCACCATGCCGGGGGTTAACCTGACCGGCAACTCCACCAGCGGGCAACGCGGCAACGGCCGCCAGATCGATATTCGCGGCATGGGGCCAGAAAATACGCTGATCCTGGTTGACGGTAAGCCGGTGACCAGCCGTAATTCAGTGCGCCTGGGCTGGCGCGGCGAACGTGATACCCGCGGCGACGCTTCCTGGGTTCCACCGGAAATGATCGAACGCATTGAAGTACTGCGCGGCCCGGCAGCGGCCCGATACGGCAACGGGGCGGCGGGCGGCGTGGTGAACATCATCACCAAACGCAGCAGCAACGAGTTCCACGGCAGCTGGAATACCTATTTCAATGCCCCGGAGCATAAAGATGAAGGCGCGACGAAGCGCACCAACTTCAGCCTGACCGGGCCGCTCGGTGACGACGTGAGTTTCCGCCTTTACGGCAACCTCGATAAAACACAGGCGGACGCCTGGGACATCAACCAGGGGCATCAGTCGCTGCGAACAGGCTCTTACGCCAACACGCTACCTGCTGGTCGCGAAGGTGTGATCCACAAAGATCTGAACGGGATGATCCGCTGGGAATTTGCCCCGATGCAGGCGCTGGAGTTTGAAACCGGCTACAGCCGTCAGGGGAATCTCTATTCAGGCGATACACAAAATACGAATACCAGCCAGTTGGTGAAGGACAACTACGGCAAAGAGACCAACCGCCTCTACCGCCAGACCTATGCCGTCACCTGGACCGGCGGCTGGGACAACGGCGTCACCACCAACACTTATGCGCAATACGAACACACCCGTAACTCGCGCATGAACGAAGGCCTGGCGGGCGGTACAGAGGGGATTTTCTCCAACAACCAGTTCTCAGATATCGATCTCAACGATGTCATGCTGCACAGCGAAGCAAGCATTCCGTTTGCCCTGTTGGTGAATCAAAACCTCACCGTCGGTAGCGAATGGAATCAGCAGCGGATGAAAGACGGTACGTCCAACACCCAGTCGTTAAGTGAAGGCGGGCCGATTCCGGGGCTCTCATCCACCGGCCGAAGCCCTTATTCCAAAGCGGAGATCTTCTCTCTGTTTGCCGAAAACAATATGGAGCTAACCAGCAGCACCATGCTGACGCCGGGGCTGCGCTTTGATCATCACTCCATAGTGGGGAATAACTGGAGTCCGTCGCTGAACCTGAGCCAGGAGTTGGTGGAAGACTTGACGCTGAAACTCGGTATTGCCCGGGCTTATAAAGCGCCAAGTCTGTATCAGACCAACCCGAACTACATTCTTTACAGCCGCGGTCAGGGCTGTGCGGCCAGCGGCGGGGCGTGTTATCTGATGGGGAATGAGGATCTGAAAGCCGAAACCAGCGTCAACAAAGAGATTGGCCTGGAGTTCAAGCACGACGGCTATCAGGCCGGGATCACCTGGTTCCGAAATGACTACCGTAACAAAATTGAATCCGGCTATTCACCGATCGCTTCCAACAGCAAGAAAACCGACATCTACCAGTGGGGCAATGTGCCTAAAGCGGTGGTGGAAGGTCTTGAAGGCACGATTAATCTGCCGCTGACGGAGAGCGTAAGCTGGAATAACAACCTGACTTACATGCTGAAAAGTAAAAACAAGGAAACCGGCGATCGCCTGTCGATCATCCCTGAATACACGCTTAATTCCACGCTGAGCTGGCAGGTTCGCCAGGACATTTCGCTGCAAAGTACGCTGACGTGGTACGGCAAACAGGCACCGAAAAAGTATAACTACAAGGGAGTGCCGGTTACCGGCAGCGACACCAATGAGGTCAGCCCTTATAGCATCCTTGGCATGAGCGCGACCTGGGACGCGACCAAAAACGTCAGCTTCACCGCCGGGATAGACAACCTGCTGGATAAGCGCCACTGGCGCGCGGGGAACGCCCAGACCACCGGGAATGACACCACCAAGTCCTACATGTACGGCGCTGGCGCGGAGACCTACAACGAGCCTGGCCGCACGTACTATATGAGCGTCAATACGCACTTCTAAGCTCGGTTCGGGAGGCTAATAAGCCTCCCAAATTGATCGCCAACGACCGAAATACAGAGAAGACAATTTATTGACTGTTATTAGACCGAAATTTAGATTTTTTTAAGGTTAATAGCCCGACTAAACGCTTCCCTTCTTTATTGCCTTCCCGGTGAAAAAATCGCTTGATGCCCGTTCATAAGAAAATGTTATAGTCGAAAAATCACCCAAAAAAAGACCGACAATATAATTTTCAACAAGGAGTTACCTCTGATGGCTCAAGCATTATCCCTCGAAGGCTTTTTAACCTCAGTACAGTCCCGCGATCCGCACCAGATAGAATTCGCTCAGGCGGTTCGCGAAGTGATGAGCACGCTGTGGCCGTTTCTGGAAAACAATCCGCAATACCGCCAGCAGGCGCTACTCGAACGTCTGGTTGAGCCGGAGCGCGTGATTCAGTTCCGCGTCGCCTGGGTGGATGACAAAAACCAGGTGCAGGTGAACCGGGCCTGGCGCGTGCAGTTCAACTCGGCCATTGGCCCGTTCAAAGGCGGAATGCGCTTCCACCCTTCCGTTAATCTGTCGATCCTCAAATTCCTCGGCTTTGAGCAGACCTTTAAAAATGCCCTTACCACGCTACCGATGGGCGGCGGCAAAGGCGGCAGCGACTTTAATCCGAAGGGCAAAAGCGAAGGCGAAATCATGCGCTTTTGCCAGGCGCTGATGCTGGAGCTTTATCGCCACCTTGGCCCGGATACCGACGTCCCGGCGGGGGATATCGGCGTGGGCGGCCGCGAAGTCGGCTACATGGCGGGGATGATGAAAAAGCTCTCCAACAACACCGCCTGCGTGTTTACCGGCAAAGGGCTGTCGTTCGGCGGCAGTCTGATCCGCCCGGAAGCGACCGGCTACGGCCTGATCTACTTCACCGATGCCATGCTGCAGCGCCACGGACTGGGCTTTGAAGGCATGCGCGTGGCGGTTTCCGGCTCCGGGAACGTAGCTCAGTATGCGATTGAAAAAGCCATGTCGCTCGGCGCTCGCGTGGTCACGGCGTCTGACTCCAACGGCACCGTGGTAGATGAAGCAGGCTTCAGCGCAGAGAAGCTGGCCCGCCTGTGCGAAATCAAAGCCAGCCGCGACGGCCGCGTAGCTGATTATGCCCGGGAGTTTGGCCTGACTTATCTGGAAGGCCAGCAGCCGTGGAGTGTGCCGGTCGATATCGCTCTGCCTTGTGCAACGCAGAACGAACTGGATGTCGATGCCGCGAAAACGCTTATCGCCAACGGCGTGAAAGCCGTAGCAGAAGGGGCAAATATGCCAACCACGATTGCTGCGACGGATCTGTTTGTAGAAGCTGGCGTACTGTTCGCGCCGGGTAAAGCGGCAAACGCAGGCGGCGTGGCAACGTCCGGGCTGGAAATGGCGCAGAATGCGGCCCGTCTGAGCTGGAAGGCCGAAAAAGTGGATATTCGCCTGCACCACATCATGCTCGATATTCACCAGGCCTGCGTGGATTACGGCGGCGAAGGGAAACAAACCCAGTACGTTCGCGGCGCGAACATCGCCGGGTTCGTGAAAGTTGCGGACGCGATGCTGGCTCAGGGCGTGCTGTAACTTGCAGGGTGAGGGCATTCGCCCTCACCCATTTTCATCTACAAAGTCAGCTTCATTTCATATTGCCGGAGCGTATCCTGTGTAAAACCGCTGCTTAAAAATAACGGCGCAACCGTTTCGGGCAAGCTGGGAATAGTCACTAATCCAGGGAACCGGTGCTGAAGTAAAGCCAGCAGCTTTTTCGCCTTCCCCGAACGTCGCGCATGCGGCTCAACAAACAACCCTCTGAGCTTCGGTATCTCACCGGGAACGACCATCGCATAAGCCACTTCATCCAGTACAAAAGCCTTACCCGGTAGCTTATACAGCGTTTCGGCCGCGCAAAGCCACGGCAGCGGCGCATCGTTAGCAGCCATCATTCTACGGGTCATTTGCATTGGATCGATTTCCAGCAGCTCGCCGTCGGCTTCACCTTCCGGCACGCCGGAGGACTGGAAGCCCACCAGCGTTTGCTGGGGCACAAAGCCCATTCGCTCATAGAGCGCCAGCCCACCTTCGTTGCCTAAAATCACTTCCAGATAAAATTGCTTATCCCCGCGTTCGCGCGCGGCATCAATGAGCTGCTGAATGAAGATCTTGCCTAACCCCTGCCCGCGCAGCTCAGGGCGAATCGCAAATGCGGCCAGCCGGCAGGTTTGCCCGCGTCGCGTCACCAGCGCCATCGCTTTGGGCTCTCCACGGTAAAGCCAGACGGGGCTGTCGCCAGGAAAAAAATCTTCTGAGGCAAAACGCCAGCCGAACGTTTCACCTTCCAGACGGAAAGGCACCACGTACTCTTCAAAACAATGGGTTAATATCTCTGCCAGCTGAAGGCTGTTCCAGTTCAGCGCTGGTTTACTCACAATCTCGTGCCGCATGCTCTCTCCCGCTCAGCGAATGTTGTTCTCCGGAAGATACTGTTTAGCACAGTCAGAGCGTCAGGATGTAGCTTCCGGTGCAGCAGTCGCTGTGTTATTCAACGGCTTAACGCGAAACCACGGCAGGCAAAGCTGAATCAGAGGCCCGATAGCTAACGCATAAAGCACTGTGCCCACGCCAAAACTGCCGCCCATCAGCCAGCCGGAGATCAGTACGGTCACTTCGATGGCGGTACGCACGCTGCGCACCGACCAGCCCGTTCTGGCATGGATCCCGGTCATCAGGCCATCTCGTGGCCCGGCCCCAAAACCTGCGCCGATATACATCCCCGTCGCCAGGGCGTTAACCACCAACGCGCCGACCAGCAAAACGGAACGCGCAAGAAGCGATTCCAGCGGCGGCATTAGCGCCAGCGTGGCATCCGCCGCCAGACCTAACACAATCACGTTACTGATGGTGCCAAGGCCAGGCCGCTGGCGCAGCGGGATCCACAGCAGCAGCACCAGCGCCCCCACAATAATCATCACCAGCCCGAGGTTAAGCGAAAAAAGCCTCGCCACGCCGAGGTGGAAAACGTTCCACGGGTCCGCGCCCAGATCGGCACGAACGAACATAGCGGTTGAAATGCCGTAAAAGACCAGGCCGGTATAAAGCTGCAGCAGGCGACGAGCCATCATGACAGAGATCCTCATTGTGTTTTTATGGCTATACCCTCTCGCAAAATGGACTTAGTATTAAGGTCCAGTTATCAGAAAGTGGACTGCTATGACGCTGCGCAGAATCGGAATTTCATCTTTAACACGCCTGCTGGGCCACTGGCATCAGGCGTCATCCCGCTCGCCGGTTTATCGCCAGCTGGCAGATGGGCTGCGGCTGCTGATCCTGGATGGCCGCCTGCCGCTCGACAGCAGGCTGCCGGGGGAAAGAGAGCTTTCTGCCGCGCTGGGCGTGAGCCGTACCACGGTGGCCTCCGCGCTGGCGCAGCTCAGGGAGGAAGGCTATCTGCTGAGTCGCCAGGGTTCAGGCTCCGTCACCATGCTGCCCGAGAGCAGCCCGGCCATCTCCCCTTTACCCGGCAATGCCCCTGTGCTGGATCTTTCCACCGCCGCGCTCAGCGCCGGGCCGGAAATTCATCGGGCCTATTCCACCGCGCTCACTTTCCTGCCGGAGCATTTGTCCTCAACCGGCTATGACAGCCAGGGCTTACCGGAGCTGAGAGAAGCGATTGCGCGGCATTATGCGTCCCGAGGGTTACCCACCACGCCTGACCAAATTATGGTGGTCAACGGTGCCGTCAGCGGGCTGGGGCTGATACTTAGACTGTTCACCGGTCCAGGCGACCGCGTGGTCGTTGACCATCCTACTTATCCGATGGCGTTGGCGGCTATTCGCGGAGCCTCCTGCCGCCCCGTGCCGGTCAGCCTGCCCGCCAGCGGCTGGGATGTTGACGGTTTAGCGGCGACAATCGCCCAGACTTCTCCCCGGCTGGCCTACTTAATTCCCGATTTTCATAATCCCACAGGCCGCTGCATGGATGCAGCCACGCGCCAGAGGGTTAATGAGATTGCTGCCCGCAGCCACACCACGCTGGTTGTGGATGAGACGTTGGCCGATCTCTGGTTTGACGCACCGCCCCCTCCTCCGCTGGCGGCTTTTGGCCCGGAAGAGCACACTATTTCGCTGGGTTCTGCCGGAAAAAGTTTCTGGGGCGGGCTGCGCCTCGGCTGGATAAGGGCCTCAGGCAAAACCATCAGTTCGCTGATACAAATCCGCAATACCTTTGATTTAGGGACGCCTTTACTGGAGCAGCTGGCCGCCACGCAGCTGTTTACCGACGCGGCGCAGTTCTTGCCTCAGCGCAGAGAGATGCTCCGCCAACGCTGCGAAACGAGCTTCGCCACGATGCAAACGCTGTTCCCGGACTGGCAAACATCGCCCCCGGAAGGCGGGCTGTCGTGGTGGGTGGAATTACCGAAACCGCTGGCAACGATTTTTGCCGCCGCCGCCGAGAGTCAGGGCATTCGGATAGGGGCCGGGCCACGGTTTGGGGTCGAAGGGGCTTTTGAGCGCTTTTTACGCCTCCCCTTCAGCCTTGAACCCGCGGAGATGCAGTTTGCCCTGCAGCGGCTGCAGCCGCTCTGGCAGCATCTGGCGGCAACAAGAAATGAAAGTTTGCGGGGAATGGTATTTTAGCAAGCGAAATATTTCCCTCTAAAAGAAAAGAGGGAAATATTATTCTGTAAGGATAGCAATAAGGCGATGCAATAAATTAGTTTTGTGAAATTCTTGGGATAGCGAACCCTTTTAGGGTGATGGTGAAATGTTCACCCTCTTTTTTAATACTGGCCCCGGTATCACACCAGTCTGAAGCGATGCGGAAAAACTCATCGCTGCCAATATTCCATCCCAGCTTCACTTTTTTCAGGTAGCCTGAACGCAATAACTCACAGGCTTGCTGATAGCTGTAAGCGGTACTGTCCGTACCGGCGTTCATTTTTTCTTCTTCAGCAGTTTACGCAATGCCTTGATCTCACGATCGTTTAATGGCGTCACGCGAGCCTCAGAAGTATGCTGGCTGTCCACATCATCTTCATCGACGCCCACGTCGCTGTCGAGATTATCAAAGGCTTTGGACAGAAGTCTCTCCGTTACGCTTGCCAGGGTTTCACTATTCTCTTCCGCATAGTGACGAATCTTCTCTTTTAACTCGATGCTTATTTTTACGTTCAGCGTAGCCGTCGTCATTGCAAATCCTTAGTGCTTAAACAGAGGTTTGTGTTTAATACTATAGAGAATAAATAAGATCCAGCCAGTGCGATAAATTTAATATTTCTGTCATAATTCAAATATCCAGAAAATATATCCGGTTTATTTTTTTACAAAGGCGGTAGCCTTCGCTTTACCGGCGTGCTTTTGACGATTGACGTATTGCACTGGGCGAATTCAGTCAGCCCATTAAGAATATCATCCAGTTGCCCCACCGAACGAAGCGCCAGGCGAATAATAAAGCAGTCTTCTCCGGTAATGTTGTCACATTCGATGCATTCTGGAATGGCCTGAATCATCTTCTCTACTTTCTGTAACATACCCGGCAGAGGCTTCATGCGAACCAGCGCCTGCATGGTGTAGCCCAGGGCCTGCAAGTTGGTATTCATGGTGTAGCCGTTGATCACGCCGCGTTCCTCAAGGCGTTTCACTCTTTCTGCCGTACTCGGTGAAGAAAGCCCGATTTTTCCGCTCAGCACTTTCAACGAAATGCGGGCATCAGCCGTAAGAACAGTCAGGATATGCCTGTCTATTTCATCGAGAAGGGAATGACTCATTTTTATCTCATTTATAAAGGCAAAAGATTGGAATGCGCTAATTTTACCACTTCAACGCCCCGGCCACAGTGCCCAGAATAAAGCTCTTTATTCTGGAGAGACAAAATGACTCGTGAGATAAGAACTGGCAGCCTGCAAATGATTGCGGCGATGCTCATCTCCGGCACTATCGGCGCACTGGTAGTGTTTTCTCAGCAACCTGTCACCAACGTTGTGTTCTGGCGCTGCGTCTTTGCCGCTATTACGCTGTTCATCCTGGGCCTGATGAGCGGTAACTGGCGCAGCCATTTGAACCGCAGGGTTGTTTTGATTGCCGCCCTCGGCGGCGTGGCGCTGGTCGTAAACTGGCTACTGCTGTTCGCCGCCTATTCACGAACGTCCATTGGCCTAGCCACGGTACTCTACAATACGCAGCCGCTGATGCTGGTCGGGATGGGCGTTTTTATCCTGAAAGAGAAAGTCAGCCGCAGCAAGTGGCTTTGGCTGGGCGCGTCATTTGCCGGCATGCTGCTGGTGTTTTCTAGCGGGTTTAACCATAGCGGCAGCAACGGCTGGCTTACCGGGATTACGATGGCGCTGGGTGCCGCGTTCTTTTATGCCCTGACGGCGCTGATTATTCGCCAGCTGAAAGGCGTGCCTGCGCAGCAAATTGCTCTTGTTCAGGTGGCCGTCGGCACGTTGATGCTGCTGCCGCTGGTCGATTTCCAGCAGCACATGACGTTCACGCATTGGGGAATTGTAGCCACGCTGGGCATACTCCATACCGGTATGATGTACCAGTTGCTGTACGGCGCGATTCAAAAGCTGCCGACGTCGATCACCGCCTCGCTCTCGTTTATCTACCCGATTGTGGCGGTGGTCGTGGATCGTTTTGTCTTTGATCACAGCCTGAGCCCGATTCAGTTTTTCGGCGGCGCAATGATTTTACTGGCAGCAGCGGGGATCAACTTAGGATGGGGAGAAAAGCGCACGACTAAAGCAGCGCTGGCTAAGGGGTAGCCAGAAATGGGTGGGGGCCCTGCCAGCTACATCCCGGCACACACGTCGCCTGCTGCGGCTGCTTCCTTCCGGACCTGACCGAGTTCACAAGTTAGTGTTGCGGGAGAACCAACAGGGCCCCCATTGAGAGCGTTGTTATCCAACGCGCTGGCGCATTATCCACATCCCCCCCGCGAATTGCAAGCCAGCGGCGGTCAGGTGTTGGTTTATTGCGCATCACCGGTTTAACTTGGTGCTTTCTCCGTCGCCGATTATCCTTAGAAGCGATTTTGCCAGGAGTTCTCTATGGATAAGCACGATTCCTTTCCGCAGCGGGTTTACCAAATTGTTGCCGCCATTCCCGAAGGTTACGTTACCACCTACGGCGAAATTGCCGCACTGGCCGGGTCGCCCCGGGCTGCCCGCCAGGTGGGGGGCGTGCTCAAGCGCCTGCCCGAAGGCAGCCGTTTACCGTGGCATCGGGTGGTGAACCGGCAGGGTGTGATTTCACTGACAGGGCCCGATCTCCAGCGTCAGCGCCAGGCGCTGCTTTCTGAAGGGGTGATGGTGTCAGGCGACGGGCATATTGATATGCTGCGTTACCGCTGGAAATATTAAAACGCCCCCATTTGGGGGCGTTTCGCTTTAGTACGTTGTTGGCGCAGGCACCGCCGAAGATGGCGTCACCTGAGTCGGCGAGGTGGATGGCACCGTTGTTGCCGCCCCACCGCCTTGCTGAAGCGGAATCGCCGTATTTTGTACCGGCACCAGCGTCAGATCGGCCTTCGTCCCGCCCTGATTGATCACCGGCTGGAAGGTATCGGTGATAAACATCAGCTTACCGTCCACGGTGATGGCGGCACTCAGCAGGATACGCGCGTTCGGCTGGATGTCAGCCGGATTGAACGGGATCACGAAGCTGAAAGGCGCCTGTTTACCTTCGGTACGCGTAACTTTCTGGGCAATGACTTTCGAAGGGGCATCGGCCAGCGAAGCGTCAGAGACGGTCACCGTCAGCACAGCATCTGGCGGCAGAGCAACCCGCTGACGGATCCATGCCGTACCGGAGACGTTGGGCATTGCGATGTTAGATTGCTGGGCAGATGCGGCTCCGGCGGATGCACTCGGCGCAGGAGTAGGCACATCAGCACTCTTATGTGCACAACCTGCAACAGCAACCGCGATAGCCAAAGCACTTAACATAGGCACAAGTTTCATTGATTTTTTCTCCTTATTATCAATGTCGCGCCGGGGACGAACCCCGTTGAAAAACGCGCTTAACGGCTTAAGTGTGGCACAGATCACTGAATTCTGCTGAAAACCAGGAATGTTCCCAGCATCTGCGCATCAAATACGCCGTTTACAGGCATGTTATAATCGAGAAAATTCGCCGCATTCCCTTTTATTGAGGACATTTTATGAGTCAGGCGCTCAGCAATTTATTGGCGTTACTTAACCTGGAAAAAATTGAAGAGGGATTGTTCCGTGGCCAAAGCGAGGATTTAGGCCTGCGTCAGGTGTTTGGTGGGCAAGTGGTCGGCCAGGCGCTTTACGCGGCTAAAGAAACCGTACCGGAAGAGCGCCTTGTTCACTCTTTCCACAGCTATTTCTTACGCCCGGGCGATAGCCAAAAGCCCATTGTTTATGACGTAGAAACCCTGCGCGACGGCAACAGTTTTAGCGCCCGCCGCGTTGCTGCAGTGCAGAACGGCAAGCCGATTTTCTATATGACCGCATCATTCCAGGCCCCGGAATCTGGCTATGAGCACCAGAAAGAGATGCCGCCAGCGCCAAAACCGGATGGTCTGCCGTCCGAAACGGACATCGCCCGCTCGCTGGAAAAATTCCTCCCGCCGCATGCGAAAGAGAAGTTTCTTAGCGAAAAACCGCTGGAAATTCGCCCGGCCGTATTCCACAACCCGCTGAAAGGCCACGTCGATCAGCCGGCCCGCCAGGTCTGGATCCGTGCGAACGGCAACATGCCGCAGGATCTGCGCGTGCACCAGTATCTGCTCGGCTATGCCTCCGACTTCAATTTCCTGCCGGTCGCCCTACAGCCGCATGGCGTTGGTTTCCTGGAACCAGGGATGCAGGTCGCGACTATCGATCACTCCATGTGGTTCCATCGTCCGTTCGACATGAACGAATGGCTGTTGTACAGCGTGGAAAGCACCTCCGCGTCGAGCGCTCGCGGCTTTGTTCGTGGAGAGTTTTATACGCAAGATGGCGTGCTGGTCGCGTCGACGGTTCAGGAAGGCGTCATGCGCCATCGCGGGTAATTAACGCTGAAATAAAAAAACCACCTGCATAACAGATGGTTTTCAGAGAGAAGTAAAACCTCGCCCAACCGGGCGAGGTTTTGATAACAAATCAGTTGTTGTACGCGTTTTCGCCGTGGCTGTTCACATCCAGGCCTTCGCGTTCCTGCTCTTCTGGTACACGCAGACCTACGGTCAGGTCAGCAATCTTGAACGCGATGAACGCCACCACGCCGGACCAGACAATGGTGATAGCCACGCTTTCAAGCTGAACCAGAAGCTGATGCCCCATAGTCACGCCTTCTGCATAACCCACGCCGCCCAGAGAAGTTGCCGCGAAGATACCGGTCATGATGCAGCCGATGATGCCGCAGACGCCGTGTACGCCGAACACATCACATGGGTCATCCACGTTCAGCCATTTTTTCAGCGTCGTCACGCCCCACAGGCCGGCCAGACCAACAACCAGGCCAATCAGCAACGCACCACCTACGCCAACGTAGCCACACGCAGGGGTAATACCGACCAGACCCGCGATAGCACCGGAACAGGCACCCAGCAGAGAAGGTTTACCGCGCAGCGCCCACTCGCCGAAGACCCAGGAGAGAATCGCCGCGGCAGTGGCAACAACGGTGTTCACGAACGCCAGCGCAGCGATTTCGTTGGCCGCACTTGCAGAACCAGCGTTGAAACCGAACCAGCCGAAGTAGAGGATTGCGGTGCCGATAAACACCATTGGCAGGTTGTGCGGCTTGAACGCTTCTTTGCCGAAGCCAACGCGTTTACCCACCAGGTAAGCACCCACTAAGCCAGCAACAGCAGCGTTAATGTGCACCACGGTACCCCCCGCGAAGTCCAGCGCGCCGTGCGTAGCCAGAATACCGCCGCCCCACACCATGTGCGCAATTGGCACGTAAGAGAGCGTCAGCCAGACGGCAGCAAAAATCACTACCGCAGAGAAACGCACGCGCTCGGAAAGAGAACCCACTACCAGCCCAACGGTAATACAGGCGAAGGAGCCCTGGAAAGCGACGTGAATGTACTGATAGAAAGTGCCCATCAGCGCTTTCAGCTGGATGTTTTTCAGCATCACCCAGTCAAAGCTGCCGAAGAAGTTGTTGCCGGTGCCAAACGCCAGGCTGTAGCCATACACGACCCACAGCACGCAAACCAGGGCGAAGGTGACGGAGATTTGTGTCAGCATCGACAGCACGTTTTTGGAGCGAATCAGACCGCCGTAAAAAAGCGCAAGGCCTGGGATGGTCATAAATAGCACCAGCGCGGTGCATATCATCATAAAGGCGTTGTCGGCTTTGTCCGCGACCGCAGGCGCGTCCGCAGCGAAGGCGAGCGTCGGCAGTAATGCCAGGGCGCCTAAACCAAGGAGTGCAGCTAATTTTTTCATTTTTCCCATCCCAATCAAGGCTTGCCAGCAGTTACAGAGCGGCTTCGTCGGCTTCGCCGGTACGAATACGAATAACGCGTTGCAGTTCTGCAACGAAGATTTTCCCATCACCGATTTTGCCGGTGTAGGCAGCTTTGCTGATCACGTCGATAACTTCATCGAGCTGGTCGTCAGCAATAGCAACATCGATTTTTACTTTCGGCAGAAAGTTGACGCTGTACTCGGCGCCACGGTAAAGCTCCGCATGGCCTTTCTGGCGACCGAAACCTTTAACTTCGGTCACGGTAAGCCCCTGAATACCGATTGAAGAGAGCGCTTCACGCACGTCTTCAAGCTTGAACGGTTTGATTACCACGGTTACCAGCTTCATAAATTCTCTCCACTCAGAATTAGGTCGTTACCTGCACGTAGAGAGCAAAGCAAAGCCCATGCCAGGAATAAAAAACCAGCGTGATTCAGCACGTTTTCAGGCTTCAGGCGGGTTACCGGAAAGCTGGATGAAGGAGTGGGAACGGGTAGGATCAATCTGAAAAGAAAAAACGCACCACTGCAGTGCAGGATGCGTTTTCGTTTTGCACCAACGCGGAGAAGCGATGGTTTTTATGCGGCCCGTTGCATGGTTGTGGTGCATCAGGCCGTGAGCGATTCTTCCTGTGCAGCAGCGGCCAGCTCCTCGCCCGCTAACTGAAGCTGATACATCTGCCAGTAACGGCCCTGCTGCGCCAGCAGTTCGCTGTGCGTACCGCGCTCCACGGCCTGACCACGATGCAGCACCAGAATCGTGTCGGCATCAGTGATGGTAGACAAACGGTGGGCAATCACCACCAGGGTTGTGTGCTGACGAACTGCCGCCAGCGCCCGCTGAATAGCCTGCTCGGTGCCGGAGTCGATATTCGCCGTGGCTTCATCGAGGATCAGGATCTGTGGGGCTTCCACCAGCACGCGCGCCAGGGCAAGGAGCTGCTTCTGGCCCACAGAGAGATTATTGCCCTGCTCGCCCAGACGGGTATGAATGCCTTCCGGCAACGCCCGCGCCAGTTCGGCCAGTTGCACCGTCTCCAGCGCCTGCCAGACCACCTCTTCGCTGATGTCCCGCCCCAGGGTTACGTTGGCAAAGAACGAATCAGCCATCACCACCGGATCCTGCTGCACCATCGCCACGCCGCGGCGCAAGGCTTCATGGCTGAGGGAGTCCAGAGGTCGGCCATCGAGGCGTATTTCGCCTTTCGTTAACGGGTAGTAACCCATCAGCAGGTTAGCCAGGGTGCTTTTTCCGCTGCCGGTATGCCCGACCAGGGCAATAAAGCTGCGGGAAGGCACTTCCAGATTAATGTCCTGCAGCACCAGGCGGTCGCCCCGGTAGGCAAATGACACGTTATCCACGCTGATAGCGCCGCTGGCGAGGGGCCGGTTGTCATTGCCGTAATCCTGACGTTTACCGTCCATCAGCTCAAACACGCGCTCCCCGGCCACTACCGCCTGCTGCAGAATGGATTGCTGAGTGGTCAGTTCGATCAGCGGTTCGTTCAGGCGGCCAAGATAGTTAATAAAGGCATACAGTACGCCAACTTCAATGGTGCCCCGCGAGGTGAAGCCGAACAACATCAGCAGGCCACACAGAATCATCGCCGAAAACAAGCTAAGCAGCGGCCGCAGAAGCCAGCCATCAAGCCGCAGGGTTTGCATCCGCGCCAGGTAGTGAGAACGGCTTGCCTGCCCCATGCGTTCGCCGAAGCGGGCCTGCTGGCGGAACTGCTGGATGACGCTCATGCCGTTGATAACTTCGTTAAAGCCGTCGTTAATGTCCGCCAGGTAGCTACGCACCCTTCGCACAATCGGCGTGCTGTAGCGCTGGTAGATAAACATCACGGCGATCACCGCCGGGAAGATAGTTATCGCCACCAGCGCCATGCGCCAGTCGAGCGTGAACATCGCCACCAGCATAGCGCCAATCAGCGCCGCGCTCCGCAGCACCGTTGCCACAACGGTGACATACAGATCGCGAATTACTTCGGTGTCGTTCGTCACGCGCGAGATGAGTTGCCCTACCGGCTGCGTGTCGAACGCACTCAGCGGCTGGCGTAGCGCTGCATCCATGACATCGGTACGCAGTTTTTGCACCACGCCCACCGCCGCCCGGTTAAACAGCAGCGCCTGAAGATAGTGCAACCCCGCGGCGCTGATCGACAGCAGAATATAAGCCACGGCCAGCCCGGCCGCGAGGCCAAGCGGCATCTGGTTTTTCGCCACCAGGTTATCAATGAAATAGCTCACCAGCACCGGGCCACAAACCTCAGCGGCAGCCGCAACCCAGAGCATCAGCATCGCTCCGCCCAGCGGTTTGCGCCACGGCGATCCGTAAGCCAGCAGGCGTTTAATGGTAGGCCACTGTTGTTTACGACTCATTGGCGCTCTCCCTGACGTCTTCCTGCTCCGGGGCTTCGTCCAGCGCGGCCTCCAGCTGTTGATAGCGGTACATATCCCGATACCAGCCCGACTGAGACGCCAGCGCGTCATGGCTGCCGCGCTGGGCGATATGCCCGTGCTGCATCACCAGGATCTCGCTGGCTTCCGTCAACGCTGACAGACGGTGCGCGCTGATAATAACCGTGCGGTGTTCGCCCCACTCGCGCAGGTTGTGCAGAATTTGGTGCTCGGTGCGGCCATCTACTGCGGAAAGCGCGTCATCCAGAATCAGGATTTCGGCATCCAGCAGCAGCGCCCTGGCAATGGAAATACGCTGCTTTTGCCCGCCGGAAAGCATGACCCCACGTTCACCCACTTCGGTGTCGTACCCTTGCGGCAAGCGCAGGATATCCTCATGCACGCTGGCCAGGCGAGCGACACGCTCAATGTCCTCCTGCGTGGCCCCCGGCTTACCCAGCGCAATGTTGCTGGCTACGGTGTCAGAGAACAGGAATGGCGTCTGGTTCACGATAGCCAGACGGCTTCTCCAGCCGTCAATTTTCAGCGCCGTGAGCGGAATATCGTGGTAGCGAATATCGCCCTCTTCCACGTCGAAATGACGCTGGATCAGAGCCAGAATAGTGCTTTTGCCAGACCCCGTTGGCCCGCACAGGCCAAGCATTTGACCAGGTTTAAGGGTGAAGTTGACGTTTTGCAGCGTCGGCTGAGTGGTCTGCGGGTAGTGGAACTGGCGAATCGAAGCCACCAGTTCAGCCCGCCCTTCCGGCAGCGTTTTATCGCCATCGACCACGCCCGGCTCTTCTTCCAGCATTGCGCGGATACGGCTGTAGGCCGCACTCCCACGCTCGACAATATTGAACATCCAGGCCAGCGCCAGCATCGGCCAGATCATCAGGCCGAGGTACATCACAAAACTGGTGAGCTGCCCCAGGGTAAGCGTGCCGTCGATAACCATCCAGCTTCCGCCACCGATGGCTAAAAGGTTTGCCGCCCCAATCGCCACATAAATGGTGGGATCAAAACGGGCATCAATGCGCGCCACGCGCATGTTCTTCGCCCCTGCATCCTGGGCTTCTGCGGCAAACAGCGCCGACTGCCTGTCTTCAAGGCCGAACGCCTTGATCATGCGGATGCTGGTCATGCTTTCCTGAGTACGATCGTTTAAGGCTGAGAATGCCGCCTGCGCTACTTTGAAGCGATCGTGTAAACGCGCGCCGTCGCGTTTGATCACCACGGCCATGATCGGCATCGGCAAAAGCGCCAGCAGAGTGAGCTGCCAGCTAATTTGGGTAGACATGACGATCAGCACCGCCAGCCCCATGACCAGCGAATCCACCAGCGTTAACACTCCTTCCCCCGCAGCGAACACCACGCGATCGACATCGTTAGTCGCGCGCGCCATCAGGTCGCCGGTACGGTGGCGGAGATAAAATTCAGGGTGGTGGCGGCTTAGCTGGCGGTAATAGTTTTCCCGCAGCTCAACCGCAAGCTGGTAAGACGCCCCGAACAGCAGGACTCGCCAGACGTAGCGCACCAGATAAACCACCACGGCAATAAGCAGCATCAGGCCAATCCACATCAGCACCTGCTGAGAGGAGAGACGCTGCTGCACGACGCCATCCACAATCACGCCCACCACTTTTGGCGGCACGAGCTGCAAAATAGCGATGATAATAAGCAATGCCACCGCGCCGAGGTAGCGTCGCCACTCGCGGGTGAAGTACCAGCTTAATTGAGCAAATAATCGCACGAAGTTTAAGTCCTGAAATGCTGCCTGCCGGCCAGGGCAAAAGAGTGAAGGCTACTGTTCCACCAGTGCGGAATCAGGAAGTTAGAGGTAATGCTGTGGTGTATTTTATCTGTTCCATGGCAAAACTCGAAGTGACATCGCTTAATCCCGGGATGCCGTTCACCAGCCGCTTATAGAAGTCGTCGTACCGCTTCATATCGGCGACCTGAACCCGAATCAGATAGTCGTATTCCCCGGCCATGCGCCAAAACCCCAATACTTCGGGCATGGCTTCCACCACCGAGACAAATTTGCAGTACCACTCGCTGCTGTGCTGCTGGGTTTTGATCAGCACAAACGCCGTCAGGCCCAGGCCGAGTTTTTCCGGGTCCAGCAGCGCCACTTTGCCGCGAATATAGCCTTCGTCTTCCAGGCGTTTCAGGCGTTTCCAGCACGGGGTGGTGGTCAGATTAACGGCATCCGCCAGCGCCTGCAAAGACAGGGTACAGTCCTGCTGCAGCATCGAAAGCAGCTTTTGGTCAATTTTATCTATCACAAGACCACCAGAGAGAAATATTTTCTCTAATGGAAGCGCTAAACAGGCAAAATGGCAACTTTTTTATCCTGACTTTAGATTACGCTAAGCACAAATTGATAAATGAGAATTTTCCATGACCAGCACCTGGGTAACCAACGCCATCAGCGAGATCAACGCCGACTATCAACGCTCTGCGGATACGCATCTTATCCGCCTGGCTTTGCCCGCTTTTCCGGGTATTCAACTGTATCTTAAGGATGAGAGCACGCACCCGACCGGCAGCCTGAAGCACCGTCTCGCGCGCTCCCTGTTCCTGTACGGGCTGTGTAACGGCTGGATTAAAGAAGGCACCACGATCATCGAAGCCTCCTCTGGTTCAACGGCGGTGTCAGAAGCCTATTTTGCTCGTCTGCTTGGCCTGCCGTTTATTGCCGTGATGCCCGCCAGCACCGCAAAACGCAAAATTGAACAGATCGAATTTTACGGCGGTCGCTGCCACTTTGTAGACAGCGCCTGCGAAATTTACGCCGCTTCGGAAATGCTTGCCCGTGAGCTGAACGGCCATTATATGGATCAGTTTACTTACGCTGAGAGGGCAACTGACTGGCGCGGGAACAACAATATCGCCGACAGTATTTTCCGCCAGATGACCCATGAGCCGCATCCGGTACCGGATTACATCGTGATGAGCGCGGGGACCGGCGGTACCTCAGCTACCATTGGCCGTTATCTTCGCTTCCAGGGCCACGACACAAAGCTGGTGGTCGTCGATCCGCAGAACTCAGTCTTTCTTGATTACTGGCAACAGCGCGACTGTGGCCTGAAAAGCGCAGTTGGCAGCAAAATCGAAGGTATTGGACGCCCACGCTGCGAGCCTTCGTTTATTCCTGATGTGATTGACGAGATGATGCGCGTGCCGGACGCCGCCAGCGTCGCTACTATGCAATGGCTGGAATCCCAGCTTGGCCGCAAAGTAGGCGCCTCAACCGGCACCAATATGTGGGGCGTGCTGCAGCTTGCCGCCAGAATGCGTGAGGAAGGCCGGAGCGGATCTATCGTGACGCTGCTTTGCGACAGCGGCGAACGCTATCTTGAGTCCTACTACAATTCAGCCTGGGTCAGCGAGCATATCGGCGATTTACAGCCATGGTGTGCCGAAATAAACCAGTTGGTGAATATATCCAGATTTATACTCTAAATAATTCGAGTTGCAGGAAGGCGGCAAGACCGTGATAAATTCGTCAGGAACGAATTTGAACCGCCAAAGGCGAGCCTGCGGTGAGAGACAGGATGTCTCTCATTAATCCTCAGGAGCATAGCTAACTATGTGACTGAGGTGACAAATCTGCCGGGAGCAGATTTGAACGTTGCTTGCAACGGCCCTGAAAGGGTGAAGCTCATGGATGAGCTGAATAAACCGGGTGCAGTCAACGCACCTGCGGCTTGAAGTATGACGAGTATAAAAAAACCGGGCTCTTGGCCCGGTGCTGTAAGGTCTCAATATTCGGGGGAATAGGTGAGATGTGGAGTGTCCAGCCAGTGCGTCAAATAGTGCGAGACCGCCTGGTTACGGCAGTGGCCGATAACCGGCAGATGGGGTAAATCCGCTTTTAGCTGCGGCATGGCGTTGCCCATAATCAGGCCGTGCCCAACCGCCGAGAGCATTTCACGGTCGTTCATCGCATCGCCAAATGCCATGCAATCCTGCAGTGTCAAACCTAAGTGGGCGCTCAATACACCAAGCGCTTCGCCCTTGTTGCTGCCCACCGGCAGAACTTCCAGGCAGTCCATGGCTGAGAAGCAAAGAAATGCGCTATCGCCGAGAGCTTCATTGAGCTGAATGCGCAGGCGGCACAGATCGTCGTGATCGCCGCAGAAGCAGATCTTGGTGACTTCGTGAGCCGGTAAACGACGAAGATCGACGATATGTGGCCGGAAACCGCTGTATACGTGTGCGTGAAGCATTTCCGGGATTTCATGGCTGGTTAACCAACCTGAATCGTTAAAGGCATGCATGCTCGCTTCCGTATCCCAATGCCCGTGCAGCACTGTCTCTACCGCCCACGGCGAGAGATCGTTGCGGTGCATTAGCTCACCTTCCATGCTGTGAATGCGCGTGCCGTTGCCGGTGATCAGGAAAGCGTCGAGATCGATCTTGCCGAGAATATGGCGCATCTCCAGTTCATGGCGGCCGGTTGCAAAAGCCAGGGTTATCTGGCGCTCTTCACGCAGACGCTTCAGCGTATTCAGGGTTGCTTCCCCAAGGTGATGGTCGGGCAGCAGCAGCGTGCCGTCCATATCAAATGCAGCCAGACGAGCCATGGTTACTCCAGAAGTGATCGTGACAGGCAAAAGTATCCTCTGGAATATACGGAACTAATAGTGAATACTTGATAAAAAATGTTCCGGGTTTGTTATGCGACTTCTGAATCGGCTCAATCAATTCCAGCGTTTATGGCAGCCTTCCGGCGGAGAGCCGCAGCAGGTGACGGTTGCTGAGCTGGCCGAGCGCTGCTTTTGTAGCGATCGACACGTAAGGACGCTGCTAAATCAGCTTGAAGACGCGGGCTGGCTACGCTGGCGCGCACAGTCTGGCCGCGGCAAACGCGGGGACCTGACGTTTCTGGTTTCACCGGAAAGCGTCCGTTCCGGCATGATGGAGCAGGTTCTGGATAAGGGCCAGCATCAGAACGCGCTGGAGCTGGCCCAGCTTGCGCCGGAACAGCTTCGCCAGCTATTACAGCCGTTCCTCGGCGGCCAGTGGCAAAACGATGTCCCGACACTGCGTATTCCTTATTATCGTCCTCTTGATCCCGTTGCCCCTGGTTTTCTGCCGGGCCGGGCCGAGCAGCATCTCGCCGGGCAGGTGTTTTCCGGCCTCACGCGTTTTACCCGTGAAAGCCCGGAACCCCAGCCTGACCTCGCCCATCACTGGCAAATATCCAACAATGGCCTGTGCTGGGACTTTTTTATTCGCTCGACCCTGCACTGGCACAACGGCGAACCCGTAGAAACCCAGCAGCTTCAACAGAGGCTGATGTTGCTGTTGGCGTTGCCCGCCCTGCGGCGGCTGTTTATCAGCGTCAAACGCATTGAGACCCCTCACGCGCAGTGCCTGCGCTTTATTTTGCATCGGCCGGACTATTGGCTCGCGCATCGCCTGGCGAGCTATTGCAGCCGCCTGGCGCATCCGCAGGATACACAGCTGGGCTGCGGCCCCTTCCGCATTGTCAGCTTCAAGCCAAACCTGGTACGGCTGGAAAGCTTTGAAAGCTATCATCTGAAACACCCGCTGCTGAAAGCCATCGAATACTGGATCACCCCGCAGCTCTTTGAAACCACGCTCGGCACAAGCTGCCTGCATCCGGTGCAAATCGCCATCGGCCAGCAGGATGAGCTGGAGAACCTGCGCCCGGTCAGTAATAGCATCAGCCTGGGCTTTTGTTATCTGGGGATCAGGCCGCAGGGAAGGCTCAGCGCAGAGCAGGCCAGAACTATCATGCAGATTGTCCGGGAGCCGGAGATGATCGGCACGCTGCCGCTTAACAGCGAGCTGATCACGCCCAATAGAGAGATGATCCCCGGCTGGCAAATCCCCGGCTGGGAAACACACAAAGCCGTAGCGTTACCGAAAAAACTGACGCTGGTTTATCATTTGCCGGTCGAGCTTCACGCAATGGCCCATCAGCTTAAGCGCTATTTAGCAGAGCGCGGCTGCGAACTGACGGTAATTTTTCACGACGCCAAAACCTGGGCTGGCTGCGAAGATTTAGCCCAGGCCGATATCGTGATGGGCGACAGGCTGATTGGTGAAGCGCCGGAATACACCCTGGAGCAATGGCTGCGCAGCGATGTATTGTGGCCCAATTTATTAAGCGCCGGCCATTATGCCCATCTGCAGGCCACGCTGGATGCCGTGCAGGCTTCCCCTCCTTCTTATGAACGTAATGAAGGGTTGAAAGAAGTTTTTCATGGCCTGATGCGGGATGCCGTGGTCACGCCGCTGTTTAATTATCGCTACCAGATAAGCGCCCCACCCGGCGTGAACGGCATTGAACTGAATGCCTGGGGCTGGTTTGATTTTTGCGAAGCCTGGCTCCCACCGCCGGGAATGGCGTGAAGAAGCTGGCTCACGCCCTGGCGGGGCGTTACCATACCCTTTTTCCAGACACCCTTATGAACGACAGGATAGAGAATGAAACGTACAGTCGTGGTTTTCAGCGGCGGACAGGACTCCACCACCTGCCTGATTCAGGCCTTACAGCAATATGATGAAGTCCATTGCGTGACCTTTGATTATGGTCAGCGCCATCGGGCAGAAATCGACGTGGCCCAAAAGCTGTCGCTGAAGCTTGGCGCCCGTGCGCACAAGGTCCTGGACGTTACCCTGCTGAACGAACTGGCGGTGAGCAGCCTGACGCGAGACAGCATTCCGGTGCCGGGCTACAACCCGGAGGATAAAGGCATCCCAAGCACTTTCGTACCTGGCCGCAACATCCTGTTCCTGACCCTGGCGGCGATTTACGCTTACCAGGTTGAGGCTGAATCCGTGATAACCGGCGTCTGCGAGACGGACTTCTCTGGCTACCCGGACTGCCGCGACGAGTTTGTCAAAGCGTTGAACCACGCGGTTAGCCTCGGGATGGCAAGAGACATCCGGTTTGAAACGCCGCTGATGTGGCTGGACAAAGCGGAAACCTGGGCGCTGGCCGATTACTGGCAGAGCCTGGAAACGGTTCGTCAGGAGACTCTGACCTGCTACAACGGCATTCAGGGCGACGGCTGTGGCGAATGCGCCGCCTGCAACCTGCGCGCTAATGGCCTGAATAACTATCTTGCCAATAAACCCGCAGT
Source organism: Cedecea neteri (assembly GCF_000758325.1). NCBI lineage: Bacteria > Pseudomonadati > Pseudomonadota > Gammaproteobacteria > Enterobacterales > Enterobacteriaceae > Cedecea > Cedecea neteri. Next base: position 2,183,814 of record NZ_CP009459.1, on the reverse strand, counting down.
CATGGCCGCAATGAAGCAAAAAACTGGCCTCAAATAAAACATAACGGCGTGGTCACAAACCTCTGTCGATAGAAGAAATACCGGACGGTTCGTAAAAAAGACCGGAAAATCAATTCATTGATTTTCGGCTGATAAGCACAAAGAGGGAAAAACCATGCTTTTTCCCTCTTTGTCAGCAATTTTAGGCACTCATCATCTGTTCCAGCTTCTGACGCAATTCACCCTCCAGCGGAACGGCCTTTTGCGTCTTTAAATCAATGCAGACGAAGGTCAGCAGCGCGTCGGCCACGGCTTCGCCTTCAGGCTCCAGCGTCACCACCTGGCTCAACACGCCGCTTTTACCGTTAAGCTGCTGGAGTTTGCTGTCAATGCGCAGCAGGTCCCCAAGCACCGCAGGGCGGCGGTAGCTAATATTGATATTCACTACGATAAAAGCGATGTTGTGTTCCGTCATCCACTGGAAGCCCGTCGTTTTTTCCAGCCCTTCCCAGCGGGCCTCCTCGAGGAACTCAAGATAACGGGCGTTGTTAACGTGCTGGTAGACATCCATGTGGTATCCACGAACTTTGATATGTGTTTGCATAGCGCGAAGCCCTTGTTCTGTTTTTGTTATCATCAGGTGAAGGTAAGCGAGGCCATACCCCAATAACTGGTATGACCTCTAACTCAGAGTAGCAAACTTTCCTCTTCAGGTGGAAGCCTGAGCACGTAAACTCAAAGTTTTATGCGAGCCAGGTTACGTTCTACCAGCGCTGCACCAATGCCCGGGACCTCCTGCAGCTGATCGAGCGTTTTAAACGGGCCGAATTCGTCACGGTAGCTGACGATGGCCTGCGCCTTTTTCAATCCCACCCCGTTCATTTTCTGGGCAAGTTCTTCCGCCGGGGCGCTATTGATACTCACCAGCCCCTCCCCTTGTTCCGCCGTTTTGGCAGGGGCAGTTTTAGGCTGCGTCGCTGCCGTGCTGGCCGGGGCCGAACCTGCTTTTTCTGCGGCGGCATGTGCCGGGGCGCAGCCAAGTAAACCGGCCAGAACGAGGGAAAGTGAAAATGCTTTGATGCCTGATGTCATGCTGTGTCCTCCATGTATGTTGACAGCCTGGTCACCATAGCGAGGATAAAAATCAGGAACAAACGCCGGATTTAAAATGTGGAAAAGGCCGCGAAAGCGGCCTTCAGGTATTACACTGCGTTGCAAAAATTTGCGAGGATTACTGCTGTTGGTCGATGATATCGCCCAGTTTGATCTTCGCTTCTTTACGCAGGTTGGACATCAGCGCTTCGAAAGCAATCTGGGCATTGTTCTGGGTGATCCCCTGCACCATCGCTTTTTTCTGCTCGTCCGGCATAGAGCCTGCTTTCACTTCATCCAGAGACAGCAGCACAACGTTGCCCTGCATATCATTGGCGACGCCATAGCTCGGCTTGTCTTTCGCCGGTAAAGGCAGCCCAAAGGCGGCCTGGCTGATAGGATCCTGCCCGGTACGGCTCAGGGTTTTCGCTTCGCCGAAGCTCAGGCCCGCCGCTTTCATTTCGTCACTGCCTTTGCCCAGTTTCAGCGCGTTCAGCAGTTTGTCAGCGTCCAGTTTCGCCTGCTGCTCCGCTTTCTGCTGCTTCACGGCGGCAATCACCTGGTCACGCACTTCGGAGAGTGGTTTAACCGCTTCAGCTTTGTGCTCGGAAATACGCAGTACGAAAGCGCGATCGCCATCGACGGTAATGATGTCTGAGTTGCTGCCCGGCGAACCGTTTTCACCCACCAGACCACCGCTGAAGATAGCGTCAGCAACCGGTTTGAAGTTCAGTTCTTCCGGCAGATTGTCGTGGCCGAACCAGCCAGTTTCAACCGCTTTAACACCTGCGACTTTCTCAGCGCTTGCCAGAGATTCGTTGTCGTTGCTCGCGGCATCGCTCACTTTCTGCTGCAGCGCATAGTATGCGTCAACGGCTTTTTCCTGCTTCACTTTCGCCACGATGCCGTCGCGGACTTCCGCCAGCGGCTTCACAACGGCAGGCTGGATGTCATCGAGACGAACGATCAGGAAACCAACGGAAGATTTCACGACGCCGGACAGCTGACCTTTTTCTTTCAGGCCGGCATTTTTCAGTTCGTCAGGCGTGGTGGAGGCTTCCAGCCAGCCCATATCACCGCCGTTGCGGGCAGAGATGATGTCAGCCGACTTGGCCTTCGCCAGTGCAGCAAAATCGCCGCCCTTGTTCAGCTCGTCGAGAATCGCTTTCGCTTCATCTTCGGTTTTAGTCTGAATCACGCTGTAGCGGTTACGCTGCGGCTGGGTGAATTCGTCTTTGTGCTGGTCGTAGTAAGCCTGAACGTCCGCATCACTGGCCTCTTCCTGCATGGAAGCCGCGTCCAGCTTGATGTAGCTGACTTTAAACTGTTCAGGGGTGATGTAGCGGTTTTTGTTCTGCTCGTAGTTGGCGTTGATTTCCTGCTCGGAAGCGTCTTGCTTCGCGGCCAGTGCTTTCACGTCGATAGTGGCTTCACGCACAACGCGCTGCTGGGAGACCAATGCTGCCAGCTCGTCGGTTTCACCAGTGAGCATAAAGTCGGTGCCGACCACGGCTTTGATCAGCTGGTCAGTGGTGAGCTGATTGCGCAGTGCCTGTGCATATTGATCGGCAGTCAATCCCATATTGCCGATGATTGCGTTATAGCGTGCGTTATCGAACTTACCGTTATTCTGGAAGGCAGGCTGGCTGAAGATAGCCATTTTCACCTGCTCGTCGCTGATGCCGAGGCCAAGATGTTTGGCGTACTGGTCAAGCAGCGCTTCATCAATCAGCTGGTTGAGTACCTGCTGACGCATTTGCTTCATGTAGCCTTCGTTACCGGCGAGAACGGAGAACTGATCGCCCAGTTGTTGCTGCTGACGATTACGTTCGTTCGCTACGGCATTTTCGAACTGGCCACGGCCAATCTCCTGGCCATTTACTTTTGCGGCATAATTATTGTTACCGCCAGTCAGGTAGCTACCCACGCCAGTCAGAACGAATGACAAGATAATCAAACCCAGAATGATCTTGAGCACGACATGGTTAGCCGCCGCTCGTAAATTGTCCATCATGGTGTAACAACACTCCGCTGTAGTATGACTTGGTAAACCTGCGCAGGCGCTAAGCTGGCATCCTTAGTGACTCAAGCTGCCCTGTGCTGCGCGCAAGGGCGTATTGTGACAAGAAACCCGCTGCAAATCATCAACACCTGCGTAAAATTCGGCTTCAGGCAATAAAAAAGGCACATCAAATGATGCGCCCCTGCGATACCTGACACCATCTACCCCAGTCAGTCGGGGCCAATAAATCAGTTAACAGCGTCTTTCAGCGCTTTACCAGCACGGAAGCCTGGTACTTTTGCTGCGGCGATGGTGATTTCTTTACCGGTTTGAGGGTTGCGGCCAGTACGGGCAGCACGCTCTTTAACAGCAAAGGTACCAAAACCTACCAGTGCTACGTCTTCCCCGGACTGCAGAGATTCAGTAACAGAAGCAATAACAGCATCTAACGCACGTCCAGCCGCGGCTTTAGAAATATCAGCACCTGCGGCAATTTTGTCTATCAGTTGAGATTTATTCACTCTTCTCTTCCTCTCTTTATAATTTATATCGCACCTGATATCCCTCAGGCGCGACCGCGCAGCAGTTATAACAGGCTCGTCATGCCCTTACAACAGGAGTTGTGGACGATAAACTCAGCCAGCAACTAAATTAGCGACACAAAAAAAAGCTGGCAAGTGACAATTCACTTACCAGCCCTAATTTTATTGACTGTATTTGCGTCAGGTCACTATTTTGCGGTGACCACCTGCATGCCGGAAGGCTCATTCTGCAGCGCGAGGGCCAGAACTTCCTCAATACGCTTCACAGGATGAATCGTCAGGTCTGCAATCACGTTGTCCGGAATTTCTTCCAGATCGCGCTTGTTGTCGTCCGGGATCAGCACAGTTTTGATGCCGCCACGATGCGCCGCCAGCAGTTTCTCTTTCAGGCCGCCAATCGGCAACACCTGACCACGCAGGGTAATTTCACCGGTCATTGCCACATCGGCGCGAACCGGATTCCCCGTCAGGCAGGACACCAGCGCGGTACACATTGCGATACCGGCGCTTGGGCCGTCTTTTGGCGTTGCCCCTTCTGGCACGTGAACGTGAATATCACGTTTCTCGTAGAAATCACCGTTGATACCCAGCTTTTCCGCACGAGCACGGACGACGGTCAGCGCCGCCTGGATAGACTCCTGCATAACTTCACCGAGGGAGCCGGTATAAGTCAGCTTGCCTTTACCCGGTACGCAGGCGGTTTCGATGGTCAGCAGGTCGCCGCCCACTTCCGTCCACGCCAGTCCGGTCACCTGGCCTACGCGGTTTTCGCTGTCGGCACGGCCGTAATCAAAGCGCTGCACCCCAAGGTAATCCTTCAGGTTGTCACCGTTGATTTCGATGTGCTTGAGCGATTTATCCAGCAGCAGCTGTTTCACCGCTTTACGGCAGAGCTTGGAGATTTCACGCTCCAGGCTACGGACACCCGCTTCACGAGTGTAGTAGCGGATAATGCCCACAATGGCGCTGTCATCCACTTTCAGCTCGCCTTTTTTCAGGGCGTTGCGCTCAATCTGCTTCGGCAGCAGGTGCTGTTTGGCAATGTTCAGCTTTTCGTCTTCGGTATAGCCAGACAGGCGAATCACTTCCATACGATCCAGCAGCGGCGCCGGAATGTTCATGGAGTTAGACGTTGCGACAAACATCACGTCGCTAAGATCGTAGTCCACTTCCAGGTAGTGATCGTTAAACGTCACGTTCTGTTCTGGATCAAGCACTTCCAGCAGCGCAGAAGCAGGATCTCCGCGCATGTCGGAAGACATCTTGTCGATTTCATCCAGCAGGAACAGCGGGTTTTTCACCCCGACTTTGGCCATCTTCTGGATCAGTTTACCCGGCATAGAGCCGATGTAAGTCCGGCGGTGACCGCGGATTTCCGCTTCATCACGCACGCCGCCCAGCGCCATACGCACATATTTACGGCCCGTGGCTTTAGCGATGGACTGGCCCAGAGAGGTTTTACCTACCCCCGGCGGTCCAACCAGGCACAGAATTGGCCCTTTCAGCTTGTTCACGCGGCTCTGGACTGCGAGATATTCCAGAATGCGATCTTTCACACGTTCCAGACCGTAATGGTCGGTATCGAGGATTTCCTGCGCCTGACGCAGATCTTTTTTGACCTTGCTGCGGGCGTTCCACGGAACCTGAACCATCCAGTCGATGTAGCCGCGCACCACGGTGGCTTCCGCAGACATCGGCGACATCATTTTCAGCTTCTGCAGCTCGGCTTCGGTTTTCTCGCGCGCTTCTTTCGGCATTTTCGCCGCGTCAATTTTGCGCTTAAGCGCTTCATTTTCATCAGGCGCGTCGTCCATTTCGCCCAGTTCTTTCTGAATCGCCTTCATTTGCTCATTCAGATAGTACTCGCGCTGGCTTTTTTCCATCTGCTTTTTAACGCGGTTGCGAATGCGTTTCTCAACCTGCAGCAGATCGATTTCCGACTCCATCATCGCCATCAGGTATTCGAGACGCTCGTTGATATCGGACATCTCAAGCACAGATTGCTTGTCCGACAGCTTAAGCGGCATATGGGCGGCAATGGTATCGGCCAGACGTGCAGGATCGTCGATGCTGTTCAGCGACGTCAGCACTTCTGGTGGAATTTTTTTGTTCAGCTTGATGTAGCCTTCAAACTGATTGATTGCGGTGCGAACCAGGACTTCCTGCTCGCGCTCTTCAATCGCCGGCGAGTTCAGGTACTCCGCCTGCGCAGAGAAATGGTCGCCGTTGTCAGACAGCGTGGTGATACGCGCGCGCTGAAGCCCTTCTACCAGTACTTTTACCGTACCGTCAGGCAGTTTCAGCATCTGCAGAATTGAAGCAACAGTACCTACAGTGAACAGGTCGTTAACACCTGGCTCATCCGTCGAAGCCTCTTTCTGCGCCACCAGCATGATTTTCTTATCATGGTCCATTGCAGCTTCCAGGCAGCGAATGGATTTTTCACGCCCGACAAACAGTGGAATAACCATGTGCGGATAAACCACCACATCGCGCAGCGGCAATACGGGGATTTCAATGCGTTCAGAACGCTCAGGATTCATAGAGCTCTCTCTTAGTTTAATGTCCGCCAGGTGATTTGGTGAACGCTTCCGCTCCACCAACAAGTAAATCAGTATATGGGGCTGTTTCCCGGACATTCAACTGTAGGAATGCAGGAAAAATAAATGGGGGATAAAATCCCCCATTTTCTTATTAACTGACTGGTTATTCTGGCGAATTATTCACCGGATGCCTGCTGCGCTTCCGGCTTACCATAAATTAATAGCGGTTTGGACTGGCCAGCGATGACGGACTCGTCAATCACCACTTTTTCCACGTCATCCAGAGATGGCAGATCGTACATAGTGTCCAGCAGCGCGCCTTCCACGATGGAACGCAGGCCACGAGCACCGGTTTTACGGATCATCGCTTTCTTCGCAATCGCGTCGAGCGCTTCATCCCGGAATTCCAGCTCTACGCCTTCCAGATTGAACAATGCCTGATACTGTTTGGTCAGGGCATTTTTCGGCTCTTTCAGGATCTGGATCAGCGCGTCTTCGCTCAGTTCGCTTAAGGTCGCAACTACCGGCAGACGACCAATGAACTCAGGGATCAGACCAAATTTGATCAGATCTTCTGGTTCTACCTGGCCGAGCAACTGGCCTTCGCTGGCTTTCTCAGACTTCGCTTTTACCGTTGCGCCAAAACCGATACCTGAACCCGTTTCCACGCGGTTGGCGATAACTTTATCCAGGCCTGCAAATGCGCCGCCGCAGATAAACAGAATCTTGGAGGTATCAACCTGCAGGAATTCCTGCTGCGGATGCTTACGGCCACCCTGAGGTGGAACGGCAGCCACGGTGCCTTCAATCAGTTTCAGCAGCGCCTGCTGTACGCCTTCACCGGACACGTCACGGGTGATGGACGGGTTATCAGATTTGCGGGAGATTTTATCGATCTCATCGATGTACACGATACCGCGCTGAGCTTTCTGTACGTCGTAGTCGCATTTCTGCAGCAGCTTCTGAATAATGTTTTCAACGTCTTCGCCCACGTAACCTGCTTCAGTCAGCGTGGTAGCATCGGCCATAGTAAATGGTACATCCAGCAGGCGAGCCAGCGTTTCTGCCAGCAGCGTTTTACCGCTACCGGTCGGGCCGATCAGCAAGATGTTGCTTTTACCCAGCTCAACGCCGTTGGACGTGTCGCTGTTGCGCAGACGTTTGTAGTGGTTGTAAACCGCAACCGCTAACACTTTTTTCGCTTGCTCCTGGCCGATAACATAATCGTCAAGATGGTGGCGAATTTCGTGCGGCGTTGGCAGCGCGCTGCGTTCACGGTGCGGCGCAACTTCTTTAATCTCTTCGCGAATGATGTCGTTACATAAATCGACACACTCATCGCAGATATACACTGACGGCCCGGCAATCAGCTTGCGCACTTCATGCTGGCTTTTGCCGCAAAAAGAGCAGTACAGCAGTTTGCCTGAACCGTCTTTGCGCTTATCTGTCATCAGTAAAACCTCTTCTCTTTTCTGTGTGCTACCACCGGTAGCACAAGTGCCATTCTACGGCGCAGCCGATAGCGAAGCGTTAAGTCAGGCCGCGACTTTGACTATAGTATAGCGGCCTAAAGCTTCGGGCATTAGTTACGGTGAGTCAGGATCGAATCGACTAAACCGTACTCTACCGCTTCGCTTGCGGAGAGGAAACGATCGCGCTCGGTGTCTTTCTCGATTTGTTCAAGCGATTTGCCCGTATGTTCCGCCATCAGCTCGTTCATACGTGCTTTCACTTTCAGGATCTCTTTCGCGTGGATTTCGATATCCGTCGCCTGGCCCTGATAGCCGCCCAGCGGCTGGTGAATCATGACGCGGGAGTTCGGCAGGCAGAAACGCTTACCTTTTGCCCCAGCGGTCAGCAGGAATGCACCCATCGAGCAGGCCTGGCCCATACAAATGGTGCTGACGTCCGGCTTAATAAACTTCATGGTGTCGTAAATCGACATCCCGGCCGTAATTACGCCACCCGGAGAGTTGATGTAAAGATAGATATCTTTTTCCGGGTTTTCTGCTTCCAGAAACAGCATCTGCGCCACAATCAGGTTAGCCATATGATCTTCTACCTGACCGGTCAGGAAGATGACGCGCTCCTTAAGCAGACGAGAATAGATATCGTATGAACGTTCGCCGCGGGATGTTTGTTCAACAACCATCGGCACCAGGGCCATATGGGGTGCTAATTGATCTCGTTCGCCACTGTATGACATGTCCGTCTCCTGGAGTAATTAAGCCTACTGTACTGATTCTACTTGAGACGCAGGATATTGACTATGTTCCTTGCGCCAATTCTGGACGGAGTCAGTCAGGGATTGTTAATGGAACCTCACCCGAATAATGGGGATGATTTGCCCTGTTTCAAGCATAACAACCTTTTGTTGTTACGCTAACCCTGAAATGGGGATTTATTGATGGCTTATCGTGTGATTTAGCAATAAAAAAAGCCCGCCACCAAAAGGTGACGGGCCTGATGCAGCGGTTTTTGGCTAATTAGCCAAAAAGCACTTACGCCTGCTGGTTCATCAGCTCGCTGAAAGTGGTCGCTTTTTCGGACACTTTCGCTTTAGCCAGAACGGCTTCAACAGCCTGCTCTTCCAGCGCAACGTTGCGCATGTTGTCCATCAGCTCTTTGTTTTTACCGTAGAACTCGATGACTTCAGTCGGATCTTCGTAGGCAGAAGCCATTTCTTCGATCAGACCTTTAACACGCTCTTCGTCAGCTTTCAGCTCATGGGTACGAATCACTTCGCCCAGCAGCAGACCAACAACTACGCGACGTTTAGCCTGCTCTTCGAACAGTTCACGTGGCAGTTCCAGAGCCTGTTTCTCGTTGCCACCGAAACGCTGTGCAGCCTGACGACGCAGAACGTCGATTTCGCCGTCGATCAGCGCAGCTGGCACATCGATGTTGTTGGCGTTAACCAGACCGTCGATTGCCTGAGACTTGATGCGGTTACGCACGGCGCCTTTCAGTTCGCGATCCATGTTTTTACGCACTTCGGTACGCAGACCAGCTACGGAACCATCTTCAACGCCGAAACGCTTGATGAACTCTTCTGTGAATTCTGGCAGCTCACGTGCTTCAACTTTCTTCAGCACGATGTCGAACTTCGCCGCTTTCCCTTTCAGGTTTTCAGCGTGATATTCTTCCGGGAAGGTCACTTCGATAGTGAACTCTTCGCCCGCTTTGTGGCCAACGATACCGTCTTCGAAGCCAGGGATCATACGACCCTGACCCATTGCCAGCACGAAGTCAGAGGCTTTGCCGCCTTCGAACACTTCGCCGTCAACGGAACCGGTGAAATCGATGGTAACGCGATCTTCTGCAGTCGCTGCAGCGTCGCTGTCTTTCCAGGTCGCCTGCTGCTTGCGCAGGGTGTCCAGCATGGCATCAACGTCTTCGTCGGTCACTTCAACAACCGGTTTTTCAACTTCGATGGCTTCCAGACCCTGCAGCTCAACTTCTGGGTACACTTCAAACTCTACCGCGTAGGTGAAGTCTTCGCCCAGTTTGTATTCGCCCGGCACGTAGTTAGGTGCGCCAGCCGGATTGATCTTCTCTTTGATGATCGCATCAATGAAGTTGCGGCTCATCAGTTCACCCAGCACGTCCTGGCGTACAGATGCGCCATAACGCTGAGCAACTACGGTCATCGGCACTTTACCCTTACGGAAGCCGTCGATACGTACTTTTTTAGCCACGTTGACCAGCTCGCTTTTTACAGCGGTTTCGATGCTGTCTGCAGCGATGGTAAGCGTGAGACGGCGGCCAAGGCCCTGAGTGGTTTCAACTGAAACTTGCATCTTGTTACCTCAAAAAATCACAGTGCTCGGTCAACTCTGGAAGCCCTGGTGGCTTCACAGAACCAGGATGTTCTCTGAATCAGAAACACATTCCCTGTCGTCAGAATCATCCCGAAGACATTCAAAAAATAAGACGCAGCATTATAGCGGCATCACTGGGGTGAGTCGAGAACGGCAATAGCGCTCGGCTGCGGCCTTTTTCACACTTCTTTGTCATTTATTCTTTTTTGCCCGCTCCCTTAAAGAGGCAGACAAAACAAAACGGCCCGCAGGCCGTTTTTGGAAACGCAGTATACATACCGCAACATAACGGAAAAGTTCCCTTAGTTGCAAACGCTTAGCGGTTAATCAGGCAATGCTGCCCGCGCCACGGCAGTTCGGGGAGGCAAACACGGTATCCTGCAGCCCTTCCCACTCTTTGACAGTGTAAGTGTGCAGCGCCAGCGCGTGTACCGGGCCTGCCAGTTCCTCGCTCAATGTGCCATAAATCATGCGATGGCGGTTTAAAAAGCGTTCGCCGGTGAAGCGATCGCTAACCAACACGACTTTAAAATGGCTTTCTGAACCCGCGGGGACATTGTGACGATAGCTTTCATCCACGACTTCCAGGTACGCGGGGGTAAAGGCGGCTTTTAACTTCTCTTCTATCTGCTCGCGTATCAGCATGAACTTTCTCCTCGACAACGTAGAGATGCCACTCATCCCTTTAAATGTTAGCCGCTTTTAGCCAGATTTTGCTTTGAACACAACAAAAATTTAACTTTCGCGGGCCTTTCTTCACCCGGTTATCAGAACGTTCATAGGGTTAAGGCACTAAACCGAATGAAAAGTGTCAGAAGGTTTTGCTGAAGCCCGGAAAAATGGCAACGCGATGAAATTCCGTGCGTTAAGCACTTCCCCTGCACGACCGCAGTGTTATGATGGCGTGATTTTTTATCAGCCTGCCCTTTGAGTACATTGAGAAAGCGAACATGTTAAAAAAATTACTTTTCCCGCTGGTTGCCATGTTTATGCTGGCCAGCTGCGCAACACCGCCAACGACCATTGAAGTGTCACCAAAGATCACTCTGCCACAGCAGGATCCAAGCCTGATGGGCGTGACGCTAAGCATCAACGGTGCCGATCAGCGTACCAGCCAGGCGCTGGCGAAAGTGACCCGTGACAATCAGCTAGTCACGCTGACGCCATCCCGCGATCTGCGCTTCCTGCTGCAGGAAGTGCTGGAGAAGCAGATGACCGCGCGCGGTTATATGATTGGGCCAAACAGTCCGGTTGATCTGCAGATCATCGTTAACCAGCTGTATGCAGACGTTTCCCAGGGTAACGTGCGCTACAACATCGCCACTAAAGCGGATATCTCCATCATTGCTACCGCGAAGAACGGTAACAAGATGACCAAGAACTACCGCTCCAGCTATAACGTTGAAGGCGCGTTCCAGGCTACCAATAAAAATATCGCTGACGCGGTTAACTCCGTGCTGACCGATACCATTGCGGATATGGCTCAGGACACCAGCGTTCACGACTTCGTCAAGCAGAACGCTCGTTAATTTTTACCCCGTTGGCCTGCTCACGCGGGCCAACAACAGAGTTTGCACAATTCCCCTATGTCCAATCATTATCTGCGCATCTTTCAGCAGCCAAAATCAGCCATTTTGCTGATTCTGGGCTTTGCGTCCGGCCTGCCTTTAGCCCTGACTTCAGGTACGCTTCAGGCCTGGATGACCGTCGAAAATATCGACCTGAAAACCATCGGTTTCTTCTCGCTTGTAGGCCAGGCCTACGTCTTTAAGTTTCTTTGGTCGCCGGTAATGGACCGCTACACCCCGCCGCTGCTTGGGCGTCGACGTGGCTGGCTGTTAATCACGCAAACTCTGTTGTTGGTGGCGATTGCCGCCATGGGGTTCCTTGAACCTTCCTCGCAGCTGCGCTGGATGGCTGCGCTGGCGGTGATCATCGCCTTCTGTTCAGCCTCTCAAGACATCGTCTTTGATGCCTGGAAAACTGACGTTTTGTCTGCCGAGGAACGCGGGACCGGCGCCGCCATCAGCGTGCTTGGCTACCGCCTGGCAATGCTGGTTTCCGGCGGTCTCGCGCTGTGGCTGGCGGACCGCTATTTAGGCTGGCAGGCCACCTACTGGCTGATGGCGGCCCTGCTTGTGCCCTGTATTATCGCCACACTTTTGGCGCCAGAACCTACAGATGCCGTCCCCGTCCCTAAAAGTCTGGAGCGCGCCGTCGTTGAACCGCTGCGTGACTTCTTTGGCCGCAACAATGCCTGGCTAATTTTGCTGCTAATTGTGCTTTATAAGCTGGGCGATGCCTTTGCCATGAGCCTGACTACCACGTTCCTGATCCGCGGCGTTGGCTTTGATGCCGGTGAAGTCGGCGTGGTGAATAAAACGCTGGGGCTGTGCGCCACCATTTTCGGCGCGCTGCTTGGCGGAATGCTGATGCAAAAGCTAACGCTGTTCCGCGCCTTGCTGATCTTCGGCATTTTGCAGGGCGTGTCCAACGCCGGTTACTGGCTGCTGTCGGTAACGGATAAAGACATGATTACCATGGCGAGCGCGGTGTTCTTCGAGAACCTCTGCGGCGGCATGGGCACTGCAGCCTTCGTGGCGCTGCTGATGACGCTGTGCAATAAGTCATTTTCAGCCACCCAGTTTGCGCTGCTTTCCGCGCTTTCCGCCGTTGGCCGAGTGTATGTCGGCCCGATTGCTGGCTGGTTCGTGGAAGCCCACGGCTGGCCAACGTTCTACCTGTTCTCTGTCGTCGCCGCAGTACCGGGGATCCTGCTATTGCTGGTCTGTAAGCGCACGCTGGAGTTCACTCAGCAAAACGAAACCTTCATGTCACGTAGCGAATTTGCCCCGGCTTACCGCCTGGCGCTGCGTATTCTCGGCTTTGGCTGCCTGCTGCTGGCGGCGTGGCTGCTGGTTATTATCAGCAATGCGCTGGGGCTGACCGAATGGACGTTTGGTTTACAGCTGCTGGAATGGGGCGCTTTGTTCGCCATCGGTGGGATTCTGTTTGGCGGCCTGCTGGACTTCCTCGCCCTGCGCAAAACGGCGCTTATCTGATAAGAATAAAAACCGGGCAGATTACCGCCCGGTCTGAGAAAGCCGGCAAGGTCACCCTGCCGGCTTTTTTATCGCCTTAAGCCAGCGCGTGCGCCGCTGCGTTTTGCCCGGCAAGCGTACCAAAGATGATGATATCGGCGACGGCATTACCGCCGATGCGGTTTGCACCGTGAATACCGCCCACAACTTCACCCGCAGCCCAGACGCCCTGAATCACCTGATGCTGTTCAGTCACCACTTCTGCGCTGGTGTTAATAGTGACACCGCCCATCGTGTGGTGAACCCCCGGCGCAATGCGGATCGCGTAGTATGGCCCGGTGTCCAGCGGGAAACGCATCCCGGTGGTACGCCCAAAGTCTTCGTCCTTTTTCTGCTTCACAAAGCCGTTGTAACGATCCAGCGTTTGCTGCAGCGCGTGCGCATCCATATTCAGCTTCACCGCCAGCTCTTCCGCCGTTGGGGCGCTGATCACAAACCCACGGGCAATATATTCATCCGCCGCTTTGTTGTTCTGGCGTACCTGCTCATCAAACAGGATCCAGGCACTTTTTTCCGGCAGAGCGATAATCTCTGCGGAAACCTTGTCACGGGTTTCCAGCTCATTGAAGAAGCGCTGCCCTTCCTGACTGACCAGAATAGCCCCGCCGCCGCGAATGGACTCGGAGATCAGATAAGAGGTGGTTTGCTCCACGGTCGGGTGGATCTGGATCTGATCCATGTCCACCGTACCGGCGCCGATCTTCTCCAGCAGGGCAATACCGCTCCCGGTTGCGCCTTTATGGTTGGTGGTCACAAAACCTTTCAGCTCAGGGCGGTAGTGAACCACCATTTTACGGTTGGCGCTGAAGCCGCCGGTAGCCACAACCACGCTTTTCGCCAGCAGAATATGGTGCTCGTTATATTCGTTCGCAACCTTAACCCCGGTTACCACACCATTTTCATGCAGGATCTCCTCCACGGTGGTATCCAGCAGAACGTCGATACTGCGCTGGTTGACGTTGTTGACCAGGCCGCTTATCAGGAAGCCACCAACGGCCGAGCGGTCTGCCGGGCGGTGCGTACGGTCAATGCTCATCCCGCCGGTGATGGTGATGTCGTTCAGGACGATATCCAGGCTTGCCAGCCAATCAATGGCGCCTGGCGCGCGCTCGACGAACTCTTTGAGCAGCTCAGTATTGTTTCTGAATTTACCGCCTTTCAGCGTCTCATCGTAAAACAGCTCTTTGCTGTCTTTGATGCCCTTCATCGCCTGGAAGCGAGTCTCCGCGGCGTTCATGCCTACGGAAGCTTTGATGGTGTTGCCGCCGATGGTTGGCATCTTCTCGATGATCACCACGCGGGCACCGGCGTCGGAAGCACGAATAGCCGCCGCCAGTCCTGCGCCCCCGCTGCCGATCACCGCCACATCGTAGCTTTGTGGCGCATCCGGGTTACCGCCTTCTTCAATCACATGCTCTTTGCTGGACGTGGTCATCGCGCGGGAGACTGCTTTCTTCAGGGCCTCACTTTGTGCCGTTGCCCCGGTCACCGCATCCACATACGGGCTGTTGGCCACCAGCATACGCGAACGTAAAATTTCGAAACTTGGGGTGAAGTCGACATCTACCGAATCGTCCTGCACCAGGGTAATGTCGGTGATACGGTCGGTGTCGAGCGTGACGCTGATTTTGAGCTTGAGCGCTTCGGCCTCCACTTTCTCCTGGAAGACCCCGGCTTTGTATTTGCGGCCAGACGTACTGGTGTCGCGGATCATGGCATCGACCAGCGAGAAGCGCCACAGCGGCTCGGGGATCAGCAGCTCTTCGCGCTTGGTGCTGTCGATGAACAGATCCAGCGTTTCATTTTTTAGAATGCGATCGGCCCAGTCCGGGTAAGCAATACAGGCTTTACCGACGGCAATCAGGTCGTAACCCAGGCCCAGCGCTTCTTCGGCATCGCTGCGGTTAACGACGCCCCCGACCCCGATAACCGGCACTTTCGCCAGCGTTTCAGACCGCATCGTCAGATATTTGTTGATCAGCATGGTCGGATCTTTGGTATCAACGATCGACGCACGCTTGAAATAACCCACGGAGAAGTGCAGGTAATCCACGCCCCTTTCCGCCAGCTTTTCCAGCAGGTACATGGTGTCGTCAAAGCGAATGCCCGGTACCTCAATCTCTTCCGGCGAGAAACGGTAGCCGATAATAAAGGAAGCATCGGCGAAGCGGCTGGCCATTTTGTGGGTGATTTCGAGCACTTCCAGCGGGAAGCGTGCGCGGTTGTCTCGGCTGCCACCCCACTTATCGTCACGCTGGTTAGAGTTTGGCGAATAGAACTGCTGGATCAGGTAAGTGTTTGCGCCGTGGATCTCCACGCCGTCAAACCCGGCTTTAATGGCACGGTTAACGGCATCGCCAAACTTGGTGATCATCACATCCACTTCTTCGGCGGTAAGGGCTTCTGGCGTGGTGGCCCCTTCACGCGGTGCGGCAATGGCGCTTGGCGCGACGGGCTTCTTGCCACCAATCAGCTCCGGCTCAACCATCCGGCCGCCGTGATAAATCTGCAGAATGGCTTTAGAGCCACGGGATTTAATCGCGCTGGCAATGCGCGCGAGTCCTGGGATTTTGTTGTCACTGTCGATAGCCAGTGCGCCAGGGAAAGCGGGACCTTTAGGATCGATAAAGCAGCATTCAACAATGACCGTGCCGATCGTGCCGGCACGTTCGCGATAATATTCAACCAAATCACTCGGCACGCTACCGTCGTAAAAACCGGTACAGGTGGTCATCGGCGCCATGATCAGGCGATTTTTCAGCACCGCGCCGTTGGGCAGGGTGAGTGGCTTCAGGATCGGAGTTTTGGAGTTCATTCTTTATCATTCCAGCAGGTGAGGTCGACATTGTCCGGCACTCAATGAATAGCCCCGGCAGGCAACACAATTATCAGGAGTAACGTAATTTGAATTTGGGAACAGAAACGGCAATTTTGCGGAATATATTTTTCGAATGTTAGTCAACACCTTAAAAAAAGCAAATACAAATAATAACCATAAATAACAAAAGGTTTTATATCACTTTGCTTCTACTGAATAGCCGATGGCAATCAGCGACGCGGCATATTTACATCAGGTTACGATTTGATCTTTAACCACTTAAATACTATGGATATAAATGATACGAATTTTTTAGTTAAATAAAATCGTTGGCTTTTTGCTATACAGAAACCAAAATCAAATACCTGGCACGGCCAGCAGGAGCGCAAAAGAAGGGATAATCTCCCACTATTTCAGTATGATGAAGGATTCAAGAAACAATCTCTTATCACTCAATAAATATGAGGTTAAAGGGAGGCAGGGAGCTGGTGCGATGAGCGGTCAGATTTGCACCGGTTAAAAAAACTATCATGAATGTATAAAATTCTGCCTATAAAAGATGAGGTGGAAATAAAAGTCGGGAAACAGGTTTTACAGGGAATATTAATCGAATTCATCATGATAACTTTAAGGCACAGGCTATGACTAACACCTCACCAATAAGCGCGACAACGAAAGCATCGCCCCCAGATGCGGGGAATAAAAAGCGCTTGATATTGCTATTTTTACCGATCCTTATCAGCATCATTATATTACTGCTTCCGGTTCCGGCCGGATTAGAGCCCTACGCATGGCACTTCTTCGCCATCTTCGTCGGCGTGATTGTCGGGCTGATCTTCGAACCCTTACCAGGGGCAGTTATCGGGTTGACGGGCATCGTGGTTATCGCGCTGTTCAGCCAGTGGCTATTGTTTAGCCCGGCCGAGCTGGCAGATCCTAAATTTAAGCTGGCGAGCCAGTCCTTCCAGTGGGCGGTCAGCGGCTTTAGCAACTCCACCGTGTGGCTGATCTTCGGCGCCTTTATGTTTGCCGCCGGCTACGACAAAACGCAGTTTGGCCGCCGTCTGGCGCTGATTCTGGTGAAGTACCTGGGTCGACGCAGCCTGACGCTGGGCTACGCGATCACCTTCGCCGACCTGCTGCTCGCCCCGTTCACGCCGTCTAACACCGCGCGCAGTGGGGGCACTATTTACCCGATTATTGCTAACCTGCCGCCGCTGTATGGCTCTCTGCCGAATGACCCAAGCTCGCGCAGAATTGGCTCTTACCTGATGTGGGTGGCGATCAGCGCCGCCTGTATCACCAGCTCGATGTTCCTCTCCGCACTGGCACCGAACCTGCTGGCGCTGGCGCTGGTGAAAAGCATCATCGGCTTTGAGATCTCCTGGGGCATGTGGTTCCTCGCCTTCCTGCCGCTGGGCGTGCTGCTGATCCTCACCATGCCGCTGCTGGCTTACTGGTTCTACCCGCCGGAAGTGAAGGTGAATGACGAAGTGCCGAAGTGGGCTGCCGCAGAGCTGGAAAAACTGGGCAAACTGTCGCGCAACGAAATCCTGCTGCTGCTGTTCGTGTGTAGCGCCCTGTTGATGTGGATTTTTGCCGCTGCGTGGATTGAACCTGCGATGGCCGCCCTGCTGGTTATCGTGTTGATGCTGTGGACCGGGGTTCTGAACTGGAACGATATCATCAGCAATAAACCAGCCTGGAATACCTTCGCCTGGTTTGCCACCCTGGTGGCGCTGGCCGATGGCCTGGCCCGCGTGGGCTTTATTGCCTGGCTGGGTAAAGAAGGTGCCGCACTGCTGCACGGTTTCGACCCACAGGTGTCGGCGGTGATGCTGCTGGTGGCGTTCTACCTGCTGCACTATCTGTTTGCCAGCACCACGGCACATACCACCGCCCTGCTGCCGGCCACGCTGACCATCGCCGCATCCATTCCGGGTATTAATATGCCGGTCTTCTGCCTGATGATGGTGACCTCGCTCGGCGTGATGGGGATCATCACCCCGTACGGCACCGGCCCAAGCCCGATTTACTACGGCAGCGGCTACCTGCCAACCAAAGATTACTGGCGCATGGGCACCATCTTTGGCGCCATTTTCCTCTGTTCGCTGATGCTTATCAGCTACCCGTGGATGGTGCTGATGTTCTGATGCACAACGTTTGATGCGAAAGCCCCCGAATTAATCGGGGGCTTTTTTTGCTTATGAGACATGTCAGAGACGCTCGCACAGTAAAGTTAGCGCTGTAGGTGTCGGATAGAATATGACCAGACGCACCTTAAAGACACTCTCCTGACTGTATATAAAACACTCAAAACCGAAAGCAATCGGCGTTTAATCCCCTGGATGAAATGTAATTAATACCGGATAGTTACTTTTTTTGTCTATTAATTACCCAGACCATTAAGTGTTACCGTCGAGGACTATTTATCGTAATTAAATACAGTTTTCTTTAATTACTTTGTTCAATAAGCATTAAAAGATTATCCTTAACGATTCAGCCCGGTGAGAAATTAATATTTGTTGGAAACATGTGACAAATGCTGCCGCATTGTTAATTAAATGTATTTTAATTTGACTGGTTATACTCATTTCCCCGGACTATTTCCGCCAACATAGGTTTTCGTTATAACCTGCGGAGCCCGCGCACCAACGCTAGATTTTACAGTTTGTTGCATTCTGTGTGACATCGTAGGCAGAACCCGGTAACACCCTACTGACACTGCGCCATTCATGTTTACAGTAATGTAACCTTCCCGTAAAATGCCGGCACACTTTAAACGACAATAGAGCTCCCTGGAATTGAGGTCGTTAAATGAGACTCAGGAAATACAATAAAAGTTTGGGATGGTTGTCATTAATCGCAGGCACTTTTTTACTCAGTGGCTGTGATTCTGCACTCCTGGATCCCAAAGGACAGATCGGACTGGAACAACGTTCACTGATACTGACGGCCATCGGCCTGATGTTGATTGTCGTTATCCCTGCAATTGCAATGGCTATCGGTTTTGCCTGGAAGTATCGGGCATCCAACAAAGACGCCAAATACAGCCCTAACTGGTCGCACTCGAACAAAGTGGAAGCTGTAGTCTGGACGATTCCTATCCTTATCGTTATCTTCCTCGCGGTACTGACCTGGAAAACCACTCACTCTCTTGAACCTAGCCGCCCGCTGGAACATGAAGCGAAGCCGGTGACCATCGAAGTTATCGCCATGGACTGGAAATGGTTCTTCATCTATCCGGAGCAGGGTATCGCTACGGTGAATGAAATCGCCTTCCCGGCCAATACCCCAGTGGAATTCAAAATCACCTCTAACTCGGTGATGAACTCCTTCTTTATTCCGCGCCTGGGTAGCCAAATCTACGCAATGGCAGGTATGCAGACCAAACTGCACCTGATTGCCGATGAAGCAGGCACCTACGACGGTATTTCGTCAAACTACAGCGGTAAAGGTTTCTCCGGCATGAAGTTCAAGGCTATCGCCACGCCGGACATGGACACCTTTAACCAATGGGTTGCTAAAGCGAAACAGTCTCCTGAAGTCATGAACGATATGGCGACCTACGAGAAACTGGCCGCACCAAGCGAATACAACAAAGTCGAATACTTCTCCAGTGTTAAACCTGATTTGTTTAAAGACGTGATTAACAAATTTATGGGACACGGGAGCATGCACATGACCAAGCCGGAAGGTGAACAGGCTTCCCATGACGATATGAAAGGCATGGAAGGTATGGAAGGCATGGACATGAGTCACGCGGAAACCTCTCACTAAGGGGCCGAGGAATAATACGATGTTCGGAAAACTTACACTGGATGCAATCCCGTACCATGAGCCAATTGTCATGGTTACGGTTGCGGCAATCATCGTCGGGGGACTGGCGCTGCTTGCGGCTATCACTTACTTCGGTAAGTGGGAATATTTATGGAAAGAGTGGCTAACTTCCGTTGACCACAAACGCCTCGGCGTGATGTACGTTATTCTTGCTATCGTCATGCTGCTGCGCGGCTTTGCCGATGCGGTAATGATGCGTAGCCAGCAGGTGCTGGCCTCCGCCGGCGAAGCGGGCTTCCTGCCGCCTCACCACTACGATCAGATCTTTACCGCCCACGGCGTTATCATGATCTTCTTCGTGGCGATGCCTTTTGTTATCGGCCTGATGAACATCGTTGTGCCTTTACAGATTGGCGCGCGTGACGTTGCCTTCCCATTCCTGAACAACCTGAGCTTCTGGTTCACCGTTGTCGGCGTGGTGCTGGTTAACATCTCCCTTGGGGTGGGCGAATTCGCTCAGACCGGCTGGGTGGCATATCCGCCGCTATCGGGGATTGAGTACAGTCCGGGCGTCGGGGTCGATTACTGGATCTGGAGTCTCCAGCTATCCGGTATCGGTACGACACTGACCGGTATTAACTTCTTTGTGACCATTCTGAACATGCGTACCCCGGGTATGACTATGTTCAAAATGCCGGTGTTCACCTGGGCTTCGCTGTGTACTAACGTACTGATTATCGCCGCGTTCCCAATCTTCACCGTGACCGTCGCGCTGCTGACCCTTGACCGCTACCTTGGCACCCATTTCTTTACCAACGATATGGGTGGCAACATGATGATGTACATCAACCTCATCTGGGCATGGGGCCACCCGGAAGTTTATATCCTGGTGCTGCCGGTGTTTGGTGTGTTCTCTGAGGTGGTTGCAACCTTCTCTAAAAAGCGTCTGTTCGGTTACACCTCTCTGGTGTGGGCGACCATCGCGATTACCGTTCTGTCGTTCATCGTTTGGCTGCACCACTTCTTCACCATGGGCAGCGGTGCGAACGTAAACGCCTTCTTCGGTATTGCCACCATGATTATCGCCATCCCGACCGGGGTGAAGATCTTCAACTGGCTGTTCACCATGTATCAGGGCCGCATCGTCTTTAACTCTGCGATGCTGTGGACCATTGGCTTCATCGTCACCTTCTCTATCGGTGGGATGACCGGTGTTCTGCTGGCTGTGCCGGGCGCGGACTTCGTGCTGCACAACAGCCTGTTCCTGATTGCACACTTCCACAACGTTATCATCGGCGGCGTGGTCTTCGGTTGCTTCGCAGGTCTGACCTACTGGTGGCCAAAAGCGTTCGGCTTCACGCTGAACGAAACCTGGGGCAAACGCGCCTTCTGGTTCTGGATTATCGGTTTCTTCGTGGCATTTATGCCGCTGTACGTGCTCGGCTTCATGGGCATGACCCGTCGTCTGAGCCAGCAGATCGATCCACAGTTCCACACCCTGCTGGTTGTTGCGGCCTGTGGTGCGGCGCTGATCGCTCTGGGCATTCTGTGCCAGCTGATTCAGTTCTACGTCTCTATCCGTGACCGCGAGCAGAACCGCGATCTGACCGGTGACCCATGGGGTGGCCGTACGCTGGAGTGGGCAACTTCTTCCCCACCTCCGTTCTATAACTTCGCCCACCTGCCGCACGTTCACGAGCGTGATGCATTCTGGGAGATGAAAGAGAAAGGTGAAGCGTACAAGCAGCCTGCGCACTATGAAGAGATTCATATGCCGCGCAACAGCGCAGCCGGTATCATCATCGCTGCATTCAGCACCGTGTTTGGCTTTGCCATGATCTGGCACATCTGGTGGCTGGCGATTGTTGGCTTTGCCGGCATCGTTATCACCTGGATTGCGAAAAGCTTCGACGAAGATGTGGATTACTATGTTCCGGTGGCTGAAGTCGAAAAACTGGAAAATCAGCATTTCGAAGAACTCACCAAAGCAGGGCTGAAAAATGGCAACTGAGACTGTAAATAACGCCCACGCCGCGGAGCACGGGCACCACGATGCAGGAACCAATAAGGTCTTTGGTTTCTGGATCTACCTGATGAGCGACTGCATTCTGTTCTGTTGCTTGTTCGCGACCTATGCCGTTCTGGTGAACGGCACTGCAGGTGGCCCGGCAGGGAAAGACATCTTCGAACTGCCGTTCGTGGCCGTTGAAACTGCCCTGCTGCTGGTGAGCTCCATCACCTACGGCATGGCGATCATCGCCATGAACAAAGGCAACAAAAGCCAGGTTATCTCCTGGCTGGCGCTGACCTTCCTGTGCGGTGCAGGCTTCGTTGGGATGGAAATCTATGAATTCCATCACCTGATCAAAGAAGGCTACGGCCCGGATCGCAGCGGCTTCCTGTCAGCGTTCTTCGCGCTGGTTGGTACTCACGGTCTGCACGTAACGTCCGGTCTGGTGTGGATGGCATTCATGATGATTCATGTTTCCCGTCGCGGCCTGACCAGCACCAACCGTGCGCGTCTGATGTGCCTGAGCCTGTTCTGGCACTTCCTTGACGTGGTTTGGATCTGCGTATTCTCTGTAGTCTATCTGATGGGGGCAATGTAATGAGTCATTCAACTGAACATAGCGGCGCCCACCACGGTAGCGTGAAGACCTACATGACAGGTTTTATCCTGTCTATCATCCTGACGGCTATCCCGTTCTGGATTGTAATGGAAGGCACGGCCTCTCACGGCACCATGCTTGCCGTGATCCTGGTGACTGCAGTCGTCCAGATTCTGGTGCACCTCGTGTGCTTCCTGCATCTGAACACCTCGTCGAGTGAGCGCTGGAACCTGGTGGCCTTCGCCTTTACGGTGCTGATTATTGCCATTCTGGTGATTGGCTCGATCTGGATTATGTGGAACCTCAACCTGAACATGATGGTTCACTAAGAGCGGCATGTATGATTAAGCAATACCTGCAAGTAACGAAACCAGGAATTATTTTCGGTAATTTAATTTCTGTCATTGGGGGATTTTTACTGGCCTCGAAGGGCAGCATTAATTACCCGCTGTTCCTCTACACGCTGGTTGGCGTATCACTGGTGGTCGCATCAGGTTGTGTTTACAACAACTTTATCGACCGCGACATCGACCAGAAAATGGAGAGAACAAAAAATCGGGTGCTGGTTAAAGGCCTGATTTCACCGAAAATTTCGCTGGTGTACGCCACCGTGTTGGGTATTGCTGGCTTCATGCTGCTGTGGTTTGGTGCTAATCCGCTGGCGATGTGGCTGGCCGTGATGGGCTTCGTGGTGTATGTCGGGGTGTATAGCCTCTACATGAAACGCCACTCGGTCTACGGCACGCTCATCGGCAGCCTGTCCGGTGCGGCTCCTCCGGTTATCGGCTACTGTGCCGTGACCAACGAGTTCGACACCGGTGCCGCTATCCTGCTGGCTATCTTTAGCCTGTGGCAGATGCCGCACTCGTACGCGATTGCCATCTTCCGCTTTAAAGATTACCAGGCCGCCAATATTCCGGTACTGCCAGTGGTAAAAGGCATTTCCGTCGCCAAGAACCACATCACGCTGTACATCATCGCTTTTGCGGTGGCGACGCTGATGCTTTCTCTGGGCGGCTATGCCGGATACAAATACCTGATCGTCGCCGCGGCGGTCAGCGTCTGGTGGCTGGGCATGGCGCTGCGGGGCTATAAAGTGGAAGACGATAAGGTCTGGGCGCGCAAGCTGTTCATCTTCTCTATCGTGGCCATTACCTCGCTGAGCGTCATGATGTCGGTCGATTTTATGGTGCCAGACTCACATAATCTGCTGACTTACGTCTGGTAAGTCGCGAAAAGCATAAAAGGGCACCTCGGTGCCCTTTTTTATCAGTATCATCAAAGCACCTGCCCTGTAATATCTGCTAAATAACTAACGATTTACCCTCCCCTGCCCTCGCACTACACTAAGGCCGACTTTTTATCTGAGGTGGTAATGAACGATTACAAAATGACGCCCGTCGAGCTGCGTGCGACGTGGGGTTTAGGCACTGTCTTTTCCCTGCGCATGCTGGGTATGTTTATGGTATTGCCGGTTCTTACCACCTGGGGTATGGCGCTGCAGGGCGCAAGCGAAGCGCTCATCGGCCTGGCGATCGGCATATATGGCCTGGCTCAGGCCGTCTTCCAGATCCCTTTCGGCCTGCTTTCTGACCGTATTGGCCGCAAGCCGCTTATCGTTGGCGGGTTGGCTATCTTTGTGCTCGGCAGCGTTATTGCCGCGCTGAGCGACTCCATTTGGGGCGTCATTTTAGGCCGTGCGCTGCAGGGCTCCGGCGCAATCGCCGCCGCTGTCATGGCGCTACTCTCCGATCTAACCCGTGAACAGAATCGAACCAAAGCGATGGCCTTTATCGGCGTCAGCTTCGGGGTAACGTTCGCCATCGCAATGGTGCTCGGCCCGATCATTACTCAGGCGCTTGGCCTGCAGGCGCTGTTCTGGATGATTGCTGTCTTAGCCACCTGCGGCATTTTGATTACGATTTGGCTGGTCCCGAATACCAAAACGCACGTGCTTAACCGCGAGTCGGGAATGGTCAAAGGCTGCTTCCGCAAGGTGATGATGGAGCCGAAGCTGCTGAAGCTGAATTTCGGCATCATGTGCCTGCATATCATGCTGATGTCCACCTTTGTCGCCCTGCCGGGCCAGCTTGAACAAGCAGGCTTTCCGGCGGCTCAGCACTGGAAAGTCTATCTCTGCACCATGCTGATTTCGTTTGTTTCGGTCGTACCCTTCATTATTTATGCCGAAGTTAAACGCCGCATGAAGCACGTCTTTGTGGGCTGCGTAGCGGTACTTCTGGTTGCCGAGATCGTGCTTTGGGGCGCGGGCCCACACTTCTGGGATCTGGTGATTGGCGTGCAGCTATTCTTCCTCGCCTTTAACCTGATGGAAGCGATTCTGCCTTCACTTATCAGCAAAGAATCTCCGGCGGGCTACAAAGGCACCGCCATGGGCATCTACTCCACCAGCCAGTTTATCGGCGTAGCCATCGGCGGATCGCTAGGCGGCTGGCTGAACGGGCTGTTTGATTCGCAAACTGTCTTCCTGGCAGGCGCGGTGCTGGCGATGGTCTGGCTGTTCGTCAGTTGGACAATGCAGGAGCCGCCTTACGTCAGCAGCCTGCGCATTGAGCTGCCGGAAAGCAGCGCGAACGACGAGCATTTGCGTGAAAGATTACTGGCTCAGCCAGGCGTGAGTGAAGCGAATATCATTCCGGAAGAACGCAGCGCGTATGTCAAAATCGACAGCAAGCTGACAAACAGATATGAGATTGAGCAGGTGGTAAAAGGATAAAACATCCCTCACCTGATGCGGTGAGGGATTAAGCAGCATCCCCTCTCTTTTTAAGGAGAGGGAATAGATCAGTCGCGGAAGTTCTTAAACTGGAACGGCTGCCCCAGATTGCCGCCACGAATCAGCGCCATTACGGCCTGTAAATCATCGCGAGCTTTACCCGTCACGCGGATCTCTTCACCCTGAATCTGGGTCTGAACCTTCAGCTTGCTGTCTTTAATCAGCTTAATGATTTTCTTAGCAACGCTTGCTTCAATACCCTGTTTCAGCTTAGCTTCCACGCTCCAGGTTTTGCCGCTGTGAACAAACTCTTCAGGCACATCAATAGAGCTGCCTTCGATGCCGCGCTTAAGCAGCTTGGCGCGCAGGATATCCAGCAGCTGGTTTACCTGGAAGTCAGATTCGCTGGCAACTTTGATGGTCTGATTTTTTTCATTCAGCTCAAAGCTTGCCGGCACGTTGCGGAAGTCAAAACGGGTCGCCAGCTCGCGCTCGGCGTTCTCTACCGCGTTGTTTACTTCCTGCAGGTCGATTTCAGAAACGATATCAAAAGATGGCATGTGTTTTCTCCCTCTCTGGTTTGCGTTGCATAATACCCGCTGGGCTGCGCAAAACAACCTGTTAAAGAGCCGGGAAGCCGATAACGCTATAATAGAAAGTAAGTTTAGCATTCGCGTAGTGTGCGAATGGGGAGGCAATAATGAAAATCACCGTGCTGGGTTGCGGTGCGCTGGGTCAGCTCTGGTTGACCGCACTTCACAAGCAAGGGCATGAGCTTCAGGGCTGGCTGCGTGTGCCGCAGCCGTATTGCCACGTCAATCTGCTCGATAACACCGATGGCAGCGTCTTTAACGAGTCCTTCACGGCTAACGATCCCGAATTTCTCGCCACCAGCGACCTGCTGTTAGTAACGCTCAAAGCGTGGCAGGTTTCCGATGCCGTGCGCACTTTGGCGGCCCAACTTCCTTCGGGCTGCCCGATATTGCTGCTGCATAACGGGATGGGCACGCTGGATGAGCTAAGTGGCCTGCCCCAACCTTTGTTACTCGGGTTAACTACTCAGGCGGCCAAAAGAGACGGAAACGTGATTGTGCACGTCGCTTCCGGCATCACTCACGTTGGCCCGGGGAACGCAAAAGCCAGCGACTTCAGCTACCTTGCCGATATACTCCATGCCGCGCTGCCCGATGTGGCCTGGCACAACAATATCCAGCCGGCGAGCTGGAACAAGCTTGCGGTAAACTGCGTGATAAACCCGCTGACCGCGCTGTATAACTGCACGAACGGCGAGCTGAAGCATCATCCCGATGAGGTGGCCAGCATTTGTGAGGAAGTGGCCCAGGTGATGACGCGCGAGGGCCATCATACCTCACCCGAAAGTTTGCTGGATTATGTCGGGCAGGTGATTGAAAGCACGGCTGAAAATACCTCATCGATGCTGCAGGACATCCGCCTGGAGCGCCACACGGAAATTGACTATATCACCGGCTACCTGCTGCGCAGAGCGAGAGCTCACGGCGTCCCTGTGCCGGTGAATGCCCGGCTCTATGAGCAGGTTAAACGTAAGGAGAATAAATATGAGCGCACAAGCGCTGGTCTGCCTGGCACCTGGCACTGAAGAGACCGAAGCGGTTACCACTATCGATCTGCTGGTTCGCGCCGGGATCAAGGTGACGACGGCAAGCGTTGCCCCCGACGGCGACCTGAAAATTGTTTGCTCACGTGGCGTGAAATTACTGGCGGATGCACCACTGGTTGAAGTGGCCGACGGCGATTTTGACATCGTAGTGCTCCCTGGTGGCCTGAAAGGTGCCGAATGCTTCCGCGACAGCCCGCTGTTGGTCGAGACCGTGCGTCAGTTTCATCTGTCGGGCAGAATCGTTGCTGCCATTTGCGCGGCGGCGGGCACGGTTCTGGTCCCGCATGAGCTGTTCCCGATAGGTAACATGACCGGTTTCCCTGGCCTGAAGGACACCATTCCCGAAGGGCAATGGCAGGATAAACGCGTCGTCTGGGATCCACGAGTCAACCTGCTCACCAGCCAGGGGCCAGGAACCGCGATTGATTTTGCACTGAAGATTATCGATTTGTTGGTGAGCCGCGAAAAAGCTCATGAAGTGTCGCAGCAGCTGGTGCTGGCGGCAGGGATTTATAGCTTCAGGGATTACCAGTAAGAGCCCCTCACCCTAACCCTCTCCCCAAAGGGGCGAGGGAACCAGGACTGTGCACTCCCTCTTCTTTCGAGAAATCGAGCTAATCAGAACTCTCTTTCTAAAAGGGATAGAGCACTTCCCCTGAATTCTCCCTCTCCCTTTTAGGGAGAGGGCCGGGGTAAGGGTCAGTCCTTTACGGGCGGTAAACCTTAATATTCTTAAAGCCCTGCTCGCTCAGATACAGCGCCTGCAGGCGGCTCATCACGCCACGCTCGCACCACAGCAGGTAAGTTTTGCTCTGGTCGAGATCGCCGAACTTAGTGCTCAGCTTGTAGAACGGCAGCGCCACAACCTCAACGCCTTCCAGCGCAAAAGGTTTCTCATCGACTTCGTCGTTGGAGCGAATGTCCAGCAATACCTCGTTGGCACCAAACGCATTAACCGTTTCGACCTCCTCGACTTCCTGCTTCGTCTGGGTCGCAATATCGCGGATATCGATATTGGTCGCCTCGGCAACCACGCGATCCAGAATCGAGAAGTCAAACTTCTGCTCTTCTTCCTCAATCTTCGCCTTCACCGCTTTCACGGTCGGGCTTTTCGAGATCACGCCGCAATACTCAGGCATAGTGCGAGCAAAATCAGCGGTACCGATTTCACGGGCCAGATCGATGATGTGTTCTTTGTCGTGGGAGATCAGCGGACGCAGAATCAGCGTATCAGAAACGTTGTCGATCAGGCGCAGGTTGGTCAGCGTCTGGCTGGACACCTGGCCTAACGCTTCACCGGTCACCAGCGCCTGAACGCCATAGCGCTCGGCAACCTGAGAGGCGGCACGCACAAACATACGTTTCAGCACCACGCCCATCTGCCCGTCTTCGACTTTCTCCAGGATCTCGCCTACCACTGGCTCAAAGTTAATGGCGACAAAGCGCACACGGTGGGAACTGCCGAAGCGGTTCCACAGGTAATGAGCCACCTGCTTAACGCCGATCTCATGGGCAGCACCGCCCAGGTTAAAGAAGCAATAATGCACGCGGCAGCCGCGGCGCATCAGCATGTAGCTCGAAACGCCGGAGTCGAAACCACCGGATATCAGCGACAGCACGTCTTCCTGAGTCCCGATAGGGAAACCGCCGATGCCTTCATAACGACCTTTAACCAGCAGCAGACGATCGTTTTCGATCTCAAGGTTAACCGTCACGTCCGGATCGTTGAGCTTAACGCGCGCAGATTCGATGTGCTGATTCAGGCCGCCGCCAACGTAGCGCTCAACTTCAATGGAGCTGAATTCGTGTTTGCCACGGCGTTTTACGCGCACGCAGAAGCTCTTACCTTCCAGTTTGTCGCGGTACAGCTCCAGCGCTTGCTCAAAAATGTTGTGCATGTCGGTGTACGGCACATCTTCAACTTCAAGAATGTGGTGGATACCCGGAATGCGGGTCAGCGCTTCACGAATGGCAATACGCTGGTTTTCATCTTTGGCGCGAACTTCAATATTGTCCCAGTGGCGAACAACCGCCAGGCTCTCATCGTAGTGTTTTAAAACGTTACGAATATTCCCGGTGAGCATCTTAATAAAGCGTATGCGCACAGATTGGCTCTTGATGGTGATTTCCGGGAACAATTTAATGATAAACTTCATGGCGGTAAGGGTTCGTTTAGTCAGCCGGGCTGGCTGCGCAGCACACGGGCATAGAAAGAAGTACTTGCAGCGGCGTCATGCCACCTGCATCCGAGGCGCGCAAGTATATCACCATCCCACAAAGACTGCGCACCTTAACCGACTTGTACGAGCTAGCTTGATAATCACATTGACTCCGCTACCATGTCGGCGTCGAATTAAAACAGAGTCAGACATTCACCATGCCGAAAAAAACCGAATCTACGGCCAGCTTCGAAACCGCACTGGTCGAACTGGAGCAAATAGTTACTCGTCTGGAAAGCGGCGACCTCGCCCTTGAAGAGGCGTTAAACGAATTTGAGCGCGGCGTGCAGCTGGCTCGCCAGGGGCAAGTGAAACTCCAGCAGGCAGAGCAGCGCGTACAGATCTTACTGAGCGACAGCGAAGACGCCCCTCTGACTCCCTTTACCCCGGGCGCCGAGTAATATGGATTTTAATCAACAGCTTCAGGCCCACGTTGTACGGGTTAACGACGCTATTACACGCTTCCTGGCACCGCTGCCGTTTCAGAACAGTCCACTGGTTGAAGCGATGCACTATGGCGCACTATTGGGCGGTAAACGCCTGCGTCCGTTCCTGGTGTACGCCACCGGAGAAATGTTTGGCGTCGCCGACGAAGCGCTCGACGCTCCTGCTGCGGCAGTGGAATGCATTCACGCCTATTCCCTGATTCACGATGATTTACCGGCCATGGACAACGACGATTTACGTCGCGGACAGCCGACCTGCCACATTAAATTTGGCGAAGAGAATGCCATTCTGGCCGGAGATGCCCTGCAAACGCTGGCGTTTTCTATACTGAGTGATGCGCCAATGCCCGGCGTTGACATTAGCGATCGCCTGGCGATGGTTTCGGAACTCGCCACCGCGAGCGGCGTTGCGGGCATGTGTGGCGGCCAGGCGCTGGATTTAGAAGCCGAAGGCAAGCAAGTTGACCTGGCTTCCCTGGAGCGCATTCACCGCCATAAAACCGGGGCATTGATTCGCGCCGCTGTTCGTTTGGGCGCGCTGAGTGCTGGTGAAGCAGGCCGTAAAGCCCTGCCGATTCTTGACCGCTATGCCGCAAGCATCGGCCTCGCTTTCCAGGTTCAGGATGACATTCTGGACGTTGTCGGCGATACCGCCACGATAGGCAAACGCCAGGGTGCCGACCAGCAGTTGGGCAAAAGTACCTATCCGGCGCTGCTGGGGCTTGAACAGGCGCAGGCAAAAGCGCAGGATCTCTATCAGGAAGCACTGCAGGCTCTGGCCGAACTTGCCAGGCTGTCGCTGGACACGGCGGCACTGGAAGCGTTAGCCAACTACATTATCCACCGTGATAAATAACGTATAACAACGATGAGTTTAGATTTCTGATGAGTTTTGATATCGCCAAATACCCGACCCTCGCTCTGGTGGATGCCAGCCCGGATCTGCGAGTGCTGCCTAAAGAGAGCTTGCCTAAGCTTTGCGATGAGCTGCGCCGTTATCTGCTCGACAGCGTAAGCCGCTCCAGCGGGCACTTTGCCTCCGGCCTCGGCACGGTCGAACTGACCGTGGCGCTGCACTACGTCTATAACACGCCGTTTGATCAACTCATCTGGGACGTCGGCCACCAGGCCTATCCGCACAAAATTCTGACCGGCCGCCGCGATAAAATCGGCACTATTCGCCAGAAAGGCGGCCTGCATCCGTTCCCATGGCGCGCGGAAAGCGAGTACGACGTGCTGAGCGTGGGCCACTCTTCCACGTCCATTAGCGCAGGTATCGGGATCGCCGTCGCCGCTGAAAAGGAAGGAAAAGACCGCAAAACCGTCTGCGTAATTGGCGATGGCGCAATTACCGCCGGGATGGCCTTCGAAGCGATGAACCACGCCGGCGATATTCGCCCGGACATGCTGGTCGTGCTTAACGACAATGAAATGTCGATTTCCGAGAACGTCGGCGCGCTGAACAACCATCTGGCGCAGCTGCTTTCCGGCAAGCTTTATTCGACGTTACGTGAGGGCGGCAAGAAAGTCTTCTCAGGCGTACCGCCGATTAAAGAGCTGCTGAAGCGCACCGAAGAACACATCAAAGGCATGGTAGTGCCGGGCACGCTGTTTGAAGAACTCGGCTTTAACTACATCGGGCCAATTGATGGCCACGACGTGATTGGTCTGGTCAATACGCTGAAGAATATGCGCAGCCTGAAAGGCCCGCAGTTCCTGCATATCATGACTAAAAAAGGGCGTGGCTACGCGCCAGCGGAAAAAGATCCGATCAGCTTCCACGCTGTACCGAAGTTCGATCCCCAGAGCGGAACGCTGCCGAAAAGCACCGGTGGCCTGCCGAGTTACTCGAAGATTTTCGGCAACTGGCTGTGCGAAACCGCAGCCCACGATGACAAGCTGATGGCTATTACTCCCGCCATGCGCGAAGGCTCTGGCATGGTGGAGTTCTCGCGTCAGTATCCTGACCAGTACTTTGATGTCGCGATTGCCGAGCAGCACGCGGTGACCTTCGCTGCGGGCCTGGCGATTGGCGGCTATAAGCCAGTGGTTGCGATCTACTCCACCTTCCTGCAGCGCGCTTACGACCAGGTGATTCACGACGTAGCGATTCAGAAGCTGCCGGTGATGTTCGCCATCGACCGCGCCGGTATTGTCGGCGCTGACGGCCAGACGCACCAGGGTGCTTTTGATATCTCCTTCCTGCGCTGCATCCCGGACATGGTTATCATGACCCCGAGCGACGAAAACGAATGCCGCCAGATGCTGCATACGGGTTACCACTACAGTGCAGGCCCAAGTGCCGTGCGTTACCCGCGCGGGACCGGAACCGGCGCAGAGCTGGAACCGCTCGCGGAGCTGCCGATAGGTAAAGGCGTTGTGAAACGCGAAGGCGAAAAAATTGCGCTGCTCAACTTCGGCACTTTGCTGCCGGAAGCCGCCGCGGCAGCCGAAGCGCTGAACGCCACGCTGGTCGATATGCGTTTTGTTAAGCCCCTGGATGAAGCCTTGATTCTCGAACTTGCTGCCAGCTACGACTCTCTGGTAACGATTGAAGAGAACGCCATTATGGGCGGGGCCGGGAGCGGCGTAAACGAAGTGCTGATGGCACACCGTAAACCGGTTCCGGTGCTTAACCTCGGCCTGCCTGATTTCTTCATTCCTCAGGGCACTCAGGAAGAAGCGCGCGCGGCGATTGGCCTCGACGCCGCCGGGATCGAAGCTAAGATCCGGAGCTGGCTAAGTTAACTTCATCCGTACACTAAATAATTCAACCCACAGCACGACGGCAAGTGAACATATCCCGATGAGCTTACTTAGGTAAGTGATTCGGGTATGAGAGCGCCGCCAACACCGCTGTGGTTTGAAGGATGACGTGTACGGCCTGCTATGCTTAATAGATATTCCTACATAGCAGGAGCGATATCGTGCAATACAATCCTTTAGGTACCACCGACCTTAACGTCTCCCGCCTTTGCCTCGGCTGCATGACCTTTGGCGAACCGGACCGCGGCAGCCATGCCTGGACGCTTCCCGAAGAGAGCAGCCGGGAGATAATTCGCCATGCGCTGGAAAACGGCATCAATTTCTTCGACACCTCAAATAACTACTCCGACGGCAGCAGCGAAGAGATCTTAGGTCGTGCGCTGAGCGACTTTGCTCGCCGCCAGGACGTTGTGGTTGCCACTAAGGTTTACAACAAAGTTGGCGATTTACCTCAGGGCCTCTCCCGCCCACAGATCCTGCGTTCAATTGATGACAGCCTGAAACGGCTCGGTACCGACTACGTTGATTTACTGCAAATCCACCGCTGGGACTACAACACGCCCATTGAAGAGACGCTAGAGGCACTTAACGACGTGGTTAAGGCCGGGAAAGCACGTTATATCGGCGCCTCTTCAATGCGCAGCGATCAGTTTGCTCAGGCCCTCGCCTTGCAGTCTCAGGCAGGCTGGGCGCGGTTTGTCACCATGCAGGATCATTACAACCTGATTTATCGCGAAGAAGAGCTGGAGATGCTCCCGCTGTGCTACAAAGAAAATATTGCGGTGATCCCGTGGAGCCCTCTCGCGCGCGGCAAGCTGACTCGGCCATGGGGAGATACCACAGCCAGATCCGTCTCGGATGAAGTGGGAAAATCGCTGTACCAGACCAATAACGAAAACGACGCGCTTATCGCCGAGCGGCTGGCAAATATCGCAGCGGATAAGGGCGTTTCACGCGCGCAGGTAGCGCTGGCCTGGCTGCTCAGCAAACCGGGTATTGCCGCGCCTGTTATTGGCCCTTCAAGGCAGGAACAGCTGGATGATTTACTGGGTGCCGTAGATTTAACGTTGAAGCAGGAAGAAATTGCCGAGCTGGAAACCCCGTATCAGCGGCATCCGGTGGCAGGGTATAAATAATCGCCCTCACCCCGGCCCTCTCCCAAAGGGAGAGGGGGAAAATCGTTGTCGCCTTTAAGTCCTCTTATCTTGAAGACCGAGCGGAAACTTTATTGTTTTAGCCCCCTCTCCCTTTTAGGGAGAGGGGGAAAATCGTTGTCGCCTTTAAGTCCTCTTATCTTGAAGACCGAGCGGAAACTTTATTGTTTTAGCTCCCTCTCCCTTTTAGGGAGAGGGGGAAAATCGTTGTCGCCTTAAGTCCCCTTAACTTGAAGACCGAGAGGAGACTTTATTGTTTTAGCCCCCTCTCCCTTTTAGGGTGAGGGGGAAAATCGTTGTCGCCTTAAGTCCCCTTAACTTGAAGACCGAGAGGAGACTTTATTGTTTTAACCCCCTCTCCCTTTTAGGGTGAGGGGGAAAATCGTTGTCGCCTTAAGTCCCCTTAACTTGAAGACCGAGAGGAGACTTTATTGTTTTAGCCCCCTCTCCCTTTTAGGGTGAGGGGGAAAATCGTTGTCGCCTTAAGTCCCCTTAACTTGAAGACCGAGAGGAGACTTTATTGTTTTAACCCCCTCTCCCTTTTAGGGAGAGGGTTGGGGTGAGGGTCATGACCAGCCACTACGAAAAGTGGTCGTAACCCTTCATCTCCAGCGTCACCGGCTTCCCTTCGCGGGTAAACTGTAACCCTTCCGACGCAGAAACAATCTGCCCGATACAGGTATAAGGCACGCCCAGATTGCCGATAGCCACGTCCAGTGCGCCACGGTTTAGCTCCGGCACGGTGAAGCACAGCTCATAGTCTTCGCCCCCGGACATCGCCCATTTCAGCGCCTGCTCTGGTTCAACATGCTCGCGCAATGCTTCGGAATACGGCAGCAAATCGAGATCGATACGTGCCCCGCAGTCGCTGGCCTTCAGGATATGACCGAGATCGGAAATCAGTCCGTCAGAAAGATCGATGGCGCTGTTGGCCAGATCGCGCAGCGCCTGGCCGTGTAAAACACGCGGCGTTGGGCGTAAATGTCGCTTGAGCAGGTAATCCGCATGCTGTGCATTCGCAACCTGCAGACGTTCCTGCAGGATAGCAAGGCCAGCCGCGCTGTCGCCCGGCGTGCCGGTGACATAGATCCAGTCCCCGGCTTTTGCACCGCTACGCTTGAGCGCTCGTCCGGCAGGGATCATACCGTGAATGCCCAACGTCAGGGAAAGCGGACCGCGGGTTGTGTCGCCGCCAATCAGCTGCATATCGTAATAATCCAGCTGTTCGAACAGGCTGTCGCTGAATGCCTCCAGCCACGCTTCATCCACTTCCGGGAGCGTGATCGCCAGCGTCAGCCAGGCGGGATCTGCGCCCATTGCGGCCAGATCGCTTAAATTCACCGCCAGCGCCTTATAGCCCAAATCCCGCGGATCGATATCCGGCAGGAAGTGATTACCGCTCACCAGCGTATCGGTGCTGATCGCCAGCAGTTGTTTTTCGGGTACCGACAGCAACGCACAGTCGTCGCCAATACCGGCTTCCACATCACGACGAGAACTTGTAACGCGATCGAAGTAACGGGCAATCAGGGAAAACTCACCGCATGCCATGCGTGATACCTCAGGAATGTCAGTTGCAGGAAAAAAGAAGGCCGGGAAAACCCGGCCAGGAGATTACTTCTTGTGGGGACGAATAGCGGGAGCGGCTTTGTCGAGAACGCCGTTGACGAACTTATGGCTGTCTTCGGCACCGAAGGTTTTCGCCAGCTCAATCGCTTCGTTGATGGCCACTTTGTACGGCACATCATCACGTTTGGACAGTTCAAACAGCGCAATGCGCAGTACCGCTTTTTCCACCTGACCCAGCTCTTCAAGCAGACGGGACAGGTAAGGCTTCATCAGCCCATCCAGATACGCGCTGTTGGTAGCCACGCCGCTCAGCAGCTCGCGGAAGTAGACAACGTCAACGTCTTTGACGTCCTGTTCCGCCAGGAACTGGTATTCAACATCAGCGATGTCGTTTTTAGA
Source organism: Cedecea neteri (assembly GCF_000758325.1). NCBI lineage: Bacteria > Pseudomonadati > Pseudomonadota > Gammaproteobacteria > Enterobacterales > Enterobacteriaceae > Cedecea > Cedecea neteri. Next base: position 2,148,598 of record NZ_CP009459.1, on the reverse strand, counting down.
CAACTGCCAGGAGTAGAGCGCCTGGACGGCACACTCACGGGCGCGGCGACGAGCAGCAGGTTTCACGGATTTCCCCTTACAAAAATCAGGCCTTGATGGCTTTCAATACATTAATCATTTCAAGCGCGGTCAGTGCAGCTTCTGCACCTTTGTTACCGGCTTTGGTGCCAGCACGTTCGATGGCTTGTTCAATGCTTTCAGTGGTCAGCACGCCGAAGGCAACGGGAATACCGCTGTCCTGGCCTACGCTTAACAGACCGTTGCTGGCACCGCCGGCAACGTATTCGAAGTGTGCAGTGCCTCCGCGAATCACGGTACCCAGCGCGATAACAGCATCGTATTTACCGGTTTTTGCCAGTGCATCAGCGGCCAGCGGCAGCTCGTAAGCGCCTGGCACCCAAACTACGGTGATGTTTTTGTCTTTCACCTGACCAATGCGTTTCAGGGCGTCGATAGCACCTTCCAGCAGGCTGTCATTGATGAAGTTGTTAAAACGCGCGATGGTGATGGCGACGCGAGCGTCAGGAGTAGCAACAGCAGCTTCAATAATGTTCATAATCTTCCTTTACGGGTTCTGTTTAGCCCCGCAGGGGGGCGGATTTTATCATAATCTTTTCGTGACTGCTTACGTTTTACTGGCGTCCGTAAATGGGCGTCAAATGCAGGCACAAATCGGGGCCAACCTGGCGGACTTCGCTAAAGCTGAACTCCGGCGCATCAGCAAGTTTTTCAAGGCCAGGAAGCTCGCACAAACCGCGGGCATCATTGCCTAATAATTTTGGTGCGACATAGACAATCAGCTCGTCCACCAGCCCTGCCTGTAACAGCGCCCCGGCAAGCGTTGCCCCTGCCTCAACCCAGACAGAATTCACCTGGCGTTTGCCAAGCTGCATCATTAACACGACCAAATCAAGGTGGCCATTATGTTCAGGCACCAGCAGTTGCTCGACGTCCTCCGGCCAGGGTTGTTCATCCGCCTGGCTGCGGGCGAGCCAGGTTTGCCCCGGATTGGCAATAATTTGGTGCTGCGGCGTTACCCGGTTTTGGCGATCCAGCACAATACGAATCGGCTGACGCAAATCCTGTTCGGCATAAATAGCCTGGCTGACGCTATCCAGTTCATCCCAGCGAACCGTTAATGACGGGTTATCTGCCAATACGGTCGCGTCGCTGGAAAGAATCGCGGCACTTCGCGCGCGCTGGCGCTGCACATCGCGACGCGCCTGGGGAGAGGTAATCCATTTACTCTCCCCGCTCGCCATCGCGGTACGGCCGTCCAGCGAGGCACCTAACTTAAGCTGAATATACGGGAATCCGGTGCGCATACGCTTGAGGAACCCGCGGTTCAGCGCTTCGGCTTCGTTCATCATCAGGCCGTGGCTGACTTCAATGCCCGCCTGCTGCAAACGGTAGAGGCCCCGACCGGCAACCTGCGGATTAGGGTCCTGCATGGCGGCCACCACGCGAGACACACCCGCAGCAATCAAAGCATCACAACACGGTGGCGTGCGGCCATGGTGGCTGCAGGGCTCGAGCGTGACGTAAGCCGTGGCGCCCCGGGCCTGTTCGCCTGCCATGCGTAAAGCGTGCACTTCTGCATGAGGTTCCCCGGCGCGAAAGTGAAACCCTTCCCCCACAATCTTGCCGTCTTTGACTATCACGCAGCCGACATTCGGGTTCGGTGCGGTGGTAAAACGCCCGCGCTTAGCCAGCTCAAGCGCTCGAGCCATAAACTGTTCATCAAGGGACATCGGCATTAATCCTGTAAACGGGCGATTTCTTCACCAAATTCTTTGATATCTTCAAAGCTACGGTAGACCGAAGCAAAGCGAATATAGGCGACTTTATCCAGCTTTTTGAGCTGCTCCATCACCAGGTTACCGATGAGTTTACTCGGGATTTCGCGTTCGCCGGTTGCTCGAAGGTGCGACTTAATATGGCTGATAGCCATTTCCACATCGTCAGAATTGACCGGACGTTTTTCCAGCGCTTTCAGGATGCCGCTGCGCAGTTTGTCTTCGTTAAACGGCTCGCGCACCTCATTACTCTTCACCACTCTCGGCATCACCAGCTCCGCAACCTCGAAAGTCGTGAAGCGTTCGTGGCAAACCAGGCACTGGCGCCGACGGCGTACGGAGGAACCTTCCCCCACCAGGCGAGAGTCGATAACTTTGGTGTCCACGGCGAAACAGAATGGGCAATGCATAGCGTTTCCTGCTGGGATTATAAAGATGAACAATAGTTTACCGCGAAGTTGCGGGAGTACAAAGACAGCGCCGACCCTGCAACGTCAAATATGACTTTTCAAGCGCGAAGAACTACGCTTAAATCAGCGAACCTTAACAAGGAAAAACTAACCATGACAAAGACTTACTTAAGAATTATCCTGGTTTCAAGCCTGATGAGCCTGACCGCTTGTGCCCAGCAAACTGAAGTGCGTCAGATGCGCAGTCAAATTGGTTCGTTAAATCAGGAAATGACCAAACTAAGCCAGCAAACGGTGAAACTGACCCAGCAGAATGCCCTGAATGCGAAGTCGACCAGCGGTGTTTATCTGCTGCCGGGCTCAAACACAGCGGCACGTCTTAACAGCCAGATTGGTAACCTGAAAATGTCGCTGACCAACGTTGCAGCTGAAGCCAATGGCACCCGCGCCACGCTGCTGATTCAGGGAGAATCCAACGATCCGCTGCCGGCTTTCAGCGGCAAAGTCGAGTGGGGGCAGATCCAGGGCACCACGGACAACTTCCAGGAAGTTAACGTGCAAACTCAGTCCATAGACGCTCCGGCCAGCATTCTCGCCCCAAGCGACGTGTCGATTCCGCTTCGCCTGCCCGGCATCACGCCCGATCAATTAGGGTTTGTGCGCGTTCATGATATCCAGCCAGTCTCTACCGCCCAGCCAGCGCCCGCGCAATAACTTGTCACTCCCTTGCCTCGGGCTGATTTCAACCGCAGCTTCGCTTCTTACCCTCACCCTGGCCCTCTCCCTAAAAGGGAGAGGGAATAAAAATCCCCCACCGCTGGTTTTCTCCCTACCTCTCTGGGGGAGAGAATAAATCATCGTCAGTTTTCCCCCTCTCCCTCTGGGAGAGGGCCGGGGTGAGGGTTGTAATAACTCCGCTTTAATCCGGGAGATTTGAAAGGAAAAGGTGATTCGGAGACCGTACCCGACAAGAGAACCTGTCACACTCTTTCACACGCCCCGCACAATATGTGAAGCAACCCCTCTATTGTGACCTCGCCTTTTGAGTGATCTAAATCACACTTATATGTAACAACCTGGCATACGTTTGCGTAATTTGACGAAGCAGGTACAATCACGCCGTTTTTAATGTGCGCAAACGTGAACGCAATCGATTACGCATATGAGAAGAATGTGAAATAGAACATATTTTTGTGAGCAGGGATTTCTATAATAGTCGCGCTGCAAAGGTCCTTCCCCTGAGACCGGCGGCCAGGGATGACATCTCACATCCGCATCGCACCAAAATTACGTAAACAGTGGCTAAAAATATGAAAAAAATTATTCTGGCAGCCGGCACCGTTCTGGCGCTTTCCAGCTCTTTCTCTGCCAGCGCAGATGAAGCAAAAAACAGCGAATACCTCTCCGACTGGTGGCACCAGAGCGTTAACGTTGTCGGCAGCTACCACACCCGTTTCGGGCCGCAGCTGCGCAACGATACCTACCTGGAATATGAAGCGTTTGCCAAAAAAGACTGGTTCGATTTCTACGGCTACGTGGATGCGCCAGTCTTCTTTGGCGGCAACACCCAGGCGAAAGGGATCTGGAACCACGGTTCCCCACTGTTTATGGAAATCGAACCTCGCTTCTCCATCGATAAGCTGACCGGGACCGACCTGAGCTTTGGCCCGTTCAAAGAGTGGTACTTCGCGAACAACTACATTTACGACATGGGTCGTAACCAGGCTAATCGCCAGAGCACCTGGTACATGGGTCTGGGTACCGATATCGACACTGGCCTGCCGATGAGCCTGTCGATGAACGTGTATGCCAAGTATCAGTGGCAGAACTACGGTGCCTCTAACGAAAACGAGTGGGATGGCTACCGCTTCAAGGTGAAATACTTCGTGCCGATCACCTCCCTGTGGGGCGGTAAACTGAGCTATATCGGTTTCACTAACGTAGACTGGGACTCTGACCTGGGCAACGAGCAGTACCGTACCAATAACTCAGTTGCGTCCAGCCACATCCTGTCCCTGAACTACGATCACCTGCACTATTCCTTCGTGGCTCGTTACTTCCATAACGGCGGCCAGTGGAAAGATGGCGATCAGCCGTTCTTCATGAACGAGCGCGTGAAGTCTACTGGCTTCGGCTACTATGTGGTTGTTGGTTACAACTTCTAATCGCCACCACCTGTAAAAAAACCGGCCCTCTGGCCGGTTTTTTTATTTCTCAGGCAGGTAGCCTTTCGCCTTCTGAAGGGCAATAAAAGCCTGCAGAGAACGATCGTGGCGTTCCTGAAACACACGCCCGGTTAAATGAATATCCCGGCAGCGATCCAGCCTGAAGCTACGATAGTCATTCCGAGCCTCGCACCAGGCCACCAGCAGCCAGACCTCACCCCAAAATGACAATCCAAGAGGGTGAATATCCCGCTCCGTCAATTCCCCTTTTTCATCCTCATACAGCAGATGAACAACCTGACATTTGTCGATGGCGGAATGAAACAGATCGAACCAGGCTTTCACCTGCGGAAACTTGTTAAAATTTGGCGAGATAATACGGCTGCGTTCGGCAACCCGGCGCTTTTCTGGCGTCAGCACTGCGAGGAGCTTTTCGTGCACGGACTCAGCAGATTTCGCCAACGATTCCCCGCTCCAGGTTTGCACCATTCTTAGCGCCGCAATCACCGCCTCCACCTCTCCGGTCGTCAGCATCAGCGGAGGAAGATCGTACCCGGCCAGCAGGCGATAGCCGCAGCCCGCCTCCCCTTCTATCGGCACGCCGGAGAGGGAGAGATCCTGAATGTCACGGTAGATAGTTCGCTCCGAGACTTCCAGCCGTTCGGCAAGCTGTGCAGCCGTCGTCAGACGCCTGCCGCGCAGGATTTGCACTATCTGAAATAATCGATCGGCTCTTCGGCTCATGGGCATTCCGGGAAAAATAAGGCCTGCCCGAGCGGCAGGCTTTAGCGTCAGTATTGAGGCTTAAACCGGCTGATGCAACCCAACGCGGTTGCCTTCGCTGTCGATCATTAACGCAATCGTGCCGATATCATAGGGCAACACCTGCGGACCAAAGTCCAGACGGCCACCCGCCACTTCTACCTGCTGTAATGCTTTAACGATATCGGGCGTATAAAGATAAATCACCGCGCCTGTCTCAGAAGGCACAAACCGCTCTCCCTTCACTAAAGAGCCGCCGGTGGCAGGTTGGTCATACGAAAATACAGCATTCTCCACGCCGGCTATCGTTTCGCGACGAAATTCAGCGTTCAGTACGCGTTGGTAAAAAGCAACCGCTCGCGCCATATCGGTAACGGGGATCTCAAACCAGTTGATGAGTGTGCTCATTGTTTTTCTCCTGTGTTGTCAGTAACCACGAGTCTACTGGCCCCCTCCTGACACCATACTGTCAGGAGAAAAACACCGGACGAAAAAAAACCGCAGCTCGAAGGCTGCGGTTTTATCAGACGCTTAACGCTATTACGGCAGAATGGACGGCTGATCCGCCCCTTCTTTCTCTACCTTTTGCTGCAGCATGTGCTCGCGCTTCATGCCCAGTTTCAACGCCAGCGCAGAGGCAACGTAGATAGAAGACACGGTACCGATGGTGACACCGATAAGCATCGTCAGGGAGAAGCCTTTCAGCAGCGCCCCACCGAACAGATACAGCATCAGGATAACCACTAAGGTGGTACCGGAAGTGATCAAGGTCCTTTGCAGCGTCTGGGTCAGGGAGACGTTAAAGATCTCGTAAGGCGTCCCGCGGCGGATCTTGCGGAAGTTTTCACGAATACGGTCCGAAACCACGATGCTGTCGTTCAGCGAGTAGCCGATAACCGACATCAGCGACGCGACGATGGTCAGGTCAATCTCAATGTGGAACAGCGACAGCACGCCCATGGTAATCACCACGTCGTGCGCCAGCTTGATAACCACACCGGCAGCCAGACGCCACTCGAAGCGGAACCCAACGTACACCAGAATCGACAGCAGCGCGACGAGCAGCGCCATCGCACCGTTTTGAGCCAGATCCGCCCCCACGCTTGGGCCGACAAACTCAATACGCTTCACTGCCGCATTCTGGCTGGTCGCTTCGTTAATCACGCTCACAACCTTGCTGCCGAGCACCTGGCCGCCGGTTTCGCCTTTAGCAGGCGGCATACGAACCATGATGTCACGGCTGCTGCCGAAGTTCTGCACCAGCGGCTCTTCAAAGCCCGCCTTCTGCAGCGCGGCGCGCATGGTGTCCAGCTCGGCTGGTTTTTCCAGTCCGATTTCGATAACCGTACCGCCGGTAAAGTCCAGGCCCCAGTTGAAGCCTTTCACGCCGATAATCGCGACGGAAAGGATCAGCAGGATGCCGGAGATGCCGAAGGCCCAGTTGTCCCAGCGCATAAAGTCATAGACTTTACGGCCGTGGTTCAATTGTTCAACAGTATATTCCTGTGCCACAACGCACTCCTTAGATAGACAGCTTGTTGATGCGTTTGCCGCCGTACAACAGGTTCACGATGGCACGGGTGCCGACGATTGCGGTAAACATCGAGGTCGCAACGCCAATACCGGTGGTAATAGCAAACCCTTTGATCGCCCCGGTGCCCACGGCATACAGGATGATAACTTTGATAAGCGTGGTGATGTTGGCATCGAAAATGGAGCTGAACGCGCCTTTGTAGCCTTCATCAATCGCCTGCTGTACCGAACGCCCGTTTCGCAGTTCTTCTTTGATACGTTCGTTAATCAGTACGTTGGCGTCCACCGCTACCGCAAGGGTTAAGACGACACCCGCAATACCCGGCATGGTCAGCGTCGCCCCCGGCAGCAGGGACATGATCCCCACAATCAGCACCAGGTTAGCCAGCAGCGCAGAGGTCGCAATCAGGCCAAACTTCCTATAGAAGAAGACCATAAAGATGATGGAGACCACCAGACCTGCCAGACACGCTTCCAGGCCCTGCTTGATGTTTTCCAGACCCAGGGTTGGACCGATGGTACGTTCTTCAACAATCTGAATCGGCGCAATCAGCGCACCCGCACGCAGCAGCAGAGAGAGCTGGCGAGCTTCATTCGGATTGCTAATCCCGGTGATACGGAAGCTGTTACCCAGGCGAGACTGAATGTTCGCCACGTTGATAACTTCTTCTTCTTTCATCAGGACGGAACGGCCATTCGCGTCTTTCTTACCGCTGTCCTTGTACTCCACAAAGAGCGTTGCCATCGGCTTGCCGATGTTGTCTTTGGTGAAGTTAGACATGATGTTACCGCCAGCGCTGTCCAGGGAGATATTTACCTGAGGCTGATTGTATTCATCCATGCTGGACGTGGAGTCAGTGATATGGTCCCCGGTCAGAATCACGCGCTTGTACAGCACAACCGGCTGGCCTTCGCGAGTCTGCTTCACTTCGGAGTCACCCGGCACGCGGCCAGACGCTGCCGCAGAGGCATCCACGTTGGTATTCACCAGGCGGAATTCCAGCGTAGCGGTTGCGCCCAGGATTTCTTTCGCACGTGCGGTGTCCTGAATACCCGGCAGCTCAACCACGATGCGGTCAGCACCCTGGCGCTGCACCAGCGGTTCGGCGACGCCAAGCTGGTTCACACGGTTACGCAGGATGTTGATGTTCTGCTGTACCGCGTACTCACGCGCTTCGCTCAGGCGAGCATCGCTCATCACCGCACGCAGCGTATTGCTACCCTGGTTGGAGAACACCAGATCGCGATGGCGGGAGGAGAGGTAATCTCTTGCAGAATCGCGCGCGCTTGAATCACGGAAGACGATGTCTACGCCGTAATTGTCGGCTTTACGCACGTTGGTATAAGCAATGCCCTTGTCGCGCAGGTCGCTGCGCAGGCCATCGATATTTTGTTCCTGGAGTTTGCCCAGCGCTGTGTCCATATCGACTTCCATCAGGAAGTGGACGCCGCCGCGCAGGTCAAGGCCGAGCTTCATCGGGTTCGCACCGATAGTCGACATCCAGCGAGGGGTAGCAGGAGCAAGGTTAAGCGCCACAACATAGTTGTCACCCATCACGCTCATCAGCGCTTCACGCGCACGGAGCTGTGTATCGGTAGAGTCGAAGCGAGCGAGAATAGCGCCCTCTTCCAGCGCCACAGACTTAGCGGTGATATTTTCTTGTTTTAAGGTGTTTTCGACCTGGATCAGCGTTTGTTCACTGGCGGCGGCACCGCGCACGCCAGTTAACTGAACTGCCGGATCCTCACCATACAGGTTGGGAAGCGCATACAGCAGGCCGATCGCCAGCACAGCGATCAGCATGATGTACTTCCACAAAGGATAACGGTTTAACACGTGTAGTTCCCTTAGGGAAAACGAAAATTACAGCGCCTTCATGGTGCCTTTCGGCAGAACGGCAGCTACGAAATCACGTTTGATAACCACTTCGGTGGTATCGTTCAGCGCGATAGCAATGTAGCCAGTTTCAGCTACTTTGGTTACGCGGCCAACCAGGCCACCGTTGGTCAGCACTTCATCACCCTTGGAGATGGAGTCCATCAGTTTTTTATGCTCTTTGGTACGCTTTTGCTGCGGACGCAGGATCATAAAATAGAAAATCAGGCCGAAGACCACCAACATTGGAATCAAAGTCCATTGACTCTGTCCTGGAGCAGCACCCGCAGAAGCGACAGCATCAGAAATGAAAAAGCTCATTAAAATTCCCTCATTATTAAATTAATCAACGTTCAAAGGTGGAACCGGCTTACCTGTCCGCTCGTAAAAATCCGTCACGAAGTGGTCTAATTTACCCTCTTCAATGGCCTGGCGTAAACCAGCCATTAAACGCTGGTAATAGCGCAGGTTATGAATGGTATTGAGACGCGCGCCCAGTATTTCGTTGCAACGGTCAAGATGATGCAAGTAGGCACGTGAATAATTGCGACACGTATAGCAATCACACTCGGCATCGAGCGGGGCGGTGTCATCTTTATGCTTAGCATTGCGGATTTTCACTACGCCGTCCGTCACGAACAGGTGACCATTACGCGCATTACGAGTTGGCATGACGCAGTCGAACATGTCGATACCGCGACGTACCCCTTCAACCAGGTCTTCCGGTTTACCTACGCCCATCAGGTAACGTGGTTTGTCGGCAGGGATTTGCGGGCAGACGTGCTCCAGAATACGGTGCATGTCTTCCTTCGGCTCACCTACCGCCAGGCCGCCGACAGCGTAGCCATCAAAGCCAATCTCTACCAGACCTTTTACTGAGATATCTCGTAAATCTTCGTAAACGCTGCCCTGGATAATGCCGAACAGCGCATTTTTATTCCCAAGAGAATCAAAGCGATCGCGGCTACGCTGCGCCCAGCGCAGGGACATTTCCATGGAACGCTTCGCGTAATCCCAGTCCGCCGGGTATGGCGTACATTCGTCGAAGATCATCACGATATCGGAACCCAGATCGTACTGAATTTCCATGGATTTTTCAGGATCGAGGAAAATCGGATCGCCGTTGATCGGGTTGCGGAAATGCACGCCCGCTTCGGTGATCTTACGGATGTCGCCCAGGCTGAACACCTGGAAGCCACCGGAGTCCGTCAAGATTGGGCCTTTCCACTGCATAAAATCATGCAGGTCGCCGTGCAGCTTCATGATTTCCTGGCCTGGACGCAGCCATAAATGGAAAGTATTGCCCAGGATAATCTGTGCGCCCGTGGCTTCAACTTCTTCCGGCGTCATCCCTTTTACGGTGCCGTAAGTGCCCACCGGCATGAAGGCCGGGGTTTCGACGGTGCCACGTTCAAAGACCAGGCGACCGCGTCGTGCGCGGCCGTCGGTGGTATCTAATTCAAATTTCACATTTCCTCCAGCACCAGAGAAACAGTCTGGTGATTAAATAAACGTCGCGGGCAGGTGCCCGAGACGGAATGCTTTGAGGTGGGTTACCCTCACCCCGGCCCTCTCCCTGGAAGGGAGAGGGGGAATTCTTTCTCTGTTATCCAATACTCTCACCGGGGAGAGAGCATACATCCCTTATTATCCCCTCTCCCCCATGGGGAGAGGGTTAGGGTGAGGGGCAATCACGCCCCCGGGCGCTCGTTTATCGCCTGCGGATTACAGGTAATGAACATCGCATCACCGTAGCTAAAGAAGCGATATTCCGCCTTCACCGCTTCGTGGTAAGCGTGCATCGTATTTTTATAACCGGCAAACGCGGAGACCAGCATAATCAGCGTAGACTCCGGCAGGTGGAAATTCGTCACCAGCGCGTCGATCACTTTGTACTGATAGCCCGGGTAGATAAAGATTTGGGTATCGCCGAAGAACGGCTCGATCAGGTCATTTTTCGCAGCCTGAGCGGCACTTTCCAGGGAGCGTACCGACGTGGTTCCGACCGCAATAACGCGATTGCCGCGCGCTTTACAGGCCAGCACTGCGTCCACAACATCCTGAGGCACTTCGGCATATTCAGAGTGCATGATGTGGTCTTCGATGCTGTCCACGCGCACCGGCTGGAACGTCCCCGCCCCGACGTGCAGCGTGACGAACGCCATATCGACACCTTTATTGCGCAGCTTTTCCAGCAACGGCTCGTCAAAGTGCAAGCCTGCTGTCGGCGCAGCAACCGCCCCCGGCTTCTGGCTATAAACCGTTTGATAAAGCTCGCGATCGGCTTCTTCATCCGGGCGGTCGATGTACGGTGGCAGCGGCATATGGCCGATGTTATTCAGAATATCAAGTACGGCGCGTTCGTCGTTAAACTCGACTTCAAACAGGGCATCATGGCGCGCAACCATGGTGGCGTGTACGCTTTCATCATCGCCCAGCAGCAATTCAGCACCGGGTTTTGGCGCTTTAGAGGCGCGAATGTGTGCCAGAATGCGTTTATCATCCAGCATTCGCTCGACCAGCACTTCAATTTTCCCGCCGCTGGCTTTCCGGCCAAACAGGCGAGCCGGGATAACGCGGGTGTTATTGAACACCAGCAGGTCGCCGGGGTTGAGCTTGTCGAGCAAATCGGTGAAAGTGCCATGCGCCAATGCGCCCGTCGGCCCGTCAAGTGACAGCAAGCGGCAGCTGCTGCGCTCGGCTTGCGGATAATGAGCAATCAGGGATTCAGGCAGTTCAAAGGAAAAATCAGCAACGCGCATGGTATAGCACTCAGACTTAAAAACAGGCGGCTTAGTCTAGTGGCAGGGGGCTTTCCCTGCAACACGTTTACCCTGCTCAGGCCGTTTTAACGCCATAAATGGAATAACTATTCGATGAATTTTCTCGCCCACCTGCATCTGGCACATCTGGCCCAAAGTTCACTGCTGGGAAATTTGCTGGCGGATTTCGTGCGCGGCAGCCCGGACGACAGCTTTTCGCCCGAGGTCGTGGCCGGCATTTATATGCACCGCAGAGTCGATGCCCTCACGGACGGACTGCCGGAAGTGGCTCTCGCCCGCGGCTGGTTCAGCCCAAAGACGCGGCGAGTGTCGCCGATTTCTCTGGATATTATGTGGGACCACTTCCTGTCACGCCACTGGCATAAAGTCTGCCCGGATATCGGGCTCGAGGATTTTGTCGCCTATGCTCGCGGGCAGATTGTGCCCAAGCTTGACGACACGCCGCCGCGTTTCATTAATCTTAATAACTATTTGTGGCGCGAACGCTGGCTGGAGCGTTATCAGGATATGGACTTTATTGCTAACGTTCTCAATGGGATGGCAAGCCGTAGACCAAAACTCGATGCCCTGCGAGATTCCTGGCACGATCTCGACGCCCATTATGACCAACTGGAGGCATTGTTCTGGCAGTTCTACCCGCGCATGATGGCGATGGCGGAACAAAAAAGTTTGTGATCGTTCCCGGTTCACGTTAGAACAACTTGCCCTTTTCGGAAAAAGGGCTATCTTGGTTACCGGCATCAACATATGCGTCTTTTTGATAGCCAAAACCTATCTGATTGATTGGCAAGATGCCATTGAGCTACATGGAATGGAGCCCCTATACTCCCCCCGTTGCGTTAACATTCACTTTAACAAAATTAACAGGAGTACATATGGTCCTGGTTACTCGTCCAGCCCCTGACTTTACCGCTGCTGCCGTTCTGGGCAATGGCGAAATTGTTGAAAACTTCAACTTCAAAAAACACACCAACGGTAAAGCCACCGTTGTGTTCTTCTGGCCGATGGACTTCACCTTCGTTTGCCCGTCTGAACTGATCGCGTTCGACAAGCGTTACGAAGAATTCCAGAAACGTGGCGTAGAAGTCGTTGGTGTATCTTTTGACTCCGAGTTCGTACACAACGCATGGCGTAAAACCCCGGTTGATAAAGGCGGCATCGGCGAAGTGAAATACGCGATGGTTGCTGATATCAAACGTGAAATCCAGCAAGCCTATGGCATCGAACACCCGGAAGCGGGCGTTGCACTGCGCGGCTCCTTCCTGATCGACAAAGCCGGTATCGTTCGCCACCAGGTGGTTAACGATCTGCCACTGGGTCGTAACATCGACGAAATGCTGCGTATGGTTGACGCGCTGCAGTTCCACGAAGAGCACGGCGAAGTGTGCCCGGCTCAGTGGGAAAAAGGGAAAGAAGGCATGAACGCGTCTCCGGACGGCGTTGCTAAGTACCTGAGCGAGAACGTTGCTAAGCTGTAATCGCTAAGCAAGTTCGAAGAAAAGGCCGCGATTGCGGCCTTTTTTATTTTTTGTCAGAAAGCAAAACAGGAACAGCCCATCACGCCCCAGAACGCCGTCTCATCGCCGACAGGAATCGAGGAATTACGCGCCACATCATGCTGATGCCCGTGGACGTTGCAGCTGCCACAGCACTGATGAACCGTTGCCATCATCCCTACTTTTGCTGCCGCAGGCGGGGCGGAACGGTAATGCCCCGGCACGGTCACCACTGGCGACCAGTCTGGCAGAACAGGAATGGCTGGCGGAGCCAAAGGCGTAAAGTCGCCGGTCGCGTAAACCACTTTTCCATCCACCACGGTCATCACCGATTCAATACCCTTGATAGCCTCTTCCGGCACGCTGAAGTAGTCCTGAGACAGCACAACCAGGTCAGCCAGTTGCCCCGCCTGAATCCGCCCTTTCTTACCCTGCTCGTTAGAGAACCAGGCGCTGCCCGCGGTCCATAGCTCAAGGGCGACATCGCGGGACATGCGGTTATTCTCGTCGTACATCTGCATCCCGCCCACCGTGCGCCCGGACACCAGCCAGTAAAGCGCCGTCCAGGGGTTGTAGCTGGCCACTCGCGTGGCGTCTGTGCCCAACCCCACGGGTACGCCCGCCGCGAGCATTTTCGCCACCGGCGGCGTTTGTTTCACCGCCTCAATCCCGTAGCGCTCCGCATAGTATTCCCCCTGGAAAGCCATACGGTGCTGAACCGCAATCCCACCGCCCAGCGCCTTAACGCGGTCGATGTTGCGCTCGGTAATCGTCTCCGCGTGGTCAAACAGCCAGTGCAGGCCGTTGAACGGAATATCGCGGTTCACCTTTTCGAACACGTCCAGCATACGGCTGATGGACTCGTTGTAGGTGGCATGCAGCCGGAACGGCCAGCGGTGTTCAACCAGATGGCGCACCACTCGCTCCAGCTCCTGCTCCATACCGTCCGGCAAATCCGGGCGTGGCTGCAGGAAGTCTTCAAAGTCAGCCGCCGAGAACACCAGCATTTCGCCGGCCCCGTTGGCGCGGTAGAAATCGGTACCCTGCCCCGGCGTCAGCATGTCGGTCCATTTTTCAAAATCTTCCAGCTCATGCTGAGGGCGCTGGGTAAACAGGTTATAGGCAATCCGCACCGTCATCTGTTTTTTGCTGTGCAGCTCGTCGATAACCTGGTAATCCTCAGGGTAGTTCTGGAAACCACCGCCCGCATCGATCGCGCTGGTCACGCCCAGGCGATTCAGCTCGCGCATAAACTGCCTCGTTGAGTTCACCTGCATCTCCAGCGGCAGTTTCGGCCCTTTTGCCAGCGTGGAATAAAGGATCATCGCGTTAGGTTTCGCCACCAGCATTCCGGTCGGATTTCCGTTGCCGTCACGGACAATCTCACCGCCCGGCGGATTCGGCGTCTCTTTGGTGTAACCCACCGCTTTCAACGCGGCCCGGTTGAGCAAGGCTCTGTCATACAGATGCAGAACGAATACCGGCGTATCGGGCGCAGCTTCGTTTAACTCTTCGATGGTGGGCATACGGCGTTCGGCAAACTGGAACTCTGTCCAGCCCCCCACCACGCGGACCCACTGCGGTGACGGCGTACGCAGCGCCTGTTCTTTTAGCATACGTAGGGCATCGGCCAGCGAAGGCACGCCTTCCCAGCGCAGCTCAAGGTTGTAGTTCAGTCCACCGCGAATCAGGTGCAGGTGGGAGTCGTTCAGGCCCGGGATAACCGTGTGGCCTTTCAAATCGACGACCTGAGTACCTTCTCCGGCAAAGCTCATCACATAGGCGGTGCTGCCCGCCGCCAGAATTTTACCGTCTTTAATCGCTACCGCTTCGACCAGCGGATTTTCTTTATCCAGCGTGTGAAACTGGCCATGAGTCAAAATCAGTGAGGCGTGTTGAGACATAATCAGGGACTCCTGAGAAATCATGCTTTTTTAAGCCAACCAGCAAACAACTTCGTCACCATCGGCATCCAGAGCCAGACCACCAGCGCCACCACACAGGCATCGTTAAGCAAGTGCCCGGGAAGCGTGCCGCGTAAGCCGGGGAATAACATCCCCGTCACCCACGGCACAAGGTTGGTGCTGGGGAAGATAACCAGCAGCGTAATCAGGAACTGCTTCCACTGCGGCGGGCGTTTCACCGTCGCGCTTTCCGGGGTAAACCAGAAAGCCGTTTCGGTGTGCACCTGTACTTTGTCATCGTCGGCAAGGGAGGATTTGATCTCTTCCACAAGGCGATGGCGCTCAGGGGAGTCAGTCCAGGCATTGAGATGTTCAAGCGTGTCGAAGCGAATCACCACGTTATAGGTGTCGTTCCCGGCCGTGGGGCGAATCACATGCACCCCAAGATGACCGGGGAAATGAGCGGCGGTCGGCATGATCTTTTCCAGCCATTGCTCGTAGCGAGCAGCCTCGCCTGGCCGGATTGCGTGGGTGATCACCAGCGTAACGGTATTGTTGTCGGCCATGCCGCAATTCCTGAGTCAGAATGGGGAGGAAAAACGGAGCGGCGAACCCGCCCCGAGTGTGATCCATCAGGCTTTACGTTCCGGCGCGCCGTGAACCATCGTATAAGCGTAGTCGACGCCCATGCCGTAAGCCCCGCTGTGGTCACGAACCAGGTTCATCACCGCGTCGTAAGTTTCTTTGCGTGACCAGTCGCGCTGGTACTCCAGCAGAACCTGCTGCCAGGTCACCGGCACGGCGCCAGCCTGCACCATCCGGTCAATCGCGCGCTCGTGGGCATCCACAGAAGTCCCGCCAGAAGTGTCGGTCACCACATACACTTCAAAGCCTTCTTCCAGCGCCATCAGCGCCGGGAAGGTCAGGCACACTTCGGTCCACAGCGCTGAAATAATCAGTTTTTTACGACCCGTCGCCTTCACCGCCTCAACAAAGGCTTTATCCTCCCAGGAGTTCATGGAAGTACGCTCAATGGGCTTAATTTCAGGATGAACGGCTAATAATTCAGGCCAGATATAGCCGCTGAAGCTTTTGGTTTCGACGGAGGTATAAATCGTCGGAACCTTAAATATTTTGCCCGCCTTTGCCAGCGCCACCGTGTTATTTTTCAGGGTCTGGCGGTCAATATTCGCCACGCCGAAAGCCATTTGCGGCTGGTGATCGATGAAAATAAGGGCGGAGTTAGTTGGGTCAATCAGTTCACGAATAGACATTTTATTCCCTCAGCTATCAATGAGTTATTAAGGCATCCATCTCTGGATGACGCCTTTATTTTCTGCATACTGCCGCAGGGTTGATAGCCGGAATTTTCTAACGTCTTATTTAATTTTTTGGTGATAGACTTTTGCAAGGACAAAGCCCGAACGGATTATCACTATGCGCGTAAATTTAGATGTGCTGCTTATTCTTGATGCCTTAGACAAGCACGGCAGTTTTGCCGCCGCCGCTGAATCGCTGTTTAAAACGCCAGCCGCGCTGAGTTATATGGTGCAAAAGCTGGAAAACGATCTGAATATTAAACTGCTGGATCGCTCGGGCCATCGGGCTAAATTTACCGACACCGGCAGGATTGTGCTGGAAAAAGGGCGAATGGTGCTCAGCGCTGCGAAGGATCTGGAAAGCCAGGCTTTGCGCTCAACCTCCGGCTGGGAAAAAACGCTTACCATTGCGCTGGACGGTTCATTTCCCTTCCACCTTCTGCTGCCGTTGATGGACGAGTTCTACGCCCTCGACCAACAGACCACGCTTAATTTTACCCACCATACGCTGGCAGGTGCCTGGGAAGAGCTGACCCACAACGGCGCGAACATTATTCTCGGTGCCATTAACGAGCCGCCGACGTCATCCGAGTACTCCTACAAGATGCTGGGCACGCTGGACAACGTGTTTGTCGTCTCCCCCAAACACACGCTGGCAAAAGCGGAACATGTGCTTTCCAGCGACGAAGTTTGCCGCCATCGTGCGGCCATCATTGGCGATACGGCGCGTTACTGCCAGCCAATCAACACCAATTACATTGAAGAGCAAGAGCGCGTGGTGGTGTACGACTTCCCGAGCAAGGTCGCGATTCTGGTATCAGGCCTGGCCTGTGGATTTTTACCCCGCCACATTGCCCAGCCACTGCTGAACAGCGGCAAATTGATTGAAAAACCGGTTGTGTCGTTCCGTCAGACGGATGTGACCTACATCGGCTGGCATAACCGGGGCGAAGGCCTGGCCGCACGCTGGTGGCGAGAAAAGATCATTGAAGGGGATTTGGTCAACGCCCTGTATCAGCCCCCGACGGAGAGCTAAACCTCTCCCCGCCGGGTAGACGACCTAAAGACTGCGCCAGACCGCTGCGCTGACGGCAGGCAAGCTCAGCTCGCGGTTAATGAGCGCCGCCTCGCCTTCCATCTGCGTCCAGGCTCTGCCGCTCAGCAGGGCATCCCACGGGAGCGTGACCTGAGCTGCATTGCCACGGTTGATTGCCACCAGAACACGTTCGTTTTGATAAGCCCGCACGAACACTACGACGTCCTGCTCAGCGTAGATGACCCGGCAGCCGCCGTGACGCAGCGCCCGGCTCTGTTTGCGCAGCTTGCCAAGCCGCTGATAAAGCGCCAGCAGATCTGCATCCTGATCCTGCGTCTGCCACGGGAAAGGCTTGCGGCAGAAAGGATCGTTGTTGCCGTCCAGCCCCACCTCATCACCGTAGTAAATACAGGGCACGCCGGGCCAGGCATACAGCCAGATGACGGCCAGCGGCAGGCGGGCAACATCCTTCCCAAGAATCGATTTAAAGCGGGCGGTATCGTGGCTGTCGAGCTGGTTAAACATACGCAGCTGCTGCTGGTGGGAAAGCGCTGAGCGATACTCTTCCATCCATGCCATACAGGTTTGGGCGTCGATATCCTGCGGCTCGTAAGAGATATCAGTGTTCGCCAAAAATCCCCACAGCGGGAAAGTAAAACCGCGATAGTTCATGGCGGCATCTTCGGCATCGGCCTGCAGCCACTGCCGGGCATCGCCAAAGTGCTCGCCGAGAACGTAAGCATCCCGTTTGGTTTCTTTTGCCGCCCGGGTAATGCCGCTAACGTGCAGCAGGTTATTTTTCGCCCCGCCGCCTTCACCCAGCATATGCACCACGTCCAGCCGCCAGCCGTCAATGCCCCAGGGCTCCTTCAACCAATGACGCACAATGCTTTGCTCTCCCCGGTAAATTTCATCCACCAGCGTGGCCGAACGGTAGTCCAGCTTAGGCAGGCTGGAATAGCCCAGCCAGTCCAGTGCCATCCCTTCGTCAGAAAAACTGTACCAGTCGCGCCACGGTGACTGCGGGTTATGGCAGGCGCCGTTCTCAGCGTGCTGATGCCTGTCAAACCAGCCGTGCGTATCTCCGCTGTGGTTAAAAACGCCGTCCAGCATCAGCTTCATACCCTGCCGCCGCGTATTTTCTCTCAGCCGCAGGAAAGCGGCGTTACCGCCAAACTGCTCGTCCACCTGCCGGTAATCCTGAGTGTCGTACTTATGCACGCTGGGCGCGGTAAAAATAGGGTTCAGATAAAGTGCCGTCACGCCGAGCTTTTTCAGGTACGGCAGCTTTTCGCTGATACCGTCCAGATCGCCCCCGTAAAAGGTCGATCCTCCGGCTTCCCCGGTTAAAGGCTCATCCCATTCCCGGCGGACGATATCCCTCCCGGCAGCGTGATGAAAATAAACGTTATCCTGCTCCGGCTGGCGATTAGCACCGCGAGCAAAACGATCCGGGAAGATCTGATAGAACACCTGATCCTGCACCCAGTCCGGGCCGTCATCCGGCGTATCGAAGGCGAACTGTTCCAGCCGGGCCGGAGGTGTTTTCTGGAAGCCCTGAGGTGTGTACCAGCGCTGCCTGTTCTGCCAGAGCAGCTTAAAGCTGTAGCGACGGCGCGGCTGCCCTTCGGCGGTATCAAGGGTAACTTTCCAAGCGACAACCCCCTCAAGGGGAGCCTGTTTCTGGCGCGTCATAGCCAGAGAGATCTCTTCGTTATCTTTCTCGCCGCGCAGAATCACTTTCTCCGGCAGGTCTTCCCCCGCCAGCCACAGGGTGATGACAAGGCTTCGTTCCCGCTTCTGGATAAACGGCGCCACCGGCAGGTGCCAGGCATTCAACATAGTAACTTTCCCATCGCTTAAAAATGACGCCACCTTGCCACAGCATAAGGCTTTATCACTCATCATTCCGGGTTAATTTGGGGGAGGACAGAAGGGGTGGAGATGGGAGAAATTATTCCCCTCACCCCGGCCCTCTCCCCTGAGGGGCGAGGGGGAAAACCGAATGAGGAGAACTTTATTTAACCCTCTTATCCCCTCTCCTTTGCAGGGAGAGGGTTAGGGTGAGGGTAAACCAGAAGCGACGCTCGAACCGAATCAGCCACTAAACTGGCAATGACTGCGCGTTCGCCCGGCGCTTAACAACCCAGCCAATAAGCAGCAGCACAATCCAGCCGCAGCCCACGTACAGCGAAATACGGGTTTCCGGATGGTAGCCAATTAACCCAATGATAAACACCAGGAACACCAGACCCACCACGGTCGTCGCCACGCCGCCGGGGATCGGGAACTTCAGCGCTTTCGCCTCTTCCGGCGACAGGCGGCGGCGGAAGGCAATCTGCGACAGCAGGATCATAATCCACACCCAAACGGTAGCGAAGGTTGCCAGCGACGCAATCACCAGGAAGACGTTCTCCGGCATGATGTAGTTCAGGTACACCGCCAGCAGCAACGCACAGGCCATCACTACAACAGTGACCCACGGAATACCGTTGCGGGAGGTTTTAGCGAAGAATTTAGGCGCGCTCCCCTGCTCGGCCATGCCGTGCAGCATTCGGCCCACGCCAAACACATCGCTGTTAATCGCCGAGAGCGAAGCCGTGATAACCACAAAGTTCAGAATACCGGCCGCGGCAGTGATGCCCATATGCTGGAAGGTCATCACAAACGGGCTGCCTTCAGTGCCCACCTGGTTCCACGGATAAATGGACATGATGACGAACAGCGTCCCCACGTAGAACACCAGAATACGCAGCGGCACGGAGTTGATGGCGCGTGGAATGGATTTTTGCGGATCTTTCGCTTCACCTGCGGTGATGCCGATAATCTCAATCCCGCCGTAAGCAAACATCACCATCTGCAGGGACATGATCATCCCCAGCCAGCCGTTACTGAAGAAGCCGCCGTTGCTCCACAGGTTATGGATGCCGGTTGCCTGGCCGCCGTTGCCAATCCCCCACACGATAATGCCGATCCCGGCAATAATCATGATGATGATGGTGGCAACCTTGAAGAACGAGAACCAGAACTCCAGCTCGCCGAACACCTTCACACTCATCAGGTTGATAGCGCTGATAATCAGCACCACGCTAAGCACCCAGACCCAGTGCGGGACCGCCGGGAACCAAATGCCCATATAGATCCCAAACGCGGTCACGTCGGCGATAGCAACAATCAAAATCTCAAAGCAGTAGGTCCAGCCGGTAATGTAGCCCGCCAACGGCCCAAGGTTGTCCTGAGCATAGCGGGAAAACGAGCTGGCAGCGGGGTTGTGCACCGACATTTCGCCCAGAGCGCGCATGATGATATAGGCCGCGACGCCGCCGATGATATACGCCAGCAAAACGCTCGGCCCCGCCATTTTGATGGCGTCCGCCGAACCGTAAAATAACCCTGTGCCAATCGCCGACCCCAGCGCCATAAATCGAATGTGCCGGGTGCTCAAACCGCGCTTGAGCTTGTTGGTGTTTTCCATGAATCCAAGTACCACGCTTTACAATAAAAAAACCACGGAGGACGACTCCGTGGTTGCTTAGCAATCAAAAACTTAGTGGGCGGCGGAGGTGACCTGGCGCCCTGCTGCTTTGTCCCAGATGGCGGTGATCACCACCATCGCAACGGTCGGCAGCAACCACGCAAGTCCCTGATCCGCCAGCGGCAGTTTCGCCGCCCAGCCAGGCAGCATGTCGCTGATGGCCGATGCCTTAATGCCGTCAATGATACCAAACAGCAGGCTTATCAGCATCGCCGGGGCGATAACGCGGGTGGAGTTGTTCCACCACGGACGAGTAAAGCTCAGCACCACCAGCGCGATACAAGGTGGATAAATTGCCGTCAGCACCGGGATCGAAATCTGAATCAGGTGGCTCAGGCCCAGGTTGGACACCACCATCGAGAACAGACCGAGGATAAATACCAGCGAGCGGTAAGAGAGCGGCAGATACTGGCTAAAGAACTCCGCACAGGCGCAGGTCAGGCCAACGGCTGTAACCAGGCAAGCCAGGAAAATCAGCGCCGCGAGGAAGAAGCTACCGGCCCCGCCAAAGGTATGTGCCACATAGGCGTGCAGAATAGCCGCGCCGTTGGCTTTCTGATCGACCAGGTTCGCGCTGTCGGAACCGAGGTGGAACAGTGCCAGGTAGATAACCGTCAGGCCGATACCGGCAATCAGACCAGCCCAAATCGTGTAGCGGGTCAGCAGGCGAGATTCGGTTACACCGCGAGAGCGCGCGGCATTCACAATAACAATCCCGAACACCAGCGACGCCAGCGTGTCCATCGTCAGGTAGCCGTTCACGAAGCCGTTAGAAAACGCCGCGTTCTGGTAGGCTTCAGTCGCCGTGCTCAAGCCACCGGCTGGCCACAACACCGCCCCGGCCGCCAGAATAAGCAGCGCGATGATTTTCACCGGTGCCAGCACGTGGCCCACGGTATCCAGCAGCTTACCAGGATAAAGAGAAATCCCGATCACCAGCGCGAAGTAGACCACGCTGTAGATAAACAGCGGCATATCACCCATGCCGGTCAGCGGGGCAATCCCCACTTCAAAGGAAACGGTGGTGGTACGCGGCGTGGCAAACAGCGGCCCTACAGCCAGGTAGCAGACCGTCGCCAGCAAAATACCGGCGCGGCGGCCAATCGGCGAGCTGAGGCTATCAATACCACCGCCCACGCGGGCAATCGCCACGATAGTCAGAACGGGTAAACCTACCGCCGTCACCAGGAAGCCAAGCGCCGCCGTCCAGACGTGCTCGCCAGCCTGTAAGCCAACCATAGGAGGGAAAATAATGTTGCCCGCGCCCACAAACAGCGCAAAGGTCATAAAGCCCAGCGCGATGATGTCACGAGATTTCAAATGATAGGTCATAAAATAAAGCAGCCTGTGGATGTGTGGTGTTGAAAATGCTCAAATTTTTAAACCGACGTTCAGTCCAAATAACGTTCGGTAAAAACGCGGTTATTACCGGTAACGACAGCGGAATATGCTTCTCCGGATCGGTGGCGAAGAATAGTTAGTCGAATTACCACGCAATTTCAGTCGGTCTGGTAATAACAGGGGGGCAATTAAAACGCTTATAGCGTTTGAAGACAAGAAGGGATCGGGAAACCAGAAATATATCCTTTAAAAATACGCATAAGCAGTGAATAAAGTTGATTATACGCTTTTGTTATGGCTTATCATTCGGACAAAAAAGCATCAATTCGATATTCATCACTTAACGAGTGGTGAAAATACAAACAAAAAGGCCAGAAAACTGGCCTGTGGAAAGCGAACTTGACGGTTGCGGTGAATTAATGTGCCGCCACCGCTGACTCAGGGGCAATTAAGCGCTCGGGCAGAATGAACGAAAACGTCGATCCCTGCCCCGGTACGCTTTCGATATCCAGCCGTGCATCATGATGGCTAAGGGCGTGCTTCACGATAGCCAGCCCAAGGCCGCTGCCCCCTGTCTGCCGGGATCGCGCTTTGTCTACGCGGTAGAAACGCTCCGTCAGGCGCGGAATGTGCTCGGCGGAGATCCCCGGCCCGGTATCCTTCACGCTGAACGCTACGCCGTGAGGCAGTCTGTGCCAGGTGACGGTGATGTGCGTCCCGGCTGGCGTGTGATTCACCGCGTTATATACCAGGTTTGAGATCGCGCTGCGCAGCTGTTCTTCGTTGCCGTAAACCTGCAGCCCTGGCTCAACGTTAAAAGTGAGCGTTTGCTTCTGCTGGCTCAACGTCTGCGCCTCCCGCTCAACCACGCGCAGCATCAGCGGCACGTCGATTTTTTCATTCATCGACAGCGTGGGCGCAGCTTCAATGCGCGACAGCGTTAACAATTGCCTCACCAGCCCTTCCATGCGAGAGGTTTGCTCGCGCATGGTATGCAGCGCTTTGTCCCGCAGCGGCCCTTCCAGAGCCTGATCCTGCATCATCTCCAGATAACCCTGTAACACGGTCAGCGGCGTGCGCAGCTCATGGCTAACGTTGGCAAAGAAGTTACGGCGAGCACCTTCAAGCTGATGCATCTGCGTGACGTCTCGCGCCACCATCAGCCACTGCCCGTCGGCGTAGGGCATCACGCGGAACTCAAGATGACGGCCATTGTTTAGCACCAGCGTCAGCGGGCGACCAAACTGCTGCTTCGCCACGTATTGCGAAAATTCGGGGTAACGCAGCAAGTTGAGGATATTTTGGCCGTTATCGTCCGGCCAGCGCAGGCCAAGCAGCTGCTGTGCCAGGCCGTTACACCAAAAAATGGTGCCTTCTTCGGTGGTCAACACCACCGCATCGGGTAGAGATTCAGCTCCGCTTCGGAAGCGTTTGATCAGGTTGCCTAACTCTTTGCGGCGCTTTTTATTACGTAACTGCATCTGGTGCAGCCCGTACAGCAGAGGTTCCCAGCTTCCCCGCCCGGGCGGCGGGGTCATGCTGCGGTCAACCCACAGCCACCAGGAAAGACGAAGTAAATTCCAGAAATGCCAGCTTAGCAGGGCGGTCACCGCCGCCAGTAAAAACCACGGCAGGTGGCCAAAAATCAATCCGAGAATTGCCGCTGGCATACAACAGAGCACCAGCTCCAGTACCAGCCTTTTCCATGACAGCCGTTCCAGCACGCGTCACGCTCCTGTCAGCATATTAAAAACGGGTTGAAAAACGATAACCCGTGCCGCGAACTGTTTGCACCATTTTGTCATGACCACTTGTTTCCAACGCTTTACGCAGGCGACGAATATGCACGTCTACGGTACGGTCTTCAACGTAAACGTTAGTTCCCCACACGTTATTAAGCAGCTGTTCACGGCTGTAAACGCGCTCCGGGTGGGTCATAAAGAAGTGTAACAGCTTAAATTCAGTTGGCCCCATGTCGAGCGGATCTTCGCCGGTCATCACGCGGTGTGAGGACGGGTCAAGGCTCAGCCCCTGCATCTCAATCACCTCTTCCACCGCCATCGGGGAAATACGACGCATCACGGCTTTAATACGCGCCACCAGCTCTTTAGGAGAGAATGGCTTAGTGATGTAATCATCGGCACCGACTTCAAGGCCACGCACGCGATCTTCTTCTTCGCCACGCGCGGTCAGCATCATCACCGGAATTTCCCGGGTCAGCGCTTCACGCTTCAGGTGCTTGATAAACTGGATCCCGGAACCGCCTGGCAGCATCCAGTCCAGCAGGATCAGGTCGGGGAAAGGTTCAATCAGCAGGTTAACCGCGCTGTCATAATCTTCCGCCTCTACCGACTGGAAGCCATTTTGCTCGAGCACAAAGCTCACCATTTCACGAATCGGAGCTTCATCTTCTACGACTAAAATGCGTCTCGCCATGATTTACCCTGTTGAAAAGAGACCATCTCTTATTAATTGTGCGCCAGTATGCGTCAGATTTATGACAGATTTATGAAAAAGATGACGGCCAGATATTTCACCTTTTTGAATTATGACAGCCACGGATTTTTACTGACGGTTACGCTGCCAGCTCAATAGCTTATAATCGGTAATTCGCCTCTTTGCCATGGGACAGGTTATGCGCATTCTCCACACATCAGACTGGCACCTCGGCCAAAACTTCTATACCAAAAGCCGGGCTTCTGAACATCAGGCCTTTCTCGACTGGTTGTTAAACGCCGCGGTCGAACATCAGGTGGATGCGATCCTCGTGGCGGGAGATATCTTTGATACCGGCTCGCCGCCGAGCTACGCCCGTGAAATGTATAACCGTTTTGTCGTGCAGCTGCAGCGCACCGGCTGCCAGCTCGTGGTGCTGGCGGGGAATCACGATTCCGTAGCCACCCTGAATGAATCCCGTGAGCTGCTGGCCTGCCTGAATACCCGAGTGATTGCCAGCGCCCGCCATAACAAAGACGAGCAGGCGCTGCTGCTCAATCAAAAAGACGGCACGCCGGGGGCGATTCTCTGCCCGATACCTTTCCTGCGTCCTCGCGATATTCAAAGCAGCCAGGCCGGGCTGTCCGGTCATGAAAAACAGCGCTCTTTAATGGAGGCCATCAGCGAACATTATCAGCAATGCTTTGATGCCGCCGCTGCCCTTAGAGACGACAGGCCGCTGCCGATTATCGCCACCGGGCACCTGACCACTGTGGGCGTGACGAAATCCGATGCGGTGCGCGATATCTATATTGGCACGCTGGATGCCTTCCCGGCGCAGCACTTCCCGCCCGCCGACTACATTGCGCTTGGGCACATTCATCGCGCGCAAAAAATTGGCGGCACGGAACATATTCGCTACAGCGGCTCACCGATTCCGCTGAGCTTCGACGAAACCGGCAAAGCGAAAACCGTTTTTCTGGTGACATTCAACGACGGGGCGCTGGCCAGCGTCGAGCCTCTGGAAGTCCCCATCAGCCAGCCGCTGGCCATAGTGAAAGGGTCTCTGCGTGAAATCGAACAGCAGCTTGAGCAGTGGCGAAATGCGCCGACTGAACCCAAAGTTTGGCTGGATATTGAGATCGCCACCGACGAATATCTGCACGACATGCAGCGCCAGGTGCAGGCGCTCACCGACGATTTGCCGGTCGAAGTCGTTCTGCTGCGCCGCAGCCGGGAACAGCGCGAACGGGTGATTGCCAGCCAGCATAAAGAAACGCTGAGCGAGTTAAGCGTTGAAGAGGTCTTTGAGCGGCGGCTAAGCCAGGAAGAAACCAGCGAGGAACGCGCCGCCAGGCTAAGAACGCTGTTTGCCCAAACCCTTTCAGATTTGCACCAGCAGGAGGAACAGGCATGAAGATCCTCAGCCTGCGGTTAAAAAACATCAACTCCCTGAAAGGCGAGTGGAAAATTGATTTCACCCAGGAGCCTTTCGCCAGTAACGGACTGTTTGCCATCACCGGCCCCACGGGCGCGGGCAAAACCACCCTGCTGGATGCTATTTGCCTGGCGCTGTACCACAAGACACCGCGCCTCAACACCGTGTCGCAGTCGCAAAATGACCTGATGACCCGTGACACGGCGGAATGCCTGGCTGAAGTCGAGTTTGAGGTAAAAGGCACGGGTTACCGCGCGTTCTGGAGCCAGAACCGCGCCCGCAACGCGGCCAACGGCAATCTTCAGGCACCTCGCGTGGAGCTGGCTCAAATCGACGATGGCAAAATTCTCGCTGATAAAATCAAAGACAAGCTGGAGATTATCGCCTCGCTCACCGGGCTGGACTACGACCGCTTCACCCGCTCGATGATGCTCTCCCAGGGGCAGTTCGCCGCCTTTTTAAACGCCGATGCCAACGACCGCGCCTCGCTGCTTGAAGAGCTGACCGGCACGGAAATTTACGGCACCGTTTCCGCCGCGGTGTTTGAAAATCATAAGCAAATCAAAAGCCGCCTTGAAAACCTGCTGGCTCAGGCCTCCGGCGTCGCGCTATTAACCGCAGAGCAGCAACAGCAGCTTGCCGAGAGTTTGCAGGCGCTTACTCTGGAAGAGAAAAAGCTGTCCGCAGAGCACCAACAGCAGCAGCTACACCAGCAATGGCTGGCCCAGCAAACCCGGCTTTCCGCCGACAAAGCCCAAAAGCAACAGGCGCTCGAGGGTGCCAGTCAGGCGCTCAAAGACGCAGAGCCCATGCTGGCGAAACTCACCCGAGCCCTACCCGCCGAAAAACTTCGCCCTCACTGGCAGCGGCTGCAGGAAAAACAGCAGTCGCTGAAGCAAAACAGCGAGGCGGCGGAGAAAGTGATTACCCGCTTACAGCAGCTTTCCGTCCGCCGGCAGAAAACCCGAATGCTGGCCGCCGAGCAGGCTCAGCGGCTGAAGAGTGAAGCTCAGCAGGTGGAAGACTGGCTCGCGGCGAATGACCGCTATCGACTTTGGTCTGCCGAACTGACGGGCTGGCGCATGGCATTCATGCAGCAGCAGCGCGACGAAAAACAGCTGACTGAACTAAAGCAGGCCCTCGAGGCCAGTCGGCTAAAGCTACAGGCGCTGCCGGAGCCAAAGCTTGGCCTTTCTCCTGATGAAGTGAGCACTCATTTACAGCGAATGCTGGCAACCCGGCCTGCTCGCCAGCTGTTGGCTACTCTGCAGCCGCAGTTTGCCACGCTGGAGAAACGCAAAACCGAGCAACAGCGCGAGCTTATCGAGCTGGAGAAACAGATTGCCGAGCGTGAGGTTGAGCTGGGGCAAAAGCGCCAGCAGTACAAAGACAAACGCCAGCACGAAGCGGATCTGGAAAAAGTCGTTGAGCAGGAAAAACGCATCCAAAGCCTTGAGGCCGAGCGCGCTCGCCTGCAGCCTGATTCGCCGTGTCCGCTTTGCGGCTCAACCCAACACCCGGCTGTAGAGGCGTATAAAGCTCTCGAGCCTGGGGAGAACCAACAACGCCTGGCCGCCCTTAAGCAAGAAGTGGCTAAACTTGCAGAGCTTGGCTTTGCCCTTAAAGGTCAGCTTGATACCCAGCGCCAGCAGCGCGAAAAACTGGCCCAGGCCGGCAGCACCATTGAGGCAGAAGAAAAGTCGCTCTCGGCCCGCTGGCAGCAACAGTGCGCGGAACTCGCTATCGCGCTAACGCCTCAGGACGATCTCAGCGCCTGGCTTGACGAGCAGGAACAGCGCGAGCAACAACTGCGCCAGCTCGGCGAGCGGCAAGCGTTGGAGGCACAATATCAGCGCGACAGTCAGCAACATGAAAAGCTGAATGCGGACTTTTTGGCGCAGCGCGCTTCGCTACAGGCGGGGCTGGAACAAGTCGGTCTCCAACGTCCGGAGCCGGGCGAAGAGCAAACCTGGCTTGAGACTCGCCACAAGGAGTCTCAGCAATGGCAGCAGCAGCAGGACAAACTGCCGCAGCTTCGCCAGCAGCTCTCCGCTCTCGACATGTTGCTCTCAACCCTTGTGGACGATGGCTCCAGCCCACTGCCGCTGGATGAACACGAGCACCAGGCTGCGCTGCAAAACTGGCAGGCGCTGCATAACGATTGCAACCTGCTTGAAGGGCAGCGCCAGTCACTGCAACAGCAGCTGAAGCAAAGCGAAGAAGAAAGTACGGCGGCGCAGACGCAGTTCAGTCATGCGCTTTCGGCCAGCCAGTTTAGCGATGAGGACGATTTCCGCAGCGCCCTGCTGGAAGAGACCGAGCGTCTTGAGCTGGAACAGCGTAAACAGCTTCTGGAGCGGCAGCATCAGCAGCAGGTCACTCTGCTGGAACAGGCTGAAAGTGCGCTGACACAACACTTATCGGCACGGCCAGAAAATCTGCATGAAGAAACAGCCCCTGGTGCACTGGACGCACAGATCTCAGCGCTTGCCCTCCAGCTGCGTGAGAATGCTTCACAACAGGGTCAAATTACCCAGCAGCTGCGGCACGACCAGGAAAACCGGGTTCGCCAGCAGACGCTAATGCTGGAGATAAAAGCCTGTGAAGCGCAGGTGGAAGACTGGGGCTACCTCAACGCGCTTATCGGCTCCAAAGAAGGGGATAAATTCCGCAAATTTGCGCAAGGTCTGACGCTGGATAACCTCGTCTGGCTGGCAAACAATCAGCTCAATCGCCTGCACGGGCGCTACCTGCTGCAACGTAAAGACAGCGAAGCACTTGAATTACAGGTTGTCGATACCTGGCAGGCCGATGCGGTACGTGACACCCGCACGCTTTCCGGCGGCGAAAGCTTCCTGGTGAGCCTGGCACTGGCACTGGCGTTATCCGACCTGGTCAGCCATAAAACCCGGATTGATTCCCTGTTCCTGGATGAAGGTTTTGGCACCCTGGACGCGCAGACGCTGGATACCGCACTCGACGCGCTGGATACGCTGAACGCCAGCGGTAAAACCATCGGCGTGATCAGTCACGTTGAAGCGATGAAGGAGCGGATCCCGGTGCAGATTAAGGTGAAGAAGATTAACGGGTTAGGTGTCAGCCGGCTGGATAAGGTTTTCGCGGTGGAGTGATTTTTGTCCCGGCTCGCTTTATGTCCGGTGCTGGCTTAAGCCACAGATCCGCTTCTGGTTTTTTACCCTCACCCTAACCCTCTCCCTAAAAGGGAGAGGGGATAGACAGTGCTCTCCGTCACCTGTTTCGCCCTCGCCCCTTTGGGGAGAGGGAATAGATTGCCTGCCGTTCTGACCTGTTGTTTTCTCCCTCTCCCCCATGGGGAGAGGGTCGGGGTGAGGGGTGATTTACTTCTCTATCGGCCACAGCCACGCCGCACCGCGAACGCCGCTGGAATCCCCGTGTACCGCTTTGCGAACGGGCGTTTCACACTCGCCGCCAAACACCCACGGCTTAATCAGCTGCGGCACCGTCCGGTATAAACGCTCCACGTTGCTCATCCCACCGCCCAGCACGATCACATCCGGATCCAGAATGTTGACGATATGCGCCAGCGACTTCGCCAGACGCGTCTCATAGCGGCTGATAGCCAGCTCTGCCAGCGGATCCTGCTGCTCTGCCAGGCTGATAATCTCATGCCCTTTCAGCGTTTTTCCGCTCAGGCGCTGGTAGTCCGTGCCAAAACCGGTGCCGGAAATAAAGGTCTCAATACAGCCCTGCTTGCCGCAGTAGCACGGCACTTCTTCCCGGAAACGCAGTTCGTCTTCATCCATCCACGGCAGCGGGTTATGCCCCCACTCGCCTGCGGTGCCGTTACCGCCGATCAGGCTCCGGCCATTGATCGCCACGCCCGCGCCGCAGCCGGTGCCGATGATCACCGCGAAGACGATCGGTGCCCCTGCGGCAGCGCCGTCGATAGCTTCCGACACCGCCAGGCAGTTAGCATCATTCGCCAGCCTGACCTCGCGCTTGAGCGCCACGCTAAGATCTTTGTCAAACGGCTGCCCGTTCAGCCAGATTGAGTTCGCATTTTTCACCACCCGGGTATAAGGGGAGATCGAGCCTGGGATCCCAAGCCCTACCGTACCGGTCTCGCCCGTGGCTTCTTCCGCCAGCCTTACCAGCTCAACAATGTTTTTGATGGTGGCCTGGTAGTCGTTTTTTGGCGTGGGCAAACGGTGGCGGTAAAGCTGTTTCCCGTCGTCTGCCAGCGCGATCACTTCTGTTTTAGTCCCACCGAGATCGATACCTATGCGCACAAGAACTTCCTCATTTGGTGATAATTATCAACTACCTAAAATGCAGGCCAAGCAAAGACAATGAAACGAGGCCGTCAATTCGTTATCATGCCCGCTGCGTTTAACTGACAACCTGGGACAGAATCATGCTGTGGTTTAAAAATTTAATGGTTTACCGTTTAAGCCGTGACATCACGCTGACGGCGGATGCAATGGAAAAACAGTTAGCCGCCTTCACCTTCACCCCTTGCGGCAGCCAGGACATGGCCAAAACCGGCTGGGTGTCGCCGATGGGCTCGCACAGCGATGCATTAACCCATGTTGCCAACGGCCAGATTGTGATTTGCGCCCGTAAAGAAGAAAAAATTCTGCCCGCTCCGGTCATCAAACAGGCTCTTGAAGCCAAAATCAATAAGCTGGAAGCGGAACAGGCCCGCAAGCTGAAAAAGACCGAAAAAGATTCCCTGAAAGACGAAGTACTGCACTCCCTGCTGCCGCGCGCTTTCAGCCGTTTTAGCCAGACAATGATGTGGATAGACACCGTCAACGGCCTGATCATGGTTGACTGCGCCAGCGCCAAAAAAGCGGAAGATACGCTGGCCCTGCTGCGTAAAAGCCTGGGTTCTCTGCCGGTGGTACCGCTGGCGCTGGAAAACCCTATCGAACTGACGCTGACCGAGTGGGTGCGTTCAGGGGATGTTCCGGCAGGTTTTGCGTTGATGGACGAAGCAGAACTCAAGGCGATCCTTGAAGGCGGCGGCGTGATCCGCTGCAAGCAGCAAGAGCTGGTATGCGATGAAATCGCCGCGCACATTGAAACCGGCAAAGTGGTCACCAAGCTGGCGCTGGACTGGCAGGAGCGTATTCAGTTCGTGCTGGCGGACGACGGCTCGGTCAAGCGCCTGAAATTTGCCGATATCCTGCGCGAACAGAACGACGATATCGACCGGGAAGATTTTGGCGGACGTTTCGACGCCGATTTTATTCTGATGACCGGCGAGCTGTCGGCGCTGATTACCAATCTGGTGGAAGCCCTGGGTGGGGAAGCGCAGCGTTAATCGCTGCGACTGACGCATAAAAAAGCCCCTCGCGGTGAAACGAGGGGCCTGAAACTCAGTTATTTATCGGCCAGGTAGCGGCAAAGGTAGGACGTTGGCTCGGCAACCTGCAGATGAAACTCGCTGTGGCCCGGAACGTTAAAGACTTCGCCCGCAGCATAGGTTTTCCACTCTGTTTCTCCCGGCAGCAAAACGTGCAATGCGCCGCTCACTACGGTCATCTCTTCCGGCTGGGCGGTCCCGAAGGTGTATTCCCCCTCCGCCATCACCCCAACGCTCGCACGGCCAGTGCTGCTGCTGGTAAAACCGATGGATTTTACTTTCCCGGAGAAGTACTCGTTACTCTGAAGCATGGACAGGCCCTTTATCGACATTATTGAAAAAACCACTATAGAGGCGAACTCTCCGGCCTGTCACGCAAATTGTTAATTCCGTTCAGATAAGCAATTCTGCAGCTAATCTGGCCACCAGTACGTTGGATAACAGCACCGGCACATCCAGCTGCTTTTGCAGTAAATCCCGGTGTTTTTGATGGTAGCCGAGGCAGTCGAGGACCAGAACGTCCGCCCCTTCCGCCATCAGTTTTTTTCCCGCCTCCAATAGCTCGTTTTCACTGCCATGTATCGGATTCGCGAGCGCGTAACGCGGCGGATGGGTCAGCTTGTGCCACTTCAGTTCCTGGAACTTAATCATTTCGGCCACCGGCAGAATGATCCCCACCTGATGACCATCCACAATCGACGCCACCAGCGGAGGAATGATGCGCTCAGGCTCCAGCAGGATGGCATTGCGGGCGCTTAACCCCGTCAGCGGCATCGTGCTCATCAGCAGGATAACTTCGTAGCCCTGATTATCCAGCTGTTCGATGATCCCCTGCATCGCTATCGAGATTTTGTTGCGGCCAACTGAAGTAATGGTGTTATCCGCCAGCAGCGTGAGCAACGTGTCTTCGCCTGGGGATGGGGAAAACTGAAGACGAACTTCCTCGGAGGAGAGATTGCCCAACAGGCTGACCTGGGAGATTTGTTGTTCAGAGATATGTTCAGTTAAAAAAGGTAAAACCTCACTGACTGACACTTTGCCGACGGTGAGAATGGCTACAGTTGGTTTCATGCTTCGCTCCGCTATTACTCAGTTACCGCCCTCTTCGCTGCACTGCTCCACGTCCGCTATGAAATAACTCCGCCGGGGTCGATCGTTTTCTGATCGCCACAATCCGCAGCATACAACCAGAGCGACATCGAAATCCTTAACGAAACATCAACTACTGAGCAACATCTCTAATGGAATATATTTTAGCTAAATGAATGAGATAAAAGTTTCTCTTATGAAGGAAGTCTCACGCGCAGCGTACGCCTGAAAATGCCGGTCAGGAACCAGAAGGAAGGCAGTTGAGTGGCCATCGCTCGTCCTCAATTTCTTATGGATGAGCGTTAAGTATAGGCTAACTGGCGCGGGCCATTTGTAATGCGCTAAGGATGGCTTCCACTACCGCATCCGGCGTGCGGGTGGCGTCCACAATGTGGCGGGCAACCTGCCGGTAAAGCCCTTCACGAGCGGCGAGCACGTCAACGATTTCATCGGTCACGCCTTTCCCGGTCAGCGTTGGGCGCTGCCCTTCTTCCGGGGAAGCGGTCAGGCGTGAAGCCAGCACCTGCGCCGGGGCATGTAACCAAACGGGGATGCCGTTTTCCTGCATAAACTGCCGGTTGCCCTCTGCCAGCACCATGCCGCCACCGGTCGCCACCACGGTCGCCGGAGCCGTCACGCGCTGCAGCGCATCGGATTCACGAGCACGAAACCCTTCCCAGCCCTCTTCGGCCACAATCTCCGCCACGCTCTTGCCGGTGTGGTTCAGCAGAAAACTATCGGTATCGACAAAGGCGTAACCCAGCGTTCTCGCCAATGCCTGACCGACGGTCGTCTTACCACAGCCGCGAGCGCCGACTAAGAATAGGGGTTGAGTCATCAAAGATAATCCTCGGAAATGCGGGCCTGAGGCCACAAGGGGTAAAAGCAGGAAAACAGAATGCGATAATACCACTAAACTAGTACGCGACAAGTGTAAACCTATGGTTACAAAAATGAAATTTATCGCTTAAAACCCAGCTATAACGGCATTAACTGATACGTAACAAGTGTAAACTAAATCCACCACCTGCTAACTGCGCCACAATACTTTAAACGCCAGGCCAATGACAACCCTTAATCTGAGATTCGGTAACACATTTATGGTTAGCTTTACGATTAAGGCGTTTCACCGACGCTGAATGTGATCCAGACTCGTTTTAAGATTTCATCATGACAGAGGTATGAACCATGCAAGCTGAAGAGCAACGTCTTATTGACGGGCTTTTTGACCGTCTGAAACAGGCCGAAAGCCAAAGTGCCACCCGCGATGCGGCCGCCGAACAGCGGATTGCGCAACACCTCAGCCAGCAGCCGGGTGCCGCCTACTACATGACGCAGACGATCCTTATTCAGGAAGCGGCCATGAAGCAACTGAATGGCAAAATTCAGGCCCTGGAAGCGCAGGTGAGCGAGCTGGAGCAGAAATCTCGCCAGCAGCAAAGCAGCGGCGGTTTCCTTGCCGGATTATTCGGTGGCGGCAGCAGCAACAGTAATAATACGGCTCGTGGCTCCGATCCGATTCCGGGTAGCCAGAACTATGGTACCTCTTCTGCACCAGGCTACGGCGCACCTCAACAAGGTGGATACAACGCCCCTGGCGGGTATGGTGCACAGCAGCAGCAGGCTGCCCCTGCCAGCGTTCCGCGTGCCGGAGGCGGGTTCTTATCTGGCGCGCTGCAAACCGCAGCGGGCGTAGCCGGTGGCGTCGTGGTGGCAGAAATGCTAACCAGTATGTTCCACCGCAGCCAGCCGGAAGAGATCGTTAATATTATCAATGAACCAGCGCCGACCTTCGACAACAGCTCATTCGACTCGGTCAATGACTACAGCCAGGTCGACGACCGTCAGTTCCTGAACCAGGGCGGCTGGCAGTCGCAGGACAATACCGATTACGGTAACGATGATTTTGGCGGCGACGATTACGGCGACGACGACGACAGCTTTATCTAAGACTTTTGCGCCCGCGCGACCTTCAGCAGCCACTTTTCCAGCTCATTGGCAAACTGCTGGCGGTCGCGCTGGCTCAGGCTGTCCGGCCCGCCGGTTTGTACGCCGCTGGCGCGAAGGGTATCCATAAAGTCACGCATCGTCAGGCGTTCACGAATGGTTGCAGGGGTATAAAGCTCGCCGCGGGGATTCAGCGCCACCGCCCCTTTCTCCAGTACGTCCGCCGCCAGCGGAATATCAGCGGTGATCACCAGGTCGTCTTTCTCGCAGCGACGCACAATTTCGTTATCCGCCACGTCAAATCCAGAGGCAACCTGAAGGCTGCGAATAAACCGCGACGGCGGCGTTTTCATCCCCTGATTGGCCACCAGCGTGACCATGACCTGAGCGCGATCTGCCGCGCGAAACAGCACCTCTTTGATGACTTTTGGACACGCATCGGCATCCACCCAAATTTGCATTATGGCTCCTGACTTTCGGTGGGAATGGGGGCGATTTTGCCGTGCTTTTGCCGAATGACAAAATTTATCTGTTTCCACCCCGGCCCGCTCGCCATTGAGTGCAAACATAGCCTAAGCGATAAAAAGCGCGTTAAGCTATGACCATCAAATAACAAAACACATCACCATGGAGTCATGCTATGGACAAGAAAATAGGGTTTATTGGCTGCGGTAACATGGGCAAAGCCATCCTCGGCGGCCTGATTTCCAGCGGCCTTGTGCCTGCCGGCAATATCTGGATCTACACCCCGTCGCCGGACAAAGTTCAGGCCCTGTGCGAAGAATACGGCATTAACCCGGCGCAGAGCGCGCAGGAAGTCGCGCAGATAGCCGACATCGTCTTTGGCGCCGTGAAGCCAAACATCATGCTTAAGGTGCTGAGCGAAGTTAACTCCGATCTGAATAAAGACACCGTGATTATCTCCATTGCCGCGGGCATCACTCTGGAAACCCTGGCCAAAGTGCTGGGCCATGACCGGAAAATTATCCGTGCGATGCCGAATACCCCTGCGCTGGTGAACGCGGGCATGACGTCAGTCACGCCAAACGCCCTGGTCACGCCGGAAGACATTGCCGATGCGGTGAGCATTTTCCGCAGCTTTGGCCAGGCCGAAGTGGTCAGCGAAGCAATGATCCACCCGGTCGTGGGCGTCAGCGGCTCTGCCCCGGCATACGTCTTTATGTTTATCGAAGCTATGGCCGATGCCGCCGTGCTGGGCGGTATGCCGCGCAAACAGGCCTACCAGTTTGCCGCTCAGGCGGTGATGGGCTCGGCGAAGATGGTGCTGGAAACCGGCACCCACCCGGGCGAGCTGAAAGACATGGTCTGCTCCCCTGGCGGCACCACCATTGAAGCGGTCAAAGTGCTGGAAGAGAAAGGTTTCCGCGCCGCCGTGATGGAAGCGATGGTGAAGTGTATGGCGAAGTCGGAGCTGCTCGGGAAGTCCTGATGTTGACAGAGCCCCTCACCCTAACCCTCTCCCCGAGGGGGAGAGGGAATTAGAGCGAGCATAAATCTTCTGTTCCCCCTCTCCCTCTCCCTCTCAGGGAGAGGGCCGGGGTGAGGGTCATTCAAAACAACTTACTTTTTCTTCAGGCAATTACTCATAAAGGTTTTTCTGGCGTCGCCCTTCAGCGATTGCTTCGCCGCGTCCGCATTACAGTCCTTCATTTTTTGCTGCTGAGGCGTCAGGGTTTTCCCCGCTGCGGCAGGCGCTTCCCCTTTGAGACAGCTGCTCATGTAGCTCTTACGCTGATCCCCTTTCAGAGATTGCGAAGCCGCCTGCTGATTACAGGTTGTCATACGCTGCTGCTGAGGCGTCATCGTTTTATCTGCCGCCGTTGCTGACCCAACCAGCCCTACCAGTAACACCGCTAATAATGAAAATTTCATACCTTATTCCTTTTTTATTGTGACGTTTAAAGTCTGGCCTAAGGCAAAAAAAATGCGACGTTTCCGCCGCATTTTTTTCTTACCTGTTACGCAAACACGCCTTTACTCCAGCGCCATCGCCGATTTCATGGTGTAGAACAGGTCGGTCTGATCGGTCAGTCCCACCACATTGGCGGCATGTGGGCCATAGGCTGCCACGCGCAGCTGGGTGCCGGTGTGCTCCTGAGATTCTCCCTCGGAATTACCGTAGCTGATGACCATCACCGCGCCGTCTTTGGTGTTCAGCGCCTGAGTCAGGCCAGGAGCTTTGGTGTCCGGCGCCACAATCTGGCTGGAATGGGCGTGATCGGCGGTGACGATAACCAGGGTATTGCCGTCTTTACGGGCAAACTCCAGCGCTTTTTGCACGGCTTCATCGAGATCGACCGTCTCGCCGATCTGTCCACAAGGGTTAGCGGCATGATCTTGTTTATCAATAGACGCACCCTCAACCTGCAGGAAGAAGCCTTTCTCGTTGCCTTTCAGCAGGTCGATAGCTTTTTCGGTCATCTGCGCCAGGGTTGGTACGCTGCTGTCGCGCTTCGGATTTGCCGTACAGGTCACGGCAGGCTGATCTATATTCCCGTGGTAAGTGGCCTTCGGGCCTTCCCAACGCACCGGCATATTGCCGTCGGCGAACATACCGATCAGCGGCTTCTGCTGGTTAGCTTCAGTCACCGCCGCAAGGCCAGCGGCGTTATCCACCCACTGATAGCCACGAGCATCGGCCTGCTCGCGCAGGGTTTTCCCGTTCCACTCACCGGCCTTCGCCGTTTCGCTAAAGGTTTTTGCCCCGCCGCCAAGCGTCACGTCGGCGCGGGTATTCAGCAGTTGCTCGGTAATAGAGCCTTTGCCCCCGTTTTCCAGCGCGTTAGTGGCACATTTTTCGCTGGTCGCGTTTGGGCCATAGCATTTACGCCCCGTCACGTGGGAAACCAGCGCCGCTGGCGTGGCATCCTGAATTTCTGCCGTGGAAACGTTGCCCGTCGCCTTACCGGCCGCCTTCGCCAGTTCGAGGATGGTCACGTGATCTTTCCCCTCGACGTCCACGCCCAGCGCGCCGTTATAGGTTTTCACGCCGGTACTCCACGCCGTGGCGGAAGCCGCCGAGTCGGTGACGTAATCCGGCTTTTTCGTTTTCTTGTCTAAAGAATAATGGGTGTATTGCCCGGTCAGCGGTAAGGCATCAATCCCTTTAAAGAAACCACCAGCCCCTTCGGCATAGTTTCTGGCGGCGGTAATTTCCGAATCGCCCATTCCGTCGCCAATCAGCAGAATAATGTTCTTCACTGTTTTATTGTTGAGCGAGGCCCGGATCGCTTCAGTTTGATCGCCTGTAATACGGCGAGCACCACCCGGCTGAGTTAAATCTCCCTGAGCGGCGCGACTTTCCAGAGGGGAAGAGGATGTTTCTTGTGATTTTGATGGGGCGCTGACAAGCAGCAAAGGCAGCAGGCTGGCGATAATTACGCTCTGTTTCACTTTATTTTCTCCATGTAGTAACTACTGAATATAAATAAAAACAGAGCGAGTATAAAAATGACTTATGACACTAATATGACAGTGAAATTTGATTCAACTACGGGGATGGATAAGGAGCTTTTTTAAATATTGTCGGAGTAATTCGGTATCCTGGACCGGCACTGCCGTCTTTGGGGAAGCATCATCTAACGCCCCTTCAATGCTGGCAACCAGTGCCGAACGCTCTCCCTGTTCAAGGCGTCTCAATAAGGCTGTTACCACTATTTCCAGTGCTTCAACCTGAGCAACCAGCTCTTTCGATTCTTCTTCCTTTTCGGCGAGCTTAACCAATAACTCAGCAATAAGATTTTTCATTTTCTCAGTCCCTGCGGGGTTAAGGCATGACGTTAACACTCAGATCCACCTGAGAGCAATATCCCAGGTTAAATATGTGCGTCACAGCAAATAGCGGCAATATTAAAATGATTCTCTCTGATAATAATCCCGACAACGAATCTTTTGCACCACAAAAAAAGAATAATGGAATATTATTCTCTAAATCTACAGCGGCGGACTAAATGAATAATAAGTCGAAATCAATCTTCATATTTCGCTCAATAATATCCCACGCAGAGAAACTGACTGGCGGCTAAGCGCTTTTGTCAGCCAGCGCCTGACGGGCATTTTTGCGCTTAAAAGCCACCGCCAACTGCCAGACATTGAGCAACACAACCACGGCGGTTGCCGCAAAAACGTAACGAAAACCGGCCATTGCGGAAACCCCGGCCCCCATTAAAGGCCCGGCGACATTCCCCAAATACATAAACGACTGGTTATAACCGAAGATACGCCCGGTGACCTGGTCGCTGCAGTATTTGAGTAACAGCGTTTGCACCGCCGGTAACATTGCCCCGTCAGCAAAGCCCAGCAAAAAGCGCAAGATACCCAGCTGCACCGGCGAAGTGACGAAGGACATGGCCAGGAATAACACCACGGCGCAGCACAGCGTCGCCATCAAAATACGTTCAGTGCCAATCCGATCCCCCAGTTTGCCCAACTTAGGCGCGGCAAAGAGCGCGGATATGCCCGGCAAGGCGGCAATAAATCCGCTCATAAACGCAATATTGTTGCTGTCCGGGGCCAGCTGTTTGATAAACAGCGCCAGAATCGGGCCAATCGAGCCGTTACAGAGCTGGATCACCAGCGTGGTGATAAACAGACTGAGGATCAGCCACGGATAGGGCAACGTGGCAAACACCTCTTTCCCGGTCAGGCGCTCATCTTTACTGATTTTCGGGCGAGCGCCCTCTTTAATCAGCAGCAGCGTCACCAGGAAACTGACCATCAGCAGCCCGGCAGTGGCAAAGAAAACCGGCCTTAGCCCAAGATGATCCGCCATAAAACCGCCGAGCAGCGGACCCACGATCACGCCGCTGATTTGCCCGGTTGAGAGCGTACTGATAGCCCAGCCGCTGCGCTCGCGTGGCACCTGAGAGGCAATCAGCGCCATCGCATTAGGAATATAACCCGACGTTAACCCCATCACCGCGCGCAGCAGGAACAGCTGCCAGACGTTGGTCGCAAAGGCCTGGAGAAGAATCGCCACCGCCATACCAAACGAGGCGCGAAGCAGCATCAGCTTGCGCCCTTTGCGATCGGCCAGGCTGCCCCACATCGGCGAAACGATGGCCGAAACCAAAAACGTGACGCTGAACGTCAGGCCGGACCAAAGGGAAAGGGCTTCATGGGATGTGACGCCAAGCTGCTCAACGTAGAGCGGAAGAAAAGGCAAAATTTGGCTGATCGCAAGGCCGGTAAAAAAACAGCCGAACCAGACCGAAATGAGATTGACCTTCCAGGACTCCATAGCGCGCTTTTTCAAAGGGGATGCAACCAGAACAGAACGATTTCTGGAAAGCTTATCACACTAATGAATATCGCCGTCAGCGCCCCACCGCTGTCATTACGATCCAGACATGATTG
The DNA here is from genome assembly GCF_000758325.1 of Cedecea neteri. Taxonomy (NCBI): domain Bacteria; kingdom Pseudomonadati; phylum Pseudomonadota; class Gammaproteobacteria; order Enterobacterales; family Enterobacteriaceae; genus Cedecea; species Cedecea neteri. Next base: position 2,109,006 of record NZ_CP009459.1, on the reverse strand, counting down.
CTTACTAAAGCACATATCCTGCCCGAGTGGACAGGTTGATGCAGGAACCACATGAATCCCCGGAATGAGCGTGCTATGTTGTCCCCTTTCGTAAAGTTTATGGGTGGATTAAAGGCATGGCAAAACTGCGGGTTGGTATCGTGTTTGGTGGAAAATCGGCAGAACACGAGGTGTCGCTGCAGTCGGCAAAAAATATCGTCGACGCCATTGATAAGTCGAAGTTTGATGTTGTGCTGCTGGGGATTGATAAACAGGGCCAGTGGCATATCAACGATGCGTCCAGCTACCTGCTGAACGCCAATAATCCGGCGCTTATCGCCCTGAACCGATCAGAGAAAAACGTGGCGCTGGTCCCCGGCCAGACCGAACACCAGCTGATTGAAACCAGCACCGCAGAGCAGCTTTCCCAAATCGACGTGATTTTCCCGATTGTGCACGGCACGCTGGGCGAGGACGGTTCCCTGCAGGGCATGCTCCGCGTCGCCAATCTGCCGTTTGTCGGCTCCGGCGTGCTGGGCTCAGCGGTCAGCATGGACAAAGACGTCGCCAAACGCCTGCTGCGCGATGCGGGCCTGAACGTTGCCCCTTTCATCACGCTGACCCGCGCTAACCGCGCCAAAATCAGCTTCGCCGAGATCGAAAAACAGCTGGGTCTGCCGCTGTTTGTGAAGCCAGCCAACCAGGGTTCCTCTGTCGGCGTCAGCAAAGCCAGCACCGAAGAGCAGTACCACGCGGCGGTGGCGTTAGCCTTTGAGTTTGACCATAAAGTGGTGGTTGAAACCGGCATTAAAGGCCGTGAAATTGAGTGCGCCGTGCTGGGGAATGATTACCCGCAGGCCAGCACCTGCGGCGAGATCGTGGTGAACAGCGAGTTCTATTCTTACGACACCAAGTACATTGATGAGCAAGCGGCACAGGTCGTTGTCCCGGCGGCGCTCGACGCCGACGTTAACGACAAAATCCGTAAAATCGCCGTGCGTGCCTATCAGGCGCTGGAGTGCAGCGGTATGGCCCGCGTTGACGTGTTCCTGACGGAAAATAACGACGTGATCATCAATGAGATCAACACGCTGCCGGGCTTTACCAACATCAGCATGTATCCCAAGCTGTGGCAGGCCAGCGGCATCAGCTACCAGGAGTTGATTACCCGCCTGATCGAGCTGGCCCTTGAGCGCCACCAGCAGGACTGCGCGCTGAAAAGCTCAATCACTTCGTAATACTTAAGGCTCCGCCGTGTCCGACTCTTCCCGGGGACGGCGGATAATAAAGCCTGCTATCCAAAAACCAATCGCCCAGGTCACCAGCCCCACCGCATAGCTCTGCCAGCCCTTCGTTTCCAGCCCCAGCAGGCCGACCACGCCATTCAGAATAAAAATCAGCCCAATCGCCACCGCATAGTAGTGCCAGTCCCGACGCATTTTCAGGGTTAACATAGCCGCCTCACGCATTCAAAAATAAGCCTGCAGGCATTGTCGCACATCGGCGGCGGAGAAACGCGCGGTTGCCACGCACTCCGCCAGCATAATGTTAACGAGATTTACTTTAAGTTACTAAAATGTGAACTTGAGCAAAAAATGCAAATCCAGGAGGATTCTGGCCTTCAAATTACCAGCAATCTGATATTGACAACGCTTATCACCTGCCAAAATTCACGCCATGAGATACCACACATTGGGTTCAGATTGCGTTTTTACGGGAGGTCGTGATGCCTGATATTTCATTGTCGAAAGCCGTTATTCCGGCTACTCGGGTCATAATGACAGAAAAATCAGAAAGATCGGTGCCGGGCAATATTGCCTATGCGCTGTTCGTTCTCTTTTGCTTCTGGGTGGCCACCCAAATGCTGAATCTTATTGTGCAGGCGCCCGGCCTGCTGGAGTACCTGGCGCAAGGCAACGATGCCAGCCGCCCGCGCATTGAGATGGGCCTGGCGGTCAGCACCGTATTCGGGCTGATTCCCTTCCTGCTTGGCGCTGTCGCCATCGGCATTGTCGCCCTGACGATACGCCTGAGAAACCGCCGCCACTCCGCCTGGTATTACTGATCAAAAAGGCGGAAGCTTTGCCGCTTCCGCCCGTCATCGTCACCTCTGCATACAGCTTGCCCGCCTGTCGTCCACGCGTTTTGCAAACCAGGCCGTGGTCAAATTACGGGTAATTTTAGGGCTTTCAAGCACGATCCCCGGCAGGATTTCTCTGGCCAGCGGCTGCCCCGACTTTTTCTCCGCTATCGCAAAGACCTGCTTGTAAAGGCTGGTTTTTTCGAACCCAATGCTGTCGCCTTTTTGCAGCGCCCGGCGGATTTCGCTGTCGCTCATATCCAGCTGTTTCGACAGCTTACGCACCGCCATTTCAGTGCTGCTCGGTTTATCGCTGGTGTACAGAATCAGGTCGCCGTCCAGCGCCAGCTTCACGCCCGTCGCCTTACTCACGGCGCTCTGGAAAGCCGCATTGCGGCTGGCGTACCAGCCCGCGTTGTAGTCGGCGAAGCGATAAAGCGGTTTCGTATAGTTAGCTGGGTAATTCAGCAAATGATAAGTCCCGAACCAAAGCCCACCGCGGCGGGTGAAAACTTCCTGCCGCACCGTTCCTTCTATTTTCCACGGGTAGCCATCGGTATGTTTCTCGGCAAAGGCCACGCTCACCTGCATCGTGCCGCCGGTGCGTACCGGGTTAAAGCTGCCGAACAGCTTTTGCCCCATCGGCACCATCGTCAGGAAATCATCGAAAATAGCGCTGAGCTGCCCTTCGGTTTTGACGTTATCCAGCCGCTCGCTATAGCTTTTGCCGTTGGGGGAGTTAATCCGCAACGCGGTGTGCACCAGCAGCGGCGGGATGTGCATTTTCTCCGCGCGGCGGTCGATCTCTTTCCAGGCAATTTTATTCAACCCCGGCACCGCCGGATCGGCCTGCAAATTAGACTCCTGCAGCGCCACCGCCAGCACAGAACAGATATTCTCTTCGCTCTGCTCGAGGTTCTGGCTTTTCAGGGTCGTCAGCAGATCTTTTGCCAGCCCATCGCGGTCTTTTACCCCGGCAGGGATTTTGCGCTGGGCCAGGGTTTCGATATCCACCGGTTTTGCCGACGTTGTCGTGGTGCCCGGCGTTGTGGTTTTGGTTGTACAACCGGCCAGCACAAGCAGCGCCAGCAGCCCCGGCACGGCAAGCCGCCGGGCCTGAGAGACAGAACCCACCATGTTAATTTCACTCCCTTTCATCATCACCCGCACCACCCTGCCTGTTTTTCAGTTTGTGCGCTACTGGAAATCACCGATTGACAACTAGATGCCTGGTCAGTAATTTCATTTGCAACTACTGACCAGGCAAATACCATGAGTAATACTACGGGTAATCCCTATTCCAAACTGCACCTCGGCCTGCTGATTCACCTGTCGAACCAGTTCAAAGACCAGCTCATCACCCAGTACTTTTCGCCGATGGGCATCACCGGTGCGCAATTTAAAGTCTTGATAAGCATCTTTAAGGGCTTTAACAGCCCGGTAGAAGTCAGCAAAAACCTGGTGATGGATACCGGCGCCATGAGCCGCATGCTTGAACGAATGGTGAAGCGAGATCTGATCGTGCGAAACGTGAATCCCGAAGATAAACGCCAGGTCATTCTGGCGCTGACCGAGAAAGGGCAAGAGCTGTGCGAAGCTTTCCAGAACGATGCGCTGGCGTCGATCATCGGCACCCTTACCGAGCGCCTGACGCCTGAAGAAGCAAAGCAGCTCAATGAACTGCTGATCAAAATGCTGCCGGATGAGATCACCGAGCGCCACCTCTAAGCTTTCTGATTAAGGCCACATAAAAATGCAAACCTCTACCGAGCAGGTTGAACGCGCGCCGAGTAAGCGCAAGCGTAACTTCGCCATTTTTCTCATTATCCTGCTGCTGATCGGCGCGGGCTGCGTGGCGTGGTACATGCTTTACGCGCGCTATTACGAAACCACCGACGACGCCTACGTCAACGGCAACCAGGTCACGCTGACGCCGCAAATCGGCGGCACGGTAACGCAGGTCAGCGTCGATGAAGGAGACTACGTCGAAAAAGGGCAGCCGCTGGTGCAGCTCGACCCGAGCGACACCGAAATCGCGCTCCAGCAGGCAGAAGCTAACCTGGCGAATACCGTGCGTCAGGTACGTGGGCTTTACAGCACCGCGGATAACTACCGGGCCCAGGTCGCCGCGAAGCAGGTGGCGCTACAAACGGCACAGAGCGACTACGCTCGTCGCCAGAAGATTTTTGCCACCGGGGCCATTGCCGCTGAAGACCTGTCCCATTACCGCGATGCCGTCACCAGCGCGCAAAGCGATTTAGTCGCCGCACAGCAGGCATTACGCACTAATTTAGCGATGGTGGATGACACAGTTATCGACAGCCATCCGGAAATTAAAAGCGCCGTAGCGACACTGCGCCAGCGCTTCCTCGATAACGCACGTAGCACCATCGTTGCGCCGGTGAGCGGCTTTGTCGCCAAACGCGCCGTTCAGCTGGGAATGCGTGTTGATTCCGGTACCACCCTGCTGGCGATTGTGCCGCTGGACCAGGTCTGGGTAGACGCCAACTTCAAAGAGAGCCAGATGCAGGACATGCGCCTGGGCCAGAAAGTGACGCTCACCGCCGATCTCTACGGGGATGACGTGGAGTATCACGGCACCATTGAAAGCCTTGGCATCGGTACAGGCAGCGCCTTCTCGCTGCTGCCGGCCCAGAACGCCAGCGGGAACTGGATAAAAATCGTTCAGCGCCTGCCGGTCCGCATTACGCTTGACCCGCACGACATGCAGAAACACCCGCTACGGGTTGGCCTGTCGATGTTTGCTCGCGTAGATATTCGCAATGCAGACGGCCACCTGCTGCCGCAAAAAACCGTCGCCGCGCCGCGCTTCACCACCGACGTTTACCAGAACGCGCTGGACGAAGCCGACAAACTGGTCACGAAAATCCTTCATGACAATAGCCAGCCGGTAGCGTCAGCCAACCGCTAAGAGAGACGTTATGCAAGATAAGGCGGCGTTTACGCCTCCCAGCCTGCTGCTGGCGACTATCGCGCTGTCGCTGGCGACGTTTATGCAGGTGCTGGATTCCACCATCGCTAACGTGGCGCTGCCGACGATCGCCGGTAACCTCGGCGTCAGCGCCGACCAGGGCACCTGGGTTATCACCTCGTTCGCGGTGTGTAACGCCATTGCCCTGCCGCTGACCGGCTGGTTTACCCGCCGGTTCGGGCAGCTAAAGCTGTTCGTGGGTTCTGTAGCGCTGTTCACCCTCACCTCGTTCCTGTGCGGCTTTGCCCACAGCATGACCGAGCTGATTATCTTCCGCGCGCTGCAGGGCTTTTTCGCCGGGCCAATGTTCCCGATGTGCCAGACGCTGTTGCTGATTATCTTCCCGTCCAGCAAGCGAAGTATGGCGCTGGCGCTGCTGTCGATGGTGACGGTTGTCGCGCCGATTGTCGGGCCGATCACCGGCGGCTGGATCACCGATAACTATTCCTGGCCGTGGATCTTCTACATCAACGTGCCGATCGGGATCTTTGCCGCCATCGTGGTCTGGACGCAGCTGCGCGAGCGTGAAGAAACGACCACCATAGCCCCTATCGATTACATCGGGATTGCGCTGTTGGTGCTGGGCGTGGGGCTGCTGCAGGTGGTGCTGGATAAAGGGAACGATCTCGACTGGTTCGCCTCGCCGGAGATAATCACCATGTCGGTTATCTCCGCGGTTTCGCTGGTGTCGTTTGTCATTTGGGAACTGGGCGAGCGCCACCCGATAGTCAACCTGCGGTTGTTCGCCGACCGTAACTTCGCCATCGGGACGCTGTCGTTGACGCTGGGCTATGCGGCATTCTTCGCCATTAACATCATTTTGCCGCAGTGGCTGCAAACCCAGATGGGCTACACCGCAATTTGGGCCGGGCTGGCGGCTGCCCCGATGGGCGTGCTGCCGCTCTTGCTGACGCCGATAGTCGGGCGCTACGCCAACAAGGTTGATATGCGCCTGCTGGCCACGCTGTCGTTCCTGACCATGGGCGCTTCGTGCCTGATGCGCGCGCAGTTTAATACCAACGTAGATTTCCGCACCATTGCTGAAGTGCAGCTGTTTATGGGGATTGGTGTAGCGTTCTTCTTCATGCCGATCACCACTATTGTGCTGTCGAACCTGCACGGCGTTGAAGTTGCGGAAGGTTCTGGCCTGGCCACCTTCTTCCGCGTGCTTGGCGGGTCGTTTGCCTCGTCGCTGACTACCTGGATTTGGTCGCGCCGCGAGGTTTATCACCACGCCAACCTGACGGAGAGCGTCTCAGCTTACAATCCGTCAGCGGTGGATTACCTGCACAAGATGGGCGGCGCCACGCAGCAGCACCTGGCCGTAGTGGATAAAACCATTGAGCAGCAGGCCTATATGATGTCGACCATCGACTACTTCTGGCTGCTGGGCTGGGGCTTTATGGCGCTGATTGTGGTGATTTGGTTTGCTCGTCCGCCGTTTGTGCGGGCTGGTGCACCCGGCGCCCCTTCCGCAGGGCACTGATCAAAAAAGGGATGGCATTGCGCCATCCCTTTTCTTTTCGCCTCAGACGGCTTCTTCGGTGCCCGGCACCGGCTCATCCTGCAGCGTACGCTCGAAGCTGCGCAGACGTTTGTAGATAGACATCAATTCAACCAGCGTGGTCCAGGAGCTGATCAAATACTGGAACGAGCCGCGCACCTGGCCAAAAGCATTCAGAATCTGTTGCATGATACCGAAGGTAATAGCCCCCGCAGAAATCGTCGGGAACAGCAGAAACATACCGAATAATGCATCCAATTGCAGATAGAGAATACGGGCGATATTGAAATAGGTGTAATGGAAGTAGAGACGGAAATAGTTATAGCGAACATCTTCGTACAACGCTTTCACCGTCGGCGGCGTCGCGCGAGAAGCATCATCCTCACCATAAACCAATTCTTTACGGTAAGCCGCCTCAACGCGCTGATTATTAAACTGTAAACCCGGCAGCTTAATACCCACCAGCGCCAGCAGCCCGGTGCCAATTATTGACCAGATAATTGCCGCAATCACCAGACCATAAGGGATATTGCCCACGATAGGGATATCTTTAACATACGGAGACAGCGTCACCAGTATCGGCAGGAATGCGATTAACGTCATGACTGACTGCAACAAGCTCACTCCCATATCTTCCAGAGTAGAGGCAAAGCGCATGGTGTCTTCCTGCACACGCTGAGCAGCCCCTTCGATATGACGCAGCTTCTGCCAGTGTTCCATATAGTAGTCATTCATCGCGGTGCGCCAGCGGAAGACATAGTGGCTAATGAAGAACAGATTCATAACCCCCACCGTCACCGAGATTAACGCAAGGCCAAGGAATGCCCCAGCTTCGCTATAAAACTGGCCAACAGACACTTTATTGGGTGCGCTAAGTGCCGTTTGGATCAAACTGTAAAACGGATTGTACCAGGCATTTATCGCCACCCCGACTTCGACTAAAAACCAGGTGACAAAAACGATCAGCGAGGAACCGAGAATCGACCAGCGCTGCCAGGGATGGGGGCTAAAAATAAACCAGGCACCGGCAAACAGGCCAACACAAACGGCATAAAAAGCATAAAAAACAAGAGACTTAACTGCCCATAAGCGTGTCGCCCCAATGGGTAATTGCTGGCTGGCGCCTGCAAGATTCTCTAACCACAGGCCGCCACCGGCCTGCCAGAATATAACTGCGAGTAGTCCCCATATTGCCGCTGAAAGAAAAAACAGCTTCGGCGACGGGAAGAAAGATTTGAACATGACAACACTCCTGGTACGACTTTTTGTTGTTATATCTGCCGGTTATAGCGAACGTTCTACGATAATGCTTGCAGAATGTTGTATCAAGGAGTGAGAGAGGCTTACATAACTTAGCGCCAGCCGTCGAGAATAGCCGCCGTCGTTTTTACCGCCAGCGTATTGCCCGGAATCGACAGATTGGCCCAAACCTCGTTGTGGTGATTAATCAGCGCTTCGGCGCTCACCGATGCACGGTCCGCCGTGGTATGGGCGTCGCTGGCAACCGTCATCGCATAGCCCCGGCTGACACCGTTTTTGACCGTGGTATCCACGCAGTAATCCGTGGCGCAGCCACATACCACCAGCTCATCAATTCCATCCTGTTTTAACAACGAATCCAGCGTCGTGCGGTAGAAAGCATCACAGGCGGTTTTGGTCACATACAGCGCATGTTCCGGGCGATGCAGTTCGGGAATAATGTCGAACGCTTCACTACCTGGCTGAAGCTCTGCCTCGTGATGTTGAATAAAAATCACTTTTTCTGCGGCATCAATAAGCTGATTAATTCTGGCGGCGGTTTGTTCACGGGCACGGCGGGGCGACTCTAAAACGCCGTTTTGCATATCGATAACCATCACAACGCGGGCTGCAGGCATGCTAATTCTCCTCAAATAAGAAGAAAAAAAGCTTAGCACACCTGCCTGAAGATTAAATCGTGTAGAGCCCGGCGTGGCCAAAAGGCCGGGTTTTAAAACGACGGTGCAGCCACAGATACTGCTCCGGCGCGCGCATAATTTCGTGCTCAATCTTACGATTCATATAGGCTGCGGCAGCCTGCTCATCTTCGCCCGGATAATCACAAAACTCCGGCTCAATGACCAGCTGATAACCAGTCCCGCAGGGTTTGCGGATCAAAACCGTGGTCAGAATGGCGGGTTTTGCCAGGCGAGCAATAGTAAAGGTGCCGTTGGTTGTCGCGGCCTGCTGAACAGCAAAGAAAGGCGCAAAAGAACTGCCTTTCGGACCATAGTCCTGATCCGGGGCAAACCACACCGCCTCACCGGATTTCAGCGCTTTCACCATCCCCTTCAGGTTGCGCCTGTCGAGCATCGCTTTGTTGGAGCGCGACCGCCCCCGGGTTTGCACGTATTCCATAACTTTGTTGTTGTGTGGCCGGTACATCGCCATCATGGGGCGACACAGGCCCATTACGCGCCCGCCCAGTTCCAGCGACATAAAATGCACGCCGATAACCATCACGCCTTTGCCTTTGTCGCAGGCGGCGTTGATGTGCTCCAGGCCGCGAACCTCAAACCACTTGCGTACACGTTCATCAGACCAGAACCAGGCCATGCCGGTTTCAATCAAGCCCATGCCGAGCGAGCCAAAGTTTTTCTGAACGATCATCTCGACCTGCGCCTCAGTGTAATGCGGGAAGCAAAGGCGAAGATTCTGGCGGGCAATAGTGACCCGACGCTTGAGAAAACGCATGGAGAAACGACCAATCAGGTCGCCCATTTTCATCAACACCGGATACGGGAGCTGCACCCATAGCCAAAGCACACCCAGCCCAAACCAGGTAAACCAATAGCGAGGATGCAAGAGGCATTTATAAAACAGCGGTTTAGTAGACATATTCACTTCTTTAATGCGAGGAGATGATGTATCGCATAAAGAATTGAATCAATCGCGGTACGCCTTAAGCCGTTACTAAGATTCCGGGGTTCAGCAATAGTTGCACTCGGACCGTTAATAACGAGCAGGATAATACGCACTTTTTGCTAAAGCAGCGTAGCGAAATCATCTGTCTTTAATCTTATTTAAGATCATTCTTTAGGGCCGCCGGGCAACAGCGCCAGCCGGGACGTACACACGGGCAAAAAAATGCTTTATTAAGCCGCAACTGGCAAACTTTCGTACGCCAGCTGGTGATGTAACGCACGGTTACGCTTTTCAGGCCGTAAAGGCTGAATTGACGCTTTGCATAAGGGCGCAGAGTAGTATAAATACCTGCAATACCGCCTTATTTTTTAAACTGGATTTTTGCGTTGAAAACTCGTCTTCCTCGTCTTCTTTTGCTGGCCGCTGCGCTGCTGCCGTCACTCGGTTTTGCGCAACCGTCTCCGGCGCCTGAATTTGCCGCCGACGTTGTCGATCGCTACGCCAACCATATTTATTACGGCAGCGGCGCAACCGGCATGGCCATCGTGGTTATCGACGGTAACCAGCGGGTATTTCGCAGCTTCGGCGACACCAGACCGGGCAATAACGTTCGCCCACAGCTGGATTCGGTGATCCGCATTGCCTCACTAACGAAGCTGATGACCAGCGAAATGCTGGTAAAAATGCTCGATCAGGGCAAAGTCCAGCTCAACGATCCGCTCAGCAAATATGCGCCTCCCGGCGCGCGGGTGCCGACCTTTAACGGCCAGCCGATTACGCTGATTAACCTGGCCACTCACACCAGCTCCCTGCCGCGCGAACAGCCCGGCGGCGCAGCGCACCGCACGGTGTTTACCTGGCCGACGCGGGATCAGCGTTGGAACTGGCTCTCGCAGGCCACGCTGAAAGCCGCCCCGGGCACCGTGGCCGCTTATTCAAACCTGGCGTTTGACCTGCTGGCCGATGCCCTGTCCCGCGCAACAGGCAGGCCTTATGCCGACCTGTTCGATGAGCAAATCGCCCGCCCGCTGGGCATGAAAGACACCACCTTTACCCCTTCGCCAGACCAGTGCAAGCGCCTGATGGTCGCCGAGAAAGGTGCCAGCCCTTGTGATAACACGCTGGCGGCGGTGGGCAGCGGCGGCGTTTACTCTACGCCAGGTGACATGATGCGCTGGATGCAGCAGTTCCTCTCTTCCGACTTCCATCATCGCGGTAATCAGGCGGACAGAATGCAAACCCTGATTTATCAGCGCAGCCAGCTGCATAAGGTCATTGGCATGGACGTACCGGGGAAAGCTGACGCGCTGGGCATGGGCTGGGTCTGGATGTCACCGAAAGAAGGCCGACCGGGCATTATTCAGAAAACCGGCGGCGGCGGCGGCTTTATCACCTACATGGCGATGGTGCCGCAGAATAACGTGGGCGTTTTTGTGGTGGTCACACGCTCGCCGCTGACCCGCTTCGTCAACATGAGCGACGGCGTGAACGATCTGGTGACGGAACTCAGCGGCAATAAGGCTGTAGTAACACCGGCATCCTGAAAATTGCGCGCGGCGTTTAGCTGACCGCCGCGCCATTTTTACGGCGCTTCTTATCCACATACATAAGGGTGTCCGCCTCACGCAGCGCGTCGTCCGGCGTGGTCGTCGCGGGGTTAACGGCGATAGCTCCGATGCTCGGCCCCGCATAGTCAATCACGCAGGACTTAAGCTGATACTCTCCGCTCAGCAGCTCTGACAGCCTGGCGCGAAAAGCACCGGTCGCTCGCAGGGCTTCGCTGTATTCCGTTGGCCCCGCCCCGGCAACGATAAACTCATCGCCGCCCAGTCGCCCTAACACTTCATCGCCTCTCACGCCCTCTTTCAGCCGCTGGCCGATGGCGCAAAGGAAATCATCTCCGGTTTCATGACCGTGCATGTCGTTTATTTGCTTAAAACCGTCCAAATCGGCAAAGGCCACCAGCACGTAGCGGGCGTCATCTTTGGCGCGGGAGAACAGACGAGGCAGCTGATCGAAAACCGCGCGGCGGTTAGGCAACCCGGTTAATTCATCGGTATAGCTGGCGGTTGTCAGCGCCACGTTGGCCTGCTGCAGCTTCTTCATCAGTTGCTCATTTTGGATCTGCTGGGCAATGAGCTGAGAAAACAGCTGTAAGACCTGTTCGCTATGATCGGTCAGCACGCGCTGCTCGGAGCTGGCCGCGCAGAGCGTGCCATAGAGCGAACCATCGGCAAGGGTGACCGGCGTGCTCACATAGGTCACAATCCCCAGCGCCTTTGCCGCTTCAGAGTCACCCCATACGCTTGCGACATCGCAGGTATAGCGGCGGCCTTCGTCTAAAGCACGTTTGCACAGCGTATCTTCCCAGGGGACGGAGAGCCCTTCCGGGATATTCATCGCCCTGGTATTGCGGGAGAACACAATATGCTGCTGGCTGCCCTCCGCGTCGATGCGGGTCAGGTAGGTGGATTCCATATTGGTCACCAGCTCCAGCATTTCCAGCAGCTGTCTGACCAAACCTTCCAGAGTGTATTCGGCGTCTAAGGCGGAAGATATACGCTCAATTAGATTATCAATCATCACACTGAAATACCTTTATCGGAGGTGCAGACTTAGCGCCGGGAAGCGCACTTTTTACCGTATCACAACGGCAACTTCTACCCCTCAAAATATGATATTTCTGCCGGTAATTAAACCTTGCAAAATGTAGCGCCTTAGTGTGAATGCAGCTTGCCCCGGGAATCCAGAGAGATAAGTACCACCGAAGAGATAATCAACAGCGACCCCAGCCAGTCCGGCAGTGTAAAGCTAATGCCCAGCAGCAGCACCGACAGCAATGCGCTGCTTAAAGGCTCCGCGCAACTCAGAATGCTGGCCTTTGGCCCGCCAATCATTTGCGCCCCGGTCAGGTAGAGACTGAAAGTGATCGCCGTGCCGACTATCACCAGGTAGAAGAAGGCCAGCAGGGTGCCGCCGGTGGCGGTGAAACTGCCGATTTGGCTGGCGTAAAACGGCAGCAGCGCCGCGCCGCCCAGCAGCATACTCCACCCCACAACGGGCAACGTGCCGTAGCGCGCAATCAGCTTCGAGGGATAAGTCGTGTAGAACGCAGCGGCAAACGCGGAAGCGATCCCCCAGAACAACGCGCTGCCGGAAATCGTAATCGATGCCGGGTTGCCGTGGGTCACCAGCACAAACGTCCCGATTAACGAGGTGCCAATCGCGGCATAGACCAGTTTGCCGGAACGCTTTTTCCGCACAAAGGCAAACCAGGCCACGATAATGGTCGGCGAAAGGAATTGCAGCACCGTCGCTGTCGCGGCGTTGGACTGTTCGATGGTCAGCAGGAAGGTTAGCTGCACCGTCAACGCGCCGCAGAGGGTAAAAATCAGCAGGGAAATCAGGTCGTCACGCTGTTTAAACACGGCGAAGATTTTGTCTCCGTGCATAAACGACAGCATCAGCAGAATCAGGCCGGAGAACAGCAGCCGCAGCATAGTCAGCGACGCAGAGGAAATATGGCTCTGCTCCATAATGTACTGTGCACAAACCCCGGAGCTTCCCCACAGCACCGCCGCAAACAACACATACAGCATCCCTTTCCGACTAATGCTCATTCCCCTGCCCTTTTAACGCCTGTTTCTTTAGGACAGCATGATAGCGTAAATCCGGGAGGATAAGGTGCCGGACAGTGCTGCTGACAACGTCCGGCGGAGTAAAATTAACTGACTTTAGAGCGCCGCATGACGACTTATGCTTTACGACGCAGCAGCTTAAAGGCAATAAAGAGGCACAATATCCAGGCCGGCAACAGCATGGCAGACACGCGCATCCCGTCGATGGTGCACATCAGCCCCAACACCATCATCATAAAGGCGATGCACAGGTAGTTGCCGAACGGGTAAAGCAGCGCCTTAAAGCGGGTTTCATGCCCCTGACGGCGCATCGCGCGGCGGAACTTGATGTGCGCCAGCGAGATCATGATCCAGTTCAGCAGCAGCGTCGCCACCACCAGCGCCATCAGCAGGCCAAAGGCGTCATGCGGCAGCACGTAGTTTAAAACGACCACCAGGGAAGTGATCGCGCCAGACAGCAGCAGTGAATTGATCGGCACGCCGCCACGGCTGACCTTCGCCAGGAATTTTGGCGCATTGCGCTGCACGGAGAGGCCGAACAGCATGCGGCTATTGGAATACACGCCGCTGTTATAAACCGACAGCGAAGCCACCAGAATCACGAAGTTAAGCGCCGAGGCGACCACATTGCTGTTCAGATCGTGGAAAATCATCACAAACGGGCTGCTGTTGGACTTGATCTCCAGCCACGGGTAGAGCGAAAGCAGCACCACCAGCGAGCCGATATAAAACAGCAGAATGCGATACACCACCTGGTTTACCGCCTTAGGAATGGTGGTGTGCGGAGAACGCGCCTCGGCAGCCGTAATGCCGATAAGCTCCAGCCCGCCGAACGAGAACATGATCACCGCGAGGGACAAAATCAGCCCGTGCCAGCCCGTGGCGAGGAAGCCGCCGTGCTGCCAGAGGTTGCTGACACCCGCGCGCTCGCCGCCGTGGCCGGAAGCCAGCAGCCAGATGCCGAAGCCAATCATGCCGACAATTGCCAGCACCTTGATCAGCGCAAACCAGAACTCCATTTCGCCGTAGAGGCGCACGTTCACGAGGTTCGCGGCGTTAATCACCACGAAGAACAGCGCCACCCAGGTCCAGGTCGGCACCTCGGGGAACCAGTACTGCATATAAATGCCGCCGGCGGTCAGCTCCGCCATGCCGACCAGCACGAACATCACCCAGTAGTTCCAGCCGGACAGGAAGCCAGCAAACGGCCCCCAATATTTATAGGCAAAATGGGAAAACGAACCGGAAACCGGCTCTTCAACCACCATCTCACCGAGCTGACGCATGATCAGAAATGCAATGATCCCCGCCACGCCGTAGCCCAGCAGGACGGCAGGCCCCGCCATTTGGATAGCCGGGCCAATGCCGAGAAAGAGTCCGGTACCGATCGCGCCGCCCAGCGCAATCAGCTGAATGTGGCGATTCTGCAAGCCGCGCTGTAATTGATGGCCATCCTCCGGCCCCGCACTCTTGCCCTGTGGCTCAGAGGCGACTGACGTGTTTTTCACGCCCTGCTCCTTTGTGATTTGTCAAAGGGGCACCTTTTAACACCTGAAGCTAATAGTGGCAAGGAATGGTTACACTTCGGAAATAATCCCTGGTGAATGTTATGCTCGCACCCGTTTATCACCAGAGGAAAGGAGCAGGCATTGAAAACGCAAAAACGGGCGCTGGGCTGCGTGGCTATCGTCGTGGATGATTACGACAAAGCGATTGAATACTACACCCAAAAACTGGGCTTCACGCTTGTGGAGGACACGCCTCAAGAGGGAAAACGCTGGGTAGTCGTCACGCCAAACCCGGAAAGTGACTGCCACCTGCTGTTGGCCAAAGCCACCAACGAACGCCAGCAGGCCGCTATTGGCGATCAGTGCGGCGGCAGGGTTTTCCTTTTCCTTCATACCGATGATTTTTGGCGCGATCACGCCATGATGACGGCCAACGGCGTGCATTTCTGCGAAGTTCCACGAGAGGAAGAGTACGGCACGGTTGCGGTCTTCGAGGATCTCTACGGCAACCGCTGGGATCTGCTCCAGCACAACTAATACGCTTTGTACGGGCAAAGGAACAAATCGCTATAAGGCATAGCGTTTCGTTGTTAGACACTGACAATTCCGGCTTTTATCTTTCGTCATGATTTGTAAATTTTACAGCAAAAAATCTTGAGGGAATGCTATTGGCCAGGTTACTTGACGCATTACAAACAAAACCCACGCGCTTTCGCCTGGCCTTACAGGCAGCCCTGATTAGCAGCGTGGTGGTTTTCTCCGGCGCGGCGGCGGCCGATGACATCTTAAAAGAGGGCATCACGCCCGCCACCGACGCCAGCCAAATCCCGGCCACGGCCAAGCTGCGCAAAGACACCGTGGTCGCCGGGATTTCCGAACCTCAGGGGATCTTCAACCCTTACTTCTTCGTTAACGGCTGGGATGAAAACGTCACCAACGTCATTTTCTCACGCCTGATTGACTGGGACAGCCACGGCAATCTGGTCCCTGGACTTGCCGAAAGCTGGACGGTCAGCCCGGATGGCAAAGTCTATACTATCAAACTGCGCCCTGGCCTGACCTTTAGCGACGGCTCCCCGCTCACCGCCGAAGACGTCGCGTTCACGCTCACCGTGCTGTATGACCCGAAATATGACGGCGATACCGACATCACGCTTGCCAACATCGCGGGCGGTGCCGAATACAAAGCCGGGAAAGCCGATAGCGTCAGCGGTCTGAAGGTGATTGACCCACTCACGCTGCAGGTCACCACTACCCAGCCGGGTGCGACCACGCTGGGCAAGATTGGCGGCCCGGTGCTGTCGAAGGCTTACTACGGCAAAGGCTACCAGCGCGGCAACCTCGATTATCTGCGTACCCTGCACGGCAAACCGCTGGGCAACGGCCCGTATGTGTATGAGAAATATATCCCTGGGCAGGAAATCCGCTTCCATGCCAACACCCATTTCTATCGCGGTACGCCGCCAACGCCACGCTTTATTTACCGCGTGACTAACCCGTCCACCAATTTCCAGCTGTTCCAGACCGGCGAGACGGATTACGACGCCTTTACTTCCCGTCCGGACGATATCGAACAGCTAAAACTGCTGGGCTTCGCCAATATCAACCTTTACGGCTCCAGCGACTACAGCAAAGTTGAATTCAACGTTCGCCGCCCGGCGCTTCAGGACGTTAAAGTTCGCCAGGCGCTGATCTACGGCCTGGATCGCCAGAAACTGATCGATGTGGTGTACCAGGGTTATGGCACGGTTGCCAACGAGCCGATCTCGCCGATCTCCTGGGCCTATAACCCGGAAGGCGTGAACCCGTACAAATTCGATCAGGCGCAGGCGAAAAAACTGCTGGATGAAGCGGGCTGGAAGCCTGGCCCGGACGGCATCCGCGTGAAGGACGGCAAGCGTCTGGAGCTGACGCTGCTGGTCAGCAAAAAAGTGCTGAACGACGCGCTGATCCCTATCGCGAAAGAAAACTGGCAGCAGATCGGCGTGCTGCTGAAGCCGCAGGTTGTCGACTTCAATGCCCTGATGGCGCAGCGCAAAGCGGGCAACTACGATCTGGCCTCCTTCAGCACCAGCACGCTGAACGATCCGCACGACGGCGTGTGGGATTACTACAGCACCGAAGCCAAAGAATCCGGCTATAACAATCCGCAGGTGGACAAGCTGATTAACGAAGGCAACGCCACCCTCGACGAAGAGAAGCGTAAAGCTATCTACCACGAGCTGTACAAGGTGCTGGCGGCAGATCCCCCAGCGATTCTGCTCGGCAACCGCAAAATCCTGTCCGCCAGCAGCGCCCGCGTCACCGGCTTTAAGCCAGACATCTACAACGGCCTGACCGGCAGCCTGCCGGATGTGAAAATCGTTAAGTAACGCAGTAACCCTTGCCGCCGCCCTTTCACCGGGGCGGCGGCAGTGAGAAAGTGATGAAAAATTTTATTCTGCGCCGCCTGCTGCAAACCCTGCCGATGCTGCTGCTCGCCTCGTTTATCATCTTCATGCTGTTCGCGAAAACGCCCGGCGATTTTATCGACGGTAATATTACGCTTACCGCCGCCCGTGCTGCCGAGCTAAAAGCGATTTATGGCCTCGACCAGCCGCTGTTCACCCGCTATCTCCACTGGCTAGGACAACTGCTGACGGGAGACCTGGGTTTCTCTCTGCAATATCAAATCCCCGTTAGCCAATTGCTGAACCAGTACATCTGGAACTCTTTCCTGCTGGCCTCCATCGCGCTGGTGTTTTACTGGGGGATTGGTCTGGCGGTAGGGATTGTTTCGGCCATGAGGCCCAATTCGCTGTTTGACCATCTGGTGAGCGTGCTGGTGTTCGCCGCCATGTCTTTCCCGACCTTTTTCCTCTGCCTGCTGCTGATCAAATGGTTCGCGGTGGATCTGCACTGGCTGCCGGTCGGCGGCATGACCAACACCGGCAGCGACGCCACCGGCTGGGCCTACGTCGTGCAGGTTGCCGCCCACCTTGTGCTGCCCGTGCTCGCACTGGTGATGCTGCAGGCGGGCAGCCTGACGCGCTACTTCCGCGCCAGCATGCTGGACGTAGTGAAGATGGACTTTATCCGCACCGCCCGCGCCAAAGGGCTGCGCGAACGCACCGTAATTCTTAAACACGCCCTGCGCAATGCGCTGCTGCCGATCATCACCCTGCTGGGCTTTGAGCTGCCGGGGCTGTTCTCCGGGGCAATCATTACCGAAAAAGTCTTTAACTGGCCAGGCGCCGGCCACATTCATATTGATTCCCTCGCCGCCCGTGATTACCCGGTGCTGATGGGTTTCACGCTGTTTCTGGCGGTACTGACAATCCTCGGCAACCTGATTGCCGATGTGCTTTACGCGTGGGCAGACCCGCGCATTCGGGTGAGGTCGTGATGCTCAGCTCTCTGTTTTCTACTAACCGCCGTCTGCGCAAGGCCGAAATTCCGGCGCTGGCACAGGTGACACCTTCCCCGTGGCGCCAGGCCTGGCAGGCGCTGAGGCGCAACCGCCTGGCGATGTTCTGCCTGATTCTGCTGATAGTGATGGCAATCTGGTGCGCCCTGGGGCCGCTCTGGTCGCCGTGGAAGGACGACGCCACCGACGCCCTGATGATCAACAAGCCGCCGGGCGAAATCCACTGGCTGGGCACCGACTTCCTCGGGCGCGATGTTTACACCCGCCTGTTGCTGGCCGGGCGCATCTCATTAATTATCGGCCTGCTGACCATGCTGCTCTCGGTCACCCTCGGCTACCTGCTCGGCGCGGTTTCCGGCTATCTCGGCGGCTGGACCGACAAACTGATTATGCGCCTGGCAGACCTGGTGATGACCATTCCCAGCCTGCCGCTGCTGATTGTCGCGGGTGCGATGCTGTCGGAGCTCGACTTCTCGCCGGACTCGCGCATTTACATGGTGGTTATCATGCTGAGCCTGCTGGAGTGGCCGAAGCTGGCGCGCCTGGTGCGCGGGCAAATCCTCTCCCTGCGCGAGCGCGACTTTATGCTGGCGACCCGCGTATTAGGCCTTTCCGCCCGTCGCCGCCTGTTCGGGCACCTGCTGCCGAATACCATTCCGATTCTGGTAGTGATGGCGACGATGGCGGTAGCCAACGCTATTCTGATGGAGTCAGCGCTGAGCTACCTCGGCCTCGGCGTCGTGCCGCCCACGCCTTCGTGGGGCAACATGATGGACAGCGCCAACAGCCTGATCGACTTCCAGCGCCGCCCGTGGCTGTGGATGCCGCCGGGCATCGCCATTTTTATCACCGTGATCGCCATTAACGTGCTGGGCGACGGCCTGCGCGATGCGCTGGATCCGAAAATGAAGCGAGGCGCGAAATGAACGAAGCGCTGATTGAGTTTAATAACCTTTCTCTCTCCTTCGCCGGAGAACAGGGCCGCGTGCGCGCCGTGCAGGACGTGTCGTTTACCGTTCATGCCGGGCAAACCGTTGGCGTCGTCGGCGAGTCAGGCTGCGGTAAAAGCGTGACCGCCATGTCGCTGATGGGCTTACTCCCTCCACAGGCGGCTCGTATCGACGGCGGCGAAATCCTGTTTCAGGGAAAAAACCTGCTGGGCCTGAAACCTGCGCAGATGGCAGATTTGCGCGGCAACGAACTGGCGATGATTTTCCAGGAGCCGATGACCGCCCTGAACCCGGTGCTGACTATCGGCGACCAGCTTTGCGAGCCGCTGCTCCGCCACTGGGGCGAAACACCCAAAGCCGCCTGGCAGCTGGCGACACAAATGCTGACCGACGTCGGGCTGGCGCGAGCGGAAAGCCTGATGGCCAGCTACCCACACCAGCTTTCCGGCGGGATGCTGCAGCGCGTGATGATCGCCATGGCGCTGAGCTGCCGGCCAAAGCTGCTGATCGCCGATGAGCCGACCACGGCGCTGGACGTCACCGTTCAGGCGCAGATCCTGCGTCTATTGCGGGATCAGGCGCGCCAGCACCATATGGCGCTGATGCTGATCACCCACGATCTCGGCGTTATAGCCCAAATGGCGGAACACGTCGTGGTGATGTATGCCGGGCGCATCGTCGAGCAGGGGCCAACGGCGGAGGTGCTCCGCCATCCGCTGCATCCATATACCAAAGGGCTGATTGCTTCCCGGCCTGTTCCCGGCGAACGCCGCCGCAGGCTCTATTCGATTCCCGGCCAGGTGCCCGATTTAGCCGCCCTGCCGCCTTACTGCGCCTTCACCGATCGCTGCGAACGCGCCACCGAGCGCTGCCGCCAGGGCATTCCGGCGCTACTCGGGCAGCAGCGACAGGCCGCCTGTTTTTACAGTGAGTTAGCGGAGTCCGCATCGTGAACACTCAGTACGTTATTGAAGTCGAAGGGCTCAAAAAACACTTCCCGCTGCGCGACGGGCTGTTCGGCCAGCAAACCGGCGAGCTGCGCGCGGTGGACGGCGTCAGCTTTAACATTCGCCAGGGCACCATTTTCGGCCTCGTGGGCGAGTCCGGCAGCGGGAAAACCACCGTCGGCCGCACCCTGCTCGGCCTGTATGACAAAACCGCCGGTAGCGTGAAGTATCGCGGCAAAGAACTGAGTGAACTGAGCGCCAAGGAGTCGCGGGCATTGCGCCCCAAAATCCAGCTCGTTTTCCAGGATCCTTACAGCTCGCTAAACCCGCGCATCCGCGTGGGCGATGCCATCGGCGAAGCGATGCTGGAGCACAAGCTGTGTACCCGCGCCGAACTGCGGGACAAGGTGCTGGAAGTGATGAAAATTTGTGGCCTGGCGCCTCAGCATTACAACCGTTTCCCGCATGAGTTTTCTGGCGGCCAGCGCCAGCGCATTGGCATCGCCCGCGCGCTGATCCTTAACCCAGATTTTATTATTGCGGACGAACCGATCTCGGCGCTCGACGTCTCCATTCAGGCGCAAATCATCAACCTGTTTTCCGATCTGCGCGACGAACGCGGCGTGACGTTTCTGTTTATTTCGCACGATCTCGGCGTGGTGGAACACCTCTGCGACGACGTCGCGGTGATGTATCTCGGCCAACTGGTGGAAACCGCCAGCCGCGACGTGCTGTTCAGCCGACCGCTGCACCCCTATACGCAGGCGCTGTTAGCAGCCGTCCCGACGCTGGACCCGGACAGCGAGCCGGTAGCCGCCATTCAGGGCGAAATCCCCGATCCTTCTCGCCCTCCTTCCGGCTGCCGTTTCTCTTCGCGCTGCCCGCTAGTCACCGACCGCTGCCGCCAGGAAGTCCCGGCGCTGCGGGAAGTGGGCGACGCCCACCGCGTCGCGTGTCATTTGGTGTAGCTCTGCGATTCAGGCAGACAGCGGCCTGAGTACGCTGTCTGCCACCACTTGCCCGGACTCCAGCTTGATCAGCCTGTCCGCCAGCGGGAAATAGCGGTCATCGTGGGTAATGGCGAGCACCGTTTTGCCCTCCGCTTTCAGCAACGGCAGCAGCACTTTGTAGAACACCTCTTTAAAGCCGGGATCCTGATCCGCCGCCCACTCATCAAACAGATAAAAAGGCCGGTTCTCCAGCCACGCCTGCAGCAGCGCGAGGCGTTTACGCTGCCCCTGAGAAAGCGCGGTGGTTGAGAAGCGCCCCTCCCGGAAGGCCACTTTGTGGTCGAGCTTCAGCAGATGCAGCAGCTTGTTCACCTGATCCGCGGTGCGCTCGTGGACGTTATCCACGTCATCAAACAGGAAGAAATCATTGAACACCACGGCGAAGTGCTGGCGGTAGATCTCACGCTGCTCGGGCGTTATCAGCCTGCCGTTAAGCCGAAGTTCGCCGCTGTCCGGCGGGTAAAGGCCGACCAGCAGATTAGCCAGCGTGGTTTTCCCGCTGCCGTTGCCGCCCACCAGAAAGACAAGCTCGCCCTGGGCGAAACGAAGATTAAGCGGCCCGAGGGTAAAACGTTCCCCCTCTTCGCCCTGATACTCGTAGCGAATATCGGCCAGCTCAAGGCTGTCAAAACGCGGCAGGCTTTTCAGCGGCAGCAGCTTTTCCTGTGGCAGATCGGTTTTAAGCTGGGCGATTCGCTGGAGCGCGATGCGGGCGCTGGTCACCGTCGGCAGCGCCGACAAAACGCCTTCCACCGGAACAATCATGTACAGAAAAATCATCGTGTAGCCGGTCATTACCGCCGAGCTAAGCGCCAGCGACTCCCGCAGCCAGTAGAGCACCACGCCGATAAACGCGAAGAACAGCACGCTGCCCCAGCTCTTCGCCAGGCCGTAAAACACATACCCGCGAGTGCGTTCGATGCGAACCGCCTCAATGTTCTCGCTCAGCGGCCCGTCGACAAAATGTCGTCTGCGCGGCGGATTCAGGCGAAACTCGCGCCCGCCATCGAACAGTTTTTTACACTGGGCGATCAGCGTATCTTCCCGCTGCCGCGAACTGCGCAGCAGCCCCAGCGCTTTGCCGTGGGCGGCGCGGTAGCCCATCGCCCCCAGGCCAAGCACCAACAGCGCCAGCAGCAGGACCTGCCACGACAGCGTGCCGAGGTAAATCAGGCAGCCGACAATCGCCGCCCCGTAGATAAGCAGCCCCGGCAGGCTGACGAAAAAGACCACCAGCGTGTCGAGATCCTGGGTCAGAATGGACACCGCTTTCGCCATGCCGGTTTTCTCCAGCTGCGCCCACGCGGTTTCGCTAACGTGATCAACCACGTCTTTGCGCAAAGTGGCCTTCACTTTTTGCCCGAGCCACATAAACAGCGTTTCGGCGAGCACGCGGGTGCCCAACATTAACGCGGCCAGCAGCACAAACTTCAGCGCCACGTCGGCCAGCCCGCCGGGCGGCAGCGTCAGGCTATGGTTGATCACCGCCAGCAGCGAGGCGTTGCTTAGCCCGCTGACCACGCTGGCAAACGCCGCCAGCACCAGCCAGCCGCCCACCAGGCGGAACAGCATCATTAACAGAGACATTGTTACTTCCTTTTCGACATTACTCTTCCGGCGCTATTGTTGATGTGTATGCGCCCGGCTACGGATCAGCGGCCATACCAGCAGCGGTACGCCGACCAGCGACGCCACCAGCCCTACAGGCAGCTGACGCGGATAAAGAAAATTGCGGCCCATCCAGTCCGCCAGCACCATAATCAGCGCGGACAACAGCGCGGCGGTGAACAACTGCGCCATCGGGCGTTTCGCGCCAGCTTTACGCGCCAGATGCGGCCCCAGCAGCCCGACAAACGACACCGGCCCGACGATCAGCGTGGCCAGTCCGGTCATCAGTGCAGCCAGCGCCAGTACGCTAATCCTCGCCCTGGCGACATTCACGCCCAGCGAGCCGCTCACCTGCCCGAGCGGCAGCAGCAGCAGCCAGCGTTTGCACAGGGGAGAAACCGCCAGCAGCAGCAACATGGCGAAGAACACGCCGATGGCGATGCCGTTATTGACGTAGTAGGTGCTGCCGGTCATCAGCTGCAGCAGCATCGAACTGGCCTGGCGGTTATTCAGCATCACAATGCTGGCGATGGCCTGAAACAGGGCGTTCAGCGCCAGGCCGTTGAGCAGCACCCGCTGCGGGTTAAAGGCGCTCTGGCGGCTGCTCCACAGCGTCACCAGCAGGCTGATCAGCGCCCCGGCGGCGCTGCTGAGGATCATCAGCCCCGTTCCACCCGCCGGGAACAGCAGCAGAAATGCCGTCACGCCCATCGCCGCCCCGCCGCCGATGCCGAGGATCTCCGGGCTTGCCAACGGGTTGCCGCTGACGCGCTGCATCAACACGCCCGCCGCCGCCAGCAAAGCCCCGGCACTCAATGCCGCCAGCAGGCGCGGCAGGCGCATCGGCAGCAAAGCAGGTTGTTCCGCGAGCGTCGTCCAGTGCCAGCCGTGCAGCCCCTGCCCGACAAACAGCGACAGCACAACAGCCACCAGCAGCAGCGCAAAAGCCATGCCCGCCGGAAACCGCACGCCGCCCGCTTCGCCTTCGTAAGCCGAAGGTGTGGTGTCCAGCACCTGATGCCGGGCCTTGCCCGCCAGCAGGATCAGCAGCGGCCCGCCGGTCAGGGCAGTTAACATCCCCACCGGCAGCAGCTGCCCGTCCAGCAGCGTGACACGGCTGACGCACAGATCGGTGAACCACAGCAAACCTGCCCCGATAAGCAGCGAGTGGCTGAGCATTTGCCGGGTGGTACGTGCCCCGCCTAAGCGCGCCAGGTGCGGGGCGGCCAGGCCGATAAAGCCAATCACCCCGACGCTATTAATGATTAAGGCACTCATCACCAAAGCCAACGCCATCGCCGCCGAACGGATCAGCAGCGGGGATGCGCCTAAGCTACTCACCATCGCCTCCGGCAGCCTGAGCAGCGCCAGCGGGCGCAGCAACAGCAATAACGCCAGGCCGCACAGCCCGAGCCAGGGCAGAATCGCCGTCACGCCACCCCAGTCCTGCTGTGCCAGCGAGCCGCCGCCCCACATCAGCACCGACAGCAGAAAACGGTCGTTGATCACCGCCATGATCATGGTCAGCGAGCCGCACCACAGGTTGACCAGCATTCCCGCCTGAATCATCACTAACGGCGACAGGCGCTGCCGCCATGAAAGCAGCAACACCAGCAGCAAAGCGGCAACTTCCCCGGCAATCACTACCCCAGTTCGCGCCGACAGCAGCGTGGCCGGGAACCACATCGACGCCACGCCCAAAGCCAGCGTCGCGCCAGAGGTCATGCCGAGGGTAATCGGCTCCGCCAGCGGGTTGCGCAGCGCCCGCTGCATCAGCCAGCCGCAAAGGGCCAGTACAGCGCCGCCGAGCAAGGCCATCACCTGACGCGGGAACCACATGGCGTGCAGGATCACCGCCTGCGCGTCAGGCATTTGCGAGCTAAACAGCACGTTCAGGCCGTGCAGAAGCCCGCCGTACTGCGCGACGTTTTGCAGCGCCATGACGATGCTCGCCAGCCAAAGCCCGGCGATCAGCAGCCAGGAAGCCGTTGTTTTTCCCGTCTCAGCCATGCTGCCACCCCGCTACGATTTGCCCCAATGCGTCGGCAATGCGCGTGGCCGTCACCAGCGCACCGCCGGAATTGAATTTTTGCGCCGGGAAAGCCAGCTGAGTCTGAGAGGTGAGCGGCAGGCGCTGCCAAAGCAGTGAACTCTGCCAGCGTTGGATCTGCGGCCATTGCCCGTCCTCCGGCAAAAGAATCAGCCCGGCATTGTCTGCGCCAATGCGCGTCAGCTCGACCATCGCCTCGCCCTGCGCGTTAACGCCGCCGTGCCAGGCGTTGCTGAAACCACAGCGCGACAGCACATCTCCGGCGAGGCTGCCCGCGCCGTAAAGCCGCATATGCAGCGCGTCTACCGGCGTGGCGATAAACAGCGGGCGTTGATAAGCCGAGGCGGATTCTCTGGCGCGAAGCGCAGCCTGTTCAAAGGCCGCAGTGACGGCACGAGCCTGGGCCTGGCGCTGGAGTACAACAGCCAGCTTATCGAGGGAAATTTGCCATTCGGCGAGGCTGCCGGTTGGCAGAGTCAGCGTGGGCGTAATGCGCTCCAGCTGCGGCTTAAGCAGCGTATGGCCCGGCGTGATAACGATCAGATCGGGCTTCAGCGCATACAGGGTTTCGAGGTTTGGCTGAAATAGCAGGCCAATATCCACCACGCTGGCAGGCAACTCCGGTGTGCCTATCAGCTTGCGGTACCAGTCAGGTGCCGATACAGACTGCGGCGTCACGCCGAGCGCCAGAATTAGCTCGGTCAGCCCCCAGTCCAGCACCGCCAGACGCTGTGGAGGCCCGGAAACGGCACCAGCCGCCCCGATAAACGGGGCGGCCAGCGCAAAGGTCAGTAAACGTCTGCGAGAAAGCATTCGCTTACCACTGGTAACTTAACGTTGCCACGTACTGACGCTTAACCGCGTACTCACAGCCGTTGTTCTGACAGGCAGCGAGGTAGGTTTTGTTCGTCAGGTTGGCGGCGTTAAGGGCGACCTGCCACTGGCGATACTGCCAGCCAATACGAGCGTCATACACCGTGGCACCCGGCACCTGCAGCGAGTTGTCGGTTGTCGCATAGCTTGGGCCGACATAGCGCACGCCGCCGCCGAGCGAGAAACCATCCAGCGGGCCGCTGAACGCGTACTGGCTCCAGAGCTTAGCCAGATTGCGGGAAATCCCCATCGGGTGTTTGCCTTCGCTGCCGTCGTTCGCCTTCAGCACTTCCGGGTCGGTCAGCGAGTAAGACGCGAGGATCTGCCAGGCTGGGGTGACGTTCACTTTTCCTTCCAGCTCGATCCCACGGGAGCGGATCTCCCCGGTCTGCACGCTGTAGTTCACGTGATCGGGATCCGGCGTGGCGACGTTGGTCTGACGCAGATCGAACAGCGCCAGGGTAAACAGCGCGTCCATTCCGACCGGATCGTACTTCAGCCCGACTTCGGTCTGCTTGCCTTTGGTTGGCTTAAACGCATTGCCGTTAAAGTCGGTGCCGGCGCTCGGCACAAACGAGGTCGAGTAACTGATGTACGGCGCAATGCCGTTATCAAAGTGGTACAGCAGCCCCGCGCGGCCGGTGGTGGCGTAGTCGTTGCGCGTCTGGTGAGTACCGTCCAGCAGGTTGGTGGCTTTGGTCTGCGCGCTGTCATACCGCCCGGCCAGGCTCATCACCCAGTTGTCCAGCGCCAGCTGATCCTGCAGGTACAGCCCAGTTTGATCCATCGTCGAATGGCTGTTGCTGGTAAACGCCGGGATCTCCACCGGGGTGCTGTAGTCCGGGTTGAGGTAATTCAGCGGCGAGGCGTCGCCGTAGCCCGCCTGGCTGCGCACCGAGGAGTGCATCACGTCAACGCCGAGCAGCGCGGTGTGCGACACCGGGCCGGTATCAAAGCGGAACTCGCCCTGGTTATCCGCCGCAAAGTTGCTCATCGTTTCGGTGAGGTTCATGGAGTAGCGGTCAACCAGCGGCTGGGTTGGGTACGTCCCGAACGGGTACACCATGCGGTAATCGGCGCTGCTGCTGATGTAGCGCACGTTCTGACGCAGCGTAATGTTATCGTTCAATTCGGTACGGAACTGATAGCCGATGCTGCCCTGCCTGCGGGTGTAGGTATCAAAGCCCGGCTGGCCGCCGTAGAAATGGGTGCCAATGTTACCGTTCGGGTTGTTCACCAGCGTGCCTTTGACCGGCAGCATGTTGTAGAAACCAGTGTCCGGATCCTGGCGCAGCTGGGCCAGCAGCGTCAGGCTGGTGCGATCGTTTGGCTGCCAGGTCACGGACGGAGCAATGTCGTAGTGCTGGTAGCGGGTGTGATCGACCTGAGTTTTGGTGTCGAAGAAAGTGCCCGCCACGCGGCCGAGCCACTCTTTGCTGTCGGTCAGCGGGCCGGTGACGTCAAAGCCGGTGCCAAACTGGCTGTTATTTCCGGCGCTGACATAAACCTGGCCGCCCGGCTGGGCCTGCGGCGTTTTGCTGACAAGGTTCACCACGCCGCCGGGATTCGCCTGGCCGTAGAGCACCGAAGCCGGGCCTTTGACCACTTCAATACGGGAGAGCAGGAACGGGTCCCACGCCGGGCGGCTCCACCAGGCTTCGCGCGGCAGGCGCAGGCCGTCCAGATATTCGTCGGCTTCAAAGCCGCGCACCATGATGGTGTCAAAGCGGGTATCCGGGCCGGCATCTTCCGAGGAGACGCCTGCGACGTAGCGCAGCGTCTGGGGAATATTTTTTGCCGCCATGGCCGCGATTTGAGCCTGGGTTACCACCGAAATACTCTGCGGTGTGCGGCTAATCAGCGAGCTGGATTTAGTGCCAGCCACCGCCTCATGTGCCACCACATTGGTTTCATCTTCCTGCCCGGAAGAAGAAGGTGCCATGGCCGTAACAACCATCGTGCTGTCCTGTGCCGCCGGTTTGTCCGCTGCATGGGCAAAGCCCGCGCACGCCGCAAAGACCGCACAACTTAACGCCTTTAAAGGCATGTTCCCGTTTACCCATCCGCCCTGTTTCATATCGACCGTATCATGTTATAAGAAGAGGATCGAAATGATAATTATTCACCTTTAAAAGAGAAGAGCACCCGTGGCAGAATAGCGCGATCGGTTGACGGGATATCGCAAAGCGGACAGAGATTGTCTTAACGCGCTACTGCATCATGAAATGGCGAGAATCGGACGAACGGCAGGCAACAAATGATAAAGCAATTCACACAGCAGAGTCCGCAGGAAGCGTTTCTGGAAGTACGAGAACTCCATTATAGCGCAGGAAGCCAGGAACCGTTTCACGCCCACGAACAGGGCCAGCTGATTTACCCGATCAGCGGCGTGGCGAAGATCCGCAGCGAGCAAAACGTCTGGGTGGTTGCCCCCGGCCACGCGCTTTGGCTGCCGGGACGCCTGCCTCACGGGCTGGAAGCCATCGGCAATGTTGTCACCCACAATCTCTACATGACGCCTGCGGCTTCTGCAGCGTTCAGCCGCCACAGCCGCAGCCTGGCCGTCACGCCACTGTTTCAGTCCCTGACCGTCGCGGGCCTGGAAAAACCCGCCGATACTCAGCGTAGCCAGCTATTGCACGACTTGTTGCACAATGAGCTGCTGCGCCTGCAGGAAATTGCCCTGTGCCATATCACCCTCCCCCACGACAGGCGTATTCGCCAGCTTTGCGATGCGCTGTGCAGCGATCTTTCCCAGCGGGAAACCCTGGCCTGGTGGGGCAAACGGGTGGGCGCGAGCGAAAGAACCCTGGCGAGGCTGTTCCGGGAAGAGACGCAGCTCAGCTTTACCGAATGGCGGCAGCAAATGCACCTGGTGGAAGCGGTCTGCCACCTCGCGCGCGGCACCACCATTAGCAATCTGTCCAGCACGCTCGGCTACGCCAGCAGCAGCGCGTTTATCGCTATGTTCAGGAAAAAGCTGGGCGTTTCCCCGCAGAGGTATATTGGCCGCTATCTCTGACACGGCTTTTACAATCCGGTTCCATCGGCGATAATCAGCGTTTGCGCCCCGGACCGGAACAACCATGAGCGACACGAAGCCCCCGCAAACGACGGCCAAGCGCCCGATGAAACTCAGCACCTCGGTGACGCTGATGCTGTGCGCCGTTATCGGCTCGGTGCTGCTTGTGGTTTACGCGCTGTACTTTATCCAGATCAGCAACGCCACCCGCAGCGGCCTGAAAGACACCGCGCTGGCGGTGGCGAGAACCCTGGCCGACGATCCGACGATCAAATACGGCCTGACGCAGCCCCACAGCAAAGACATTATTCCGCCCGTGGCTTCCCGCGTGCAGGAGCGTAACGACCTGCTGTTCGTGGTAGTTACCGACATGAACGGCATTCGCTACTCGCACCCCAAACCCGGCAATATTGGCTCGCATTTTATTGGCGACGACATTTTCCCGGCGCTGGAAGGCAAAGAGAATGTGTCGATCAACCACGGCGTGCTGGCGGAAGCCCTGCGCGTTTTTACGCCGGTCTATAACGAGCAGCATAAGCAGATAGGCGTGGTCGCCATCGGCATTTCACTGAGCAAGGTAGACGAGCAGATCAGCAAGAGCCGCTGGAGCGTGCTCTGGACGGTGTTGTTCAGCGCCCTGTTCGGCTCGCTCGGCACCTGGGTGCTGGTGCGGGTGCTGAAACGCATTCTGTTCGGCTTCGAGCCGTATGAAATCTCCGCGCTGTTCGAGCAGCGCCAGGCGATGCTGCAGTCCGTTAAAGAGGGCATTATCGCCGTTGACCGCGAAGGCCGGGTAACGCTCATCAACCACGCGGCGCGCAAAATGCTGCTCTCCCCGGACGATTTCCGCCTCGGCAAAACCGTGCCGCCGGGGCCACTGGTGGCCACGCTGTGCGAAGTGCTGCACACCGGCACGCCGATTCAGGACAGGCAAATCATCAGCTATGGCCGCCTGGTCTTGTGTAATGCGGTGCCAATTCGTATAAATAATCAGGTGATCGGCGCCATCAGTACCTTCCGCGACAAGACTGAAATCAATTTGTTGACCCAGCGTGTAGACGGCATGGTGAATTATGTCGACGCGCTGCGCGAGCGCTCGCACGAATTTATGAATAAGCTGCACGTCATTCTTGGCCTGCTGCAGCTTAAACACTACGACAAGCTTGAAGAGTACATTCTGCAAACCGCCAGCAATTACCAGACGGAAATTGGCACGCTGCAGAGCAAAATTAAGTCGCCGGTGATTGCCGGGTTCCTGATTGGCAAGATTAACCGCGCGCGGGAAGCGGGCCATCATCTGGCGCTTGCCGATGAATGCCAACTGCCGGACAACCCGAACGAGCTTCAGGTGATGGCGCTGATTACCGCGCTGGGCAACCTGATAGAAAACGCGCTGGACGCGATGGGCGACCAGCCTGATGGGGAAGTGGGCGTGTTGCTCCACTACCAGAACGGCGTGTTAAGCGTTGAAGTCAGCGACGACGGGCCGGGTATCGACTCGGACCACATTCAGTCTATTTTTGACAAAGGCTACTCCACCAAAGGCGAGCAGCGTGGCGTGGGGCTGTTCCTTGCCAGGCAGCAGCTTGAGCGCCTTGGCGGCAGTATTCAGGTGGAGTCAGAACCCGGCGTCTTCACCCAATTCTTTGTGCAGTTACCCTGGGATAGTGAAAGGAACAATGCGTGATTAATGTCTTAATTGTTGATGATGATGCGATGGTCGCGGAGCTTAACCGCGCCTACGTCAGCCAAATCCCGGGCTTTAGCTGCTGCGGTTCTGCCTCCACGCTGAAACAGGCGCGGGAGATGGTCAGCAACCCGGAGTTAAAAATAGATCTGATCCTGCTGGATGTGTATATGCAGCAGGACAACGGCCTGGATCTGCTGCCGACGCTGCGTGAAGCGGGAAAAACCATCGATGTGATCGTTATCTCCTCGGCGGCGGACGCGGCGACTATCCAGAAGTCGATGCACTACGGCGTGGTGGATTACCTGATCAAACCGTTCCAGTTCCCGCGCTTTGAAGAAGCGTTAACCAACTGGCGCGAAAAGAAAAACCTGATGGGCACCCACAAATATTACGAGCAGGCGGACGTTGACCGACTGCTGCACGGTGGCTCGCCGGTGGTAGCGGACGCCAAGCGCCTGCCGAAGGGGCTGACGCCGCAAACGCTGCGCACCATTTGCCAGTGGATCGACACTCACCCGACGGAGGAGTTCTCCACCGACGAACTGGCGGCGGCGGTGAATATCTCTCGCGTGTCTTGCCGTAAGTATCTGATCTGGCTGGCGCAGATTAATATTCTGTTTACCAGCATTCATTACGGCATGACCGGCCGCCCGGTGTACCGCTATCGCCTGCAGGCCGAACAGCTTGGCCTGCTCAAGCAGTACTGCCAGTAATCAATTGGTAGCTGTCATCCAGTAACGTAAAGCGAAACTGGCTGGCAGAAGAGAGGATTATCTCTCGCTGTTTGGTGACAAAAATCGCCTCGATATCGGGGCGATTCGCCAGCACGGCACAGCCCTTTTCTATGCCCATCCCGTAAATCAACGTCGTCCAGATGTCCCCGTCCAGCGAATCAGTCGAGACGATCGTCACGCTATCCAGCTCGTTATCCAGCGGGTAGCCCGTACGCGGGTCGAGAATATGGTGATAACGTTTGCCGTCCAGCTCGAAATAGCGCTCGTAAACGCCGGACGTCACCACCGATTTGTTCGCCACCTCGATCACGCCCAGCATCTCTTCCGGGCCGCTGAACGGCTTTTTCAGCCCGATGGACCAGCCGCCTTCCGGCGAGCCCAGCGTCTGCACGTTGCCGCCGAGGTTAATCAACCCCTGTTTCACCCCCTGCCGCTGCAGGAAGTCGCGTACCCGGTCGGCAATATAGCCCTTGGCTATCGCGCCCAGGTCGATCTCCATCCCGCTATGTGCCAGATAAACGCTGCCTTCGGCTTCGTCCAGAACTACCTGATGCGTCTGCGTACGCGGCAGCAGCGCGGCAATGTCTTCTGCCGGGGGGACGCTGTCGCCCTTGAAACCAATCTTCCAGCGCTTCACCAGCGGGCCAATGGCGAGATTAAAAATACTGTCGGGAAACTGGCTGGCGGCTTTGGCGCATTTGATCAGCTCAAACACCGGGCGGCTGACGGTAACCGGATGCTTGCCCGCGGCGTGATTAATGCTCATCACCTGGGATTCAGCCCGGTTCACGGTGAGCAGATCTTCGTATTGTTTGATCAGGCGGAATACCTGAGAGGCGAGGGTTTCGTTGGGTTCGAACAGCTTGAGGAGAATGGGCGAGCCCATTAAAACGGCGGAGTAGCCATAAACACCTTCGGGTTGTGACATAGCGGGCTCCTTTTGCTGAAAAGGTTGCGCCCCGGCAAAGGCCGGAGCGCAGTTGGGCTTAGCGTTTTGCCCAGCTTGCCGCCTGATGGCCCGCCAGGGTACCAAAGACAATGATATCCGCCACCGCGTTACCGCCGATGCGGTTGCCGCCGTGAATCCCCCCGGCCACTTCACCCGCCGCGAACGCGCCTGGGATAACCTGATGCTGTTTATCCAGCACTTCGGTTTCGGCGTTGATGGTCACGCCGCCCATGGTGTGGTGCACCCCTGGGGCGATGCGGATGGCGTGGAACGGGCCATCTTTAATCGGGTTACGCAGCGCGGTTTTACGGCCAAAATCTTCGTCGTACTGATTTTCCACGAAGCCGTTGTAACGCTCAAGCGTGGCGAGGAAGGTGTGGTAATCCATCCCCAGTTTCTCCGCCAGTTCGCGAGGCCCTTCGGCGCTGACCACAAAGCCTTTGGCGATGTACTCATCCGCCGCTTTGTTTTTGGTGCGAACGTTCTCGTCGAACACGATGTAAGCGTATTTCTCCGGCAGCGCGATAATCTGCGCCGACACTTTATCGCGGGTTTCCATTTCGTTGAAGAAGCGGCTGCCTTTTTGATTCACAAGGATGGCACCGCCGCCGCGAATGGACTCGGAAATCAGGTACGAAGTGGTTTGCTCCACGGTTGGGTGAATCTGAATTTCGCCCATATCCACTGTGCCTGCGCCCAGTTTTTCCAGCAGCGCGATGCCGCCGCCCGTGGCGCCTTTGTGGTTAGTGGTGACAAAGCCTTCCAGATCCGGGCGGTATTTCACCACCATCGAGCTGTTGGCGCTGAAGCCTCCGGTCGCCACGATCACGCTTTTCGCGTGGATGGTCAGCGCTTCGTTTTCATCCGTCAGCAGCGCCACGCCGCTCACCGCGCCCTGGTCAAACAGGATTTCCGTTACTGCAGTCTCCATCAGCACGTCGATACTGCGTTTGTTGATGTTACGCAGCAGGCCGCTGATCAGGTAGCCGCCGACCGCAGATCCGTCGCGTGGGCGGTGGGTACGGTCAATGCTCATCCCGCCGGTGGTGGTGATGTCGTTCAGCATGATGCCGCGATCCGCCAGCCACTCAATGGCCTGCGGGGCGTTTTCCACAAAGCGGTGCAGCAGCTCTGGGTTGTTTTTGTTGTAGCCACCTTTCAGGGTTTCGGCATAGAACAGCTCTTTGCTGTCGAAAATGCCTTTTACGCGCTGGAAGCGGGTTTCCGCCGCGTTCATCCCGGCAGATGCCTTGACGGTGTTCCCGCCGATGGACGGCATTTTCTCAACGATCAGCACGCTGGCACCTTCGTCATGCGCCTGAATCGCCGCCGCCAGACCAGCACCGCCGCTGCCGACCACAACCACGTCGTAGCTCTGCGGGGCGCTAACGCCGCCGCTTTCTTCAAACGCCTGCTGTTTGCTGGATTTCACCATCGCTTTAGAAACGGCTTTTTTCACCGCTTCGCTCTGGGAAGTCGCGCCGGAAATGGCATCCACAAACGGCGAGTTGGCGGTCAGGATGCGGGTACGAATTTCTTCGAAGTTAGTGGTGAATTCCACGTCGTCCTGCGGGCCAGCAGCCAGCGCGATATCGGCGATCCGGTCGCTATCGAGGCTGACGTTAATCACCAGTTGGTTGACGTCGTCGCTGACGGTTTCTTCGAAGATCCCCGGTTTAAATTTAGAGGCACCGCCCATGCTCATGTCGCGGATCATCGCCTCGACCAGTGAGAAGCGCCACAGCGGCTCAGGGATGGTCAGTTCTTCGCGTTTGGTGCTGTCGATAAACAGATCCAGCACTTCGCCGTTGGCAATGCGGGCCGTCCAGTCCGGGTAGGCGATGCAGGCACGGCCTACGGCTACCAGGTCATACCCGTGCTCCAGTGCAGTTTCCACGTCGGAAGCATTCACGATGCCACCCACGCCCATCACCGGGATCTGCGCCAGCACGTCGGAACGCATTGCACAGTATTTGTTGATCAGCGGCGTCGGGTCGGTAGTGTCGTTAATGGACGGACGCAGCGAGTAGCCCAGGGAGAAATGCAGGTAATCCAGACCGCGCGCGGCCAGTTTTTCCAGCAGGTACATGGTGTCGTCGAAACGAATCCCAGGGACCTCAAGCTCTTCCGGGGAGAAACGGTAGCCGATGATGAAGGCGTCGTCGGCATACTGGCGCACCATCTGATGAGTGATATCCAGCACGGCAAGCGGGAACTTAGCGCGGTTGTCGCGGCTGCCGCCCCATTCGTCGTCACGCTGGTTTGAGTTCGGGGAGTAGAACTGTTGAATCAGATAGGTGTTCGCGCCGTGGATTTCCACGCCGTCGAAACCAGCCTGAATGGCGCGGCGAACGGCCTCACCAAATTTAGTCACCATGCCCGCCACTTCTTCCGTGGTCAGGGCACGCGGCGTTGCAGCACCATCACGCGGTGCGGCTAGCGCGCTTGGGCCAACCGGCGTGCGGCCACCGATGAGTTTAGGGTCGACCATGCGGCCGCCGTGGTAAATCTGCAACAGGGCTCTGGAGCCTTCAGCCTTGATCGCGCTGGCGATTTTTGCCAGACCGGCAATTTTTTCGTCGCTGTCTATCCCGATAGCGCCAGGGAAGGCCAGGCCTAAATCGTCAATGAAGCAGCATTCCACCACGATGGTGCCGATGCTCCCGGCGCGGACGCGGTAGTACTCCACCAGCTCTTCAGTCACGGTGCCATCAAAATACCCGGTACAGGTGGTCATCGGTGCCATTAGCAGGCGATTTTTTAACGCCGTACCGTTAGGTAAAGTAAATGGGCTTAACATGTTTTTGTCGGTGCTCATAATGTCGACTCCAAACTTTAAAATTTAAAACTGAGAATTCGGTTGCTGGCACTATTTTCGTTCTGGTTATTGGCCATTTCGCATATCAACAATATAAGACTATTTTTAGTTACCAAACTATTTACGTTAGTTTAAAAACTATTGAAGAACCGTAATAACACAATTACCCACAACGTGTTATTAATTAAAATATAAAAGATAACAGCTTATTAAATTAAGATAACATTTCGGTTACCTGGTAGATGCACACCGCGAACACACCCCAGGCCACGCAGCAAGCGGAATCGAGTCAGCAAAAAACATCAAAAATGGCCTGAGCGCTGCTTTTTTAATGATCAAACTGATAACTTTTTGCCGTAAATAACCCTGCTAAAATACGAACTATTATTTTTTACGAAAAGAATCATCAGAATCTGTTTTTTTGATCTCGATCAATTGTCATATACCCCGAAAGCGCAATATATAACTATCCATAAAATTTAATTCACCGCCGCAAAAAAGCGATGAATACTTATTTCCGCAACCGCTAACCAAAAACATTTAATTAATAAAGTAAGTTAAAAAACTAAAGTAAGCGGAAATATAAAACGAATCCTTAACTCCTTATAACGGTGTCATTATGAGTGTAATAACCACCAAACTACCGCCGCTCAAAGAGAGCTCTAAAAAAGCAGGCAGCAACAAACGTTGGCTGATGATGGCCCTGCCCATCATTGTGGCGCTGTTGTTGATGCTGGTTCCGGTTCCGGACGGCCTGCCGCCGTACGCCTGGCACTTCTTCGCTGTCTTCGTCGGCGTTATCGTCGGGCTTATCTTCGAACCTCTGCCGGGCGCAGTTATCGGCCTGACCGGGATCGTCGTCATTTCTCTGTGCAGCCAGTGGCTGCTGTTCAGCCCTGAGCAAATGGCCGACCCGAAATTCAAGCTGGCGGGTGCCTCCTTTAAATGGGCGGTTAGCGGCTTCGGGAACTCCACCGTCTGGCTTATCTTCGGCGCATTTATGTTTGCCGCCGGTTACGATAAAACTCAGTTTGGCCGCCGCCTGGCGCTGATTCTGGTGAAATACCTTGGCCGCCGCAGCCTGACGCTGGGCTACGCCATTGCCTTCGCCGACTTGCTGCTGGCGCCGTTTACCCCGTCCAACACCGCACGCAGCGGCGGGACCATCTATCCGATTATCGCTAACCTGCCGCCGCTGTACGGCTCAAAACCTAACGACCCAAGCTCGCGCAAAATCGGTTCTTACCTGATGTGGGTGGCTATCACCGCAGCCTGTATCACCAGCTCCATGTTCCTCTCTGCGCTTGCCCCTAACCTGCTGGCGCTGGCTTTGGTGAAAAGCATCGTTGGCATCAACATCTCCTGGGGGATGTGGTTCCTTGCGTTCCTGCCGCTTGGCCTGCTGTTACTGCTCACCATGCCGCTGCTGGCTTACTGGCTCTACCCGCCTGAAGTGAAAGTGAACGACGAAGTGCCAAAATGGGCGAGCCGTGAACTGGAAAAACTGGGCAAACTGTCCCGCAACGAAATCCTGCTGCTGGTGTTCGTCTGCTCCGCGCTGGTGATGTGGATCTTCGCGGCAAGCTGGATTGAACCTGCACTTGCGGCATTGCTGGTTATCGTGCTGATGCTGTGGACCGGTGTTCTGAACTGGAACGACATTACCAATAACAAAGCGGCGTGGAACACCTTCGTCTGGTTCGCCACCCTGGTTGCCCTGGCAGATGGCCTGTCTTCTACCGGCTTCATCTCCTGGCTGGGTAAAGAAGGCGGCGCGTTGATGACAGGTATCGCCCCGGGCACCGCGACCATTGTCCTGCTGCTGGCGTTCTACCTGCTGCACTACCTGTTTGCGAGCACCACCGCGCACACCACCGCGCTGCTGCCGGCGATGCTGACCATCGCCTCCACCATTCCGGGCATGAATATGGAAGTGTTCTGTCTGCTGATGGTGACCTCGCTGGGTATCATGGGCATCATCACCCCATACGGCACCGGCCCTAGCCCTATCTACTACGGTAGCGGCTATCTGCCAACCAAAGACTACTGGCGCCTGGGTACCATCTTCGGTGGCCTGTTCCTGGCCGCGCTGCTGGTGATTGGTTATCCGTGGATGTCCCTGATGTTCTGATTTAAAGCCGCTGGAGGGTAACCTCCGGCGGTTTATTTTTATGGAGTAACGAGCTATGTCGAACAAACCTTTTGTTTACCAAAATCCCTTCCCACTGGCGCATGACGACACCGAATACTACCTGTTAACCCGCGACCACGTTTCCGTCAGCGAATTTGAAGGCCAGTCCATTCTTAAAGTTGAGCCACAGGCGCTAACCCTGCTCGCTCAGCAGGCGTTTCACGATGCGGCGTTTATGCTACGCCCGGCACACCAGCAGCAGGTGGCGGATATCCTGAGCGATCCGGAAGCCAGCGAGAACGATAAGTACGTCGCACTGCAGTTCCTGCGTAACTCTGAAATCTCGGCCAAAGGCATTCTGCCGACCTGCCAGGATACCGGCACCGCCATCATCATGGGTAAAAAAGGCCAGCGCGTCTGGACCGGCGGTGGCGATGAAGCGGCGCTGTCTCAGGGCGTGTACAACACCTACATCGAAGACAACCTGCGCTACTCCCAGAACGCTCCGCTGGATATGTACAAAGAGGTGAACACCGGCACCAACCTGCCTGCGCAGATTGATCTCTACAGCGTGGACGGCGATGAATACAAATTCCTGTGCGTCGCCAAAGGCGGCGGCTCCGCCAACAAAACCTATCTCTACCAGGAAACTAAAGCGCTGATCACCCCGGCCAAGCTGAAAAATTACCTGGTTGAGAAGATGCGTACCCTGGGCACCGCAGCCTGCCCGCCGTACCACGTCGCGTTTGTGATTGGCGGCACCTCCGCTGAATCTACGCTGAAAACCGTGAAGCTGGCGTCGACACATTATTACGACGGCCTGCCAACCGAAGGCAACGAGCACGGCCAGGCGTTCCGCGACGTACAGCTTGAGCAAGAGCTGCTGGAAGAAGCGCAGAAGCTCGGCCTGGGCGCGCAGTTCGGCGGCAAATACTTCGCCCATGACATCCGCGTCGTTCGCCTGCCGCGCCACGGCGCCTCCTGCCCAATCGGCATGGGCGTTTCCTGCTCCGCCGACCGCAACATCAAGGCGAAAATCAACAAAGACGGCATCTGGATTGAGAAGCTGGAAAGCAATCCGGGCAAATACATCCCGGAAGATCTGCGCCAGGCCGGAGAAGGCGAAGCGGTGAAAGTGAACCTGAACCGCCCGATGAAAGAGATCCTCGCCCAGCTGTCCGACTTCCCGGTGTCCACTCGCCTGTCGCTCAGCGGCACCATCATCGTGGCGCGCGACATCGCCCACGCGAAGCTGAAAGAACGCCTCGATAACGGCGAAGAGCTGCCACAGTACGTGAAAGATCACCCAATCTACTACGCTGGCCCGGCTAAAACCCCAGCAGGTTACGCATCCGGTTCCCTGGGCCCAACCACCGCAGGCCGCATGGACTCCTATGTGGATCAGCTGCAGGCTAACGGCGGCAGCATGATCATGCTGGCGAAAGGTAACCGCAGCAAGCCAGTGACCGACGCCTGCCACAAACACGGCGGGTTCTACCTCGGCAGCATCGGTGGCCCTGCGGCAGTGCTGGCGCAAAACAGCATCAAGAGCCTTGAACTGGTGGAATACCCTGAGCTGGGTATGGAAGCTATCTGGAAAATCGAAGTGGAAGATTTCCCGGCGTTTATCCTGGTAGATGACAAAGGCAACGACTTCTTCCAGCAGATCCAGAACAAGCAGTGCGCGGGCTGTAACAAGCATTGAGTTCAGTGAATACTGATAATAAGGCGGGTACTACGGCGCCCGCTTTTTTTTGCCCCAAAGTTACCCCATACTGAGGCCACATTTCAGCCAACGCCAACGTAAGGATTCCGCATGTTAAGGATAATCAGCTGGCTACTGCTCACGCTGCTTAGCTGCGCGGGCCTTGGCGCCTGGTTTTTACAGCAGCAGTACGAAGACAAATCCGCCGACTTCCGCATTCTTTACCGTGAAATTACGGTCAAGCTGTCCCAGCACGATGCCATCATTCCGCTGCTGCCCGTCAGCCAAAACACCGTTGAGGTGCAGCACATTCTGCCGCAAGTGGTCGAGTGGCGGCGGCATGACAACCCGGAGCCGCGCCTGGCGATTGTGCCGGAAGCCAATGGCCGCTACTGGCTGAACCGCCCTAACCTTTCGCTGCTGATTGATCTCCCAACACTGCTCGACACGCTGGGCGAGAAAAAGACCTTTCAACATCTCAGCATCAGTTGGAATAACACTGTCCTTTGTGAGCAGGGCAATGCCGCCCCGGCTTACTGGCAGTGGGATAAAACCGTGGCCAGCCCGACGCAGCCGTTTTTAGTTTCGGTCAGCGACAGCCCGGCCTGGGCGAAACTGCCCTGGTGGCTGATAGCTTCCCCGGCGCTGTTTTGGGCGCTGGCGATCTACTTGCTGACGCAATATCAGGCCAATAAACGCCGCCGGGACATTGCCGACCTGCGCGTCCGCTACGCCGAACTGACGCGCCTCAATACCATGGGAGAACTGGCGGCCGGCATGGTGCACGAGCTAAACCAGCCGCTGAGTGCCATCATGAGCTATAGCCAGGCGGCGGTACGGCTGATTAAACAGGACAATCCGGCCCAGGTACCAGAACTGCTGGACGCTGCCGTGCTGCAGATAAAGCGCATCGATGCCCTGCTCAGCCAGTTCCGCCAGAAGCTCACCAGTGAAGGCGCCGAGTACCAGCGGGTCAACCTCCCACAGCTCTGGCAGCGCGTGTGCAAACTGCTGGATAACGAACTGCAAAGCAGCAAAATCCGCGTGACCAGCCATTTTGCCGATGACCTGCCGCCGCTGTATGCCCCGCAGCTGTGGGTGGAGCAAATCCTCCATAACATCGCCAGCAACGCGATTCAGGCACAAACTAACGGCGCGGGCTGGATACAGCTGGAGGCAAGTTCGGAAAATAACGGCATCACGCTGACGATAACGGACGGCGGGCCGGGGCTTTCCCCGGAGGCGCTGGAACAGGTCTTTATCCCATTCTTCACTACCCGCGCGCAGGGCGTCGGACTGGGGATGGCGCTCGCCGACACGCTGGTACAGCGGCTGAGCGGCACCCTTGAGGTTAGTAACGCGCCAGAGGGTGGAGCCTGCTTCCGCCTGTGGTTCCCTCTTAAGGAGGAGGAGAAATGATAACACCGTGTATCTGGCTGATTGACGATGACGCCGCCATTCGCGATTCGCTGAGTCTGCTGCTCGCCACCGTCGGCTGGAAAACCCTGGCCTTTGACAGCGCCCAGGCGTTTCAGCAAAACGCCGGTGACTTAAGCCAGCTCGACGGCTGCCTGCTGCTCGATATCCGCATGCCGGGGAAAACCGGGCTGACGCTGCTGGAGGAGTGGACGCAGCAAGGCCTGGCGCTGCCGGTGATTATCATGACCGGGCACGGCAACATCGATTTATGCCGCCGCGCGTTTAAAAACGGGGCCTTTGAGTTCCTGACCAAGCCGGTTGATGCCGATCTGCTGTTCGAGGTTGTCGGCGCGGCAATGGAACAACAGAAAGCGAAGATTGAAGCCCGGCAGCAGTGGCAGCCGCTGCAGGAAAAACTGGCCACGCTCACCACACGGGAAAAAGAGATGCTGGAACAACTTATTCAGGGCTATTCCAGCAAGGAGATCGCGCAGCTTTGTTCGCTGTCGCCGCGCACCGTGGAGGCTCACCGCGCTAATATATTTTCCAAACTGGAAGTCAATTCGCTGCCTAAACTGCTCAAAACCTACAGCGACATCGCCAAAGAGACTAAGTAAAACTACCTGGAAAGTTAGGTGTTCGCGCCAATTTCCCGCTATCTCCGCGTTGCATAGTATTGCCCCATAGCCAACAACTCTGGAGCAACATCATGAAACGTCTTCTGTTAAGCGCCCTGCTGCTGGGCGGTATCGTCTCCACGGCCAGCGCCGCCACCGGCGTGCTGAGCCAGAAAAACATCTCCCTCGACCTCGCCGATAAGCTGGCGCAAAGCGTCATTCAGGCCTGTGCCAAAGACAACTACAACGTGGCAGTCACCGTGGTCGATCGTTCAGGCACCCCGCTGGTGATGAAGCGCATGGACAACGCCGGGCCGCACACCGTGGAAGCCAGCCGCATGAAGGCCTTCACCTCGCTGACCACCAAAAACCCAACCGACAATGTGATGAAGGGCTCTCAGTCCAATGCGGGCGCGGCCAACCTGCGTGATATTCCAGGCTTCTTGCTGCTGGCGGGCGGCGTGCCGGTGAAGTCCGGTGAACAGGTGATTGGCGCGGTCGGCGTCGGCGGCGCACCGGGCGGCCATCTGGATCAGGCCTGTGCCCAGGCAGGCTTAAACAACATTGAAAAAGAACTGAACGCGGGATAACACCACAAGGAGCAGGACATGCATTACAAGAAAAGCTTACTGACGCTGGCGCTTATGCTGAGCGCGGGACATGCAGCCGCAGCCACCAGCGATGAAGGCTACTACGCTTCGGCGAAATACGTCCACAGCGAGCAGCATGCCAGTGACCAGGACACCAGCAGCCGTCCCGGCGTCGGCCAGTTTGTTGGCGGTAAAGAGAAAGACAGACTCGGCGGCGCTTCGCTGGCGGCGGGCTACCAGTATGGCAACGGCTGGCGCACCGAAGGGGAATATACCTTCCGCCAGAAAACTGAATTTACCAGCGGCTCAACCGCCTTCCCGACCAGCCTGAACCACCTGAAGCTGAACACCGAGCGGCTGATGCTGAACGTCTATCGCGATTACGATCTGGGCTATGGGGTATCGCTATTTGGCACCGCTGGCCTGGGTATTGCGAAAGTGAAAGCCGGCGGCTGGCAGGGCAATGCCGCTCGCGAATACGCCAACAGCACGCAAAACAATCTCGCTTATTCGCTGGGCGCGGGCGTCAGCTACTCGCCAATCGACCGCCTGAGCTTCGACGTGGGCTATCGCTACGTGGATATGGGGAAAGTGGAAAGCGGCTATAACACCTTCGGGAACGTGCGTGGCCTGAAGGACGAGCAGATGAAGGCTCGTCTGGCCTCCAGCGAGTTCACGATTGGTACTCGCTACCTGTTCTAACCACTAAGGCGGCCATCGGGCCGCCTTTTTACTAGGTTAGTGATGCAGCATCTCGTCGACAACCTGCGCTTTGGTCATGTTGTACGGGTAATAGGTCGGCCAGTTATCCATCTCTTTCAGCAAAGCATCTTGTGATTCACTTCCCATAAAAATATGGAAATGCTGCGACTGGCGCGGGGCGATGATGTGGTCGCTAAACTGCACGAATTTTGGTGCTTTGGACTGCGTGTCTTTGCACTCAAACAGGTAGCGAACGCCCTTCTTTCCCGAGGTGTAGGTCAGGATTTTGTGCCCGGCATAGTCGTAATGACAGCTTTGAACATCTTTGCCAACGTGAAACTCGATGACGTTATTCTCAATCCCAATCATCTCCACGTTTGTCGCATAGCCCTTTTGATAATACGCGCGATACTCCGCCAGGCTTTTGCCGCTTTTTTTGGCTTTTTTCTCCAACACCGGATCGAGGTCGCCGCTGAGCAGCAGAGGATTGACCGACTGCCAGATCCCGTCCCAGTCGGACAGCGCGCGGTCTTTCACGTTAACGTCGTCAAAGATCCCTTCGCTCGCCTTTTGTTCCACTTCCGTGAGCGGTTTGCCGTGATGGTGGCCGTGCGCCAGCGCCTGATGGCTCGCCAGCAACACGCCCATGCCCAGAATAAACGCCGATTTTTTCATGATCATACTGTTCCCCTGTGTATTCCTTACACGAAAACAAGAACGTTATAACATAACAAATGTCAATTCAATAGAATAATGCCACCGGGTCAGTCAAGGCCGCTGGAACGCATTCGCTCAATATCACGCAGCGGCGGGGAGCCGAATTCACGCTTGTACTCCCGATTAAACTGCGAGGTGCTTTCATAGCCCACCTGAAAAGCAGCGGTGGTTGCATCCTGGTGCTCAGCCAGCATGAGACGCTGCGCTTCGTATAAACGCAGGCGTTTTTGATATTGCAGCGGGCTGAAGGAGGTAACCTTTCGAAAATGCCGGTGGAAGGTGGACACCGACATATGGGCACAGTCGGCCAGCCACTCGATTTTCAGCGGCTCAAGATAGTTGCCACGTAGCCAGTGCACGGCCTGCGCAATGCGCTGACTGTGGCTGCCCTCCGTTGCAAGCGCTCTCAAGTACGCGCCCAGAGGACCAGCAAGCAGATAAAAATGCATTTCACGGATAAACAAAGGCGCCAGAAAAGGAATATGACCAGGGCGTTCCAGTAACTGAAGCAGCCGCAGCAAAGCATCGACAAGTTCCGGTGTGCAAGGCGTAATGCAGATACCTTTGTGGTTGTCGCTTTCAGATACACCGCCAACCTCAAGCTCGACGGCAAGTTCGGTAATCAGCGAGAGATTAAGTTCTAAATTCACGCACAGAAAAGGTTCATCGGCGTCAGTTTTGATATCGCTCAACAGGCAGGGAGTGTCCACCCCCGCCACCATAAACTGGCCGACGCCATATTCCAGTTGCTGGCTACCGATAACCGTCTTTCGTTGCCCCTGAACGATAAATTCGATCATCGGTTGGTAGATGCAGCTTTCATCCCGCACCGGTCTGTCACGACGGATAAGCCCCAGACCGTCGATTACCGTCGCGGTTTTCTGCGTGTCCGGCAGAAGGTAAAGCAGCCTCTCTCTTAACTCGGCATAACGCTGTTCCATATCTTCCCCTGGTGAAACCCTCCCGTCACATTTTAAGACAATGCAAGTATTAGGCAATGATGAGATAGCATTCAGCATTACATACCTCCGTCCCAGGACTACTATGAGCCTCAGCAAAGCCCCGGTAAATGAGCGATGAAGCATTATCGACTTTAGTACCGAGGGGCCTTAATCTGCGCAACGTTGGGATTTAACGACCCATCACCTGTTAGTTGCGTGCCATTTTTGTGAAATAAAGGGCTGAGTGATGAAACCACAAATTGTCGTCCATATGGAATCCACCGTCGATGGTCGTCTGGATACCACCCGCTATAGCAAACCGTTTAACGGGAAGTCGGCGGAAGAAGTGCTGGATATCTATTTCAAAGTGGCTGAACAGGTCGGCGGCGAGGCCACTATTCTCGGCCGAGTAACGCTGCAGGAGTTTCTGTCTCTTGAGACGTTCGAACACGCCGGCGAAGCGCCAACCAAAGCCGCAAAAACGTTTAATGCCCCGCGTAGCGGGAAGCGAATTTTCATCGTCACCGACCCCAGCGGAAAGGTGAAATACCAGCCCAGCAGCGAGTATGACTTTATTGCCATACTGGGTGAAAAGGTGTCTGACCGCTACCTCACCCACCTGCGCGAATGCAACGTGTCTTATCTCTTTAGTGGTGCCGAAGGCCAGGATATTGCCGG
The DNA here is from genome assembly GCF_000758325.1 of Cedecea neteri. NCBI lineage: Bacteria > Pseudomonadati > Pseudomonadota > Gammaproteobacteria > Enterobacterales > Enterobacteriaceae > Cedecea > Cedecea neteri. The sequence goes on along the minus strand of NZ_CP009459.1, from coordinate 2,064,865 downwards.
GGCGATGGAGATTTTAGGCCGTGATTTTGGTTTCAAAAAACTGCGCCTTGAAGGTGGCGGCACTATCAATGGAACCTTCCTGAAAGCGGGCCTGCTCGATGCTCTGAGCCTGCTGATTTACCCCGGCGTAGACGGGCTTTCCGGCATGCCGTCCATCTTTGAGTTCCACGGCAAACCGGGCGATCTACCGGCTGCGGGGCAGGCGCTTGAGCTGTTGTCCGTTGAGAAACTTGAAGAAGGTATGGTCTGGTTAAACTATAAATTCCACAAAATTTAATCGCTTAACTCACGAGTTAAATAGCAAAGAGATAGCGGCTCAGCGGGCGCTATCTCTGTTTTTATCTCAGCAAAATATCGTTTATTTAAGGAAAGCAAACCCACTCACGGAGAGGACTGGAAAGGCACACCCAGCGCCCAGCGGCTTTCCCAGTGGGCAACATACTGCCTGGCGATATCTGGCATATTGCTTAGTACCACCACGTTTTCACTGTTCTCCGTTTCGGCGGAAGGCGCGAAGTTGAACGAGCCGGTTTCCACGGTTCGCTCATCCACAACGATCGTTTTATCATGCTGAATGTGATAGTGCCCATCGATGCGAAGCTGAATACCGTTCGCCGCCGCAACGTTCATGGCTTTCAGGCTCGCTTTATTCTGATTACGCTTTTTATCCACCACCACGCGAACGTCAACGCCACGTTTTTTCGCGTCCACCAGCGCCTGAACAATATCGGGCGCCTGGAACGAATAACCTATCATGCGGATAGATTTCTGCGCCCCGGCGAGCGTCTGCAGCACCAGCGCTCTGGCCGAACCTTCCGGGGAAAAGCCTACCTGAACGTTTGGTGTGGCCATGGCGGAAGCTGGCAGGCTAAGCGCAGCAATGAAAAAAACAGACAGAATACCTGATTTCATGATGTTTAAAGACTTTTGCCGAGAATATAAATGGTGCTGGTTTGGGTGGCGCTGGAAAACGTTTCGCTGGTTAAATGGCGCATGCCCTGGGCCTCATAAAAGCGCCGTGCACCCTCGTTCCCCTCCAGTACTTCAAGCCAGAAGTAATTGTGCCCTCTCTGCTGCGCCAGCTGGATCATTTCGTCGAAAATCATCCGCCCGTAGTTTTTGCCTGTCTCACCGGGCGCCAGATAGAGTTTGTTCAGCAAAGCGCCTGAAAACGACTGCTCCGGCACCGGGCGGTTCCAGCTAATTTTGGCAAACCCCACGGGCTTTTCAGCCTCAGCAATAAACCAGCTAACCGTCGGATCGGCCAGGCTTTCCGTGAGCGTATCCTGAGCGTATTCCTGCTCAATAAAAGCCTGAAGTTCTTCACTGGAAACCCAATGCCGCTCAAAGTGATAGCGATAGCTTGTGCTCCCCAGCGCCGTTAAAAGTGGCACATCTTCCGGCGTTGCTCTACGTATTTTCAAACTCATGGCATTCACTCACGACGAAGGTTTCAGGCAAATGATAACAGTGTGGAGAAGCATATTGCGCTTTCAGTTTAGAAAATACAGCTTTATTTTCTTTAATACTTCGAGAAGCAAGAGGCACGTCAAACACACTGACAAAAATCAAATAAAACCAATAAAATCAATACCATCAATAAAAAATCAGCATAACGCAGTTAATTAAATAATAAACAAACATCTTTTTCATAACAATTTAAAACGCGCCAAAAACCACATGATTGAAATAAAAAATCAAGACATAAAATCTATAAAGATAATATTTTACATATTATCATTCATCTGTTGATGGTCGATTTACTTTGTCATAAATCTGAACAGAAAAGTGAGACGGCCTGACATAAACCGCCGCGATAATCCCCACTCTCAGCCCTGGTTTACGCAGGGCTTAGCCTCACAGACTTTTATTACTGCGCAAAGTTCATTGTACATACCGTTACACAGCAACGCTCATCATCGAGGTGAAGGCTGGTATATAGTGCAGCGGTACACAGGGACGATTTGTTGTGTTGAGACAAAATAACAAATTTTAAACAAATGGTTGTCATGTAGCCTTACATTAATAATGAAGATCAAAAATACTCTCTGCCTACATATCCTGATGGCGCTGCTTGCCGTTCTGGTCTTATGCGTTCCGGCCCTGGTGACGGGCTTGTCCACGCCGCTAACATTCCAGCCGCTGATTAAAAGCATGGACGGCACTGCGAAAGATCAAAAAGAGAAAATCGCGACAATTTCCCATGCTTTACAAGGTAATGCGTTATTTTTCCTCGGAGCTTCTGAAGTGTCGACCTCCGAAGATGAACATTACGCTGTATATAATTACTTTAATAAGCAATTACACCAGCCGGTGGTGGCTTACGGGGATAGTTATGTCGATAACATCACACAATTCCTGCTGCTGTCACGTTTTAAAAACGATATAAATGCCAACAGTAAAATTGTTCTGCTGTTTGCCCCGGACAGTTTTTATTTTGACACTATTCCTCCGGCTATTTTTGCCGATCATTTCCCGGCAGCTATTTTCAACCCGCTGATGGCGGATGAAAAAGCCCGACCTTTCCTTGTCAATTACTTACACCATATTGATGAAGAGGACATCAGCCATTTAACCCTGGGCGAAATGAAAATATATGGCTGGCATCCAAATGTTATTTGGCAGTCCATTAATTATGAGTTTGCTAACTTCTGCACTCTGATAAAAAACCACTGGCTGGCGTGGCTACACATTGTGCCCGAACCGCACCGTTCGTGGCCCGCTCCCGCTGAAAAGTACGCCGCGCCGGACTGGAACGAACAGCTGACCCATGCTCGCGTATTGAACCAGGTCCGTCAGCAAAGCGCCGCCACCTTGTGGATGGACAAAAGCGTTTATGAAGACGGAAAAACGGCGGAAGAGTGGTATGAAACGCCGGCGGTAAACCGCCAGATGGAAGCCTTCAAAGCCACCATCGATCTGCTCAAATCTCGCCATGCCCAGTTCGTGGTGATCGTCGACCCGCTTAACCCGTGGGCGCTGAAAAACACGCAGAAATTCCAGCCCGTTGACCGCCAGATCAGGGCGTATCTCGAGCAAAACCAGGTGCGCTATTTCGATATGTACGCTCAGCCTTACCAGAACGGCTGGAACTGGGATCGCCTGCATCCCACCGAGCTGGCGTGGGTTGCCATGGATCGTTTTATTGCCGAGAGCTTTACACGATGAAAACTGCCGTTCGCCTGTTTGTGCTTTACCTGTTGTTGGCCATCACGGTGATCGCCTGGTCTTCCGTGGACGACAGCATGAGTATCAAAGTGCATTTTGAATATCAAAAATTCTGAAGGATGAATGATGTATAGCTCCGGGGCATTTTTTTTCTTTCTGTTTTCATCGGCACTGCTGTTTGCGCTGGTTAACCGCGTATTGCATTACCGGCTGACTTATTTGGCGGCATTCTCCGTTCTCGCGGCACTGGCCTGGGGATATATTTTCCAGGGCGATTACCTGGTTCCGGTGGCGGTATTCTTTTCGTTTTATCTTCTCGTCACCCTGAAAGAAAAAGGCTGGTTAAAAACCTGGCAAGCGGTCACCCTCACGCTACTGCCACTATTGCTGGTGAAGCTACACCTGAATAATCATTGGGGCATGATTGGTTTGTCGTTCATGACCTTCCGCGCCATTGACGTGCTGCTTTACCGCAGCAAAAAAGATGGCCAGAACTTTTTGCATTATTTCTGCTATCTGTTTATGCCGTTTATTATTCTCGCGGGCCCGATGTACCGCTGGAGAACCTGGATCGGCGATATTAATAAGCCGGTATTCAGGCTGACCCGCGAACAGTTTTTACTGGCCGTGGAGCAAATCGTCACCGGCGTCGTGCAGAAGTTTTTGTTTGCGATGCTGATCGACAATCTGGTGATTGAGTCCTGGAGTCACCGGCCGTTCACTCTCACCGTCGGCGTGGTGATGTCTATCGCCTACAGCGCCTATCTCTATTTTGATTTTGCGGGCTACAGCAATATGGCTATCGGCGCCGGACGGCTGTTTGGCCTGAATATTCCGGCCAACTTCAATATGCCGATTCTGGCTAAAAACCCGCAGGACTTCTGGCGCCGCTTCCACATCAGCCTTTCTGAGTGGCTGCGCGACGTGGTCTTTATGCCGATTTACATGAATCTGATGAAGCTCGATTTCTTCCGTCAAAATAAAACCCTGGCACAGAACGTAGGCATCTTTTGCACGCTCTTTTGCATGGGGGCCTGGAACGGGCTTGAACGACACTACGTCATCAGCGGCGCGCTGTTCGGCGCCATTTCCGTTGCCCATAACATGCTGCTTTGGTCAGCCAAACGCAGCCCGGCCTTGAGTAACGGGTTACGCCATCCGGTTATCGCGTTTTTTGGACGAATTCTGACGCTGGCTAGCGCCGCGGTCTCCCTCTACATCTTTAGTGGAATGTCACCTCTATGAACCTTCATCCAGAGCTTCAGGAACTGCAGGATTTTCTGCGTGCGGCATTACTTGACCCCGCGCGTCCAGACCAGTTAGCCATCAGCGGTAGTGATACCGCTCTGACCTGGCAACAGCTTTCCGTCGCCGCAACCAACTGGGCGCAGCGCTACGCGCAGTGCAAACAGCCTGCCGGTACACCGGTGGTTTTATACGGGCACCAGCAGGCCGAATTTGCCGTGGCCATTTACAGCTGCCTGCTGCACAACATCCCGTATATCCCGGTGGACTGCATCTACCCGCAGGAGCGGCTGAAAGAGATCTGCCAGCTTGCCAGCGCCCCTTATTATTACGACGTCGTGGCGAAGCAGTTTGTGGCGACCGGCGAAACCGGCAGCGTACTGGCCGAGCCGGACCTGGCCTACATCATGTTTACCTCAGGCAGCACCGGGAAACCGAAAGGCGTGCAGATTGGCCGCGAGAGCCTGTGGCACTTTATGAAGTGGGTGCGCAATGACTTTGCGCTGCCGGACGTGCCGGTGTTAATGAACCATGCGGTGTTCAGCTTCGACCTGTCCCTGATTCCTTTGCTGGCGAACCTCGCCACCGGCGGGCACATTGTGCTGAACGCTAAGGAAGATATTGCCGCTGAAAACTGGCTCGATCGTCTGAAAGATAACGAGGTTTCGGCCTGGGTTTCTACGCCCTCTTTTGCTTACCAGAAGCTGCTTTCCCCGCAGTTTAGCGCCGAGTATTTACCCGCACTGAGCGTGTTTGTGTTCATCGGCGAAGTGCTGAATAAGGCGCTGGTAAAACAACTGCGCCGCCGTTTCCCACAGGCTAAGATCCTGAACTCCTATGGCCCAACGGAAGCCACCATCGCTACCACGGTGATTGAAATTACCGACGAGATCCTGCACAGCGAAAACGACGTGCTGCCGGTGGGCACCATGATGCCGGAATCCCACATGGAGATTACCTCAGAAGGTGAGCTGATTATCTGGGGGAAAAACGTCATGCGCGGTTATCTTGGCCTGCCGCAGGAAAACGCCGCAAAATTGCTACACCGCGAAAGCGAACAATATCGCGGCTACCGCACCGGCGATCTAGGCTACGAAGACGGGGTGCTGTATTGCCAGGGCCGCAACGACAGCCAGATCAAGCTGAACGGCTACCGGATTGAAATCAACGAGATTGAAAACCGCCTGTTGGCGATGTCCGGCATTAGCGAAGCCGTGGTGCTGCCGCTGATGAAATCCGGCGGCGGCGTGCTGCGCATTGCGGCGTTCTGCGTCACTGGCCTTGCCCCGGAGGCGATCAAGACTTCGCTCGCGAAGGTCATCCCACCTTATATGGTGCCTTCACAAATCATTATTAAAGACGCTTTGCCGCTGAACCCTAACGGCAAAATCGACCGCAAGCTGCTGGATACCCAGGCTCGCACGAATTAATGACCCAGGAAAATAAGATGGAACAAGAAATTCTCGCCCTGTTTGAAAAAGTGTTATCCCGCAAAGTCGGTTTTAACGATGAACTGATCGAGTCCGACATTCTCGACTCTATTCTGGCCGTTGATTTGGTGCTGGAAGTGCAGGATGTGTACGGCTGCATGATCCCGCCGACGGAAGTCGCCACCGTGCTGAAAACCCCGGCGGATCTGGCGCGTTATATTGAAGAGAATCGCTAAACCGACCTGTTCTTTCCCAAACATTCGGGAACAGTTCTGCCCCTCACCCCTGCCCTCTCCCCAAAGGGGAGAGGGAGAAAAGAGAAGGCTGGGAACGCTTTTTATCCCCTATCCCTTCCAGGGAGAGGGTGAGGGTAAAAAGCGCTGATTCAGGCTATAGGCTGCACCGTCTCTCTTTTTTTCAAAGCCGCGATCATTTGCCGCAGTTCAAACTTGAAAACGGGCTGAGAGATACTGTACCCCTGAAAGAGATGCACCCCGGATGCAAGCAGCAGCCTTAACTTCTCCCGGCTATCAATACCCTCGGCAACACAGTAACTTCCCGTTAATTCGCAGTAGTACGCCAGGCTTTTGATCAGCGCCAGCGCGTGAGGTTCATACTGCGCGTCGGCCACGACTTTGCGATCCAGTTTGTAATCGTTGAACCGCACCGCCCGTACCGGGAAATAAACGCTGCTCTGCGAAAAGCAATCATCCAGCATCACCCGGTATCCCTGGTGCTGAAGCTGGGTAATAAAGAACCGGCTATCCTGTTGCTGCTGCAAATTCAGGTCTTCTGAGATTTCAAGCACCAGTCTGTCCGTCCAGAACGGGTTTATCAGCCGCGTACTCAACTGTTTAATAATGCCGAACAAACTTTCACTATTTGAAACCTCGGCCGGAATATTCACCGCGAAATAATATTCCCCCTGGTACTGATTAATGCCGCCCACCGCCTCTTGCAACATAAACGCTGTTAACAGCCGCCACGTATAGCTGGAACGGATCTGCGGCAGAAACTCTGCGGGCTGTAGGGTTTGTCCGTTTCGATGCCAGCGGGCCAGGATCTCTAACCCTTTTAGCTGCAGCCCACCGTTCACAATAGGCTGGAATACCGGGTAAATATGGCGGTTGTGGATGGCATAAACCAGCTCCCTTTCAAACGGTGAAAGGGCAGCCAGCATCCCCGCTGAGTCTCCTTTTTTCTGCTGATTGCTAGCCATCGGTGCTTTCTCATGCAGCAGCGGATGAGCCATTTTTTTTAGGCCGGACATGCGCTGTACATAGAGTGTCTTATGGCTGACGCCGCGCTGTTTCGCCTGCTCCTGAATCGTCTGCCCGGCCAGGGAGTCCACCAGCACATCCAGCTCTTTTCGGGTGAGACCCTCTGGCCGGATCTGGCTCACCAGTTCCTCTTCAAGGGCGTGTTTTTTGAGGCTAACGCTGCTATTCCAGTCCCCCCGCAGCAGCGCGGCCAGACTGGCGCTGGGCAGATCGGACGGCGCGACTCGCACACCGCTAAGATAACCTTCTTTTTTCACTAACTTTTGCAGCGAACGCCAGACCCATGAGGCTGAACTTCGGCTCAAAATGAGCATGGATAGCTGGCCGTCGTTTCGATCGAGCAGCTGCGCTACCTGCCGCAGGACGACAAGCAGCCAGTAGGGCCGATCGGGCAGATAAACCACAAACCGCGCCCCGCTCTCCCCCAGCGCTCTTTCTGCTCCCAAACCAGGGAAAAAGAGTGCCTGGGTCTGACCTGCGGCTAACAAATTCGCCAGCCCGCACGCCATCATGTTGCAAGGCGAAAGAATGTAGGTCACACGCCCGCCCGCCTTTCCAGGTGAGCCGCTACTGGTAAACAAACGTCACCCCGATTATCGACTGCACATTACCCGCCGTAACCTGCCCGGTGGTTCGCGCGTAGGTCGCTGTCAGCCCCAGATTAACGGGGATCGTCCCCACCGTTCCCAGAGAAACGGTGTTGGCGCTGCCTGCCCCCAAAGCGGCTCCATTACGCAACAGCTGAACGCCAATCCCCTGTGCAGGCGAGCTGGCTGACGTATTGGTGAAAATAGAGTTATCGCTACCCAGCGTGTTGCCAGACAAAAAGTAACCAATTCTTTGGTTTTGCGCGCAGCGCACGGTGACGGGCGCAGGTGCCGTGCCAGGATAATCCGGCAGATTTACCGTCACGTTACGGGCAGACACATCGCAGCCGCCGGTGGGCACCACGACATCGTTGTTGGCGTAGATATTCCAGTTGATGATCTGGCGATTTCCGTTAATGGAGTCTTCTTTTTCTAGAATAAGCTGGGCAATCATGGTGTTGGCTTTAACCACTACGCCGCTGGCGGTGCTGATAGGCGTTAAATACAGCACGGCCTGCCAGCCACGGTAATCGCCCCAGGTGTGGTTCACCCAGGCGGTTTCCGTTGTGGTCGGGAAAGGGTATTGCACTCCGAAATAGCCTAATGACCCTCTGAAAGCAGAGAGCACGCCCTGATAAGCGGAGCCGGATCTGATCCGTACCGGATCGGTATATTGGGCTGGGGCATCGTTTTTGCACTGAATCGACTGGGAAAGGTCGACCACTAAGTTTTGCCCTGCCGAAATGGACGGCACAAGATTAACCCTGACGTTCACGGTGCCGGAACCGCTGATGGATGTCCCCAGCGACTGACAGGTAAATGCCTGGCTTACCGTTGACCATCCCAGGCCGGCCACCGTAGCCAATAACGCGATGACTTTTTTCATTGCATCCTCCTTACGATCAGGACCAGGTGTAGGTGACATTGATCACCGCCTGAATAGTTCCCTGAGTAGTCCCGCCGTTAACCGTTATCGCCCTGACCTGCAGAGGAAAACTCGCCCCCTGGCTACCGGCATCTACTGGAACCGTTTTATTGGTGCCGTTATTCAACGTCGCGCCGCCGTTATCCTGGAGCTGAAGCTGGAGGTTACGCGCCGTGCCCTGGTTGGCGTAATACCCCGTAGCATCCGCCGTGCCGCTGAACGTCGCGGTCACTTTAGAGGTCCCGACCGGACAGTTGGTCAAGTTCAGGACAACATCATGCCAGGTGGACGAGGCACCGGCCTGCACCAGGCTAAAGGTATAGAGATCGCCCAGATCGACCGTCGCCGTGGGGGTCGAGATCGTGCAGGGCTTCGCTACCACCCTGCCGTTCACGGTAATAGTGACGTCATCTGCTTTTGCCGTGAAAGAGAGCACTATCAGCACCCCGGCAAGCACCCTTCCGGGTAGAATCCATTTCATGTCTGTCTCCGGTTACTGAAATTCGAGTGTGAATACTGCGGTCGCATTGACGTGCCCGGCGGTGACCGGCAACTGCGTTGCCATCAGGCGGGCATAAAAACCCAACACGTTGGTCTGGCCGGGCACCAGCGTGGTCCACTGAATAGTTGACGACCCCGCGTTGATCGGCAGCGGTGTGCGGGCGCTGTTCAGGATTTGGATCCCCATGCCTGCCGCCGCCGCGCCGCTGTCCAGCTTTAATAAACTGGTGTTGACGCTATCGGCCACGCCGGTAAACCCGACTTTCACCGCGGTGGCCAGGCCACCACACGGGGAAAGCACGATGTTGAAAGGCACCAGCGGCGTGGTGGCACCCACCGCAGAAAACTGTTTGGCCGGGTTGTTCATCAGGTCGACGGTGAAATCTTTTGACTCCGCCGCCACAGAACAGGCGTTGTCCCGGACATTACCGCGAATAGTAATCGTGCTGTCTGCCGCTTCCGTAGCGGCAGCGAACAGTGACAGGGCGATGCCGATGATATAAAGAGATTTAGTCATGCTTATTCCTTAGCGACACAGCGTCGAAAGCGAGCTCAGCATCTGCTTCTGGCTCTCTTCCCCCAGACGATAGTCCGCCACGCAGCTGGCGCCCGGCCCGTCTCCCCATTTGGCCAACACCTTGCCCACCAGCGGCATGCCGCTCAGATAGACTTGCCCACCGTCGGCCACAATACTGCTCACCGGCAGGCCTTCGGCGGTCACAACGGCCCCGAAAGGCACAGGCTTGCCGTTGTGGGTCAGCGTCATGAGCATTTTCACCCCGACCTGTGGCTTGAATTCCGCACGCACCACGGCGCCGTGAGTTGGCACCACGTTGGTGACGGCATCCTGAAGGTCAACGTTGTCGGCCAGCGTGTTGGTATCCAGCGCGATCCTGTTTTCGCGATAATCGCTGGCGTACGGGAGCACGGCATAACCGCGCCAGTCGGTACGCACGCCGGTTTGGTTTTCGACTTTGACGTCACCGGCTCCAGGGGCTTTCACCAGCACGACCGTGCTGTTCAGCGGCTGGCTGAAAGTCACGCCATCCGCGTGCGCCAGTACCCCACCGCTTGCGCCGTAATAAACCTGTTTCATGCCGTCGCTGCGGCTATAGCCCACGTTCGCGTTGCCGTATCCACCGCGATAATTAAGCGCGGCATAACCCGTGCTGCTGCTGTTCCCGTGCCCGCCGCCTGCATAGCCGGTCTGCACGCTATAGCTCAGGTTATTGTCTTCCAGCAGCGTGCCGTACAGCCCGGCCAGGTTGGTCATGCGGCCATTAAGATCGTGAGAAGCGCTGTAGCTGGCGTTGGCGTTACGCCAGACGGATTTACTGTCGGAACGCAGCCAGTGGCTGAACGGTATATTGACGTTTACCGCCAGCATTTGGTCACGTCCCTCCTGCCAGGCGTTTTTGGTCAGGCTATAGCTGACCGTCCAGTTGATGTCATCCACTGAGCTGTTCAAGCCGACCTGTATCTGCTCGTCGGCGCTGCTGCTATTCCAGTAGGTCTGGTGGCTGCCGCTGAGATAAAGCGTTGTCGTTCTGCCCAACTGTTGGGTCAGACTCAGCTGCACCCTGCCGCGCTTGTTGTAGGCAAGGTTGTAGTAGTCGGTAAACTTAGGCTTAACCTGAATCACACCGTCCTGCGTTTCCACGCGGTAACCGCTCATCCGGCTGTAGGCGCTGTCGGCGAGGGTAAAATAGCCGCTGGTTGAATACCGATAACCCACCAGTTGGATGTTAGTGCCCAGTTCATTCAGCGATTTGTTATAGAGGAAGCGAAGCGACTGCCCCTGGTGTTCGCTGTCATCCGCAAGCTTAGCGTTGGCCTGGGTGACGTCCATCGACAACGCCCCCAGTACGCCCATGTTTTTCCCTACGCCAAGGTTGAAACTGCGGTAACGGTCGGCCAGTTGGCTGCCGCCATAAAGCGTCCAGCCATCAGGCAACCCCTGCAGCACTGTGCCCTGGAAGAACTTAGGCTCTTCCTGTTGGCGATTACCGCTGCGATATTCCCCGGCGGTCAGAGAAAAACGGGTGCGCCCTTCGCGCTGTAAAACGGGCACGGATGACCACGGCACGCTAAAGATTTGGCTGCTGCCGTCTGTTTCTTTGATAGTGACCTGCAGATCGCCGCCGCTAGTGGCAGCATAGAGATCGTTAATCGTGAACGGGCCGGGCGGAACGGTGCCCTGATAGATTTCATAGCCATTTTGTTTGACGATGACGTGCGCCGTGCCCCGGGCAATGCCGCGAATCACCGGCGCAAACCCTTTCATGCTGTCAGGCAGCATATTATCGTCGGAGGCTAGCTGAGCCCCCCGGAAATTGATCCCGTCAAAAATATCGCTGTCTGTATAGCTGTCGCCCAGCGTTAAACGGGAGCGCAGGGAAATAATATCGCGCTCGAGCCAGGTGTTGACGTGCTGCCATTTATTTTCGTTCGCTGAGCTGCCGCCGCCACTGTTGTAGCTCCAGGTGGTGTTGTCACGCAGCCGCCATGCCCCGAGGTTGATCCCGCTCTGCAGGTTCAGCCACGCATAATTGCTGTTACCCCCCCGATCGTTTTGCACGCTATTGCCGGTAAAATTGTAATTCAGCAGACCGGCATTAATGCCGTTATCCCAGCGGTCAGGCGGGATGTACCCCCTTGCCCGGTTGCCCATAAACGCCTGCGGCACCGTAAGGTTCAGCCTTTGCAGGCCGACATCAAACCCGGCAGTGGACTCCGGGATGAGCTCAGTCATCGGCACACAGGCGCCCGACGCCAGGGCATTCATGCCGGCGATGGCCGCCACGTTAACGCCCATTCCGGCCCATTGCTCACGCGTCAGGCAGGGAGCCAGGCCGCTGCTGTTCTTTGCTGCCTCGAATTTAACGTCCCGGGTAGTGACAAACCCTTCGTTGAGATAAATATCGACGCGGTAAGTCCCCGGCGGCGCTTCCTGCCCGCTTTCAAAACTGGACAAATCAGCCACCGCTGAAGGGTCGTCGGCTAAAAAGCGCGGGTTAAAATACAAATCTGCATGGGCGGAACAGGCCTGCATAGCAATTAAAAGCGCCAGCGGCGTTTGTGCCAGAGTAAAAAAAGAAGCTAATTTGCGCCGTGGGCGACGGGAGCCTAAACGCGCTAATCCATATTTTAGATGTGACATTGTCCCTCCGGTCCGCATTCGCCCGGCAGTCAGTTCTTCGTTGTTATTTAACGCAGGACGGCCTGTCCTGAATTACTGCATAACGCCCTGCATCCGTGGCGTCAGCGCACCGTAGTCGTTGATGGTCTGGTAAGTAATGTTGGCCCCGGCATCGGCCGGTAGCTTCACGGAGGTTTTCCCGAGCGGCGGGACAAGCGCGTTGTCCAGTACCCGGGTACCCGCATTAATATCCGTTACCGTCAGGTAATACGGGGTGGGATTATTTAAAATCAGCTGGCCGTTGCTGCGGCTAAAGGTCAGTTTTTCTGCCGCTTTCTCAGGGGCCAAAGGCAGATTATCCGGGCGGTAATAAAGTTTGATTCGGCTGATGATTGCCAGCTGGAGCGTGTTTTCATTCAGCTTTGATTTTTCCATGGAAGGAATGGCTTTCACGTTCAGCCAGAACAGGCTCTCCCGATCCTTCGGCAGCTGGTTATTGGTCGCATCTAAAATGCGTAACGTGGTTTCTTTCTTCCCTTTGATGGCAAACAGCGGTGGGGTTATCACAAACCGGCTGTCTTTATCACCACTGGCGTTTTCCACCCACGACTGAATAAGGTAAGTGCTTTTTTCATCGTTGCTTGTCACCGCCAGCTGCACCTGTTTTTGCCCTTCAGGATAAATAACGCGAGTTGCCCCTAACGCCACCCCTGCCTCTGCTCGAGCCATAAAGCCCATCGCCGCAGCTATCATCATCGCCGCCAGTAAACCGCGACCTCTTAGTAAGCTTTTTGTCACGCTCGCACCTTGTCCTTGTCGTTGCTGTTTGTGTCCACTATGCCCGCATTCAGGCTACAGGTAGGTCAGAGAAAACCAGGCCTGGGCATTCGCCAGCCCGCCGGTAACCTGATGCCCGGTGGCGCGATATTTGGCGATAAAATGAAGAGTGTTTGGCCCGGCGTATATTCGGGTCCACGCCTTTGCAGGGGCATTCAATGGGATTTGGCGCTCCTCGGCATCAAAGAGGGCAACGCCCACGCCTTCAGCTATGCCGGGCCCCTCGCCCACCGAGAGTACCGCCGGGTTTTTGCCGTCAGCAACGCCCATAAACGCCACGCCAACGTGCCGGCTAACATTGGTATTACAGTCCTGAAGGTGGAGAGCGAAAGGCACCGGGTCGCTGTCTTCGCCTGGCGCGTGGAAGCGATTGCTGCTGATCCTGCCCATTTCAACCGTCATTTGACGGTCGCCCGCCTCTACGCGGCAAGATTCGGCAACGATCGTGCCCTGGAAGCGCATATTGCCGCCTGGCAGCATGACATGCGTTCTGTTACCGGCCAGCGCCAGCGAGGGCAGAAGAACGCTCAATAGAACCCACTTTATTCCTCTCATCGTTATCACCTTCAAATCCGTAGTAGATGACGGGCCGTCCCTGGCCCCGAGTGATTTCCCTGTATGACTGACTGATTACTCGTACTGAACTTTAAAGGTCGCGTCCGCGTTAGCGGTACCGGCCGTAGCCGCACCCAGCGCGATGTAACGAGCCTGCAGAGGAATAATATTGGTGCCATCATTCAGCGTGGTTTTGGCGCTGAAGGTTGCCCCATCCAGTGCCAGCGGTGTGCTGGTGCTGTCGAGGATCTGAATCCCCACATTAGTCGCACCGCCCGCCGCAGGACCCTGAATTGCCAGCGTGTCGGGTTTACCGGTTACGGCTACGCCAGAAAACGCAACGGAGGCTTTAGTGGAAACAGTGGTATCGCAGTCGTTCAGTTGGATGTTGAAACCCACCGCAGAACTGGTGCTGCCTACCGCTGCCAGTCGGGCTGAACGTACCTGACCCAGTTGAACAGTCTGGTCCACCGAACCCGCATCAACGGCGCAGGCCGCGTTAACAATTTCACCTTTGAAATGAACGGTGCCACCGTTAACCGTAACGGCATAAGCCGCTCCCGAGCTCAGAGAGAGGGCTGACAGTACAACGAAAGCCAGATTTTTGATTTTCATAATTTATTCCTTTAAACAATTTCACTAAAACGAATCAGAACCGGCAGTCGCTATGCCTTCCATAAGACCTATGTTTCAGCTTCACGAAACGATCGCCTATTCACATAAGCTCGCCCCTAAGAGAGCTACCCTCTCAATATTGGTGGGGAGCCGGGGTGAAATATTAATAAAGTATCTTAAATTGGTTTTGAAATTATATTTAACAAAACATCAATATCATCACATTGCATTGATTTTAAATGCTTTTTATATTTAATCCTATTAAGAATTTTCCCTGAGGTTATTCCCAATCACGATTTAGAAATTAATTTCTATTGACATTCCATACGCTGTAAAGAAACTAGAGGCGACACAGTAACGTTTCCAAAAATTCAAAACAGGCAAAAATCAAAAAACCAACAGGGATGCTTCCACTTAAAATAATTATAAAATATTCATTGCATTGAATTTATCATTCATATTACAGGCGACTTCCCCCGAGCGGATTTTCTAAAAAGGAATTTAACATGCATCATTAATCTGGCATTGCACTGCAAATCTTAGCTTGCACATCAAAATCGTAACACCTGACGCAGACATTTTTCATACTGCGCCGGCCAGGCTTTCACATATCAAAAATACCTCTGGCGAGGATATACCACGCAATAAAGCCTATTGCATCGGGTATATAAAATAATGACTAATGGATAATTGATATGAATATAACCTCACCGTTATTGCCTGTGCCATCTCAACATTCCCACGTTGAGTTTGTTTATCACATACTTTCTGCCTGTCATTTTTCTGCAACAGGGCTTTCTGCATTGCTTCGTGAAAAAGGAATGAATACAAAACTGATTAGTCCGGAGAAAAGCAGTCGACTGCTCTCTAAAAAAAATGAAAACGATGAATTTAACCATCTAATTGTTTTTATTCCTGAAGATCCCTTTCAGATGCTGATGACGCTGAAAAGCCTGATATCGTTATTACAAATTCATCACCATAAAATAAATATCCTGATCATAAGTGGACTGTCATCTTCATGGCTGTTTAGTTATTTTAAAAATGTGATGCCGCGAAACTCGAACCTCAGTACCATCAGGGGAGTCAGCATCTATACCAGCGTGATAAAACTCAGAAATACGCTGCATAAAGACATTAAAAACATTCCCACGCTTGTCTCGCTTGCCAGGCAGGAAGAACGCAATGGCGGCTTACGCCACGAAGGGCTCACTATCCATGAGGTCAATACGCTGCTGGAGCTTTTCAGTATCTCTGATAAAGAGGACGCAGCGGCAATAAAAAACTTCAGTACTAAAACGCTTTATAACCTGCGTTCGAGCGGGTTAAAAAAACTGGCGGCTATTCACCCGATGATGGCCAGACTGTTGCCGGGCAGGCATCGCAAAGCACAGCGCCAGTCGAAATCCAGGGGGTTAACAACCAGACTGCTCAGCAGTGAGGAGAGAAAAATCACCCATGCCCTGCAACATGGCCTGATCTTCCCCGTTTTCCAGCCTATTGTGGACAGCGAGAAGCAGATCGTAGGGTTTGAGATATTCTGCCGCTGGTACACCAACGGCAATGTATTGTTGCCGAGAGACTTTTTCCATGATATCAGGACGCGAGAAACGTGGATCATGCTCACGGCCTACATCATCAGAGAAGCCGTGGTGAATATAAATAACTATGCGGGGAAATTGGAATTTTCAGTCAATATTCCACGAGCCCTCACTGAGAGCACAGCCCTGTTTAAAATTGTTGAGACAGCCAAAGCCCAGCTGCTTGATCAGGCCTGGATACGCTGCCTGGTATTGGATATCAACGAAAATGTGGATTTAAGCTATGAGTCTAAGACGGTAACCGTATTAAATCAGCTTACCGGGCTGGGCGTAAAGCTCGCGCTGGATGACTGCTTCGCCAAAAATAGCGTTGCGTTTCCAGTCAGGCAGATAAAATTTAATAGCTATAAGCTGGACCGTTACATTGTAGAAACGTTTATCAATAACCACGATGATAAAAATCTTATTGATAGTCTAATCTATTATGCCAGCGTGACAGGTAGCCAGTGCATCGCAGAAGGTGTTGATAGCCTGCAAAAATTTATTATGCTGAAGCAAATGGGCGTCAATTTATTTCAGGGGTACTACATTTCTAAACCAGTGCTCCGTGAGGAGTTAGATGCCTTAGTTTTCCGCGGACTTCAATAACCCACAGATATAATAGTGTCATTCGGCTTATAAAAAACCTCCACAACTCGCATTTATTTAGCAGACAGAAGATAACATTCTGTCTCAGATCCATTATTTATTGTCAGTCTGGTGATTAATAAACTGCCGGTCGTATGCACATATTATGAATATATAAGCAGCGTGTAGTATTCATTCATTGCCGCGACCTTGTTCAGGTTAATTCCGTCCGCCACCGGATAAGCCTGACCAGGGGTGGTTATGGCAGCTTTGCAGTGAAGCGCTGCTTCCTGGGAACAATGGATGATGATAAAGACATGATGTACGGCTATGCCGCCAGCAAGGCAGCGGAAACACAAGCCACTATGCGGATAAACTGACGCTTCCCCTGAGAACCACGTTCAGATTTGCAAGAGCAATGGGTTTAGAAGCTAATGCGAAAGGCTAGGTTAAAGCCCGTTTTAACGGGCTTTATGATGCTGAAAGGACTATTTTTTGAGGTACAGCGCCGAGTCAAACTGCGGTTTCTGCTCCTTCAGGAAAGCATCCACAGATTCAATAGATTTGGCGTACAGATGAGTGTCAACCGGTAAATCAACCGTTTTCTTGCCCAGCACCAGGGTGAATACCGGCTGGTATTCGCTGCGGTACCTTACTGCAGTGGTGATTTCTAATTTTGCGGCTTTAGTCAGTTTCAGGCCTTCTGCCGTCGTTTTCTCGTCTTCTTTACGGCCTTTATTGATTAAATCCGCCAGCTCGGTGAGCTTGTCTTTAAAGGCGGATTTATAATCATCCGCATTCGCCTGCTCCAAAAATTCCTGATTCGCGACGTTGTCATCGAAAATCATTTTCACAGAGACGACTTTATGCTCATCGTAGATGTTACCGAGCTTCACTGAACCGCCGGTGACGGAGATAATATTTTCACTCTTAAATAAAACCGGACCGGAACTAATTAAGGATGAAACGATAAGTGCAGCCCCAACGACAGCGCTGCCTGCAAGAATTGACTTCATTATAAATTCCCTGCGGTATTTTTAGTGCCGGGATTATAGAGCACTCGAGTTGTTGTTTAATAGCAGTATAATCTTGTTGGTTAAGACAATGGCACTCACTAAATTAACGGCATTGACGTTAGCTCTCCCTTTTACTACGAATATGGACTGTCGGTAATGAAACGCAAATACTTCGCCTTTGCTCTATTCCTGAGCCTGCCCGCCGTGGCGGCTAAACCTTCGCTCATTGTCTGCGAGCCACAAGATAAGAGCTCAACGACCTCCTCGGAGATTTGGCCCGCACCTTATCTGGATAACGACCAGCTGTGTTTCGATATTCAGGCCGATAAAGGCAGCACCTGCGTGGGCAACGGCCAGACTACCCAGTGGATGACCGAAGCGGTGATCGTGGACATCGGCGGTGAACCGCAGGGCCGCGACGATACCTGGTTCCGGGTAGTGCAGCCGGTCGTCAATGACAAAGAGATCGCCTATAAAATCGAAGGTTCACGGGACCAAAAAACCTGGGGCCTGGTTTCCAATGTGGAAATCAATCGCCTTACAGGCGGCGCAGTTGACTGGTTTGTGGCCGAACACGGCGGCACCGCGTATCAATGCCACCTGGAAGGCCCGAAGATTTAATCTGATGCGGAGGCATCGCGGCTGAATTAAACGCCATACCTCTGGTTGCCTTATAGGCTGTTAGAACGCCTTAATTTCTGGCGATCGATAAGGTTGCTGATCCTGACCCCGAACATAATCAGGGTCAAGTTCAGTTGAAAATACGAGATCAGAATGGATTAAAGCCGTGGTATACGGCTTTAATTTTATTTCGCCAGGCCAGGAAAGTGTACTTACCGGGAAAAACCGCCATCTCCCACTTGCGCCACGGCATACCATTTCATCAACTCAGCCGTTCCCGGCTCGTTCTCGGCGGGTGCCCATGGGGCCATATCTTGCTCAGCTACGGGCTGGTACGCCCCATATTTTACCTCAAAAATAACCCCACCTTTGTCCAGCGACAACACCGCATGCCAGGTCCCGGCATCTGTCTCCAGCACCTTACAGTCTTCACCTAACACAGCCCGCTGGGTCACGTTGCCCTTGTCATCAAAATGCAATACCAAAAAGCGCCCGCTAAGGGGTGTCAGCAGCTCGAACGTGTGCGGGTGGCGGTGAGGGCGAACATAGGTACCCGGTTCCATGGCAATAGCCAGGCGCTGAACAGGATCGCTCAATTCAGGATGGAGATTACGATTGGCACGTAAGCGAGGGGAATTTGCGGCCTGCTCGCTTTGTTTTTGTAGATCGCTGAACGTAATTTGTTTCATATTAACCTTTGTGAATGTAGGTCGCTCGCGGCAACCAGGAACCCGGCTGTCGCAAGGTTTGATGCTATCTCAACGGACAATTAGCCACGACTTTAGCAGGAAAAATCTCTGCCCGGATTATAGACGCTGCTGCTGATGTCCCATAGCCCCAGAACGGGTGTATTTACAATGACACTGGTGTTCCGGCCAGGATTTGCTTCAGAGTGGCAATGCGATAGTTGGCAGTAAAACGCTTTTTCATGGAGAGGTCCTCATGTGGCTGATGAAGACATTGGTCAGGTTGGGGTGTGTTGATTAATGGGGGCAGGTCACGTCGTGCCTGCAGGCTTACAGGTTTGTCCCTGTCGACCTGCCGCTATGAGGCTCAGCGTCCGGCGGCTGATGCGCATTTATCAGGGCGCATCACTGAGCTGGCACTGGAGCGCAGGCGTTTTGGCTACCGACGCATCTGGCAGTTACTGCGCCGTGAAGGCCTTCATGTTAATCACAAGCGCGTGTACCGCCTTTACCACCTTAACGGGCTGGGCGTAAAACGCAGACGACGTCGTAAAGGGCTGGCAACAGAACGTCTGCCGCTGCTCCGCCCGGAGGCGCCCAACCTGACCTGGTCGATGGATTTTGTCATGGACGCGCTGGCCACCGGTCGCAGGATCAAGTGCCTGACCTGCGTGGACGACTTCACGAAGGAGTGTCTGACAATTACCACTGCATTCGGGATTTCAGGCGTGCAGGTCACGCGAATTCTGGACAGCATTGCACTGTTTCGCGGCTATCCGGCGACGATAAGAACGGACCAGGGGCCGGAGTTTACCTGCAGAGCACTTGACCAGTGGGCTTATGAGCATGGGGTGGAGCTGCGGCTTATCCAACCGGGCAAGCCAACACAGAACGGATTTATTGAAAGTTTTAACGGACGATTCAGGGATGAGTGTCTCAATGAGCACTGGTTCAGCGATATCGTTCACGCCCGGAAAAAGATTAATGACTGGCGGCAGGATTATAACGAGTGTCGTCCCCATTCATCGCTGAACTACCAGACTCCGGCTGAATTTGCAGCGGACTGGCGAAACGGGAAATATGAAGAAAAACCAACCGACATTACTAGCTGAAGGTTGTATCTAATCCTGGGGGCAGGTCAACGGTCCCAGTAAGCCAGCAGTCGTGACGGGGAGAGCATTGCACTGTCGGATGAAAAATGTTAAAAAATTTATACATGATCCTATGGGTGTCAATATGAAACTTTTTAAGAATTCGATAATATTTTCAGAAAAACAAAAATTTGAATTCGCCAACGTAATAAAAAACAACCTCTTCAGCGAGAAACGTAATAAAGTGACAATTTTCTTGTGTGGAGGGGATGTTAACGATAGTAAATATGGACGATATAAAATTTCTAAAGTTTTATCGAGAAATGATAAGCTGGAGATTTTCTATCCAGAGGATTTATTTGATGACCTTCTTGCTGGACAGGGGCAATACAGTCTTTTAAGTATGGAGAATATGCTCGCTGAATCTGTGGATGCGATAATAATAACCCCTGAAAGCCCCGGTTCATATTCTGAACTTGGGGCTTTTGCAAATAATGAAAAATTAGCATCAAAAATGATATGTATACAAGATAATAAATTTAGATTTAAGAAAAGCTTCTTAAATTATGGACCAATACGGTTACTTAAGAAAAATAGTTCAACATCAGTGCTTAGGTGTGATTTTAACATCCTTGATAATGCCCTATTAAATGAGGAGTTTTATCAGTCCCTGATGAAAAGCATTAGAAATGTTCAAAAAAAATCACCCGTAAAGAAAAGTATAGATAATATATTGATGGCGGATAGATTTATCTTGCCATGCATATACCTTATGGATGGTATCAATAATGTATTGCTTTATGACTTGTTAAGTAAAGCTACAGGAAAGGCAAATACATTGTGCGAAATTATTGTAAAATCTGCATTATCAAAACTGATGAAAGAGCGAGTTATTGTTAGGACATCAGAAGGTTATCACATTACAGACGCTGGTATGGAATATGTACTACTTAGGTTTGATCGGCTAGTTTTAGACAAGCTAAGACTTGAAATGATGAACTTTGAAAATCGTAGCAATATATCATTGAACTATGGTAGGATTTTCTCAGCGCACCCTTAGCGAGTCCCTTGTAAGAGGTGACTGGATAGTGTTTCGCTGTCCTGCATTAAATCTACTGTTTTGGCAGTTTACCTCGAACTCAGAGAACATCTCCCGATGTTCTCTGAGAGCGAGGAAACCTGATATTTATGACGTAAGGGTGTGCGCTTTCATGAACAATTTCTCCAGTACCGACGTTTTTCGCTTACGTAACTTTGGTCTGCCTGTGATGTCTTCGCTAACAGATATGTCAAGGGAAATGCGACTATCTGTCGAACTTTTAACCTTGTTAATCACAAGAGCGGATGACTTTTACAAAGTTTATGGTGTACCAAAAACAGGTACAGAAAAAGGCGAAAGGGTGATTTGTCAACCCTCTCGAAGGCTCAAGGCTTTGCAAGCGTGGGTTTTAAGAAATATATTAGACAAACTTAATTCGTCACCTTTTTCAACTGGTTTTGAGCGAGGCCAGTCCATAAAAGACAATGCGAACCCACATGTTGGTTCGAACTTTGTATTAAATATTGATTTAGAGGATTTCTTTCCTAGCATTTCTTCTAATAAAATTTACACTGTGTTTAATTCGTTGGGTTATAATAAGTACATATCTTCAGTTTTGACAAAGATTTGTTGTTTTAAAAATAAGTTACCGCAGGGATCCCCCGCATCGCCTAAATTGGCGAACCTTGTTTGCATGAGGCTTGATCACAGGATTCATGGTTATGCAGGAAGACGAGGCATTATCTTTACTCGTTACGCTGACGATATTACTCTTTCGGCTCAGTCGTTAAAGAAGATTGAAAAAGCAAAGGATTTTTTATTTTCTATAATACCTACTGAACAATTAACTGTTAACTATAAAAAAGTGGTTATTAGTGGACCAAGAAAACAAAAAAAAATTACTGGATTAGTATTGTCAATTGATGATGTTGGCATAGGACGACAAAAATTTAGAGAAATAAAAAGCAAGATACATTATCTTTCCGTTGGGCGCTCTCACGATTATGCACATGTTGGTGGATTGTTGGCTTTTACAAAGAGTGTAGATGAGAAAAACCACAGACGGCTTGTTGTTTTTGCGCAAAAAATGAATAAGAAATTTAACCTTGATTTGGACAAGCTATTTAATCTCGGTTAATACTAATTGTGCGCAATATAATTATACTAAACAGTAGCGTCTGAAAGTTATAGTTTCCGCCCTAGCCCACTCACTTATTTCTTTCATTCTTGAAGCAGGACCATTTCATTCCGAAAAAACCTGTACAGGTTTTATTATACCCCTAAATCCTTTAGCGTTGTTTGGTATTATTCCCATCATTTTTGGAGGAACCCCATGGGCACCCCAGAGATCTTCAGGGCCTACTTTTTTGAGATGAAAAATCATCTTTCGTAGCGACATCACTCAGCAGCACGATCTTAATACCGTCCGGTTTTCCGTTGGGCGCGTAAAAAACAGATTATTAAAATTCCCGAGTTCCTTTGAATTGCCCTTAGCATCACGTAAAGGTTTGACGTCGATGATTTTTTTCATGGCATCTGTGACGTACATGATGTATCCCGCGTGTGCACCGTTCTGGTAATACTTGCGACGAAACAGTGTGGCAGATTCATTCAACTACGCGAAATTTAGTGCACTCAGGTATTTAGCGTTAGAATCGCTAAATTTCATGATCCTTGCTAACTACGACAACAATACGCGGTAGTACTAAAATAACATCATTTTCTAGATTTAATTTTTTAATTACTTGACTAATGAATACAAGCTGTTGAATCATATGAAGCATGACTAGTGTCGACTGTAGATAGCATGCAAGTAGAGTTAACGCTGCTTTTAGCGTCACAAGTGTGAGAAAAGCAGGTGGAGAGTAATCTATTATCCCAAGCTTTTGATGTACTTTCCGCGTGTGTATCTCTATTTTTAACTAAAACACTCTGTTTTATTTATTTCTAGATAATTAAGTGCGTAAAATTACCCTAAGACAAATTCCCAAGCACGATACATACTAGAAATAACCGGAAAAATCATAGTAATAAAAACTGGGGCTGCGAGATGAAATATTGGTGGGAGTCGGTGAGAACTACAGCGTATTGGAGATATGCTTTGTTTTCAGGCGAGGCAATAGCAAAGTTTTTTTCTGCTCTGGGCGTATTATATTTGTTAATCAATTTGGCTGATACTTTTAAGATTTACGAGAAAGGGCAGTATAGTAATTACGGAATTTTAATTCTTATAGTCTTGGCCATTATTTTTGTGATATTCACACGACGTCCAGTGTCACGAGTATCTTATAAAGTACCTAAGAAAGATTACACGTTTGAAGTAAAAATAAGTGATTTATTCAAGGAGAGTGGTGAGATAATAATTAGCTCAAACACCACATTTGATACTGACATGAGTTCAGGTCTAATATCTACAAATAGTTTGCAGGGTCAATTTGCAACTCAATTTTTTAATGGCCAAACAATAGAAATTGATCGGCAGATTGAAGAATCACTTGCTAGTGAAAATTATATTGAAGTTGATGGCAAGCCCGGTAAACGAAAAAAATATCCTTTAGGTACTGTCGCGCGCGTATCAGCGCATGGCAAGAATTTTTATTTTCTCGCAATGTCAGATATTAATTCTGTAGGAACAGCATTTTCAAATGTAAGAATGCTGGAAGAGGCTCTTGAAGGTCTATGGTCAAATATGGCTCGAAAAGGGGAATTAGGTGATGTGATTATGCCGCTGATGGGAACAGGAAGAGGACGGGTGGCTATACCTAGAAAGAAAATAATAGAGCGCATTGCTCAATCTTTTGCCGATGCGACTCAAGAACAGGTATTTTCCAATAAGTTATGTATCATAGTCCGACCTGAGGATGCATCAAAATTCTCATTAAATTTGTTCCAAGTGAGAGACTATCTAAGTCAGAGTCTTAATGCTTAATTATATAAGAATAGTAACGTAGTAAGTTGAAATCACTATGATTTATAGCTATAGGAGGAAAATATGGCTTACAGAAATGGAAATTATATAGCTTTCGATGGCTTAAGTGAAACTGATCCAACAAAATCAGACTTTCGTTATTATGCCTCAATTCAGGCATGGGCAGCGGGTAAGGGTCACGATTTTAAATATGTGAACAGTCACGATAAAACTTCAGCAGTACGAGACTCTAGTCTAAAAGCAACACTCGAAGCGCGTATTCGGGACCGTCTTGCCGCATCAAAAAATATCGTTATCATCTTAAGTGATGAAACACGCCAGACTGGGAGTATGCTTTCATATGAAATTGAGAAGGCTGTCGACACCTACGGACTTCCACTAATCTGCGCTTATACAGATTTAAATCAAATGTTGGCCCCTTCAGCGTGGAGCCATCGCTGGCCTCTTGCACTCAAAGAGTGTATAGAAAATGGAAGTGCTAGGGCTATCCATATTCCATTCAAAAAACTAGCTTTACTGCATGTGTAAGTATCCCTGCAAAACACACCATTCACTTTTAGAGATCTTCCGACATACTGATTATGTCCCCTGAGGAGATCGCCATGCGTAAAGCCCGATTCACTGAGCACCAGATCATCACCGTACTAAAGTCTGTCGAAGCAGGCCGCACCGTCAAAGATGTCTGTCGCGAAGCGGGAATATCTGAAGCCTCGTACTACAACTGGAAAGCAAAGTATGGCGGGATGGAGGCTTCAGATATCAAAAAGATGAAAGATCTTGAGGACGAAAACCGTCGTCTCAAGCAGATGTTTGCCGATCTCAGCCTTGAATGCCGGGCCCTGAAAGACGTTATCGAAAAAAAGCTTTAAAACCAGCGATAAAGCGGGAGCTCGTCAGCTATCTGACGGCACAATTTTCCATGAGCATCCGCCAGGCGTGCAGGACATTATCGCTGAGCAGGACGGTGTATTTTTATCAGCCTGACACCCGGCGTGATGAACCGGTGATCCTGGCGCTGACCGAACTGGCAGAACGTTATCCGCGATATGGTTTTAAGAAGCTGTTCCAGCTGCTGCGCAGGCAAGGCAACGCCTGGAACCATAAACGCGTTCACCGAATTTACTGTCTGCTAAAACTGAATTTTCGTCGCAGGGGAAAACAGCGTTTGCCAGTACGTAACCCGGCACCATTGACGACGCCTGAGGCACTTAACCAGAGCTGGTCGATAGATTTTATGCACGATGCGCTGGTCTGCGGCAGACGCTTTCGGACATTCAATGTAGTGGATGATTTTAATCGTGAGGCCCTGGCGATAGAAATCGACCTGAATATCCCGGCACAACGCGTCGTGAGAGTGCTGGACAGGATAGTGGCAAACCGCGGTTATCCGCTAAAGATGCGGATGGATAACGGGCCAGAACTGGTCTCACTGGCGCTGGCACAATGGGCTGAGGAGCATGGTGTGTTACTGGAATTTATCAAGCCCGGCAAGCCGACGCAGAATGCCTTTATTGAGCGTTTTAACCGGACGTACCGGACAGAAATCCTGGATTTTTACCTGTTCAGAACCCTGAACGAAGCACGGGAAATTACAGAGCGCTGGCTGACAGAATATAACAGCGAGCGGCCTCACGAATCCCTGAACAACCTGACGCCGGAAGAGTACCGGCTGATGGCTGAAAACCCGGAAATCTCAAAAAGTGTGTGGAACTAAAACGGGTATGCTTACACATGCACTCACCTATACAGTGCATAGTCATAGTTTGGAAACTGGGTTGCACTATTATTCTCCTGAGGCGCATCTTAAATTAGGGTGCGTGGATTAACAGTCATATGTTTTCGGCAATATAATCAATCAATTGAAAATGAGCAATTCGGTACAAAGACCGATCTCTTTCTTGTACAGCCTCTAGGGTTTTAAGAACCACAGCATCTTTCTGGCCAGCCTCTCAACCCGCGTGCGGAGAGTCAGGTTATTCCTCTCGATGCGTTGCATGAACATTTTTTCTGTAGGGTGCTTTTTTGAAAACACCACCCTTTTTCTGTTAGTTGGCCCCTTTCTAATAGCTAACTAAGTTTGCAATCATGTCCGCTTATGGCACGCAGCGGACAGACTAACAAGGCTGAAGCGAGGAGCGGACGTTGGCGATTGTTATCATCCGTCAGTAAGGTATTACTAGCATTATCATGTGTAAATTAACGAAGCAGGTCTGCTTGAAATGGGGAGGCATTGTTCATTGTGTCCCAATCTTAATACTGGCATAGTGCAAGGATAAAACACGAAAAATTCATATAAAGGTCTCTCTCATGAGCGAATCACGTAAGCAATTTATATTATCTAAAGGTGCGGTTTGCAATAACTGGAACTGGAGTTGGTCATTTACCAACCATGAAGAAAAAATGGTTATCTTTGGTGCGTGGGATTTCAATACTGACAATGATAAATCATTGATAATGCATAAAAATTGGGAGTATAAAAACAATCGTCGACAACCAGGGTACTCTCAAGCAATCGAGCATTTGAAATTATTAGATCAAGGATATAGCCTATATATCTTTCATCAAGAGAATATTGGTGATGATGAAGATGAACCAAAAATAGGAAAAATTAGTGACAATATTTTAAAAGCTCACATAAAACATGATGGAGAAGCTTGGTATGCATACCGAAATGCATTCGACTACTTACCTGATGAAATAGGTGAAGAAGAAGAGTATTTTGAAGGGACTCGAAATTTAGTGGCTGTAAATTCTTATGAACGAAATAAGGATGCTAGAGAGGCATGCATTAAGATTCATGGTTATAAATGTAAAGCTTGTGATTTTGATTTTGAAAAGAAATATGGTGATCATGGAAAAGGCTTTATCCATGTACATCATATCATACCCTTGAACATGATAGGAAAACGTTATAAGGTCAATCCAGAACATGATCTGATACCTTTATGTCCCAATTGCCATGCTATGGTACATCGTTTTAAAAACAATGAATTAGATTTGGAAAAATTGAAAGAACTTATATCATCGTGCAAATAATAATATTAAACACCTTCTCGCCTTTAACCGTCATCAAGTAGCTGACATTAAATTCTTAGCGAGTAATCAACCTCAGTGCCTGACTCTAATCGCCCATGAATACGCCTCTACCTACTCTGCGTAATTCATTTAACCACTGAATGACTTTTTCCCTATTTACTTCTCTAATAGGATATTTTCTAGCTTTACAGATTTCTTGAGCACCAGGAGAAAATGATGATGTTGTTACAATTATTCCACCCTTAGCATTTTCATCAATAACATCTGCCCAGAGAGATTTTACCAACACCTTGTCAATTTTTGATTTTGTTCGTTTGCATTGAATAAGCTGAACGGGAGGTGCGCTGGCATTTGCATTAGGGTGCCAAACTCGTACATCAATGCCACCATCATTTCTTCCACTTCCTATCTCAACTTTATATCCTTTTCGTTCAAAGTACTCAGCGGTTAGAGCTTCGAACTGTCTCCAATGCATTGAACCGAGTTTTTCAGTATTAATTGATAAATAGTTCAAATATCTTTGATCTATGAACTTTCCGTACATTGCATATAATGATTCACTCTCAAATAAGTCTCTAAGCTCAAGTGGTGATTCCCAATCAAGTACTCTTGCTGAAAGCCAGTCCCAAGGGCTAGCTTCTTCACTATCTTTCGTTAATTCAACGAGCCGATGTGCAATAATCAACGCTTCACTTCCAAATTGTATTTGGATATTTTCATAGTATTGGTTTTCATTAAAATCGTTGAATATCGATTGTTTTCCTTTGTCAAAGTGAATCTCTCCAAGATAACGTAATACCTGTTGGAATAGTTTTCTCCTGCTTGGATCATTCCTAAATTCCATCTCGAGCAATGTTGGTGCATGACCAATAAAATCATGTGATGTGACACCTAGGCGATACAAAAATTTTTGAAAAGTATCTTCAATGTGATTTGTTCTGATGCGACACAATTCCTCTTTCTGACTAGTGAAAATATCAAATAGTGGATCATCTTTATCTAAAAGTTGAATCATTTCATTGTTATTGAGCGCTAGCCCTGACTTATAACCTATTCTATCGCTAAAAAATGACCTAAATGATGTGTTTATTGTAATCCATGTACCCATTAAGCTATCCTCAAAGCATGAAATTAGTTTCATTTGCTTATATATTTAACCCCCCCCCTAAGGGGGTCTCATCCATTTCAAATCAATACTTCAGACTATTCATTAGTAATATAACAAACTCAGTAGAGGTACAACGTTTGCATTCAAAAATCTTGCAAGGTCCGCTTCTGGCTGTGAGTTCAACTGATGGACGCAACACACTTATTGAACCGTTCTGCGGGTGATTCATAGTCTAGCGTTTTTCTCGGCCTTTCGTTGAGCTGTCTGGCAACACTGTTAAGTCTTTGCTGGCTGTGAACCAATAAGTCAGTTCCTTTTGGAAAATATTGTCTGAGCAATCTGTTCGTATTTTCATTTGAGCCACGTTGCCAAGGAGATTGAGGATCACAAAAATAAATCTGAATGTCTGTCGCTACAGTAAATCGTGTGTGGCTGGTCATTTCAGCGCCACGATCCCAAGTTAATGTTTTATAAAGCTCAGCAGGTAATTCCCGGGCTTGTCTGATGAGTGCAGATATAACCGTTATGGTCTTGTTGTCTCTGATCTTCGCCAGCATAACAAAACGGGAATGACGTTCTACGAGGGTGATGATATAGGAGTTTTTCGAGCCCTGAATCAAGTCACCTTCCCAGTGACCTGGAATGGCTCTGTCAGCGGCCTCGGGTGGCCTTTCGCTGATAGGTATCGTGTGCGGAATTGACCCTAATCCTTTCCCTTTAAGCGATGACGTTCTGGATCTACGCACTGCTCTTCCGCTTCTGAGGCATTGCTGCAGCTCTTTTTTTAGTGCTCCCCGGGTTTGTATAAAAAGCGTTTTATAAATCGTTTCGTGTGACACATGCATTTCCTGATTATCCGGATAACAGCGTTTCAGCCAACCGGCGATCTATTCCGGCGACCAGTCCTGATGCATCTTCTCTGCAATGATTTTACACAATGCGGGGCTTTCAATTAGCTTGCAAGGTTTTGGTCTCCGCGCATTTTCCCATGCAGTAGCATCGGCTTTTGCTGCACGGTATTGTTTTGCACCACCGTGCCTCCTGATCTCGCGGCTAATCGTTGAGGGCGCTCTTGATAATTTGGCGGCGATGTCCCTGATACTGAGTTTTGCTACCAGCCCTCTGGATATCTCCTCTCTTTCATCAAGCGAAAGCGCTAATCGGTGCCGCTTTCGCACGGGAGGACGGTAGCCGCCTGTCTGGTGGATAGTGGGCATAATGGAAGAATGAAATCTGTCGAACATTCTGGCGATATCATGCAGGGAATCACCTTGCTTATATCTGTCCCAGATAATCGCCTTCTGCTCTGGCGTGTAGTTAATCCGAGTTCTTCGTTTCATGACAACGTCCCCCGTTGCATCGACCCATTGAACTCACAGCACTAAGCAGACAGTCAGACGCAAATGTAAATCCGTACAAAAAAATTACTGTGGTTGAACTCCTCCAAAACGGAGGAGCTAAGCTTTATATTTCACACTACCTACTAATAAAGGACCAATTTAAGGTTCGTATCATAAGGCCATGATTATTTTATATTTTCCAATGTTATCAATATAATCCGCATACCACTGTATCATCTCCCTCCGCCCTTCCAGATACAAAGCATGATTGTACGTCCCACGAATCGCATTCTTATCGACATGCGCAAGCTGGGTTTCAATCCATGCCGTGTTGAACCCTTCCTCGTGCAAAATCGTACTCATCGTGTGACGGAAACCATGCCCCGTTACCTTCCCTGTATATCCAATCCGTTTGAACACCTGATTTATACTCGCTTCGCTCATCGTTTTGCGGGGATCATTCCTCCCAGGAAACACCAGTGGATATTGCCCTGACATCACTTTGAGTTGCTGTACAATTTCCAGTGCTTGGGTAGATAGGGGGACAAGGTGAGGCCGTTTCATCTTCATTCGGTCGGCAGGTATTTCCCACACCGCTTTTTCAAGATCAAACTCACTCCAGAAAGCACCTCGGAGCTCACCGGTGCGAACCCCCGTAAGGATCAGCAGCCGAGCGGCAAGAACAACTAGCGGGCTTCCTGTATAGCTGGATAGGGCTTTAAAGAAGTCTGGTAACTCTTCAACAGTCAGGAAGGGGTAATGCTTCGATTCATGCCCTGACATCGCGCTGGTAAGATCCGCTGCAGGATTGTATTCCGCACGACCTGTAACTATGGCGTAACGAAAGACTTCGCTGCAGCGCTGGCGAACCTTCTTGGCCTTCTCTGTCGCGCCACGGCTTTCCATTCGACGCAGCACATTAAGCAGAACCAGCGGTTTGATTTCATTCACTGGCACTTGGCCGATATAGGGAAAAATATCTTTATTGAAGGCTTCGATAATATCGGAGGCATAGCCTTCTGACCACCGGCTCACCTTCGTACCGTGCCATTCAAGTGCCACAGACTGGAACGTGTTGTTGAGCTGCACATCACGAACCAGCTTTTCTTCTTTCTTCGCGAAAGACGGATCGATACCCTCGGCCAGCTTTTTCTTGGCTTCATCACGTAGTGCCCTCGCTTGTGCAAGGGACACTGCTGGGTAGACACCAAAAGCCATACGCTTCTCTTTTCCATTGAAGCGATATTTCATCCGCCAGTATCGAGAACCAGAGGGGACGACTTCAAGATACAAACCAGCACCATCTGCCAGCTTGTAGGCTTTCTCTCTGGGTTTAGCTGTATCTACCTTCCGCGCATTTAGCTTCATTGGGGGCATCTCCCTGGACCGAACACAGAATGCCCCCATTTATGCCCCCAACTGCAACTTGATTTCGGTTGAGTCCAGTTGATAACAGGAGATAAAATACGGGCCAGAAACCGCAGTATACGGGCTTTTAGTTGATTTCGGTAGACTTGGGAAGAGTTTGAAATGGTGCCGATAATAGGAGTCGAACCTACGACCTTCGCATTACGAATGCGCTGCTCTACCAACTGAGCTATATCGGCTTTCAGGACGCGCCACGAGCGTGGCTGCGGTGTAAAAGGGTAAGGAAGATTGGGTGATGCGTCAACCACTTATCAAACTGACTGCTGATTTTTGCATCACCCTGTCTTCAATTACGCACGAATCGTGTCGTCGCCAAAGCCGATCCACTTGTAGGTGGTTAAGGCTTCCAGCCCCATCGGGCCGCGGGCGTGCAGCTTCTGGGTGCTGACCGCCACTTCTGCGCCGAGACCGAACTGGGCACCGTCGGTGAAGCGGGTTGAGGCGTTGACGTACACGGCAGAGGAATCCACTTCGTTAATAAAGCGGTTCGCGTTGCGCAGCCTGCGGGTCAGAATAGCGTCCGAATGCTGGGTGCCGTGCTCGCGAATATGGGCGATGGCATCATCAAGATCCGCCACCACTTTCACATTCAGGTGCAGCGACAGCCATTCGTCGTTGTAATCCGCCTCTTTCACCGCTTCCACCACTGCCGGGCCGGTTTGCAGCACAGGCAGCGATTTCTCGTCCGCATGCAGCGTCACGCCGGTCTCGGCCATCTGCTTGCTCAGCGCAGGCAGGAAGCGGTCGGCAATCGCCTGGTGCACCAGTAGCGTTTCCACCGTGTTACAGGTGCTTGGCCGCTGGGTTTTGGCGTTGACGATGATTTTCAGCGCCGGTTCAATCTCGGCGGTGTCGTCCACCACGATATGGCACACGCCGATGCCGCCGGTGATCACCGGGATCGTCGACTGTTCACGGCAAAGTTTATGCAGGCCCGCGCCACCGCGTGGGATCAGCATGTCGATGTAGCGATCGAGACGCAGCATTTCGGTGACCAGCGCGCGGTCCGGGTTTTCAATCGCCTGAACCGCCGCTTTTGGCAGGCCGCACTCTTCCAGCGCCTGCTGGATCACCGCCACCGTGGCGTTGTTGGTGCGCCAGGTTTCTTTCCCGCCGCGCAGAATAGCGGCGTTGCCGGTTTTCAGGCACAGAGAAGCGACGTCCACGGTCACGTTCGGGCGAGCTTCATAGATCACGCCCACTACGCCAAGCGGTACGCGGCGGCGTTCAATGCGTAGCCCGCTATCCAGCAGCCCGCCGTCGATTACCTGCCCTACCGGGTCGGCGAGGCTACACACCTGGCGCACATCGTCGGCGATGCCCTTCAGGCGGGCCGGGGTGAGCTGCAGGCGGTCAAGCATCGCTTCGCTGAGGCCGTTTTTACGCGCCTCGTCCACGTCCTGCTGGTTGGCGGTCAGGATCTGTTCCGAACGCGCTTCAAGGTAGTCGGCAATTTTTTCCAGCACGCGGTTTTTTTCGCGGCCGGAGAGCAGTGCCAGCTGGTAAGAGGCCTCTTTTGCCGCTTTGCCCATTTGTTCAAGCATCGATCTGCTCCTTAATTAACAATCATGTCGTCGCGATGCACGGCCACCGGGCCGTATTCATAGCCGAGGATTTCGTCGATTTGCTGGGAGTGATGCCCGGCAATGCGGCGCAGCGCGTCGCTGTTGTAGCGACAAACGCCGTGGGCGATGTCGCGCCCTTCCAGGCTGCGAATGCGGATCACCTCCCCACGAGAGAAGTTGCCGCTCACGCTTTTGATGCCTTTTGGCAGCAATGAGCTGCCACGCTCCAGAATGGCGGACAGCGCGCCGTCATCCACGGTAATTTCACCGGCAGGCGGAGCACCAAAGATCCAGCGTTTACGGTTTTCCAGCGGCGACTGCTGCGCGTGGAAGCGCGTCCCCACGGGGTTGCCGGCCATGACATCGCCGATAACGCCCGGCTTGCTGCCTGCGGCGATGATGACGTCGATACCCGCGCGGCAGGCCACGTCGGCCGCCTGGAGCTTGGTGCCCATGCCGCCCGTGCCGAGGCCGGAAACGCTGTCGCCCGCAATGGCGCGCAGCGCATCGTCAATGCCGTGCACTTCTTTAATCAGTTCCGCTTCCGGGTTGTTACGCGGGTCGGCGGTGTACAGGCCCTGCTGGTCAGTGAGCAGCAGCAGCTTGTCGGCCCCGGCCAGAATCGCGGCCAGCGCGGAAAGGTTGTCGTTATCGCCGACTTTGATTTCCGCCGTCGCCACGGCGTCGTTTTCATTAATGACCGGCACAATGTTGTTATCTAACAGCGCTCTGAGCGTGTCGCGGGCATTAAGGAAGCGTTCGCGGTCTTCCATATCGGCGCGGGTCAGCAACATCTGCCCGACGTGAATGCCGTAAATAGAGAACAGCTGTTCCCAAAGCTGAATCAGGCGACTTTGCCCTACCGCGGCCAGCAGTTGCTTGGACGCGATGGTGGCGGGGAGTTCGGGGTAGCCGAGGTGTTCACGTCCGGCGGCAATCGCCCCGGAGGTCACAATCACAATACGATGCCCCGCCGCGTGCAGCTGGGCACACTGGCGAACCAGTTCAACAATATGGGCGCGGTTCAGGCGGCGGGAGCCACCGGTTAATACGCTGGTGCCTAGTTTTACGACCAGCGTCTGGCTGTCACTCATGATTCTCTGCCGTTTCTACAAATAAGGGGAAATTAAAAAGCCAGATGACGTTGTAACAGGAGTCGCGCGGCTTGCCAACAGGCGGCGTGGGAAAAGGGCTAATAAGCAAGAAAGGATCGCTGACGATAGCGGATATATTTTACATTTTTATGACATATAAACTTTATTACGTTTATTTAATCTTTCTCCTAAATTGTCATAAATCTTTAATCTGAGAACGATAAAACCCTTCCTGTTTTTAGCAGGAGCCCGACTCCTGGATCAATTTTGCAAGCGTTCATCATTCTTGGGATAACAAATGAAAAAGAGCACACTGGCATTAGTGGTAATGGGCATCGTGGCTGCTTCTGCTTCTCAGGCAGCCGAAGTTTATAACAAAAACGGCAACAAGGTTGACATCTATGGCCGCGTTAAAGCTGAACATTATTTCAGCGATAACACCGGTTCCGATGGCGACCAGACTTACGCTCGCCTGGGCTTTAAAGGTGAAACTCAGATTAACAGCCAACTGACCGGTTACGGCCAGTGGGAATACCAGATTGCAGGTAACAAAGCAGAAAACGACTCTACCGGCACCAAAACTCGTCTGGCATTTGCGGGCCTGAAAGCCGGGGACTACGGCTCATTCGATTACGGTCGTAACTACGGCGTGCTGTACAACATCGCCTCTTACACCGATATGATGCCAGAATTCGGCGATGACTCTTTCGTCAGAACCGACACCTTCATGACCGGCCGTGCTACCGGCGTGGCGACTTACCGCAACAACAACTTCTTCGGTCTGGTTGATGGCCTGAAGCTGGCTCTGCAATACCAGGGCAAAAACGGCGCTGACAGCGCGAACACCCGCACCGACACCTCTCGCCAGAACGGCGACGGCTTCGGCACCAGCCTGTCTTACGACATCGCTGATACCGGCCTGAGCGTAGGCGCAGCATACGCCAACTCTAACCGTACTAACGCGCAGAAAGCGTCCGTTTACGGTAAAGGCGATAAAGCTGAAGCCTGGACCACCGGCATCAAGTACGACAAAAACAACGTGTACCTGGCAACCATGTACGCTGAAACCCGTAACATGAACCCAATCAGCGTCCCGGGCTCCCTGGCGGGCACCAGCAGCAGCGTGTCTGGTTTTGCTAACAAAAACCAGGCGTTCGAAGCCATCGCTCAGTACCAGTTCGACTTCGGTCTGCGTCCATCTCTGGGCTACGTGCAGTCTAAGGCGAAAGACATCGAAGGCATTGGTGATGCGGATCTGGTGAAATACATCGACGTGGCCGCGACCTATTACTTCAACAAAAACATGTCTGCGTTCGTTGATTACAAAATCAACCAGCTGAGCGACAACAACAAGCTGAAGCTGAACAACGACGACGTTGTTGCGGTAGGTATGGTTTACCAGTTCTAATTCGCGATACTGCGGATAAAAAAATCCCCGTCAGCTTGACGGGGATTTTTTATTTTCAGGCAGAGAGTTTAAGCGGCTTTTCCGCAAAGTTCTCGGCAGGCACCAGCCCAAGCTCAAGGGTGGCGAGTAAATCTTTCAGGCGTCCGTGGAAACCGCGCAGCGTCTGCTCCAGTTTTTCATCCACTTCTTTATCTTTTGCCGGGGTGGCCGTCCATTTGCCGTCTTTATCAAACAGGCCGAACTGCCAGGTGTAGGTAAATTGCTTTTCCTGTGCTTCCAGCACCATCCACCATCCCCAAAACTCACGCTTCTCCGGCGCGGGCTTTACGTTAACGCACACCGCCAGGCAATCGAAGAAGAAACGGTTGTCTTCACACTGCTCTTCCCGGATATACGGGCCAAGCGAGGCGAACTTTCTGATCAGTCTACTTTTCGGGTGTCCACTCGGTAACGTCATTACGATCTCCTGTTGTGAAGCAACTGTTTTAGCAAACCGTCGTAATTTAGCAAATATTTAACGTAATCTTTGTTTCACCCAGCCGGTAATTTCCTGCAGCGCTTTGTCAAAATTTTGATACACCGGCTTGAACGGGATCTGGAGTAATTTGCCGTCGGCAGATGACGAAGTGATTAAACGGGATTCTTCTTCCGGACTGAATGGGTCATTTTCCCAAAAACCGGACAACATCGGCGTTGGGCAGCGGCGGCCCAGCAGACCCTGCGTTTTCAGGGAGTAACGGTTTAGCTCCACGCTCAGCGCGCTGTCGGAGATGCTGGTCATTCCCAGGCGGCTCGCCAGCACGTCGATGTACATTTCCGGCACGTTGGCCTGGCGCTGCGGGTCGCTCAGCAGGGCGTGAACCACCGGCCCAAGGCAGGCGACGGCTTTCAGGCGAGGCGCTTCGAGGTAGGCCAGGCGCACGGCAACGTTGGCGCCAAAGCGGAAGCCGAACGCCGCAACGCGGGTGTGATCAATCCACGGAATATTAGGCAGCGCTTTGAGTACGTGCTGGTGCAGCACGCTGGAATCCTGGGTCAGTTTCCACTTAGAGGAGAAGCCCACTGACGGCATGTCGATGGTCAGCATCGCGATGCCCTGTGGCGCAAAATATTTCTCAAACAGGCTGTAATAATCGCTCTGTAAGGCATCAAGGCCGCCGCACATCAGCACCGTTGGGAATGGCCCTTCAGCCCCTTTAGGCATGTGCAGGAAGCCGCTGATAGTGCCGCCGCCGGTCATCGGGAATTCAAGCTCGCGTAGCCCGCCGGACAGCCGGGGAGCAGCCTCTTCATAAGCCCGGTTAGCCAGCACCTGGGCCTGCTCCGCCAGCGCATCCCCTTTCAGATGCGGGTAAGCCGCAATGCTGTAGAGGTTTGCCGCCTGCAGCCAGCATTTGCCAATCTTCTCTTCGTCCATTTCCTGGCCCGCACGCTGCTGCCAGAGCATCGCCTGCTTAGACCATTCGTAGATCCAGTTTCCCCCGCGGTAACCCATCACGGTGTCAAACAGCTCGTCGTTGGTACGTTCAGCCTCGGTGCAGGCAATCCGGGCCTGCACTTCAAGAATTTCACGCGGATCGACCCCGCGCCAGATCCACATCAGGCGGTTGATCATACGGTACCAGTGGGGTACGTTTTTGCCGTCCAGCGCAGACTGGATCGCGGGCGTGGTGGTATGCCGCGCGCGACGGACAAGCGTGGACGTTTCCGGGTGTTTGAATCTGGGCTTAAAGAGGGTTTCGCTGAGGTTGGCCTGCGACATCGTTTCACTGCCTCCATGAATACGAGAAACGTCGCTATTGTAGCCTGATACGGTCCAAATAACACAAACGCCCGGCTAAGCCGGGCGCCAAATAAATGACAAAGCTCAAAATAAGTGAAGCTGCATCAGAGGATACAAAACAGTAAACAAGGAAAATCAATTTTTTGATTTTCGCCTGATAACCACAAAGAGGGAAAAACCACGTTTTTTTCCTCTTTGTCAAAACGATTACGCCCGGCTATGCCGGGCGTAAATCAATGCAAATTTGGGGGGATTAACGGCCAGCCAACGGCGGCACAAACACCACGCCCATATCCCACGGCTGCTCAATCCAGGTGTCCTGCGGGATATCAATCACGTAATCGTCCACCAGCGGCTGACCGGCTGGTTTGGCGAAGATAGTGACGAAGTGAGCTTTCGGATACATTTCGCGAATGGCCACCGCGGTGCCGCCGGTGTCGACCAGGTCATCGATCACGATGAAGCCTTCGCCGTCGCCTTCTGCACGCTTCAGCACGGTCAGTTCACGCTGGTTGTCGTGGTCGTAGCTGGAAATGCAAACGGTATCAACATGGCGAATACCCAGTTCACGAGCCAGCAGCGCGCCCGGCACCAGGCCACCACGGCTAACGGCAATAATGCCTTTCCACTGTTCGGCTGGCAGCAGACGCTGAGCCAGTTTGCGGGCGTGAATCTGCAACATGTCCCAGGTGACGACGTATTTTTCGCTCATGTGAAGTGTCCCGGCCTGTAAATAACGGCTTAAAAAGTATTCGAAGGAGTTTTGGTTGCGCGAGATTATAGAGATCTGACGCACTAAAAACCAGTGCCGCAGGCCATTGGCAGCCGATTTTGCTCGTATTCAGCCTTCACGCAACAAAAGAAAGTGGTATTCTCAGAACATCGCGCAAGCCGTGCTTGTGGTGTATCTGAACCCGGCTAAAAACGTAACCGGTCAGCCAAAAAAACGACTCCAGGGAGACTCAACGTGTCTGAATTGTCTCAATTATCGCCACAGCCGCTGTGGGATATTTTTGCCAAAATCTGTTCTATTCCGCATCCGTCCTATCATGAAGAAGCGCTGGCGGAACACATCCTGTCCTGGGCAAAAGAAAAAGGCCTGCACGTCGAACGTGACCAGGTGGGGAATATCCTGATTCGCAAGCCTGCTACGCCGGGCATGGAAAACCGCAAACCTGTGGCGCTTCAGGCGCACCTCGACATGGTGCCACAGAAAAACAACGACACCGTTCACGACTTCACTAAAGATCCTATCCAGCCGTACATCGACGGTGAGTGGGTAAAAGCACGCGGCACCACTCTGGGCGCAGACAACGGCATCGGTATGGCGTCCGCGCTGGCGGTGCTGGCAGACGATAGTGTGGCGCACGGCCCGCTGGAAGTGCTGCTGACCATGACCGAAGAAGCCGGGATGGACGGCGCATTTGGCCTGCAGGCAGGCTGGATGCAGGCCGATATCCTGATCAACACCGACTCCGAAACGGAAGGTGAGATCTACATGGGCTGCGCGGGCGGGATCGACTTCATCACTACGCTGCCGCTGCAGCGTGAAGCGGTTCCAGCCGGGTTTGACACCTTCAAGCTGACCATCAAAGGGCTGAAAGGCGGCCACTCTGGCGCAGATATTCACTTGGGCCTGGGCAACGCCAACAAGCTGCTGGCTCGCTTCCTGCTGGCTCACGCAGCGGAACTGGACGCACGTCTGCTCGATCTGAACGGTGGTACCCTGCGTAACGCCATTCCGCGCGAAGCCTTTGCCACGCTGGCCGTGCCTGCGGCGAAAGCGGCCGAGCTGAAGTCTGCGGCTAACGACTACCTGGCCGTTCTGAAAAACGAACTGTCCGCGGTCGAGAAGAACATTACCGTGCTGGTGGAAGCCACAACGTCTGACAAACAGGCGCTGACCACGAAAGCTCGCAATACCTTCCTGCATCTGCTGAACGCGACGCCAAACGGCGTGATTCGTAACTCTGATGAAGTGAAAGGCGTGGTTGAGACTTCCCTGAACGCAGGCGTCGTGACCATGAGTGACGACAGCGCAGAAATTATCTGCCTGATTCGTTCCCTGATCGATTCCGGTAAAGACTACGTGGTTAGCGTGCTGGAGTCCCTGGGTGAACTGGCCGGGGCTAAAACCGTGGCGAAAGGCAGCTATCCTGGCTGGCAGCCGGACGCTAAGTCTCCGGTGATGGCTCTGGTGCGCGAGACTTACCAGAAGCTGTTCAACCAGACGCCGAACATCATGGTTATCCACGCGGGTCTGGAATGCGGCCTGTTCAAAAAGCCGTACCCGGAGATGGACATGGTGTCCATCGGGCCAACCATTACCGGCCCACATTCCCCGGACGAGCAGGTGCATATTGAGAGCGTTGGCCAGTACTGGACGCTGCTGACGGAGTTGCTGAAGGCGATTCCGGCGAAGTAAGTTTTACCCTCGCCCTAACCCTCTCCCTATAAGGGAGAGGGGATTTTCTTTGTTTGCCTTACTTGCCTCTTGCTCACTGACGCTTTCTCTCAAATAGAGAGGGTACTTTCTTTGTCAGCCTCACTTTCAGCGATAACGCTGTTTTTCCCCTTCTCCCTTCCACGGAGAAGGCCGGGATGAGGATCTTGTTCACAACCCCAGCAGCAACTGCCTCTCCAGCTGTGGGTCGAGCAGGGTCACATGCAGCCCCACCAGCCGGACGCCGCGCCCTCCCCGCCGCTCTTCCCATGTTTTACGGGCCGTAGCGATCAGGTCTTCTTTGTTCAGCTTCGGCCAGACGTGCTCCTGGGTCGTCAGCTGAAAGTCATTAAACTTCAGCTTGATGCCTTGCCGGGCAATGCGCAGGTCGGCCCGCTCTTTGGCCAGGCGCCTCTCAAGCTCCGGGTACAGACGTTCAATAATCTCTTCGCATTCTGGCCATTCATGAATGTCTTCCGCCAGCGTCCGCTCTACCCCCACCGACTTTCTCTGGCGATCGTTACTGATCTCGCGTTCATCAATACCCTGGCTGCGCTCCCACAGCACCCGGCCAAATTTCCCAAAGCGTTTTAACAACATCGCCAGGTCAGCATTTTGCACGTCGGCGCAGGTTCTCAGACCGAGAGTTTCCAGTTTTGCCGCGGTGACTTTGCCCACGCCGGGAATTTTCCCGAGCGTGAGCGTCGCTAAAAAGTCCGGTACCTGTTCGGGCGTAATCACATACTGGCCGTTGGGTTTATTGAGGTCAGAAGCTATCTTTGCCAGAAACTTTATCGGCGCAATACCGGCTGAGGCAGTCAGGTTTATTTCGTCGGCAATCGCCTGGCGAATTTCGCGGGCTATCAACGTGGCCGATCCCTGGCAGTGCTCGCTGTCGGTGACGTCCAGATAGGCTTCATCCAGCGACAAAGGTTCGATGCGCGAGGTATAGCGGGAGAAGATTTCGCGGATATGGTTAGAGGCTTCTTTATAGGCCTCAAA
Source organism: Cedecea neteri (assembly GCF_000758325.1). NCBI lineage: Bacteria > Pseudomonadati > Pseudomonadota > Gammaproteobacteria > Enterobacterales > Enterobacteriaceae > Cedecea > Cedecea neteri. The sequence continues at coordinate 2,024,826 of NZ_CP009459.1, read as the reverse complement.
CCGCCCCGGCAGCAGAGTGAGATGCGGGCAGAGTTTTAGCGCCATCGCGGTCGACATCGCGCTGCGCACGCCGTATTTTCTGGCTGGGTAGTTCGCCGTGCTGATCACGCCGCGCCGCTGGGCGCTGCCGCCAATAGCGAGCGGAATATCGCGCAGGGCCGGATTATCACGCATCTCAACGGCGGCAAAAAAGCAGTCCATATCGACATGAATAATTTTGCGCATATCCACTCAACCAGAAAAACAACACTGGATAAGTATACAGCTATTTTTCAAAATGAGGAAATCGTCTCAGGTAGACGATGAACAACCTGGCGAGCGGCGTCACCATGGGCATAAAGTGACACACCGCAAAAACTCCAATTGATTCCAATAAAATGTGTAAACGCCCGCGTCTGGCGCTTGCGAAAATTAGCCACGATGCTAATGTGAGCGCAATCCTGTACAGAATTTTCTGATTTCGGGTCCCTTTAGCCGTCCTGGCTGTTAGTTTCAGCTTTATCAAGGAATCAAGCAGTATGCGTAAGATCGCACTGATTATTGCGATGCTCTCTATGCCGTTTTTCTCTTTCGCCAGCCTGCTGAATAGCAGCGGTGTCGCCGCCCCTGTCGGCAAAGATAGCAGACAGCAGCTAATGGGCTCCCCGGTTTATATTCAAATCTTTAAAGAAGAACGCACCCTGGAACTGTGGGTGAAGATGGGCGAGCAGTATCAGCTTCTCAACAGCTACCGCATCTGTAACTATTCCGGCGGCCTGGGACCAAAACAGCGTCAGGGCGATTTTAAAAGCCCGGAAGGTTTTTACAGCGTTGATCGCAGTCAGTTAAAACCGGACAGCCGCTTCTATAAAGCCATTAATATCGGCTTCCCGAATGAATTTGACCGCGCTCACGGCTATGAAGGTAAATACCTGATGATTCACGGCGCCTGCGTGTCGATTGGCTGCTATGCCATGACCGACTCCGGCATCGACGAAATCTTCCAGTTTGTGACCGGGGCTTTGGTGTTTGGCCAGCCGCGCGTGCAGGTCAGTATCTTCCCGTTCCGCATGACCGACGCCAATATGGAACGCCACAAGTACTCCACCTACATCAACTTCTGGAAAGAGCTGAAACCAGGCTATGACTACTTCGCGGCCAACCATCAGCCACCGGGCGTGGCCGTGGTCAGCGGGAACTACGTCATCAGCAAACCTGCCGTGATGACGCCAGTTCAGCCGCAGCTGGCTTCAAACTATAAGCTCACCGAGGCAAAATAACGCCGACTTGCCTGGCTCAATTTTGTGCCAGGTTTCGTTGGCGGTCAGCGGCTGAGTCGCGATGACCGTGACCACATCGTTCGGTGTGGTCTCTTCCTGAAAATCAATTTCCACGTCCTGATCCAGCAGTTTAGCGACGCCGAATGGCGCTCTGCGGGTGATCCAGAACAGGTTCGTCGAGCAAAACGCCATCACGTAGCGCCCGTCCGACAGCAGCATGTTAAACACGCCCTTCTCTCTAAGCTCTGCACCCAGTTCAGTAATGTAGCGGAACACCGCTTCCATATTGCCCGGCGTGCGCGGGTAACGCTGCGTGAGTTTGTGCAGCAGCCAGCAGAACGCCTGCTCGCTGTCCGTTTCGCCAATCGGGCGGAACGTCCCCGTCTCCAGCGTGCGATGGCCCTTTAGCTGCCCGTTATGGGCATAGGTCCAGTTGCGGCCCCAGAGTTCACGGGTGAATGGATGGGTATTTTCCAGCGCCACTTTGCCGCGGTTCGCCTGGCGAATGTGCGCCACCACCGAGCAGGATTTAATCGGGTATTCCTGGACGAGGCGGGCGATGGGCGAGTTAAAGCTCGGCTGCGGATCTTTAAAAGTGCGACAGCCTTTCCCTTCGTAGAAGGTAATACCCCAGCCGTCTTTATGGGGGCCTGTTCCGCCTCCGCGCTGCACCAGTCCGGTAAAACTAAAACAGATATCCGTCGGTACGTTGGCACTCATCCCGAGCAGTTCGCACATCTCTTCTCTCCCACAACGAATGTCCCCTGCCCCGGGAGGAGCAGAGGACATTACGGGCTAAGCTTTAACCATTTCTTTTTCGATTAACTGAATCAGGATGTGGATCACTTTAATGTGAATTTCCTGAATGCGGTCCGCATAGCCGAAGTGCGGCACACGAATTTCGATATCAGCCGTACCGGCCATTTTGCCGCCGTCTTTGCCGGTCAGGGTAATGACTTTCATGCCTTTCGCGCGGGCAGCTTCAATCGCTTTGATGACGTTGCCGGAGTTGCCGGACGTGGAGATCCCCAGCAGCACGTCGCCTTCACGGCCAACGGCTTCAACGTAGCGAGAGAAGACATAGTCGTAGCCAAAATCGTTGCTGACGCAGGAAATGTGGCTCACGTCAGAGATCGCGATCGCCGGATAGCCCGGGCGGTTCTCACGATAGCGACCGGTTAACTCTTCCGCAAAGTGCATAGCATCGCAGTGTGAGCCACCGTTCCCGCAGGACAGTACTTTGCCGCCCGCTTTGAAACTGTCTGCCAGCAGCACTGCTGCGCGCTGGATGGCATGAATGTTGGCTTCATCCTTAAGGAAGTTAGTTAGCGTTTCCGCCGCTTCATTTAGCTCACTACGAATAAGATCCTGGTACATGAGGAGGTCCTTGAGGTTTGAGTGAATTTCACATCCCGCAGTGTACCGGATAGCGCCGAAAGCGAGAAGCGTAACCCCGCGTGTTAAGCCGGGGTTTTCCCCGGAAGTGCGGCAACAATGTGAGCAAGGTTGTAATTATTTTGTAAACACATTGCTAAATAAAGCAACATCCACTACAACCAATACATCACAAGTGGTCAGACCTCCTACAAGCAAGGGAGCTTTCTTTATGTTGATTTTAAGCATTGTCCTTACCGTTGTTCTGCTGGGTGTGCTCTTCTATCACCAGGCAAATCTGCTGCTTAGCAGCGTGCTTCTGCTCGCGTGGACCGCCGCGCTGGGCTTCGCTGGCATCTGGTCTTTCTGGGTGCTGGTTCCGCTGGCGCTAATTCTGGTGCCGCTGCTGGTCACACCGCTGCGTAAATCGCTGATCTCTGCCCCGATCTTCCGTGGCTTCCGCAAAGTCATGCCGCCAATGTCCCGTACCGAAAAAGAAGCTATCGACGCCGGGACGACCTGGTGGGAAGGCGATCTGTTCCGCGGCAAGCCGGACTGGCAGAAACTGCATAACTACCCGCAGCCAAAGCTGACCGCAGAAGAACAAGCGTTCCTGGATGGCCCGGTGGAAGAAGCCTGCCGCATGGCGAACGACTTCCAGATCACCCACGAACTGGCCGACCTGCCTCCTGAACTGTGGGCCTATCTGAAAGAGCATCGCTTCTTCGCGATGATCATCAAGAAAGAGTACGGCGGCCTCGAGTTTTCCGCCTATGCTCAGGCTCGCGTGCTGCAAAAACTGTCCGGCGTTTCCGGGATCCTGGCGATTACCGTCGGCGTGCCTAACTCTTTAGGTCCGGGCGAACTGCTACAGCACTACGGCACCGAAGAGCAAAAAGATCACTACCTGCCACGCCTGGCGCGCGGTCTGGAAATTCCTTGTTTCGCACTGACCAGCCCGGAAGCCGGTTCCGATGCCGGTGCTATCCCTGATAGCGGCGTGGTGTGCATGGGGGAATGGCAGGGCGAACAGGTGCTCGGTATGCGCCTGACCTGGAACAAACGCTATATCACGCTCGCCCCTATCGCTACCGTGCTGGGCCTGGCGTTTAAACTGTCTGACCCGAACCGCCTGCTCGGCGGCGAAGAAGACCTCGGCATTACCTGCGCACTGATCCCAACCCATACGCCAGGCGTGGAAATCGGCAAGCGTCACTTCCCGCTGAACGTGCCGTTCCAGAACGGCCCAACCCGTGGGAAAGACATCTTTGTCCCTATCGACTTTATTATCGGCGGCCCAAAAATGGCCGGTCAGGGCTGGCGTATGCTGGTTGAGTGCCTGTCCGTAGGCCGTGGGATTACGCTGCCGTCTAACGCCACTGGCGGCCTGAAGTCCGTGGCAATGGCAACGGGCGCTTATGCCCACATCCGCCGTCAGTTCAAAATCTCTATCGGCAAAATGGAAGGTATTGAAGAGCCGCTGGCACGTATCGCCGGTAACGCCTATGTCATGGATGCTGCAGCTTCTCTAATTACCTACGGCATCGTACTTGGTGAAAAACCTGCCGTGCTGTCTGCGATTGTTAAGTACCACTGTACCCACCGCGGCCAGCGCGCCATTCTTGATGCGATGGATATCGTCGGCGGGAAAGGCATCATGCTCGGTGACACTAACTTCGTGGCCCGTGCTTACCAGGGCGCGCCGATCGCCATCACCGTTGAAGGCGCCAACATTCTGACCCGCAGCATGATCATCTTCGGCCAGGGCGCAATTCGCTGCCATCCGTACGTGCTGGAAGAGATGGCCGCGGCGCAGAATAACGATGTGAATGCCTTCGATAAGCTGCTGTTCAAACACATCGGCCACGTGGGCAGCAACAAAATGCGCAGCCTGTGGCTGGGCCTGACCAACGGCCTCGGCAGCAGCACGCCAACCCGCGATGCAACTAAACGCTACTACCAGTACATCAACCGCCTGAGCGCAAACCTGGCGCTGCTGTCGGATGTCTCCATGGCCGTGCTGGGCGGTAGCCTGAAGCGCCGGGAGCGTATTTCTGCTCGCCTGGGTGATGTGCTGAGCCAGCTTTATCTGGCAACTGCGGTGCTGAAACGCTACGAAGACGAAGGCCGTAACGAAGCAGATCTGCCGCTGGTTCACTGGGGCGTGCAGGATGCGCTGTTCCAGGCCGAACAGGCGATTGATGACCTGCTGCGCAACTTCCCGAACCGCTTTGTGGCCGGTACGCTGCGCCTGGTTATCTTCCCGCTGGGCCGCCGTTACGATGCGCCGTCCGATGCGCTGGACCACAAGCTGGCGAAAATCCTGCAGGTACCGTCCGCAACCCGTACCCGTATTGGTCGCGGTCAGTACCTGACGCCAAGCGAGCACAACCCTGCTGGCCTGTTGGAAGCCGCTCTGCTGGATATTATGGCCGCCGAGCCAATCCACCAGCGCGTGTGCAAAGAGCTGAAGCGGAATCTGCCGTTCACTCGCCTGGATGAACTGGCGAAGCAGCTGCTGGGTGAAGGCAAGATCACCGCCGATGAAGCGGCGATTCTGACCAAAGCCGAAGCCAGCCGACTGCGCAGCATCAACGTGGATGAGTTTGAGCCGGAGGCGCTGGCAACACAGCCGGTGAAGGTGCCGGAAAAGCACAGAAAGGTTGAAGCCGCCTAGCCATTAACCCCTCTCAGGAGGGGTTTTTTATTGCCAACAAAAGCATGTTTTCTCGTGCTACAGTGGAAGAAATATTCTGCTAAGAGGCTGCCGATGGTGTCTGGTCTGAAAGTTTCCGTTCTGCAACAACCGCTCGTCTGGATGGACGGTGCCGCGAACCTGCGTCACTTTGATGTGCTGCTGGAGGGCCTGCGCGGGCGTGACCTGATTATTCTGCCGGAGATGTTCACCACCGGCTTTGCGATGGAAGCCGCCGTGCAGTCAATGCCGGAACAGGAAGTGATTGACTGGATGCAGTTCAAAGCCCAGCAAACGCAGGCGATGATCGCCGGCAGCGCCGCTCTGCAAACTGAACGCGGGCCGGTGAACCGCTTCCTGTTGGTTCAGCCGGACGGTAAAGTTCACTTCTACGATAAGCGCCACCTGTTCCGCATGGCCGATGAGCATCATCATTACCAGGCCGGGGAAGAGCGGGTAATTATTGAGTGGAAGGGCTGGCGTATTTTACCGCTGGTTTGCTACGACCTGCGCTTCCCGGTGTGGTCCCGCAACCGCAACGATTACGATCTGGCGCTGTACGTCGCCAACTGGCCGGCGCCGCGCTCGCTGCACTGGCAAAGCCTGCTACAGGCACGCGCCATTGAGAACCAGGCTTATGTCGCAGGCTGCAACCGCGTCGGCACCGACGGTAACGGACACCATTATCGGGGCGACAGCCGGATCATCAGCCCGCAGGGCGAGATCCTGGCAAGCGTTGAACCTCACCAGGCAGCACGACTTGATGCCGATCTTTCGCTGATTGCTCTGCGGGAGTACCGGGAGAAATTCCCGGCCTGGCAGGATGCCGATCCTTTCAGCCTGTGAGGATGACGTATGAAGAAACCGGCCCATTCAGGCCGGTTTTTTATTGCTCCGCCAATAGGGTGACGGCGCGAGTAAAAGCCTGGACGGCAAGGGCCACATCGCTTTCAGTGACGGATTCCGCCGGATGATGGCTGATGCCCTTCTCGCAGCGAACAAACAGCATGGCGCTCGGCCAACGCTCGGCGATGGCAATGGCGTCGTGCCCTGCGCCGCTTGGCAACGACAGGCTTCGCCCCTGAACTTCGCTCACCGCCTGCGTTAGCGTTGCCTGCAACGCCGCATCACACGGCGTGGCCGGAATCGCGTAGTAGGCTTCTGCGGTAAACTGCATACCGCGACGGGCAGCAATCGCTTCCCCTTCCGCAAGAAGCTGGTCTAACAAACTCGCCAGACTTTCATCCCGCGGACTGCGAATGTCCAGCGTAAGCTGAACGTCGCCAGGGATGACGTTCACCGCGCCTGGCGCACAGCTTAACGTTCCCACGGTGGCCACTTCGTCTGGGCCGTGGCGGCGCGTGGTAGATTCAATAAAGGTCATCCACTCGGCGGCGGCGGCCAGCGCATCTTTGCGCAGCGCCATCGGCACCGTCCCGGCATGGCCCGCATGGCCGGTAAAGCTGCAGTTCAGACGACGGGCGCCGTTAATGGCCGTGACCACGCCCAGCGCAAGCCCCTGCTCCTCCAGCACCGGTCCCTGCTCAATATGCAGCTCAAGGTAAGCGCTGTAATCGCTTTTCGGCCGCTCCGCGCTGGCAATACGCGTGGGATCCAGCCCGGCAATCGTCATGGCCTGCGCCACGCTGACGCCGCTGGCATCTTCACAGCTCAGCCAATGCTCCGGCCAGCTGCCGGTGATGCCCCGGCTTCCCAGCAGAGTAACCCCGAAGCGGGTGCCCTCTTCATCGCCAAAGCCGACAATTTCGATGGCCTGTTCGAGCTGGATATTGTTTTGATAAAGGTAGGCGACAACTTCCAGGGCGCACAGCACGCCGAGCATCCCATCGTAGCGGCCCGCATTACGCACCGTATCAAGATGGGACCCCAGCAGAATCGCCTGCGCGCCTTCTTGCTTGCCTTCATAGCGCCCACAAACATTGCCGACCGCGTCCTGCCAGGTTGTCATGCCGAGCTGCTCCATCCAGCCAGCTACCAGCTGATTCGCCCGCAGATGCTGCACCGAAAGGTAAACCCGGGTCAGCTGGCCCGCGCTTTCGCTGATAGCGGCCAGTTGGTCAGCCCTGTCCATTACGCGCTGGGCCGCAATTTCTGCATAATTCAAACCCATAAGCGGCGTGCCCATTAGCGAGCACCCTGCGCGTAAACGTTCCACGCCGCCTGCATCGCTTCACCCTGCACGCTTTTAAAGCCGAGGCGGTTAAGCACCGCTTCCAGCGCGGTGAGCGTTTGCAGCACGCAGTCTTTGCGGGCGTTATAGCCCATCGTGCCGATACGCCAGATTTTGCCCTGCAGCGGGCCGAAGGAGGTGCCGATCTCGATATGGAAATCTTCCAGCAGCAGCTTACGCACTTCTTCGCCGTGAACCTGCGCCGGGATAGTCACGCCGAGCACGTTGTTCATCTTGTGGTTAAGGTCGCCGAAGGTTTCCAGCCCCATGCCCTGGATCCCCGCCACCATCGCCCTGCCGTGCAGCTCATGACGGGCAATGCCGGCGTCCAGACCTTCTTCCAGGATAACGCGGGCGCATTCGCGGGCAGCAAACAGCATGCTCGTTGCTTCGGTGTGGTGGTTCAGGCGTTCCGGCCCCCAGTAGTCCATGATCATGCCCAGATCGAAGTAGTTGGAGTAGATCATCTCTTCGTCTCCGTCCTGATGGGCAGCGGTGCGAATACCTTCTTCCACGCATTTACGGCGGCGAATAGCCTCTTCCATTTTCGGGCTAAGGGTGACCGGTGAGCTGCCTGACGGGCCGCCCAGGCACTTCTGTAACCCGGCGGAAACGGCATCCAGTCCCCAGGCATCGGTGAGCAGTTCGTTCCCGCCAAACGACGCCGTGGCATCGGTGTAAAACAGCACGCCGTAGCGGCGGCAAATCTCGCCCAGTTCGGCCAGCGGCTGCAGCATCGTGGTGGAAGTATCGCCCTGCACGGTCAGCAGCAGGCGAGGTTTTACCGCTTTGATGGCATCTTCGATTTGCTGCGGGCTGAATACTTCGCCCCACGGCACTTCAATAGTGTGGACTTCAGCGCGACAGCGGCGGGCAATCTCACACAGCAGGTGACCAAAGCGGCCAAACACGGGCACAAGCACTTTATCGCCAGGGCGAATAGCCGACAGCAAAATGGCCTCGATCCCGGCGCGGGAAGTGCCGTCCACCAGCATCGTCCACTTGTTTTCGGTGCGGAAGAGCTCGCGGTACAGCACCATCACCTCATTCATATAACCCGTCATCACCGGGTCGTACTGGCCGATAAGCTGGCTCGCCATGGCACGCAGCACGCGCGGATCGGCATTGATCGGGCCTGGCCCCATCAGCAAACGGTGCGGCGGATTGATCTGGGAAAACTGCTGAATATCAAACATGGCGATTCCTTGAGTCTGAGATTGAAACAAAAGATTCTTATAACCATCTTTTGCAACTAATGTGCCAGCCGCAGGCAAAATTTTTTCCGGCTGACAGGCTTAAGCCAGCGCGGAAAAACAGGTTTGGGTAAAAACGATGAACTCTTTTGGCTCACCCGAACTGTGCAGCTGCACCAGCGGGGAGCATCAACGCTGTTCGAGCTCGTCCAGCTCTGTATACAATTCAGCGATATTATGGATACGCTGACGTCCAGTGGTCAATGATTCATGCAGCACCGCGTTAGCCAGTAAATTCACCAGGCTCATGGCGCTGCTGTAACTGTCGAACGCCGAAACGCTATCGAGCGGCGCGCTCAAATGCCAGCCAGAGTAATCTGCCAGCCCCGCCGAACCCGGCTCGCTCAGCACCACCAGCGGTATACCGCGCTGCTGCAAACTGACGAGCAGCGGCTTGACAATGCGCGGTCGGCGGCGAAATGCCACGGTGACCACACAATCTTCCGGGCCAATATCCACCAGCTCTTCCGCCAACGTCTGCCCCGGCTGCGGGAGCAGATGTACGCCGCTGCGCACCTGCAAAAGCTGCTGGCGCAAGTGCATCGCCACCGGCCAGGAGTTACGCATCCCAATGATAAATAGGCGCTTCCCGGTCACAAGGGCATTGACCACTTCGGCAAACGGACCCGCTTCCAGCTGATTCACCAGTTGAGTGAGGTTCGCCATTTCCTGCTTGTAATGACGCGCCAGCAGCGTATTGCCCTGCACGGCATCGCGGTTTTCCGTCAGCGGCATCCCGCTCTGCCGCAGGGTACGCAGCTCTTCGCGCATATCTTTGTAGCGCTCGTAGCCTAAGCGCTTAAACAGGCGGCTCACGGTGGCCTTAGACACGCCTGAAAGCCGCGCCAGCTCGGCGCTGTTGTAGCTGATCAAGTCATCAAAATGGTCAACGATGAAGGAGGCCACGCGCTGCTCCTGCGGGGAAAAAAGCGCCCATGATGCCCGCAACCGCTCGTCTAACTGTTTCATGCTGACTCCTGTAACTTTTGTTTCATCGAAGCCTGACACAGTGAAACGATCCTCGTCAACCTGGAACATCTCTTGCTTCGGATTTCCCTATCCGAGCGGAATTCCTGCAAGAGAAGAAAAATATGCAAAGCAATATGGCCCCCGGTGGCATGGCGGTGACGCCTCACCATCTGGCCTCTGAAAGTGCGCTCTCCGTCCTGCGTCAGGGCGGCGATGCGATTGAAGCGATGGTCGCAGCCGCCGCCACTATCGCGGTGGTTTATCCGCATATGAACGGCATAGGCGGGGACGGATTTTGGCTGATTGTTCCGCCAGAAGGCGAACCCGTAGCCATCGACGCCAGCGGCGCTGCCGGCTCACTGGCGTCACTGGATTTCTACCGGGGAGAACGCGCCATTCCCCATCGCGGCACTCGGGCTGCATTGACCGTGCCCGGCACGCTGAGCGGCTGGGCAGAAGCGCTAAAAGTGTCATCGGAGCTTGGCGGCGGGCAGATGCCGCTTTCCCGCTTAATGGCCGATGCTATTCGCTATGCGGCGGACGGGATCCCGGTCACCGCCTCTCAGGCGAACGCGACACAAAGCAAGTACGCCGAGCTGGTTGATGTTCCTGGTTTTGCCAACACCTTCCTGCAGCGTGGTGAAGTGCCCGCGACCGGGAGTCGTTTCACACAGCCCCGACTGGCCGCGACCCTGACGCGAATGACGGTTGAAGGCCTGGACAGTTTCTATCGCGGCCCGCTGGCTTCAATCATTGCCGAAGAGCTGGCCGAACTGGGGCTGCCGATCGTCGCGGCTGACCTCGCAGCACATCGGGCAACCCGCAGCAAACCACTTCGACTTGAGCACCAGGCCGGGGAAGTTTTTAATCTCGCCCCGCCGACGCAAGGGCTGGTCTCGCTGGCGATCCTCGGCATTACTGACCGCCTGTCGATGGCAAACGCCAGTGAAGTTCAGACCATACACCGCATCGTGGAAGCCACCAAAAAAGCCTTTGCGCTGCGCGACAGGCATATCACCGACCCACGCCTGATCGCGACCTCAATACAAAACCTGCTAGATCCTGAAGAGTTGGATCTGCTGGCCGCGAAAATTGACGACCAGAGCGCCGCCCCATGGGGCAAAGGCAAAGGCCCGGGCGACACGGTCTGGATGGGTGTTATAGACGGTAACGGCCTGGCCGTGTCGTTTATCCAAAGTATTTATCACGAGTTCGGCAGCGGGGTTGTGCTGCCTAAAAGCGGCGTGCTATGGCAAAACCGCGGCGCTTCTTTCAGCCTCGATGCGGATCATCTGCTGGCGCTGGCACCGGGCAAAAAACCGTTCCACACCCTGAACCCGGCGGCGGCCAGGCTCGCCGATGGCAGAACGCTGGTCTACGGCTCGATGGGCGGCGACGGCCAGCCGCAAACACAGGCGACAATCTTTACCCGCTATGTGCTGCAGGGCATCGATTTACAGGAGGCGATTTGCGCGCCGCGCTGGCTGCTGGGCCGCACCTGGGGGCAGGTTTCCGACAGTCTTAAACTTGAAAGCCGCTTCAGCCCCGACACCGTCACTGCGCTTGAGGCTCTGGGACACGAAGTAGAAACAGTCCCTGCCTTCAGCGAGATCGTCGGCCACGCCGGCGCCATCGTCAGACATACCAATGGCATGCTCGAAGGTGCGTGGGATCCCCGCAGCAACGGCAGCGCCGCAGGCTTTTGAGGAAAATATCAATGAATCAATCTTCTTTTGAGTGGCAGCCCTACATTGCCCTGATGGAGCAGTTGCTCGCCGTGCCGCTGACCGACGAGCGCCGCAAAGAGCTGGAGCTGCAGCTGACACGCATTGCGGCGATGGCTGAACCGCTGATGGCCTTCCCACTTGCCGACCGCCAGGAAACCGCCGGAGTTTATACGTTATGACCGCCCTTTCTATCCGCCAGATCCAGCAGGGGCTGCGGGACAAAGATTTTTCAGCTACCGAGCTGGCCCAGCAAACGCTGGCAAAGATTGAGCAGCGAAACCCGCAGCTTAATGCTTTTACCGGTGTCACCCAGGATCGTCTTCTGGAGGAGGCGGCCTCGGTCGACCAATTGATTAGTCGCGGTAGCCCTTTACCCGCGCTGGCGGGTGTGCCTTACGCAGTAAAAAATCTTTTCGATATTAAAGGGGTAACAACCCTTTCAGGCGCAGAGCTGTTTGCCGGGCACCCCGCGGCCGCCGAAGATGCCTTCGCTATTACACAACTGCAAAAAGCGGGGGGAATGCTAAGCGGGGCGTTGAATATGGATGCCTATGCCTACGGCTTCACCACGGAAAACAGTTATTACGGAGCCACCAAAAACCCGCACGATCTCTCGCGTATTGCCGGCGGCTCGTCCGGTGGCTCAGCGGCGGCGGTGGCGGCGGGCATGGTGAATTTTACCCTTGGCACCGACACCAACGGCTCCATTCGCGTCCCGTCTTCACTTTGCGGGCTCGTGGGCCTGAAGCCGACTTTTGGTCGCCTGTCACGCGGCGGCAGCCATCCCTTTGTCGCCAGCCTCGACCATATCGGCCCGCTGGCTCGCAGCGTGGAGGATGTCGCGGCGGTTTACGATGTACTGCAAGGGTATGATGGCAGCGATCAATTTCAGACTTTGCGCGCCATTGAGCCGGTTTGCGCAGCGCTTGATCGTGATACGCAGCTTCGCGTGGCGGTGCTGGATGGTTTCTTTGAAAACTGGTGTGATGAAGATGCAAAAGAAGCCGTTAGCCGGGTAGCCAAAGCACTCCAGGCGACGGAGAAAGTTTCTATGCCAGAGGCTGAACTCGCCCGCTCGGCGGCCTTTTTGTTAACCGCCGCCGAAGGGGGCAATCAGTATCTGCCCGCGCTGCGAAACATCCCTGAACGCTTCGAGCCTAATTCTCGCGAACGCCTTCTGGCCGGGGCCATGACGCCGTCGGCCTGGTACACGCAGGCGCAGCGCTTCCGCGCCTGGTTCCGCGATCGCACGCTGCCGCTCTTTGACCATTTTGATCTGCTCGTTGCGCCCGCCACGCCCTGCTGCGCCACGCTTATCGGCCAGCAAACCATGCACATCAACGGGCAGGAGATCCCGGTCAAAGCCAGTATGGGGATCCTGACGCAGCCGATCTCTTTCCTCGGGCTGCCGGTTGTCAGCGCCCCGCTGATCGCAGCCAGCGGTTTGCCGATTGGCGTACAGCTGATTGCCGCACCGTGGCGGGAAGACGCTTGCTTGCAGGCCGCACGCCGCCTGGAAGTTCAGGGCATTTTACAGACGAAGGTAAATTAAATGATGCGAGATAATATCGACCGCCCGGCCGTTTTAAATGAAGTCACTGCGGCATTTTATCGCTACGAGCAGGCGCTGATTACCAATGACGTCGCCGTTCTGGATGAGCTGTTCTGGGAGGATGCTCGCACCGTGCGTTTTGGCGCAACGGAAAACCTGTATGGTATTGAGCAGATCCGCGCTTTCCGCAACGGGCGCTCACCGAAGGGACTGGATCGCCAGCTGAGAAACACCGTCATTACAACATTTAGCGACGATTTGGCGGTAGCAAGTACTGAGTTTACGCGAGAAGGTAGCGATAAGATTGGCCGCCAGATGCAGACCTGGGTTCGGTTTGCATCTGGCTGGAAGATTGTGGCGGCGCATGTGAGTTTAATGGGGTGATTTCCCCCTCACCCTGGCCCTCTCCCCGAACGGGAGAGGGGATAACAGCCTGATAGCAATAAATATTACTCAACAAACGGATGCGTCTTCACCCAATGCTCGGCAATGTCCCGCCTTCTGCAAATCCACACCCCTTCATGTTGCTGCACGTAATCCAGAAAACGCTGCAGCGCCCGGAAGCGGCCTGGTCGCCCTAACAGGCGGCAATGCATGCCGATGGACATCATTTTCGGTGCCGTGTCGCCTTCTTCATACAGCACGTCGAAACTGTCTTTCAGGTAGGTGTAAAACTGCTCTGCGGTATTGAACCCCTGCGCGGTGGCGAAGCGCATGTCATTGGTATCCAGCGTGTACGGCACGATCAGATGGGGTTTGGTGCTACCGTCTTCGCAGGCCACTTTGCTCCAGAAAGGCAGATCGTCGCCGTAATAATCGCTGTCGTACAGGATGCCGCCGTGCTCAACCACCAGCCTGCGGGTATTGGGGCTATCGCGCCCGGTGTACCAGCCCAGCGGACGGGAGCCGAACAGATCTTCCAGGATTTCCATCGCCTGATGCAGGTGCTGGCGCTCGGTGGCAACGTCCATATTCTGATAATGGATCCAGCGCCAGCCGTGGCTGACCACGTCGTAATCGGCGGCTTTGATCGCGGCCACAATCTCCGGGTTACGGGCCAGCGCCATGGCGACGCCAAACACCGTCAAAGGCAGGCCGCGCTTCTGAAATTCATTGTGGATACGCCAGAACCCTGCCCGGGAGCCGTATTCGTACAGGGAGTCCATCGACATATGGCGATCGGGAAAACTGGCCGCCCCGATGATATCCGAGAGAAATTGTTCCGAGCCGCTGTCGCCGTGCAGAACGTTGTTTTCCGCCCCTTCTTCAAAGTTCAGGACAAACTGAACCGCAATACGCGCGCCGTTCGGCCACTGCGCATGGGGAGGATTGCCGGCATAACCGGCGAGATCGCGCGGATAGTTTTCGGTAAAAGGGTAGCGATTACGCTTTTGTTCTTCCGTCATAGTTGGCCTCTTTAACCTTAACCCAGGCGAGCAAAAGAGCCGGAAAGCGGCTTTTTATTCGGATACGCAAGGTCACCAAATTTACTGGTGCCGATGCCCAGCGCAACCAGCGATTCCACCAGCTTCACCGCCGCTGTGACGCCGTCGATGACCGGGATGCCGATCTCTTCGGTCAGCTCTTTCGCCAGGTTTGCCATGCCGCCGCAGCCCAGCACGATTGCCCCGCTGTTGTCTTCTTTTTTGGCCTGAATGCAGCGCTCACGCACCATGCGTTGAGCCAGCCCGGTGCCGTCTTCCAGCGCCAGCACGGGCAGATCGATGGCATGCAGCGCCGCGCAGTGATGTTCAAAGCCGTATTGCTGCAGTAAATGGCGGGCAATGATCACCGTGCGCGGCAGCGTGGTGACGATAGAGAAGCGGGTGGCGACCATCGTGGCCATATGCATGGCCGCTTCGGCAATGCCAATCACCGGCCCGCTGGCTATCTCACGCGCCGCCAGCAGCCCTGGGTCGCCAAAGCAGGCGATGACGTGTCCGTTCGCGCCCTGCGCTTTGCCATGCTGAATTTGTTCCAGCACGCCGATGGCCGCAATGGCTTCGTCAAAGTGCCCTTCGATTGACTCCACGCCCTGTTCCGGGCAAGTCGCGAGGATTTGCGTACCGGGGGCGGCAACGCTACGCGCGGCTTCTGCAATGGTGTGCGTCATCGCCAGGCTGGTGTTGGGGTTGATCACTTGAATAATAGGCTGTGGCATGGTTATTCCTGTCGGGTGCCGAAGAGGCGGGCGAAGTCTGGGGTGGTTTCACCGCTGCGCTCAAAATGCAGGCTGGAAACAATGTGATCGAAGTGGTGCTGCATCGCCAGCGTCAGCGACTCAATGTCTTTTTTGCGCAGCAGATCGATAAGGTGTTCATGATCGTCACAGCGGCAGCCCCGCTGCCACGGCGCGCCCCAGGCAGCGATCACCAGCGAGGAGCGGTGCGTCAAACTGGTGACCATTTCCGTCAGCACGGCGTTGCCGGAGATAGCCTGCAACTGAATATGAAACGCCGCCGACAGGCGGATTGCAGCCGGCCCATCTCCGTCGCGGTGCGCCTTTTCTTCCTGCTGGATGATTTTACGCAGCGCGGCAAGGTGCGGCGCCTGAAGATGCTCGAGTACATGAGGCAGGTTGGCGCATTCGAGAACGGAGCGCGTCTGGAAGATCGCTTTTGATTCTTCAACGTCCGGCATCGCCACAAATGCACCACGCCCGGGCAGCATGGTGATCATTTGCACCGTTGCGAGGCGCGTTAAGACTTTACGGATCCCGGTTCGGCTGATGCCAAAAACTTCCGCCAGCGCTTCTTCCGGCAGTTTACTGCCCGGCGGCAGCTGGTGTTCGACCATCGCCGTCATCAGCGATTGCCAGATAACGGCTTCTTTATCATGCAGTTCTGCTGGGGCTGTCACCCCGAAATCACGTTTCATTCACCTCTCCTGTTAGCACCAGGCACCCTATATTTGTATACAATATCATTGATAATTGAATACAAGAAATGCAAACCTGGCCTGGTTCCTGCAATACCTATGGCAGACGTAATCCATCTTCTGTTTTTATAGGAGCAGATCCCATGCCAGGTATAGAGAACAACGCAACAGCCATGAAAGAGAGTGCCAACGCCGGCTACAGCCCGCGCCTGTGCAACGATGACCTGGCCCCAACCCGCCACCAGACTTGGTCCTGGTATAATATTTTTTCGTTTTGGATGTCGGATGTACACAGCATGGGCGGCTATGTAGTAGCAGCCAGCTTCTTTACGCTCGGGCTTGCCAGCTGGCAGGTGCTGATTTGCCTGCTGGCAGGGATTTGCATCGTGCAATTTTGTGCCAACCTGGTCGCTAAACCCAGCCAGATGGCGGGCGTGCCTTACGCGGTGATTTGCCGCCAGGCTTTCGGCGTCTTCGGGGCTAATATTCCGGCGGTGATCCGCGGGCTTATCGCCTTCGCCTGGTACGGGATACAAACTTACCTGGCCGCTAACGCATTAATGCTGGTGCTGCTGAAGTTCTGGCCCACGCTGGCGCCAATGACGGGCGTGAGCTTCCTCGGCCTGTCTCAGCTCGGCTGGATCTGCTTCGGTATTATGTGGGTGCTGCAGGCGATGGTGTTCTGGCACGGGATGAACGCGATTAAGCGCTTTATTGATATTGCGGGCCCTGCCGTATACATCGTGATGATGGCGCTGGCAGGCTGGATCCTGTATCAGACCGGTTTCGATGGCATCTCCTTTACCTTAGCCAGCAAACAGCTTAGCTCCGGCGAGCAGGTGTGGCAGATGATCACCGCCACCGCGCTGGTTGTGTCGTACTTCTCCGGCCCGCTGCTGAACTTCGGCGACTTCTCTCGCTACGGTAAAAGCATGAATGAGATCCGTCGCGGCAACCGCTGGGGCCTGCCGTTTAACTTCCTGTTGTTCTCGATTGTGACCGTGGTGATTGTGTCCGGTACTCAGTCGCTGTTCGGCAAGATGATCACCGACCCGATCGAGACCGTGAGCCATATCGGTAACAGCCTCGCGATGGCGATTGGCCTGCTGACGATGATCACCGCGACTATCGGGATCAATATCGTGGCTAACTTTGTTTCTCCGGCGTTCGACTTCTCTAACTGCTCACCGCAGAAGATTAGCTTCCGTGCAGGCGGGATGATCGCCGCGGTGGGTTCTGTCCTGCTGACGCCGTGGAACCTGTTCCAGTCCCCGGAGCTGATCCACTACACGCTGGATGTGCTGGGCTCGTTCATTGGGCCACTGTTCGGCATCCTGCTGGCGGACTTCTACCTGGTGAAAGGCGGTAAAATTCACGTCGACGATCTGTTTAACGACACGCCGAAAGGCCGCTACTGGTACAGCAACGGCTTCAACCCGAAAGCGATCATCGCCCTGGTGCCTTCGGTTGCCGTCTGCCTGACCATCAGCTTTATTCCTTCGCTGCATGAAGTCGCCAACTTCAGCTGGTTTATCGGCGTGTTCCTCGGCCTGAGCTGCTACCGCTGGCTGGCGCGTAGTGAAAAAGTCAGCGTTGCTGCCGGGTTTGCTGGCCGCGTCGCTACCTCCAAAGAGTAAACCTTGATGCCTGGGCCCGAAAGGGTTCAGGCTTTTTCATTTCCAGACATACTCTTTTTCTTCTCCACGACGACGGCTGGCCCGACAGCGAGTAATATATTCTCCCTTCGCCCTTTCCAGCAAAATCCCGTGTCAAAGGAGAGTCCCTTGCTCAGCAGTAAGAAGTCGGCCACTGAGGCTGCCCCCCATAAGCCATCGGCCTGGTATGTTTTGCTTCTGTTCACCATCCCACCGCTGCTTTGGGCGTGCAATTACATCGTCGGCAAAGCCGTTCGCAACGATATTCCCCCGGTGGGACTTACCTTTATGCGCTGGCTGGTGGCGCTGATTGTGATTCTGCCTTTTGCGCTGCCATATATAAAAAGAGACTTCCGCCGTTACCGGGAATATCTGGGCTGGATTGTCGCCGTGTCGGTGACGGGTATCGTCTGCTTTAGCCTGCTGGTGTATATCGGTCTGCATCACACTTCAAGTACCAA
This sequence comes from Cedecea neteri, assembly GCF_000758325.1. Lineage (NCBI taxonomy): Bacteria > Pseudomonadati > Pseudomonadota > Gammaproteobacteria > Enterobacterales > Enterobacteriaceae > Cedecea > Cedecea neteri. Next base: position 2,006,813 of record NZ_CP009459.1, on the reverse strand, counting down.
CGCGCTGTTGCTTAACTCCTGTATACCGGTGCTGATTATGCTGTTTGGCGCGCTGTTTTTTGGGCACAAGCTCAGCGTCAAGCAGGTGGTAGGCCTGGCAATTTCCTGCTGTGGCGTGCTGTTTATTATCTTTAAGGGCGATATTCACGGGCTGCTGCAGATGGCATTTTCATCTGGGGACCTGATGCTGCTGGCGGCCATGGCCTGTTTTGCGCTGTATACGCTGTGGATCCGAAAAATCCCTTCCGATATTAGCCGCATGGGGCTGCTGGGCGTTCAGGTGGCTATCGCGCTGGTGGTGACGCTGCCGCTGTGGCTGCATGAAATGAGCACCGGCGCTGTGCCGCACTGGAATACCATGACGATTTCAGCGGTCGTGTTCCTCGGCGCGTTCCCCTCATTTGTTTCCTACCTACTTTATGGACGTTGCGTGGAAGCCGTCGGTGCCGCGCGCGCCGGGCTTAGCATTCACCTGATCCCAGTCTTTGGCGTGGTGCTGTCGCTGGTGTTTCTCGGCGAAACGCTGCATCTTTTCCATATCATCGGGATTGCGACCATTTTGATCGGCGTGGCGTTAGCCAGCAGGCACTAGAGGTGGTTTCAGCCAGCCCTCGCGCGATTGCGGCGCGGGGGTTAGATAAATTTTTACGAAAGGCAGAAACGACGAAGGCCTGAGTCATTGCTGACTCAGGCCTTCTGAATTGTGGCGGAACGGACGGGACTCGAACCCGCGACCCCCTGCGTGACAGGCAGGTATTCTAACCGACTGAACTACCGCTCCGCGTTTTGTTCCCCGTCGGGAACGAAGCGGATATTACGGATTGCCCCGATAACCGTCAACGCTTTTTATCATAAAATTAACCGTTTGCCGCAAAAATCACCTGAGTGGCGATTTTTAACTCATTTGGGCTATTTTTAGCTGCGCCAGAGACAGCTGCCGCCTTTCTTCTGCACCAAATCAAGGCGCGATTCATGGGCCACCAGCTCTTCATCACTGGCGTGGATCACCCGCATGCCTGATGCACGACGTACCACGCGCTGAATACCACCGCTGCCCTGCTGCTGTTGCACATCACCTTCCATAGAGAATTTGAGTGACGTTTGCCCGCCGGTCATCATCAGATAAACGTCGGCCAGGATTTGGGCATCAAGCAATGCGCCGTGCAGCGTACGTTTGCTGTTGTCTATTTCATAGCGAGAGCAGAGCGCATCGAGGCTGTTTCGCTTGCCCGGGAACATCTTACGGGCCATTGCCAGGCTGTCGGTGACCTTGCAGAAGGTATCCGTTTTAGGAATGTCGCGCCGCAGCTTGCTGAACTCGTAGTCCATAAAGCCGATATCAAACGAGGCGTTATGAATGACCAACTCGGCACCGCGAATATAGTCGAGGAACGAGTCTGCAACCTGATCGAACGTCGGCTTATCCGCCAGAAACTCGTCCGCAATACCGTGAACGCCAAAGGCTTCAGGGTCCACCAGCCGGTCGGGCTTGAGGTAGACGTGGAAGTTGTTGCCCGTCAGGCGGCGGTTAATCACTTCAACCGCACCGATCTCGATAATGCGATGCCCCTCATAATGAGCACCGATCTGGTTCATACCGGTGGTTTCGGTATCGAGGACTATTTGTCTGGTGGGAGTAGAAATCATATAGCTGTGCTCATCGCGCTCGTTTGTGTCAGACTTGACGTTTTCATCACAGGAAGTCTACCAGAGATGCGTAAACAGGTAGAAGTTTTCACCGATGGCTCCTGCCTTGGGAATCCAGGGCCGGGCGGCTTCGGGGCAATTTTGCGGTACAAGCAGCACGAGAAAATCTTCAGCGAAGGGTTTCGTCTCACCACCAATAACCGCATGGAGATGATGGCCGCTATCGTCGCGCTTGAGGCGCTGATCGAACCCTGCGATGTGGTCCTCAGCACCGACAGCCAGTACGTCCGCCAGGGCATTACCCAGTGGATCCACAACTGGAAGAAACGTGGCTGGAAGACGGCGGATAAAAAGCCGGTGAAAAACGTCGATTTATGGAAGCGCCTGGATGCCGCCTTAAGCCACCATCAGATTAAGTGGGAATGGGTCAAAGGGCATGCGGGCCACCCGGAAAATGAGCGATGTGACGAGCTGGCACGCAACGCGGCCTCTCGCCCTACTCATGAGGATGTGGGTTATCAGCCGGACGCGGCGGCACCTTAGCAACGGCTTCACGATACTGCCGCGTCGCCCCTACCGCCGAGCGAATCTGATTTTTCGCTTTGCGGCTTTTCATTGGGTTCAGCGTCAGCGGCAAGGTCCGTTTACGCGCCACGATAACGTGCATACAGCCCAGCGCCGGCAAATGAGTACTCAGCAAACGTCCCCCTTGCTTATGCCAGGGCAGGACCTGAAAGCTGCGCCGGTACATCACTTCAAAATTCAGTAACGACAGCCAGTCTTGTTGCCTCATGGGGGTAAACATTCGACTATTATAAGGCACGCGCTTACGCAAGAACGGGACCATTTTGCCCAGCCCCAGCAAACTAATGGGATTGAAACTGCTGAGCACGATCCAGCCATCGTCGATCAGAACACGATCCACTTCTCGCAGCAGGCGGTGGGGATCCGGACACCAGGGCAAGGTGTGGGCCAACAGGCAGGCGTCCACCGACTTCGCCGCAAACGGCAAGTGTAGAGGGTCGGCGTTAACCTGTAGATGCTCGCCCTGCAGGGCCACATTAACCTGATGAGAAATCGCGCAGGCTTCGGTGTTCACTTCCGCACTCAGGTTGCCGATTTTCAATAAATGAAAGCCGAACATTTTCGCCAGCCACGGGCGGAGCTGCTCTTCGAGCGCGTTCCGATAGTGTTCTCCCCATCGCAGCTGAGCCCAATGATGGGGGGAAGTGATAATCTCAGGTATCCTTGCCGGTTTCATCACTACCTTCTTAATGGCCATAGAGAGGTTGAACTATGAATCTTAACAGTATTCGCGCCTTCCAGGATAACTACATCTGGGTGCTTAATAACGAGCAGGGAAAATGTGTGATCGTTGACCCAGGCGACGCCACACCGGTCTTGAAGGCTATAGAGGAAAACAGCTGGCAGCCAGAGGCCATTCTGCTGACCCATCATCATGCCGATCACGTGGGCGGCGTTCAGCAATTAAAGGACAAGTATCCGAAGATTGAGGTCTACGGCCCGGAGGAAACCCAGCAGAAAGGCGTCACTCAGATCGTGGGCGAAGGGGACAAGTTTAGTCTGCTTGGGCGTGAATTTCGCGTGATAGCAACACCTGGTCACACTTTAGGACATATCTCGCTTTTTAGTTTTCCTTATCTATTTTGCGGCGACACAATGTTTTCAGGCGGCTGCGGAAGGCTTTTTGAAGGCACAGCAGCTCAAATGTTCAATTCATTTCAAAAGCTTAATGAACTCCCCGCTGACACTCTGATTTGTTGCGCACATGAGTATACGGAATCGAACATAAAGTTCGCCTTAAGTATTCTGCCCCATGATGAGCATTTAGGAGGATACTATCGAAAAGTTAAGGAGTTACGCGCAAAAAATCATTCAACCTTGCCGTCTTCCCTGCAAACTGAACGTGAAATAAATATTTTTTTACGCACTGAAGATGCTGTTTTAAAAGAAGAAATAAAAAAAGAAACAAACTTGCAACAACCCCACGAGATATTCGCCTGGTTAAGGACAAAGAAGGACAGCTTCTGAATATTCTGGTTGTGTTGTCGAAAAGGCGACGGTATCATCGCTCGTCTTTTAAGCAACCATTGACACACACATGAAGGCAAAAGCGATACTACTCGCCTCTGTCTTGCTTGTCGGGTGCCAGGCGTCAAAGCATGATGCCAACATTCAACAGCACGCACAGAGTCTGTCTGCAGCTGGTCAAGGTGAAGCAGGAAAGTACACGGGTCGAGCGACCTCCGCGCGATGGATGGATGATGGAACCTTCCTCGCGCAAGATCAAAACCTGTGGAACTTCATCGGCAACGAGCTAAAGATGGGGATACCGGAAAACGTCCGTATCCGCGAACAGAAACAGAAGTACCTGAGTAATAAGAGCTATCTCCACGATGTAACATTACGGGCAGAGCCGTATATGTACTGGATTGCCGGGCAAGTTAAGAAACGCAACATGCCAATGGAACTAGTACTACTACCCATAGTGGAGAGCGCTTTTGACCCCCACGCGACGTCTAGCGCGAATGCCGCAGGCATTTGGCAGATTATCCCAAGTACGGGGCGCAATTATGGTCTGAAGCAGACCAAAGCGTACGATGCACGCCGTGATGTAGTGGCTTCCACCACCGCAGCACTGGATATGATGCAGCGTTTGAACAAGATGTTTGACGGCGACTGGTTGTTGACCGTGGCGGCGTATAACAGCGGTGAAGGCCGCGTGTTGAACGCCATTAAAGCGAACAAATCGCGGGGTAAACCTACCGATTTCTGGTCGCTGGCATTGCCACGTGAAACAAAGATCTACGTACCGAAAATGCTGGCGTTGAGTGACATACTCAAAAACAGTCAGAAGTACGGCGTACGTCTGCCGACAACGGATGAAAGCCGCGCGCTGGCGCGTGTTGAAGTAAGCAATCCGGTTGAGTTAACGCAGGTCGCCGAAATGGCTGGCATGTCGCTCACCAACCTGAAGACCTTCAATGCAGGCGTGAAAAGCACCACCGTTGGGAAAAATCAGCGCTATGTGATGGTGCCGAAAAAGCATGCCGAGCAACTGAAAGCCTCTCTGGCTTCTGGGGAAATCGATGCTTTACAGCCAACGCTGGTGGCGGATAACCGCCTCAACGCGGGTGGCAACAAATCCTATAAAGTGCGTTCAGGGGATACTCTGTCCAGCATTGCTTCACGCCTCGGTGTGAATACTAAGGATTTGCAGAGCTGGAATAACCTGCGTGGTGCGCACCTTAAAGTTGGGCAGACGCTCAGCGTGAAAGGTGGTGCAACGCAGCTGGCCGATAACAGCAGCATCACTTATCAGGTGCGCAAAGGCGACTCGTTGTCGAGTATTGCTAAACGTCACGGCGTGAACATCAAAGATGTGATGCGCTGGAACAATGGTACCGATGACCTGAAACCGGGTGACCGTTTGACGCTGTTTGTCAGCGGCAACAACTCTCCGGATACCTGATAGCCAGAACAAAAAAGGCACCTTACGGTGCCTTTTCTTTTTACGTCATACCTTTCGCGCTTCCAGCATGATGATATCGCTGGTGAACGAGCCGTCACGCTGCAATTCAAAGTATTGTTTCACCTCGTCCGAGGCACTTTTTTGATAAGCGCGGATTGCGTCAGATAACACTATCGGCGTGCGCATTCTGGCGATCCAGCTGGTGAACTCCAGATTCAACCTGTCGCACAACACGCTGTGCGTGACCAGGCCCGCATCATTGAACAGGCTAAGCCACTCTCCGCTGGAATAATTACGCACATGCGAGGTATCACGCAGCGCCTCGACCGTTTGCAGCCAGATATCCTTCACCGGATGGCCTGGCGAGGTCACATCCATGAAGATAGCAATACCACCGGGCTTAAGCACGCGTTTTACTTCACGCAGCGCCTGGCCGACATCGTGCCAGTGATGTGCCGAGTAGCGACTAATCACCACATCAAAAGTACCGTCGTCAAACGGCAATGATTCCGCATATCCCTGACGCGTCGCGATATTCGCTATTCCGCGCGTTGTTGCCGCCTCAGCAACGACCGCCAGCATCTGTTCGGACAGATCATAAGCCACCACCGATTTCACTTTAGCCGCGGCAATAAAGCTGGCGTGCCCTGCCCCACATCCCATGTCCAGGAGCGTGGCATGAGGGAAGTCATTCAGTCTGGCGCTAAGCCGCTCCAGATCGCGCCCGGAAGCATGAACCGTACTGGCCAAATAGGCGCTGGCCTGAGATCCAAACTGCTGGCCAACTTTGTCGTGATGGGATTGCGTTGTCATCGTTATGTCCTTGCGGTTAAGTGAGAAAAAGGGCAGCGCACAGGTCTGCCCAACGGCAGACCTGACGAACCTTATTTCAGCTCAGGCTTGCCGGGACGGAATTCAACTAGTAGCGGGTTATGGTCTGATGCACGGGTCACCAGCACCGAAGCTTCGGTGACGTTCAGGCCACGATAGAACACGAAATCAAGAGGGCGACCAAACGCCCGGCGGCGGTGGTCGTCAGTAAAGCGCACTTCCCTGAGCGTCATCTCACGGGCAAAGCGGAAAAGCGCGTTCATACGCGGGCGGCTCCAGGCATTGAAATCACCGGCCATGATCACCGGCCCGTTGTGATGCCCTATCTGGTCGCCAATAGGCCCCAACTGCTTGCTGTAGACATCAACACCGAGGCTAAAATTGACGGCATGGATATTAATCACCATCAACATTCGCCCGTCTGGCAGCGGATAAACCGTGACCAAAGCTGACTTAGACAAGCGCAGGATCGGCTCGCGTTCACGCAGCGGGCAGCAATATACCGGATGGGCTGCAGACAGCGTCATTACGCCAGAAGGATGCTGGGGTAAAACAAAGGCAGGAACCTGGTCGGCAGCCAGATAGTTGGAGGTCGCAAATCTGACCAGCTCAGGCGTCGTTTGCGCTTCCTGGAGCAACATCAGGTGTGCGTCTTTGCCGAAGGTTTGCAGCACCGAAAGCCAGTCGGCCCGCTGCTGCTTAAAGATATTCCACACCAGAACACGAATGGTGTCCTGACCGGGTAAAGGTTCACCGGGGGGTAATGCCTGGCCGATAGTCGCGAACGAGCCAGGAGGCAGAATGCGCTCTGCTGGCTGTCCGGCTACATATCGCATGGCATAGGTATTCTTGTGCACGTTTGGCTAACGACCTCAGTAACTCAACTTGCCTGCAGTTCGCAGACTATCTTTCAGTTATAGGGACTTTAGCGCAGACTTTCAACGACCATTACAAACCATTGCCTTTCCGGAACGTAAACAATCACGCTCCGGAAAGATAAAACTTAACTGATGGCAACCCGTGATTGCTTATCGAGTCGACCGCTTAAGCCTATTAACAACAGTGCCAGAACAACAATCACGGCGCCAATCCACGGTGTTTGTGCCAGGCCGAAGTTCTGTACGGTCTGGCCGCCAATAATGGAGCCCAGAGCAATGCCTACGTTAAATGCCGCGATGTTGAGCCCGGAGGCAACATCTACCGCATTGGGCGTGTATTGCTCAGCTTTTTGGACAACATAAACCTGTAATCCCGGCACATTGCCGAAAGCAAAAACGCCCATCACCAAAATCGTCAGCAAGGCAGCAACATGTGAATGCGCGGTGAACTGGAAGACCAGAAGTAACGCAGCCAGAGCGGCAAAGATAAACTTCAGAGCCGGTACCGCACCGTGACGATCCGCCAGTTTCCCTCCCCAGATGTTACCGATAGCCACCGATACGCCATAACCAAGCAGGATCCAGCTAACTGCAGAAGGTGAGAATCCGGCCAGATCCTGCATCATTGGGGCAAGGAAGGTGAAGGCGGTGAACACACCACCGTAGCCCAGAGCGGTAACCAGATAGATCAACACCAGACGCGGATGCGTTAGTACCTGTAATTGCTCTTTTATTCCCGCCATCGCACGGTTAGGAATATCTTTCGGGATAAGGATCATGCTGCTGATTAAGGCGATCACGCCAATAGCCGAGACCGCGAGGAAGGTTTCACGCCAGCCGAAATGCTGCCCGATGAAAGTGCCTAATGGCACCCCCGTCACCAGCGCTACCGTCAGGCCACCAAACATAATGGCAATGGCCGAAGCCGCTTTCTCTTTAGGTACAAGGCTTGTCGCAATCGTTGAGCCAATCGAGAAAAACACGCCGTGTGCCAGACCGGTTAGCAGACGTGCCACAACCAGGGTCTCGTAATTAGGCGACAGCCAGGCGATGACGTTACCCACTGTGAAGAGAGCCATAAGCCCGATCAACAGCTGTTTACGCGGAAGTTTACCCGTTAAAGCGGTAAGAACAGGTGCGCCAATAGCTACACCCAGGGCATAAATAGAAACCAGCAATCCTGCCGACGGTACGGAGATCGCGAGCTGTTCAGCGATGGTCGGCACAAGCCCGACGATCACAAATTCGGTGGTACCGATTGCGAAAGCACTGATTGTCAGTGCCAGAAGCGCCAGAGGCATAATTTACTCCATAACAGGTGTCTTTTGATGACACGCAGTATGGCGGGATGCTTAAATAACAAAAATATGTAAAATCTCAATAGAATTTTGCTTGTGGAGCAACAATGAAGGCTACATCGGAAGAACTTGCGATTTTCGTTGCCGTAGTAGAAAGCGGGAGCTTCAGCCGTGCAGCAGAGCAGCTGGGGCAGGCCAACTCTGCGGTAAGCAGAACGGTTAAAAAATTGGAGATGAAGCTCGGAGTAAGCCTGCTCAACCGCACAACTCGGCAGTTGAGCCTGACGGAGGAAGGTGAACGTTACTTCCGTAACGTACAGCAGATTCTGCAGGCGATGGCCGCAGCCGAAAATGAAGTGATGGAAAGCAAGCAAACGCCGCGGGGATTATTGCGCATTGATGCCGCCACGCCGGTAATGTTGCATTTACTGATACCGCTAATAAAACCGTTCCGCGAACGCTACCCGGAAATGACGCTCTCGCTAGTCTCTTCGGAAACCTTCATTAACCTCATCGAACGCAAAGTCGATGTGGCGATTCGCGTGGGCAATTTAACCGACTCAAGCTTGCGCGCCCGGCCACTCTTTAGCAGTTATCGCAAGATTATTGCTTCACCTGAGTATCTGGCAGCACACGGTACGCCAGAGTCTGTCGCCGATCTGGTGAATCACGTCTGCCTGGGCTTTACCGAACCGTCATCCCTTAACCGCTGGCCGGTTTCACAGGCGGATGGGCAGCTTTATGAGATCGCACCTGGGCTGTCATCGAATAGCGGCGAAACGCTTAAGCAGCTCTGCCTTACGGGCAATGGCATCGCCTGCCTGTCGGATTTTATGATTGATAAAGAGATTGAGAGCGGTGAGTTTGTCGAGGTGCTTGCGGATAAGCTTTTGCCGGTCAATATGCCTTTCAGCGCGGTGTATTATAGCGACCGGGCGGTCAGTACACGTATTCGTGCATTTATTGATTTTCTGAGTGATGCAGTAAAACGGCCCCATGAAGGGCCGTAATCAGGATCAGTTATCCCACTTTGGTGCCAGGCCTTCCGGGCTCACCAGGCGGTCATTGCATTCCAGAGCAGCAATGGCCGCCATGTCTTCGGCATCCAGCTTCAGGTTCCGTGCCAGCAGGTTGCTTTCAAGATTCTCGCGTTTAGTAGAAGAAGGAATGACTGCGTAATCCAGAGCCATCGCCCACGCCAGAATTACCTGTGCAGGCGTGGCCTGATGTTCCTGTGCAATACGGCCAATTGTTTCATCCGCCAGTGCCTTACCATACGCCAGCGTCATATAGGACGTGATGTGGATGTTATGTTGTTTTGCCCACTCAACAACGGTGCGGTTTTGCAGGTAGGGAGAGAGCTCAATCTGATTGGTCGCAATGTTTTCAGCACCAATAGCGTCAATAGCCTGCTGCATCAGCTCAACCGTGAAGTTCGAAATCCCAATCTGGCGAGTCAGACCAGCTTCTTTTGCCGACAACAGCGCCTGCATAAATTCAGCAACCGGTACGGCGTCGTTTGGTGATGGCCAGTGGATCAGCGTCAGATCGACATAATCAGTGCGCAGCTTCGCCAGGCTCTCTTTCAGGCTAGGGATCAGCTTGTCCTTGCTCAGATTTTCGATCCAAATTTTGGTGGTGATAAACAGTTCATCACGCGGAATACCGCTTTCTTCCAGGGCCTGGCCAACGGCCGCTTCATTATCATAGATTTGTGCAGTGTCTACTGTGCGATAGCCCAGTTCCAGCGCAGTTTTAACCGATGCGATGACGACGTCGTCTTTCAGGCGGAAAGTGCCCAGACCGAATGCAGGAATTG